>JAHXDM010000005.1 GCA_019468145.1 Rickettsia endosymbiont of Bradysia coprophila
TGTTATTATTTCTGCCATAGCTTAATTCCAATTATTTACTAAAATCTCACCATAGCATAATTTAAAACATTATTCAATAGCTGTACCTCTTTTTTCGCATAGCTGTATCAAAGAATTCCTGTTTCATA
Source organism: Rickettsia endosymbiont of Bradysia coprophila (assembly GCA_019468145.1). Taxonomy (GTDB): domain Bacteria; phylum Pseudomonadota; class Alphaproteobacteria; order Rickettsiales; family Rickettsiaceae; genus Tisiphia. The sequence continues at coordinate 129 of JAHXDM010000005.1, forward strand.
GTTTTGTTAAAACGCTCAACACATACCATTGGTTTTGAGGCGAGTAAGCGCGAGTAACAGTATGTTCTATACCTTCGATGCTTAAGAATAACTCAAAAGCATGATGCTCTATATTGCCTTTATATTCGCTCCCCGATCAGTAAGGATACGTAAGATAGGTATCCTTGCTCCTGCATACCATGGTAATATCCGATCATTGAGCATATCAGCACTCGTCAGCGCTGTTTTCTCAGTATAATAGTTTTAGCATCTGCTACTCTGGTATATGCTGTCGATAAAGACCTTCAGAATAAACCTTACCTATACCTTTAAAGTTGCCAACATAATAGTATCCTGGCACCCTAAATAACCTGGATGCTGCGTTTCTATCTCACGCATGGGCTTCTTTCTCATTACGACGCTTCTCTAATACTTGTAACTGGGCTTCGGTAAGAACAATACCATCTGAGCCATCTTAGCTTCTAATGCTTTAAGCTTTATTGATATTGTTTAAATCATTACGTGTATACTAGGCTTGCAATCATAAACACGAATTCCAGCAATCGAGTTCAATTTGTGGCTAAGATTAATTGCGACTATAAAATAAGTTCAGCTAACATTAAGTGATTCTATAATTTCCTTGGCTAAGATTAAATGATTCTATACATCAGCTTGGCTCACTTTATTTGCAACTATAAAAGTCTGTTATATAAGTTTATTTCTTATTATATAATTTCCGTCTTTGTAAGCCATAAGTAAAGCGTTGATGGGGACATTCAATTAATTTAGAAATTGCTCGTTTATTGATTCCTTTTTTTAGGTAGCCAGTAATCTCGTCACAGAATGAATCAAGTTTAAGTAACTGTGATTGTCCCTTTGGTCTGCCAAGTTTAAAACCATCTGCTTTACGTTTTGCTAGAGCTTCTTTGGTTCTGCTAGAGATAAAATCTCTCTCTATTTGAGCTGCAAGACCTAGAATTGTAGCAGTTATTGTAGATTGTATGGAACCATCTACTACAATACAATTTTTAGCTATATGAACAGATATTTTTTTCTTAGCAGCTGTTTCTAATATTTCTAACACTTGCAGAGTTGATCTACCAAGCCGTGAAATCTCAGATACGACAATAAGATCACCGTTAGCAGCTTTTCCATAATTTCTCCAATCACTCGATCTCGCCAAGCAATTTTACCACTAGCTGTATCTTCTATAAATTTTACAGGATTGAGATTATGTTTATTGCAATAGTCTAATATACCAAACTTTTGATTTTGAATATCTTGTTGGTCTGTGGAGATTCTTAAATAAGCAAAATTGGTCATTATTTTCAGTTTTTCTTAAAAAACCCTAATTCTAATTTAATTGGACTATAAGTAGTTGAATTTAAAGTAATTAAGTATACTATAACAGTTAGTATAAATGAACGTTTATTGTAGACGTTTATTATAAATTTTGGCAATTAATGTTTTGTTTAGAAAGAGCTAATTTGATAAATTTACAGGGAATTCCATCTTTATAATATTGTTATGACCAAGCATTTACCAGCTGATACATTAATTATGCTCCATAATAGATTAGCTAGTTTAACATTCAGAAATCCTAAACGATTGTTTACCGCCAACTATAAATACCGAAAATTGCCAACTATAAATACCAAATTTGGGGGCAAAAATATTAGTTATTTATTTACACTTTTACCCTCCTGTTTTCTATCTTTTTTTGATGATTGCTCGACTAATTTTTTATCTGAATTTTTGTTATCTAAATTTTGTTTATTTTTTGCCGGTCTTGATTCGATAACTTTCAGTATTTAACTCTAAGATTATGGAGTGGTGAACCAGTCGGTCAATAGCTGCTGCTGTGGTCATTTTCATCCTTAAAAATCTGATTCCAACCTGAAAATGCTAAATTACTTGTGATCACGGTACTTCTTTGTTCATAACGTTCAGCTAGTAAAACAAATAATACATCTGATTCAGTGTTTTCATAAGGAATAATATGATATATCATCCATGACCAACACTTCAAACCTATCCAGCTTCTTAATAAAGTTACTCAAGCCTAATCCATTTTTAGCAGATAATAATTGTTGCACTAAATTAGCAGCACTAATACCATTTCCCTATTATAAATAGATATAAGAGCAATTACATACAGATTTTATATCTATTTATAATAGGGAAATGGTATAATAGATTAACAAAAAACCATGATTTTTTAATTCAAAATCTAATGAATAGTTTAAATAATATTAAGAAGATGAGGTTAAAAGTTTATAGGTTTAAGAATGTAATTACAATTAAGGAAACACAAATTACGCCAAAAAACAATCTACAAACTATTATAGCAATGCTTGTTCAATTCTAAAGACAGCCCTTTGCTTTGCTCCGATCTTATTACTTAGTAGTATTGATGTTTATGCCGCTATTGATCTTGATGCTGGGAGGAAGGCAGCTACTGAACAGGTCAAGAAGATGATTAACGACTACTACCCAGTAGGTATTTTTATAACAGGAGCGATGGGCGCGATGATGCAACAACAAGGAGATCTTCGGGATAGAATGCTTGGTTTTGGTAAAGGTGCATTAGTTGGAGGGTTAACGGTGATAGCAGTAAAAACTGGTCTTGGGGTATAAAGAGGTAATATGGAAAGAGTTAGATTAAATAGAGCCTTAAACAAAGAGACCAAATATTACGGCCTTAGTTATCTTGGCATTATAGGGGCACTCTCTATCGGCTGTTTAGTATGGACTAGGTTTGGTATGACTATAGGTATTATGGGTTTTGTTGTTGGTTACGGCTTTTCAGCGATTGCTGCTAAAAAGTGGCATAGTGGTAGCAATAGGTTTTTGTTATATTTGGTTTATAGGTGCTTATTTAGTACCAAATTATACAGGTGAATGTTTAAGTAGCATGATGAGCTCGTTAATAAATATGCCATATCAAGCACAGATGGCTGAATATAGAAGAACAGTAATGATTTAGTTAAAGTGACTGATGAGGATTGGCAAGAATTAAAGTGTATCAAAACTTTTGGGCTTAGGAAAAACCGTGGTCAAATTGTTAAAAACAAAGCAGTAGGACGTAGTTTATCTGAGCAAGAACAACAAGATTATGTAGAGTGTATAAAAATTCATTACTTTGATGGCTATAAGCAGGATAAGTTTTATTTATTTGGTAGGGGTGCAGATGAAATAAACAATAGATTCTGCACTCATCCAATGACTTGTGATTTAATTAGTCTTGGAGTAGAAGATTATGTACTGCAAAAAATCTGAGATATTGGCGTAATCTGATTAAAATTGCTGAAAGGCCATGTGATTATATAAAAAGGTATGAAGAAATAACTCAAGCAGAAATAGATGAATGGGAAGGTAGGTACGGGAATAACAAGGGAGAAGGGCGAAAATACCTTGAATATAAGATAAAAAGCAATAATAGAGATTTATATTGTAGAAAACCACGTTTTTTAGAGAAGCGTGGTAAGAGATTTGTTGAGATTAATATAATGAATTCTAGGACGCAAGATAATGATATTAGAATATATGTTATAAGAAAAGATATTTAATAATTTATAAATAATCTAGGAGGTAGAAGGTATGACTAAAATAATAAACATCAATCCGTTCATTCAGCATGAAAAAGCAGAGCATTTTTTAAATATATATCACGATATATATTTAAAGGAAGATAGGAATACTAAAGAGATAACAAAAACACTCAACTCATTAGTTGGGCATTTTTATGTTGGTTTTGCTTCTAAGTGTGATGGAAGTGAGAGGACTTTTGGTAAGGGACCAATAGAAGGTGGTAATTTAATAACAGATGGTACTGTAATAATAGGTCGTGGTGGGGTTGTAGATGAAAATAGTAGATTATCTTTGACGAAGAAATATCAAGAAGAAAAGGGTGAGCAGGTTTTGGATGTTAGGGTTATTCCCTTAACAGCAAATCAATATTGCAATAGCTATCAGTTTGCTAAAGCTAGTGAGCAAGATAATAATCATCTGTATATTGCTGGAGGTTATGATTGTGCAGATTTTGTTCAGTCAGTATATCACGCCGCAGGGTTATCATTCCATTTTACCAAATGTTATACGGCACAGGAATTACAAAATTTAGGTACAGCTGCCAGCATGAAAGCATTTTTGAAGTATTCTAGTCGAGATAATTTTGTTAAGTATTTTCGGTGTATTACAGGGATGAGTGCAGAAGAAGTAGCATTAAGGTTAAATATAGAAGAGGAGAGGGTAGAGGAGCTAGCGGGATATATGGGGGTAATAACCGCTGATGGACTGGATGCAACTCGCAAATATTTTAGTATTAATATTAGAAGTACGGATTTACTCTTAGATAATCAAGAAAATATAGATGAGTATTTTGTTGCCTATAATGTATTGGCAGAAGATTTAGCCCAAGCTAATCCTTTTTTAAAAGAAGAAGAAAACTCAGATTTGGATCAAGAGCAGCAAGAGGCAAATAATAGATATGCGGAAGGGTGGCAAGATGCATCTGAAGTGCTTTCTCTATGTCATTCAAACGCTATAAAGGAGCAGCTAAAAGAACAGAGTAAAGAAGATCTAGCATGGTTACTACCATCACAAAGTCAAATGCAGCAGGCAAGTAACCATGTTAGTGATTTTTTTAATGATCTGAATCAAGGACAGGTAAGTAATCAGCAAGCTCTAGATATATTAGCTCTAGTTAATCAATCATCAGAAATGTCATCGAGGGCGCAAGCAAGACTTTCACAAAAAGCATGGTTTCAAGATATGTTAGAGAAATCAGAAACTATACAAAAGACATGTGCAGAAGTAAAAAATACCTCATTAGCAGGCAATATGCCGCTGAATTTAGGAATACCGGCATTTGATTTAAGTAGTTTTTTACCTAAACAATCTATAAATGAACCATCAACATCAAATAATAGTATAGAGTTAGCAGGTAATTCTACTGTTAGATCTAATTTAATGCAAGAGGAGGAATTAGATTAATGGATTTAACTAATGCTATGCAAGGTGGGAATCGTATTACCAAGCAGCGCAATCTATTTTTACTGCTCACCATATTACTGACTGTCAGTAGTTCTGCACTGAGTTTAAAAATTTTAATTCAGGAGGAGAGAATTATTATGGTGCCGCCATTGAGCTCAGAGGTAATGATTTCAAACCGTAAAGTATCAAGTAGCTATTTGGAGCAAATGACCATGGTGTTTTTAAACTCTTTGCTTGATTTATCTGCCATGGATATTCTGCATAAAAGGGATATGATTTTAAAATACACTTCTAATAGTCACCCAAGTTTTTCTAAAAGGATCAACGAGTATTTTGCGGATGCTGCTGCGAAGTATAAAAACTTTGATTTAGTGACTTACTTTACCGTTAAGAATATGGAAATTGATGAAGGTAGTGGCGAGGTCATTGCCCACGGTACTTTAACCTCACGATATGGTAAACATGGCTTTGAATCAACCCCAACTTCTTATCGCTTGAGCTTTGAATTTAGCGGTGGGTACTTGAGGCTAAAAGAATTTAACCAACCAGTAGACGATCAAGATAAAAAATAAGAATCCAAAGAGGTGTTAGTTAAATGAAAAATGTAATCAACAAGCTATATTTATCATTTGTGCTATCTTTATGGATCAGCCTACTGCTGATTATTTTTCCTTGGCAAGCTTATGCAGCTCTCCAGTTTAATTATTCCAGGAATACAAAAATAGAAGCGAGTATAGCCACCAATACGTTAAACAGGATTGGGGTGGTAGGTGGGGAGATTATAGAAGTAATAGGCGATGAGAATAAGTACGCTATTTACTGGAGCGGTGACTGGCGGAATTTATTCATCAAACCTAAAGTGGAAGTTGGGGAGACTTATAATGACCCCATAAAACTAGACCAGAGACTAAGTCATAATTTTTCTGTAAAATATAATTAATCAGGAGAAGAAAATGACTAGACAAATACACAGTGCTGAAAAGAAAGCTAAAGTTGCAATAGATGCAATTAAAGGAGAAATAACATTAGGAGAGATTGCCAAAAAATATTCGGTACATCCACGTCAGGTACAGAATTGGAAAAATGAGATTTTATCAAGTGCAAAGGTAATTTTTGAATTAGGAGGTAAGGTAGATACGCGTCAGGATAAGCATCTAGAAATATTAGAGCGTAAGATAGGGCAGCTGTTAATAGAGAATGATTTTCTAAAAAAAAATTACTTGATGTGAGCAAAGAGAAGCGGCAACAAATGATTGATACAAATCATGAAGCTCTGAGTGTAACGCATCAGTGTAAATTATTATCAGTGAATCGTTCTAGCTTATATTATAAGGAAGAGGTAAGAATGGCTTAAGATGCCCTTTTATGGTTACAGGCGTATTACGGCTGCTTTATGCCGTTTAGGTTACAGTATTAACCATAAAAAAGTTGCACGAATCATGAAGGAAATGAAGTTGAAGGCTTTATATCCAATGGCAAAAAGAACTATAAAAAATTCAGAACATGCTATTATCCATATTTATTAAAGGATGTGGCAATTATACGGTGTAATCAGGCATGGATGACAGACATAACTTACATTAGGTTACCTCTACGGGTTTTGTCTATTTAGTGGCGATAATAGATGTTTATAGCCGATATATCATTAGCTGGCGGATATCGATTAGTTTAGAGAGTAAATTTTGTTTAGAAATGCTTGAAGAGGCGTTTTCTAAAGCTTCTCCTGAGATTATAAATACTGATCAGGGTTGCCAGTTCACTAGCCATAACTGGGTTAATAGAGTAATACTAGAAAAAGTTTTGGTCAGTATGGATGGTAAAGGACGCTGGGTTGATAGAGCGTTTTTGGCGGACTATCAAGTATGAACATATACTACTGCTTCAGCTATACAACTGCAACTGAATTAAGAGATCCAATTGGACAATATATAGAGCTTTACAACAATCAAAGATTGCATCAAAGTTTGGGTTATAAAACACCTGCGGAACTGTATTGTTGTCAAAAAAACTGGTTCAAAAAAATGGAGGAGAATTTTAACATAGATTTTAATAAAAAAATTTCGCAATAATAAAAAGGAAATTACGACTTAATTTAGATAAAAATTGGTCTAGACAAAAGGGGGCACTTTAGGGTGGATAAGGTAGAGCGTTTAGTTGTTAATAGCAAAGGTAAAGTAATAGATTGGAAAAGCATTGGCTGGCATGATGCTAAGAGTTTTGAATTAATTAAAGCAGGTAATACTGAAAATATTTACCAATTAGGCAGTAACTTTGCTAAAGAGGTAGTCTCCCAGGTTAAACTAGAGAAGTTTGAGGATTTAGTGAATTTACTAGCATTAATTAGGCCAGGAACTAAGAATTATATTAAATATTTTACGGGTAACAATGAGACGCAGGAAAGATTTAAGGGTTTTTCTGATCCGAAAAACATTTTTAAAGATACTAAGGGTGTGATCCTGTTTCAAGAGCAGGTAATGCAAGCAGCGCAGAGTTATTTAGGGATGGATAAGAGTGAGACTAATCAGTTTAGAAAAGAACTAGAAAAAGCTAGTAGTAATCATCCTATGTGTAATCAAGAGAGATTTTTTACTGATGCTACAGCCAGGGGTTTAAGGCAGGAAGATGCTACTTGTTTATATGAGCTAATGAAAGAATTTAGTAAGTTTGGTTACAATAAGTCACATGCTGTAGCTTATGCGCGTGTAACCTTTAAAACTGCATACTTAAAAGCCCATTATCCAGAGCAGTTTCAGGAAGTATTTAAAAGTAAAGAGCAGATAGTAATAGATAATGCCAAGGGGCGGGAAGAATTAACCCCATCTAAGACTAATGATCAAGCTGCTTATCCAGAGGAACAAATTATCCCCTCTAAAGCAGCTGCAAAAATAAGTTTGATTGAAGTAAGCGGCGGCACCTACCCTCACCATAATATCACAACAGAAGACCAGATAGTTAATATGTATCGTCAAAGTGATGAGTGCCACAAAGCTGTTCTAGCGAACAAGAGGCTAGAGTTAGAAGTAGCGGTTAAATGTTATCACGATAATAAGCAAATAATTGATCAATCTAACCAAGTCGGTAATAATCATGATAAGTTAAAAATAATTAACTCGCTTGTTGGTAAGAACGTAGTAGAAGCAGAGAAATATTGTATCAACATGGTTGTGCAAGAATTAAATAGCCAAAGATCAGCGGTAGAGACGCCAAAACAAGCCCTAGATCTATTAGAAAAAGAACAAGGTTTTCTAGCTAGTTTGCATGGAAACTTAAAATATCCGGAACATTATAATGCACACTTTACTCAGTTAATGCATGACGCATATAACAGTGTAGGTAATAACAACTTTAATCAACTAACAAGATTAGTAGAATTTGTAGAACAAATTCAGGATTCTATTGCGGTAGTTAAAATATTAGGTAAGTCACATAACTCAGATGAAGCTTACAAAAAATTGCTTACAGAATATCATCACGTTACTTTAGACAAAATTAACAGAGGGTTAGATTTATTAGATAGTAGCAAGACATTTAAACTAGACAAAATAAGTTTTAATTGTCCGATTAAATTTTTAAATCATCTAACAACAACGAAAACACATGAATTTTTTCCGCATGAGGAATTACAAAAAATACAAGAACAAGTTATGCAGCGTCATGAGAAACAACTTGAGTTGTCAAAAGAAATGGATGGGCCGCATTTGTAAATTTGTAGCTTAGTACAAACACAGTAGAAATATTAGTAAAGAAGGCAAGGGGCTATGTTTACATCAGATCATTCTTCTGGTATACTAAAAATGCCAAGTTAGCTGAAAGGATAGACTAAAGAGAGCTAGAAAAAATACTTGCTCAACATTTATCGGAAGAAGAAAAAGGTAATATTATGAGAACTATTGCTGAAAAATATCTCGATGAAGGTAAAGATGAGATGATAAAAATGATGATAAAGAATGGTAGTGCTATTGAAGAAATCGCTAGAATGACAAGATTAGCAGTTACTAGAATAAATGAATTATTAAAATAATATATTATATGTTTGATTTTATAGATACAGGTAAGGGTATTCAGGTACTTTATGAATACATCAAAGAAGAACTATTAGAGTCTGACTTTTTTGATCTTCCGCCAGATGGCTATCTAAAATTGCTAGAATCTGAGCGACAAAAGCAATGGTATATGCTTAATCCAGAGAAACTTAATAAAGATTATATTTCAGATAGCTCTGCTTTTATTATGGATGAACGCGAAAAAAATATCTTGTTAAGAGCGGTAAGATTTGTTAAAGAAAATTCTGTTTCTCTTCCTGCTGATTCGTCTTTTTTAGAAAGATTACTTTATATCAAAGGCTTTATTCCTTCAGTATTCTTTTCTAGCACAAAGAAAACAGAAGGAAACAATCACAATGTGATACCATTAAATAAATCAGTATAAAATATTGTTAGAAGTTCAAATAAATTACTATTTATGGCTATTTCAAAATTTCTAGATCCTAAAAATGATGTTGCATTTAGGCGAATATTCGGCTCGGAGAAGAATAAAGATATTCTGATTCACTTCATTAATGATGTGCTGGAGCTTAAAAATGGGGATAAAATTAAGGAAGTAACGTTTTTACCTACTATCCAAGAGCCTGAGATTGCTTCTAAGAAACAAAGCATAGTAGATGTTTTATGTAAAGATGAAAATGGCGTACAAATCATTATTGAGATGCAGGTATCTCCGCAAGAAGGCTTTGAGAAGAGAGCTCAGTATTATGCAGCTAAAGCCTATTCACGGCAGTTAAATAAAGGCAAGAACGAGGGAGCCAGATATATAGATCTCAAGTCGGTAATATTTATTGCGATCAGTGATAATATTATCTTTAAAGACAAAGTATTTTATAAGTCTGATCATATTATTTTAGATAAAGAGAGCTATACTCATGATTTACAAGATTTCTCCTTTACATTTATAGAGTTGCCAAAATTTAAAATCACTGATATAAATTTACTCACTAATATTATTGAAAAGTGGTGTTTTTTCTTTAAGCATGCGGATGAAACTAGTGAAGCAGACTTACTTAGGATCATAGGACGAGATCACGTGATAGAGAGAGCGTACGAAGAATTAAACCAGTTTAACTGGACGGAAGAAGAATTGCTAACTTATGAGCAAGAGACTAAACGTACTATGGATAATAAAGCAGCAGAAGACTACCTAATAAAAACTGCTAAAGCTGAAGGGAAAGCTGAAGGGAAAGCCGAAGGTGAAGCTAAAGGGAAAGCTGACATGATAAAAATGATGATAAAAAATGGTCATTCTGTTGAAGAAATCGCTAAAATGACAAGATTATCAGTTACTAAAATCAATGAATTATTAAAAATACAATTCTAAAAAATTGATAGAAGTACTTGCGTTATTTGTAAAAGTCAAAATTTGATCTTTTACCCATTTTTAAATTTTTCCCTAAAAATATCGCCTGATTTAGAGCGTTTTTAAAGCAATAAGTTGACCCCCTAATAAAATGTATTAGTTAACATTTGATCTTACATTTAATAAAAATAATGTATAAAAAATACAGATAAAAAAATGGAAGGTCACAATGAACTTAAATCAAAAAATAATAAAGCCCAAACTAGGGTTATTAGGGCTAGCAAAGAGTTTAGGCAATGTATCAGCAGCATGTAAGGCTATGGGATATAGTAGAGATAGTTACTATAGATTTCAAGAATTATATGAAACTGGAGGAGAAGAAGCCCTATACGAAATAAGTCGGAAGAAGCCCATAATAGCTAATAGAGTAGATCCACGTGTGGAGAAAGCAGTTGTGGATATGGCTGTAGAATATCCAGCATATGGGCAACTGAGAGTATCAAATGAGCTTAAGAAGCCAGGTATTCTTGTATCAGGACCAGTGTTAAGCTAGCTGCGATGAGCCGCCACATTTAAATGTAGAAGTCAAGATTTGATCTTACAGGCACTATAAATTTTGCACCTGATTGTCAGTTAAATTTTGACTTCTACAGGTGACTTTTTTAGCAAATTATTTCCCCATCACTAAAATTACATACCAAGTGATTGTATAAAAATCTCACGAAATTTAGATCACAACACTCACTAATTATAACATAGTCCTATGTTAATTGACTTTTGAAAATAACGCAAGCACTTTTATCAATTTTTTTAGAATTGTATTTTTAATAATTCATTGATTTTAGTAACAGACAATTTGGTAAGTCTAGAAATTTCTTCAATAGCACTACCATTATTTATCATCATTTTTATCACTTCAGCTTTACCTTCAGCTTTACCTTCATCGATATATTTTTCAGCAACAGTTTTCATAATATCACCTTTTTCTTCTTCCGATAAATATTTCGCTAGTACTTGTTCTAATTCTAACTGCCTTCCTTCCGGCAACTTGGCATCAGTATACCATAAAAATGATCTAAGGTAAATATACCCTTTGTCTTTATCTAATATTATAACATGTTTGAACTTTGTTAAAAATTCCTCCCAAAGCTTTATCATATCTCGCTGATGAATGTGTTTTAGCATATACTCTAGCATACCCACATGCTTCTTCTTGACAATTTCATCATCAGGCATACTTTGCAAATCAACTAACTGATAATTTTCAGTCATTAATTTCTTTGCCATAACCGCATCTGTAAATAAACTCCACAAATTCTTAGGAGCATTATAAACCTCCTTACCGTTATAAACAACTAAATTATACACTAGTGGTAATTTAGTTCTTCCTGTCTTATGCCGCTCACACAATAATAAAGTGTATTTCCATAACCGAAAAGCAGTCCAAATATCCTATTATGAAAACATCTATAAATGATAATTTGACAAATTTAGGACAATCACCGATATTTAGTAAAGCAACATTATTAGCTCTAGTTGATTGGGTAAAAAAATATAATGATAAGAAAAACAGTATTGAAATCTGTTATATGGGGAAAAGTTCCAGCAGAGAATCGTCATCGCATAATAGTGCTATTGGGAATAATGTCATTGAAGAGATTACAAGATTTGACAATAAATATAGAGAAAGTAAATGATGAACAAGGAGGAGAAATTATCTCAGAGCATGTTCTCCAGTGGGAAGATTCAAACTTATCACCACGACCGCCTAGCAATTGTATATATAAGGCAATCAACATTGCAACAAGTAGAACGGCATAGTGAATCTACAAAAATGCAATATAATTTGGTGAATAAGGCACACGAATTAGGTTGGTCTACCGATAGATTAGTTGTAATAGATGAGGATTTGGGGCGTTCTGGTGCAACAATAGAAGGTCGTTTTGGATTTCAACGCTTAGTCGCTGAAGTTGGATTAAATCATGTTGGCATAATATTAGGAATAGAAATATCACGGTTAGCACGCTCGTGTAAAGATTGGTATCAATTACTAGAAGTGTGTGCACTTTTTAGAACTCTTATTGCTGATACTGATGGTATTTATGATCCAACCTCTTATAATGATCGGTTATTATTAGGTCTTAAGGGGACAATGTCAGAAGCTGAGCTACATATAATAAAGCAACGTATGCTGCAAGGTAGAAAAGCAAAAGCACGCAGAGGTGAATTAAGTATTCCAGTTCCTATGGGGTATACTAAACGACAATCTGGTGAAGTCATCAAGGATCCAGATGAACAAGTGCAAATGATTATTAAATTGGTATTTGAGTTATTTGATAAATTTTCTACAATTAATGCAGTATTAAAATATTTAGTTAATCATAAAATGCAAATGCCTTATCGAGAGAGTTCTGTTTTGCAAAAAGGAGAATTAGTATGGCGTCGTCCTAATAGAGCTACTTTAGGTAATTTATTGCATAACCCAACATATGCAGGTGCTTATGTATATGGCCGCCGACTTAAAAAAGAACTTGCTAGAAAAACTACTGAACATAGCATTACAGAAATATCTGACTGGGAGGTATTAATAAAAGACAAAATTCCAGCCTATATTACCTGGGAACAATACGAACGTAATCAAAGACAATTATTATCTAATTCTGTGCATGGTATTGGAGTGCCACGGCAGGGTGATGCATTATTAGCTGGACTTGTTACTTGTGGTCATTGTGGCTTGCGGATGTCAACTTATTACACAAACAATCGTAATAAGTTGCGTTATATTTGTGATCGCATGTTTAATAACTATGGTGAAACTATCTGTCAATCATTAGTAGGAAACCCGCTAAATGAATTAGTTGCTAAACAGGCATTAGAAGCGTTAGAACCATCTGCATTGGAGGTTAGTTTGCAAGTGGCTGCAGATCTTGAACAAGAGCATAACAAATTACAAAACCATTGGAAAAAACAGCTAGAAAGGGTTCAGTACGAAGTTGAACGTGCTTATCGACAATATAATGTTTCTGAACCTGAGAATCGTTTAGTTACTAGGACTCTAGAGAAAAAGTGGGGAGAAGCATTATCTGCAGAGGAGAAGTTAAAACGAGAATATACAAAATTTTTAGCTACTCAATCAAGAATTCTTTCTGCTACAGAACGTGAAGCTATATGTAAGTTAGCTTCTGATATTCCTGCTTTATGGTCATCGCTCACTACTACGATAGAAGAGCGTAAAGAAATTCTACGTTTATTGATTGATCGCGTAATTGTAAAAGTAGAAGGTACAAGTGAAAAAGTATTTGTAGAGATACATTGGTCAGGTGGCTATAAGACTAGTACTAATTTTGTTCGTCCTGTTGGGAAACTTGAACAGCTTAGTTACTATAATGAATTGCTTGCTTTGGTAGTAAATTTGAAAGAACAAGGTATGACAGCACGAGAAATTACAATCATTCTCAATCAGCGTGGATTTCGTCCACCAAAACTTGCAAAAGAATTCACTATTGATTTAGTTCATAAATTAATTATTCGCTGTGGAAAAAATACGCCTAGAAAGTCAGTTTTAAAAGAAGTGGATCGTATGCCAAATGAATTGACATTTTATGAACTATCACGAAAAACAAATATACCTGAAGCCACTTTATATAAATGGATGCAAAAAGGAGAGATAAAAACAAGGAAAGCTAAATTTTCATCACAATGCTCAATTCACCTAATTACAGCTGATACGCAGGAGATTAAAAGATTAATCTTACTAAGAAAAAAACCAAAACAATGGATTTATCGCTCTAAAGTACAGAGAGTGAATTAAATATAAAATATAACTTATAGAGGCATTATGACTAGTGAATCCAATAATCAGCAGTAGATTGAGCGGGTAGGTCAGCGCGATTGCGCTTTCCCCCCTAAGAACCGTACGTGCTAGTTACCCAGCATACGGCTCAAGCAATTTACTAACATTTGCAATTTGTTGTCCCTGCTTACTATGCACTTGCATATGGCAATTTGTATGTAGTAAGGCAAGGTTATTAATATGATCAGTTCCTCCATTCTTCCTAGGTAATTTATGTGTAGAAGTCAAGATTTGATCTTACAGACACTATAAATTTTGCACCTGATTGTCAGTTAAATTTTGACTGTCAGATATATATTCAAGGTACAAGATTTCATTATTCTTTTCAACAGCTAATTTTTTACTATCTTGAAAAGTTTGCATAGGGGTTTTACCATAACAATATTTTCCTGAATGTGGCCTTTCATGATTGTAATACTCTAACCAAATATCAAGATCTAGCTGTAAATCTTCAAGGGATGTATAAATCTTTTTTCGCATAGCTGTATCAAAGAATTCCTGTTTCATAGTTTTGTTAAAACGCTCACACATACCATTGGTTTGAGGCGAGTAAGCGCGAGTAACAGTATGTTCTATACCTTCGATGCTTAAGAATAACTCAAAAGCATGATGCTCTATATTGCCTTTATATTCGCTCCCCCGATCAGTAAGGATACGTAAGATAGGTATCCCTTGGTCCTCATACCATGGTAATATCCGGTCATTGAGCATATCAGCACTCGTCAGCGCTGTTTTCTCAGTATATAGTTTAGCATCTGCTACTCTGGTATAGCTGTCGATAAAGACCTGAGAATAAACCTTACCTATACCTTTAAAATTGCCAACATAATATGTATCCTGGCACCCTAAATAACCTGGATGCTGCGTTTCTATCTCACCATGGGCTTCTTTCTCATTACGACGCTTCTCTAATACTTGTAACTGGGCTTCGGTAAGAACAATACCATCTTGAGCCATCTTAGCTTCTAATGCTTTAAGCCTTTTATTGATATTGTTTAAATCATTACGCAACCAAATTGATCTTACCCCACCAGGTGATACAAGAGGGTACAGCTATTGAATAATGTTAACTAAGATATCAAGATGTCGCTTAAGGCATTTTGGTTAATCATGTTCCAAAATTGATTCCACCTTCCTTTTGTTTGAACAAGAGATCTAATGGAAATAACTATTTTGGCACCTTGAGTTCGCCACTGCATTGCTGATTTACATAATCTTTGCTTGATCAGCGTCTTGCAAGCCGCTTCCGTCACACCAGAACCTATAGGAAAATTTTGTGCTGTGTAATTACTATAATTCATACGTTCTAATTGATTAGTAAAATAGCTCACCGCTTTACTCAAATTGTCCTTTATTGCTGGTGATATTTTTTTATTTCCTTCATTTTTTTTCACTTGTTCCTTCATCGTGTCTAAAAGCTCTGCAGCCGCATTGTTTTCATGCTTTAATTTATGACAAGCATTACTCAACCATTCCTTTCTTCTCCCTTCATCACTAAAAAATGAATATGAACTTTTTGCTAAATATTCGCTAGCATGATAAAAATCTAGAATATGATATTGTGTATTCAGTTCTAAAAATTTCCAATTATTACTTGCGCCATCAGCAATGCCAATATAATTTGCTGTAGGATATTTTTGTTTGATTTTATTAACCTCTCCTTGTAAACGAGCTATAAATAACCCTTTACCATATTCAGGAGACGCTCCAATATATATTGTATGCAATCTTTCGCTTTGCGCATCGTACAAAGAGATATTACCTGTCATAGCTTCACGATAACCTTGTTCTTTCATTAAAATACATGTGCCATCTAAACTAATACCTATACTGGTAACCGGTTCTACAATCTTGGGAATAGCATATTCCCAATCTTCTTCTGTCGCTAAAGCTATAGATCCTATATAATCAGCAACCTTTTGGATATATCCTCTCGAACAACTCCTAGAATGATTCTCTGCAAAATCTTCACTGACATCTTTCGCACTTAAAGATGCATATTTATACGAAATCATTTTGGCAAATTTTGGTGTAGAATGAATAATTATACGCCCTTTCTCATCAACTGGACAAAACGTCTTGCCTCCTTTCGAGCTCTGATATACATGTCGCATTATCTCAACAGTACCATAGGGTGTCTCATACTCTTTTTTCACTTTGCCCTTTGAAGACATTCTGACACTACCAATATTAATTATCGCACCAGTTGCATCAAACTTACTTAGGGCTTCTTTAGTTGCAATGCACCCAACCTCATTTACTCCTTTCTGTATCGCATCTTCCATTTCAAGCATAGAGCCATCCAATTTTAATGTAATTTGTATTGTGATTTCTTCTCCGTTCCGTGTTATTATTTCTGCCATAGCTTAATTCCAATTATTTACTAAAATCTCACCATAGCATAATTTAAAACATTATTCAATAGCTGTACCCATACAAGAACACCTGTCTTCTTAAGCTCATTTGATACTCTCAGTTGCCCATATGCTGGATATTCTACAGCCATATCCACAACTGCTTTCTCCACACGTGGATCTACTCTATTAGCTATTATGGGCTTCTTCCGACTTATTTCGTATAGGGCTTCTTCTCCTCCAGTTTCATATAATTCTTGAAATCTATAGTAACTATCTCTACTATATCCCATAGCCTTACATGCTGCTGATACATTGCCTAAACTCTTTGCTAGCCCTAATAACCCTAGTTTGGGCTTTATTATTTTTTGATTTAAGTTCATTGTGACCTTCCATTTTTTTATCTGTATTTTTTATACATTATTTTTATTAAATGTAAGATCAAATGTCAACTAATACAATTTATGGTGCAAGTGTATTTCTTCTCCATTATCTATGATATCCAAGCAGATAGGGCATTCCCCTTCTTGCTTACGCCAGAGTATTTGCCTGGTTTTAAACAGGTACTTCTTGTTATGAGTTTGGCGTTTTTGCCAATAACTTTGAAGCTCCGGATTATCAGTAGATGCTTTGCCAAAGACTAAAACATGTCTCTTTATTTCTGTCCAACTTAGTTTCCATAGATAGAGCTCTTGACGCTTACTTTTGTCCTTAAATACCCAATTATCATTTCGTCCTTTAATTCTGCCCCAGTACTTTAGCTTAAACCACCACCAATGTTTGTTTGGATGTCTCTTATGTACAAACCTTGCTTGTCTAATCCACATCCAATTGTCCAACATGGAAAAGGTGCTTTTTGCCGCACTTTTATTAAAGTAACTGCCCCAACCCTTGATTTTAGGATTAAGGTTCTCAATTACTCTATCAAGGGGCCATGACATACTCCTTTTCCATTCTAGTATCATTGATTTTCTAAAGGATTTGATAGAATCTTTAGAGGGTCGTGTTAGTACCGTTATACCTCTTCTCTTGCTTTTGGTGTTATATTGCCTGATATTAAACCCTAGAAAATCAAAGCCCTTTTCGATACTACGTATCTTAGTCTTTACTTCTGATAATTTTAATCCTCTAATATTTAACCAATTGCCTATTATCTCTTTTGCTTTGATGCAAGATTCTTCCGACTTTGCACATATTACAAAATCATCAGCATACCTGACCACTGCATATTCAGATTTTTGGTTTAGTCGGCCTTGCTTATCATAAGTTATGTTAAGCGCGTCTTCTATTCCATGAAGAGCTATATGGGCAAGCAAAGGGCTGATAATACCTCCTTGAGGTGTACCAGCTGTTGTTGGAACAAGTTGACAGTTTTCCATAACACCAGACTTGAGCCAGGCTTCAATCCATTTACGTCCTGGAAAGTTGCCGGTAGCTTTTATCAAGAAGTCATGGCTAATATTGTCAAATGCTCCTTCAATATCAGCATCTAAAACCCATCTTCTGGTTTTGCCGGGTCTTACAATGCAAAACAGTTTCTGTATTGCATCATGAGCACTGCGTCCTGGTCTAAAGCCATAACTGCAGCCTTCAAACTTAGCTTCCCAAAATGGTTCTAATGCAGATTTAACAATAGCCTGTTTACATCTGTCTAAAATTGTTGGTAAGCCTAGTGGTCTAGTTTTACCCCCTTTCTTAGGAATGTAGAGGCGTTTGATTGGTTGAACTGAAGACGGGGAGATCTTAGCTAGTTTTTGTAATAGCTCTTCTCTTGCCCTGTCTGTATTAATGACAACTTTGTCCACACCAGGAGTATTTTTTCCTTGGTTGACTAAAGTAACACGTCTGATAGCCAGTAACTTATTAGAGTTTGATTTTAACATCAATTTCTGTAAATTACCTGCCAATTTCATATTACCGTTCGCAGATGCCCTATAGATACGTTTCCGAAGATTATTAACCTTCTTATGAATACTCTTCCAATCAACTCTATGCCAGCTGATTGTGTTTGCATCACTTGTGGTCTTAATTGTTACATTTGCGCTAGGCATCTAACTTTTCCAACTAATTCGTAATCTTTGTTTGTTTATCTATGGGTAAATCACCAGTCTTAAGTCAGCATCATTTCTGATTAGTATAATATACACCTATGCACCCAGTTATTTATTCCTGTAAGCTTTCGCTCTTGGCGCCATTCGCTTTTTAAGACATCTCATACCTACTACCCGTTGTTGAGTAATAGGCTTACCACGTTCCACTCGTTAAAGATGCGCTAATTTGGTTATCTTCTCTATACCGGGGAGCTGGCATTTTTCAGAAGGTGAACACAAACCTTCCTGCAGCTAGGCTTTGCAACCTATATCCCTATAACAGATATTATCTGGAGTATCTGCTTTTCCTTGGTGACGATATTTTCCACACGAAGATTCACTTTCGTTTAACCAGTTTTAGCTTTACCTTGCCCCTATTTTCCATCCAGCTTAGTACTTTAGTTAGGCTTTCTATTCTGCTTAGCACAGTATTGTTGCCAATTCTGCACCAGAATAGTGGTAACAAAGGTTTAAATGCAACCCCGCTGCATTGCTGCAGACTTTATTCGAGCAACTTCGTGTCGCACGTGCTCAATTAGGCAGTAAACAAAAGCTTCTTTATTATTTTTACTAGCAACTTTGTATACTATGTCACTATATTTTTTGCTTAACGATTCCTCTATATAGCTTTCTTTCTCTACCGTTATTGTAGATAAATCTACTAACCCCTTAAAATCACTAGGCAGATAATATTCTAGAAATTCTTGTGCTGCTACAGGATCATTCATTATTGTTTTAACCAACGAATCATGCTTTAACTTTTTTGTCATGTGGCTATTTACTGTTCATCAATTATTATTATTTTTTTCTACTAATATAGTATATCACTATATTTTCCTAATCACCTATACCAAAATCATGGAATGATGCTTCCTAAAACTTAAACTCTGGCTTGTGTTTTATATTTAATTTTTTCTCTTGCTCATATTTTTGCTTGTAGTCTTTATCCAGCAACATCTTCTTCTCATGTACAAAATTCTCTCGTGCCTCTAATTGCATCTTCATTCTCTCTTCTCCCTCTAGCCGAATCTCTGATAGTTTTGGGGCCTCTTCATGCTTAATATAAACCTGCCTGCTCAAATTCTCTATCTGCCATTGATTCTTTTGCGCACTTTTCCAAGATATTATACTACCCCCATCCTTTGAATATACAGGGACTTTTACTTTAACCTCTCCGATCTTCTTTAGTCTAATACGGTCTCCTGCTTTAACATCATTTCTCTTAATTTCATTTAATATTTCCTTGCCCCATATTGTCACTTCCTTACCTGATTTGATAGTTCTGTATATAAGATAATTATTTTTGCTATTTTGTTTATTCAACTGATACGCGCTACTCCCATATTCTACTACTTCATATTCGTTAATATTTTCTCGAGATGCTAATTCCTGCCATTCAGGATTCGGGTACTTGTGTTTAATTGTCGCTTTCACATCATAGCCATATTCTATTAAATTGCTCGCAAATCTTTGACGCATCTCTTTGAAATCTCTACCACTAATTTGAATCCTTTCTCCATTATATTTGTTCACATTCATCACTACATGTATATGATCATTCTTGGTATCACAATGGTAGCCAAGCACAAAATAATTATCAGGATATTTTTCTAAAATAGCCTGTTTAACTGCCTCTAATGCATGCTCTCTTGAGACGCAAGCTACTCTAGGAGGCGAAAATGTTAAACTCTTGGTAAGCTCAACTTCTTTCTCAGATAATATAACATTTTCCTGTATTATTTTTACTACCTCCTCTATATCCTCCTTACTTTTATGTGTAATACCATTACAATCCACTAACCCAATCTCACAATCTCTACTAATATATTGAATTGCTTTGTTAATACCTTTTTTTGTCTTGGCCCCAGCTGTAAACTTGACAATTACTTCCTGACTACCAAGAATAATGGTACCACCTTTACTATGGTCGCCTCTAGCTTTTTTTTGCTTATTTACCTTGTATGCAAAGGCCGATTTACTTGCTCGCGATGATTTCTTCTCAGAACTTTCTCCTCTCTTCTTGTAGCGCCATTCCTCTTCTACATCAATGCCCATTCTCTCCCCTAATTCTATTATTTTTTAGCTACTTATTTTACAATAAATCTTGTTTTACTATTATCTTCTATTCGATCAATTTGCGCCTTCAGTTTCTTCATTTCTGTTATTAATTTTCCACATGTATCCTTTCCCTCCATGTCCACTATCCTACCATCTCTAATAATCCTATTGATATTTGCCCCAAGAACATTAATGCATCCCTTTATCTCCCTTATTAATTTCATCTCTTCACCGCTAATTTTGCCTATCTTGCTAATTGACCCTACTACTCTATATCTAATTTCTTGTGTCAAACTCCAACCATTATTTTGAGCATATTCTTTTAATATTTCTGCCTCTGATTCTGTAAATCTTACCCTGCTCTCTATCAATTTTTTATGACTATTTTTTTCTAATATTCTCTCGCTATACTCTATTTCCTTGCTCCCTATTACCTTACCTATTATCTCTACTAATAGCCTGTTTATTGATTGCTTTTGACTCCTGGATTCATCTTGAATCGACTTATATAACTCTTCATGAATTTGTAATTCTACTCTCTTTTTTTCTCTCTTTACTTCCTTCATTAGCTCTTCCATCCCTATATATTCTTTGTTAATTTTTCTTCTGTTCTCTCTTCCTTTCTCTCTGCTTTACCTCTTCCTTGCCTTTCTTACGAGAGCCTGCTGCAGGCTTATTTTCTCTTTCAGAAAATGGGGAAATATCCATAAAAGCACCGGTGCTTTTTGGATGTTTTACATATCCTGCTTCTATTACCTTTATTACTCTACTATACTCTAACACTGAGGCGGTTTCAAGGGCTTTTTAGCAAAGGGGCTTGAATGTCAAGGTTAACGATTAATTGGTAACGCAAGGAAGGCTAAACAGGTAGAAGAGAGGAAAGGATACAAAACTGGCGTACTCAACAATACTCATAATCCTTGTTATAGAACAAGTGCTATTAAAGCACAGCCATATAACAAAGATTATTCCTCACTGCCGCAGGCTCTCTGATTAATCCCCATGCATAACTTAGGTACGCATCTCTATGGGGATTAACTCAAATTCTCTAAAAGGGGTGGAAGCAAACAGATCCCCCCCACTCCCAATGACCCGCAAGCATACCGCAGTAATAATTTTAGAACGCTATGATGGGTAAGATGACGTTGTAGCTTCATGGAAATTAGCAATACTTTCATGAGGAAAAAATTTGGGCTTACCTTCCACTCAGATCATTAGTGATCCTCCAGCATACTCCTGTTTATTTTAATGAGTTTGTGCACCAAAGTTATGCAAACAAACTCATTAAAATAAACAGGCTTTTATCTACTTTCCTCTATCAGTAACATAGTATATAACAGTAAATAGTAACAAGGTAATTGTCCGTTTCATCATAAGTTATTTTCTTAAAATTCTTTGAAAATATTTTTAAAAAATTTAGATTACTATAATTGTTGTGGTTGTGGAATTGTGGATAACTTGGCTAAAAGTTATCCATAAATCCACAACCCTCTTAAAACCATATTATTAACAAATAATAAGCTTACTGAATGGTAATAAACCACCGCTATCCTGGCAAAAGAAATGTATTATGTTCTATTTTTCATTAACCTGTATCGGGTAATTTCTCTAGACTACACTTGTCTCTTGTGATAACATTAATGTTATCATTAACACTCATTTCTTGGAAGATACTTTCATGACTATTAAAGCTTTATCTACTGTTACTAAACTTGCTAATTTAGAAAATTCTAAGAAACAACGTATTACTAAAATTGAAGAAGATATTAGCACTCAAATTTCTGTACTATTACTTAAAAGAAAAGATGAAATTTTTAAAATTTTCTCTAATCATTCAGCTCTCACTATTGATGATAAATTACTAATAGGTTTCTTAAAATTCCTCAATCTTGATACAAACAAAAATCATCCTATCTTGAAGGAATTTCAGGACTTAGCTACCAAATCTAAATTAGCTGTAAAAACATCAAATTAAACTAACATTGAATAGAATTATGAATAATATTATTCACTTCCCACAAGGAACTCAACGCACCATATTTAAATGGAAAACACTATTTGTAAAGGCTCTGTATTGTTTCATGAAAGCTACACGAGAATTGTGGTTCTTTTTTCACCTCACGGCAGCCAATACTTTCCATACCTCAACAGTCGCAATGTTTTCTATCTGACACGCTTTTTAGGATTCATTTTCTTTTTTAGTAGCATTGGATGCATCGAGAAAAAAGCTAGTTCGATACTGAACTGGGAGAGTAGGCCAGCGAAACTTCCCATCTGGCCTACTCCCCCAGTTAAAAGCGATTTCAGTTAGTTCTTACTAAACACTACAAACCAAGTTCACTATGTGAGCCAAGACGAACTAATTCTAGCGTGTTAGTATCTGGTTTTCGATAAATAAGCACAAGATCAGGTTTAATATGACAATCTCGGTGGTCTTTCCAATTACCAATAAGAAGATGATCATGCATACACTCAGGCAATTGGATATCCATAACTAACAACTTAACCACCTTCAATAGAGAATCATCTAAAGTTACACTATACCTTCTACGTTTTTCTCGTTTGTAGTCCCGCTTAAATTGTGAAGTACGTTTAATCGTCCGCATTCAAATCAGCTAATAAATTATCTACACTACTGATAGTTATTAAATCACCACGTCGTGCGGCTTTCATAGCTGCAATGGTTTCAGCATTCGGTATAAGGGGTTCAAACGGCAGGGCTTTTTCACGTGCAATACGAGTTAGAAGCATACGGAAAGCATCTGATAAAGTAAGCCCCATAGTTGCTAGTACAATAGCAGCTTCCTCTTTAATATGTTCATCAATACGAGCACGAACAATAGTATTGGCAGACATAACAAATTTCCTCTTTAAAATCTTTTGAGCTACATTGTAGCTCAAAAACTATAAATTGTCAATGTTTGTCTTATTCCATACTACCCTTGTAGTATCACCTGACCTGTAACCTTATGCTAAATTTTCGCAGAAATGTTTACAGGTCCCTTATTAGTAATATACACTAAGTATAGTATTGTATAGCAATGTAAGATATAGTATATATTACACTACAAATTATAACTAATAGACCTCTGATTATGAAAAAGATAGCAATTACTGAAGATAAAGGTGGTGTAGGAAAATCTACTATAGCAGGATTATTAGCACAATGGTTTGAGTATAAAAAATACACTGTTAATATATTAGACGCTGACCCTAATAGAACCATTTATAGAGGATAATTACCCATCCCCGCTAAAAGGTACATTAAGGATTTCTAGCCCTTAAGATTTTGATTTTTCTATGTAACGATAAAAAGTTTTTCTACTAATTTTAAACTGCTCACATATTTCAATAATTGGTGCTGATCGAGCATTATAAATTTCTAACATCATTTGAATTTGCTTATTGTTTAAAGATGGCTTTCTGCCTCCTGTTCTTCCTCTGCTTCTCGCAGCCTCAAGTCCTGCTTTTGTTCTCTCTTTAATAAGGTTGCGTTCTAATTCTGCAAATGCTCCTGTAATATGAAAGAAAAATTGTCCAATTGAGCTTGATGTATCAATGCCATCTTGAATACTACGAAACATAATTTCTTTTTCCTGTAACTCATTGATTAATTCAATAAGATTACGTAAGGATCTGCCTAATCTATCCAGTTTCCAGACTACAAGTGTGTCACCTCTTCTAAGAATTTCTAATGCTCTGCTTAAACCGGGACGATTTAATTTTGAGCCAGTAATCTTATCCTCAAATAATTTTTCACAACCTGCATTTTTTAAAGCATCAAGCTGTAAATCTAAATTTTGATCTACTGTTGAAACACGAGCATAACCTATCAACATTTTTAACCTATTTGTTTAATAATTTACTATTTAGCATAAAAGTGTATCATAACTCAACTCTATAAAACTATTTGTATATTTTGATATTGACTATATTTTATGACACACTAGTACTCAAGTTAAAGTCATGAAAAATATATTTTTAATTATCGAGACATAAACGACCGTTTTTAAGACTGGTTTAAATATGAATTTTTGACATTTATGTTTATTATAGTAACAAACTAAATAATATGGCATATAATATAAATCTATGTTACACTGTAATATTATATATGAAATCTGGTTTTAAGAGTATTATGGAAGTTATACGTACTAAATTAGGAGAAGGTGGGAGAATTATTATACCAGCATCCTTTCGTCAAGATCTCCACTTAACTAAAGGAGATGACATAATACTGTATATGCAGGAAGATGCTATTTACATTACTACTCCTAATCATGCTTTACATAAATTACAACAAAAAGCAAAAAAATATGTTAATTCCACAGGGAACAAAATATCCCTAGTTCAGGAACTATTATCTTTAAGAAGAGCTGAGATGGATTATGATCAATAAGATTGTACTTGATGCATCTGCTTTACTTGCTCTTATTCAAGAAGAACCTGGAACTGAAATAATAAAACCGTTATTAAGCCATGCGGTAATGTCAGCAGTAAATGTTGCTGAAACTTTAACTGCTTTACAGCGTATTGGTATTTTAACTGAAGAAGCTTCAACTTTGATTGCCGAAATTATTACAAATATTATTCCTTTTGATTTTGAACAAGCTAAGCTTGTAGCTGAATTACAAAATCATGTAAAGCACAAAGGTCTATCATTAGGAGATCGCTCATGTATTGCTTTAGGTCTTCAGTTACAAGCGCCTATATATACTGCTGATAGGGTTTGGGCAGAACTACAATTAAAGAATGCTGTTATTAAGTTAATTCGCTGATCTTGATCTCCATAAAAATAACCATTGGTAAAATTATTGCTCTCTAATTTTTAGATTCAACAACTCTTCCACGTCATGTATCTATTAAAAATTTATGCCATTTAATCAGAAAACTTACATTCAGATAATTAAAAACATATTTTTAATTATTGAGACAAAAACGACCCTTTCTGACCACCAACAAAATGATTGAAAATGTATTAATTTTAAAAATATAAATTTTGGAATATAAAAAATATTCCTTAATCTACCTTCTACTGGGAGAGGCAATTATCCTCATCATTTCCACCAGCTATCTGGTGTAATACATTTGTAATACAAATGTATTAGTTAATTTAATTCTAAAACTAAATTAATTTTATTAAATACATTATCATCAAATATTGATAACGATTAACATTAAATTATGTAAAAGTAATAATTATATCTTGTACTCTTACAGTATAAAATAGATTAGTATTTTACTAGACATCACTATTATTATGTATTACGTTTGTAATACATAAATAGTATAGATGGTCAATTATTATGTCTGCTAAAATTATTGCAATAATAAATCAAAAAGGGGGGGTGGGTAAATCAACCGTAGCAGTTAATTTATCTTTTGGACTATTTAAGAAAGATTCTAGAGTTCTCCTTATTGATCTTGATCCACAAGCTCATTCAAGTTGTATATTCTGTCCAGATATAATTTCATATGATAAAACTATTGCTACTGCGTTTACTAATAAAAAAATAGATATTAAGACTTTAATAAAAGAGGCTATTGTTAATGAATCACACCTCAAAAATTTAAAAATTATACCATCTAATATAAAGCTAGCAACTGTTATAGAACAAATAAGTAGTACTGTTTATAGAGAAAGAATATTACAAAATCACTTAAACACTATAAAAAAAGATTATGATTATATAATTCTAGATTGTCCTCCAACCTTAGGAATCCTAGCAGTAAATGCTATATATTGTGCAAATACTATAATAATTCCTACAAATTACGGTAGATACTCACTCGATGGTATGGCAGACCTATTAACTGCTATTCAAGAAATTAAAGAAGATCTTTCATATAAATTTTTTGTTTTAAAGAATCTATATGAACAAAAGAATTCTCAAACTAATAAATATATAAATGAACAATTAAGTGCATTAAATGACAACTTACTAACAACCATAATTAGAAAAAACGAAGCAATAAATCAAGCGCAAATAAATAACGTACCAATTCAAATATTTAATAATTCTTCAAAAGGTGCTCAAGATTTTAGTTTGTTGGTAGAAGAGGTGATACATTATGCCTAAATTAAAAATAAATCCACCATTAGAAAGCAAACTTTCTAAAACTATTACAAAAATAGCACAAGAGGAAAAAATAGAAAAAAGTGGATTTATTACTTCATCTAATGTAAAAACTACTCATTATAAAATCAAAACATTTCGTTTAAGACAATCAGATGCAATTAATCTTACAACAATTGTCAAAGAAATTAATAAATCTAATCATAGGAAAATATATTCTGATTCTGAAGTTATTAGGGGTCTAATAAATTATATTTCAGATAATATAGACTCCCATATAAAAAAGCTAAGCATATATATAAACAACTCTTCCTAAGACAGATATATGTAGAAGTCAAGATTTGATCTTACAGACACTATAAATTTTGCACCTGATTGTCAGTTAAATTTTGACTGTCAGATATATATTCAAGGTACAAGATTTCATTATTCTTTTCAACAGCTAATTTTTTACTATCTTGAAAAGTTTGCATAGGGGTTTTACCATAACAATA
This sequence comes from Rickettsia endosymbiont of Bradysia coprophila, assembly GCA_019468145.1. GTDB lineage: Bacteria > Pseudomonadota > Alphaproteobacteria > Rickettsiales > Rickettsiaceae > Tisiphia. The sequence goes on from JAHXDM010000005.1 coordinate 27,378, forward strand.
TTTTCCTGAATGTGGCCTTTCATGATTGTAATACTCTAACCAAATATCAAGATCTAGCTGTAAATCTTCAAGGGATGTATAAATCTTTTTTCGCATAGCTGTATCAAAGAATTCCTGTTTCATAGTTTTGTTAAAACGCTCACACATACCATTGGTTTGAGGCGAGTAAGCGCGAGTAACAGTATGTTCTATACCTTCGATGCTTAAGAATAACTCAAAAGCATGATGCTCTATATTGCCTTTATATTCGCTCCCCCGATCAGTAAGGATACGTAAGATAGGTATCCCTTGGTCCTCATACCATGGTAATATCCGGTCATTGAGCATATCAGCACTCGTCAGCGCTGTTTTCTCAGTATATAGTTTAGCATCTGCTACTCTGGTATAGCTGTCGATAAAGACCTGAGAATAAACCTTACCTATACCTTTAAAATTGCCAACATAATATGTATCCTGGCACCCTAAATAACCTGGATGCTGCGTTTCTATCTCACCATGGGCTTCTTTCTCATTACGACGCTTCTCTAATACTTGTAACTGGGCTTCGGTAAGAACAATACCATCTTGAGCCATCTTAGCTTCTAATGCTTTAAGCCTTTTATTGATATTGTTTAAATCATTACGCAACCAAATTGATCTTACCCCACCAGGTGATACAAGAACACCTGTCTTCTTAAGCTCATTTGATACTCTCAGTTGCCCATATGCTGGATATTCTACAGCCATATCCACAACTGCTTTCTCCACACGTGGATCTACTCTATTAGCTATTATGGGCTTCTTCCGACTTATTTCGTATAGGGCTTCTTCTCCTCCAGTTTCATATAATTCTTGAAATCTATAGTAACTATCTCTACTATATCCCATAGCCTTACATGCTGCTGATACATTGCCTAAACTCTTTGCTAGCCCTAATAACCCTAGTTTGGGCTTTATTATTTTTTGATTTAAGTTCATTGTGACCTTCCATTTTTTTATCTGTATTTTTTATACATTATTTTTATTAAATGTAAGATCAAATGTCAACTAATACAATTAATATTACATCTGTCTTACAAATGTAATATTAATTCATATAAGCTAAAGAGGTTTTTTCATGATACCTGTATTACATTTGTAACACAGATGTAATATCTTCATTTTAGTTTATTACAATCAATATTATTGATTTATACATCCTATAATATATAAATATTATATTTATATTATTTATATATTGCACAGAAAATAAAACTACTATAGAGTTAATAAATAATATTATCTAAATAAGGACTACGTGAAACAAAATAGAGTTTTTTCTGATGGAAAAGTCAAAATTTCAATTAATATCCCTGAAAGGCTATTAATCGAGCTAGATACCCATAGGATTGAAATAAACCAAGAAAGATCTATATGGATCACCAGTGCTATAATGGAAAAGTTAGCATCCATTAAATTAGGAAAAACTAAATAGTTAAAAGATATGAGTCTATAGAGCTTTAACAATGCTGAGATTAGAAAAAACCCCATAGATATCTCATAACCTGAGAATTATATGATATCATATCGAGAATTACTAATCAAGCTGTTTTACTTTATAGCTCCATAAGGAGCTCCAATGCATACATCTTCAAATTTAATATCGACTGAAACCAAAGTAAATCCACTTAATTTTACTGCATTTCCTGCAGTGCAGAATTTAAATACCAATAAATCCTACGTACCCTATTCTGGCTGCGTGGTAGATCATATTCTTGGTAATACACAATTTTCCAATCTAGAAAAACTGAAATACCTTTTAGCTGATAGCTTAAGCCTAATCAATCACAACACAGGCAAGCAAAGAGCAGTATCATTGCCTGCTACCAAGTGGGCTAAAATGCTTAATTGCTCTAAGGCTCAAGTCTTTGAACTGCAGAAAAGCTTAGAAGGAAAAGGCTACTTGATTGTTGAAAGAACTAAGAATAAACTCGGCAAAAATAAAAGAAATCTCCTTATTCCTACCCTTCCTGATCAAGTATTTACAGAGTTATCTAAGGCACCAATCAGATGGAATGCTGATTGTACGGGCTACACCAATACTGTAGAAGCTAAAAGAGCTTATTTAGATAGAACTAAACTTTTTATCCCTCTTAATTATCAGCTACTTAAATTGATTATTGCTGATCATAATCTCACCTCTTTTGCCAAAGTAATCTTCATAGATTTTTTAACGCTGTTGCATAAATGTCATATAAATGCAAAAAACAATATTTATTCCCAAAATAATTCCTCTACGCCAGATGATAATTTTGACCATGACCTTTCTAAAAATTCCTTGGTTATTTCTTATTCACAGTTGATAAAGAGATTTAATTGTGATAAACGAGATATTTCTAAAGTAATGATTGAGCTAGAAAAACTTGCCTTTATTACTAGAAAGCAGTTCTTTGTTAAAAATAACGATGAAGATGATAATCTTCATGATAAATCTCTCTGGAGAATCTCTCTTATTCTTCCACCCGCTTTACTGGCAGAATTGATAAAAGGACCTACTAGGGCTAAATCTGCTATTGATTGTCCTACTAATAAGCAGCTTAATACGTTAACTAAGAACACTGATTCTCTATCTGAAAATACCCCACAGAAGCCAAAATTGAATAACCAAGTCGCAAATACTGACCCATATGTCCTAAAATCTAGTCAATTCTATAATAAAGACTTTATATTAAACATTAAAGATTTAGATACTATAGATGCAAATCTTAATCTTTATGAAAATCTTAATAAATCTACACCTACTGTTAAGCCTATATCTGAATTATCTGTATCTTATAAAAATCTTATTCAAGAAAAAGAGGTTAAGGCTTCAACTCTTCAACAAACCAATAACACTGAGCCTGTTTCCATCAATAATTCTGCTCCAAAAGATAACCTGAAGGGTAAAAATGCTAAGGTTACTAAGGTAGATGAACCAACGATTACCTCTGCAAAGAAACCTACTGATCAAAATAAACTTGCAAATACTGTTAAATTCTCTCCTAATGCCACTTTAAAAGATTGGTATCCAGTGCTGCCACAAGATGTTGATAGGCTCAATTCTAAAGCTGGGCGAGAATTTAGTAACAACTTTGTTAATGAGCTATTACTAAAACTCCATCGCAAATATCCTGATCGAATATTTCCTACTAAAAACCACATGCTCTCTTACCTTGCTAAAGCTTTGAACCGTGAACTTCATCAATCTCCTTTAGTTAATCATGAAACTTTCAGATTCGCTCAAAATGATCCAGAATCTATTGCTCAAAGACAAAAAGAAAAATATTTGATGGAAGTAGAATATAGCAGTAATATTAGCTATGAAGCACAACTCAGAAGAAAAATTGCCGCTTTATTTGAGTCTAAGCTTGCTTATCAGTTACTTACTCAAGCTAAATTTACCACCACCGTGCAAGAACAACGCTCTGGTAATAATCAGCTTGATGATGAATTTGATGAGCAATGTTTGAAACCCGAATCAGAGACAATGACCCAAGAAGCAAATGCTTTATCAGATGATGTTTTAAATAAACAACAAACAGATACAATCCAAAATAGCCAAAATCACTCCTTTACCGTAAAATTAAATCAAGACATATCCTTATCAGATTTTCAACAAAAAACTTTAGAAAATGCTATTACTGCAGTCTATGGTCATGTGAATATAACTTACCAACAATTGCAGAGCTATCACCGAAAATCAGGTACATTACAAAAAAGACTGCTAGGAGAAATTTGTCTTGAAGAACTAGACCCTAATTCTGCTTGGTATAAAATTAGACTACAACTTAGAGAACAATTTGGACATGATATAGATAAATCTTGGTTCTCTAAACTTACTGCACAAGAAAACTTGCAGACTAATACTCTTACCTTACTTGCTCCATCCAATTTTATGAGGGATTGGATTAAAAATAAATATGGTCATCTGATTGAACAATACTCTAGAGAATCAGAATATTCTATAGTAGAGTGGATTTATAAAGATATAGTTTCTCATGTGGCTTAAAATTCAATTACCAAAATATGATATGGATGAAAATAGTATTTCATCTATAAAAAAAATACAAAGGTACGCGTTTAATTCATTTATATTGATGCTTGTACTATATTTGGTAATAGCAATTACCTTATATCGGTACTACAGTAATAAAGCTGAAATTGAAAAAACACGCATCTTACAAGGGTATTATAAACAAATATTGAAGATTAGTACAAACAAATTAATTGACGTTGCTGCCCGTCTATCTATAAGCCTTCAAGATCAGAACCTTGTAATTAATAATAATAGTAATAATGTTGACATTTGTGGTAGTAAAAAGTGTATAAGGTATGATCTTTATAAACTTAAAGCATTATTAGATTTTAATATACCAGAATTTATTTATTACAGGATTAAATTAAATGGAAAATCACTTTGTTCAAATGCAAAATTTCAAAATTACGAGATAGACAGTGTTTATCAGATTAACAAAGATTATTTTCTTAATATCAGTTTAATAGCTGATAACGCTTTTTTACAACAGTTAGAATCTAATATAAAAAAACCATTGTGGATATTTGTTATATCTTTTCCAATCATTATTTTATTATTATATATCTTATCAAATGCGTTCAAATCGGTTTTTAACAAGATTTATCTAATGAATTATCAAAATAAATATGGTGCAGAACTAAAACAATTGGAAACTGAATATCAGAACAAGTTACAAAGTGCTGAAGTGTAGAAGTCAAGATTTGATCTTACAGACACTATAAATTTTGCACCTGATTGTCAGTTAAATTTTGACTGTCAGATATATATTCAAGGTACAAGATTTCATTATTCTTTTCAACAGCTAATTTTTTACTATCTTGAAAAGTTTGCATAGGGGTTTTACCATAACAATATTTTCCTGAATGTGGCCTTTCATGATTGTAATACTCTAACCAAATATCAAGATCTAGCTGTAAATCTTCAAGGGATGTATAAATCTTTTTTCGCATAGCTGTATCAAAGAATTCCTGTTTCATAGTTTTGTTAAAACGCTCACACATACCATTGGTTTGAGGCGAGTAAGCGCGAGTAACAGTATGTTCTATACCTTCGATGCTTAAGAATAACTCAAAAGCATGATGCTCTATATTGCCTTTATATTCGCTCCCCCGATCAGTAAGGATACGTAAGATAGGTATCCCTTGGTCCTCATACCATGGTAATATCCGGTCATTGAGCATATCAGCACTCGTCAGCGCTGTTTTCTCAGTATATAGTTTAGCATCTGCTACTCTGGTATAGCTGTCGATAAAGACCTGAGAATAAACCTTACCTATACCTTTAAAATTGCCAACATAATATGTATCCTGGCACCCTAAATAACCTGGATGCTGCGTTTCTATCTCACCATGGGCTTCTTTCTCATTACGACGCTTCTCTAATACTTGTAACTGGGCTTCGGTAAGAACAATACCATCTTGAGCCATCTTAGCTTCTAATGCTTTAAGCCTTTTATTGATATTGTTTAAATCATTACGCAACCAAATTGATCTTACCCCACCAGGTGATACAAGAACACCTGTCTTCTTAAGCTCATTTGATACTCTCAGTTGCCCATATGCTGGATATTCTACAGCCATATCCACAACTGCTTTCTCCACACGTGGATCTACTCTATTAGCTATTATGGGCTTCTTCCGACTTATTTCGTATAGGGCTTCTTCTCCTCCAGTTTCATATAATTCTTGAAATCTATAGTAACTATCTCTACTATATCCCATAGCCTTACATGCTGCTGATACATTGCCTAAACTCTTTGCTAGCCCTAATAACCCTAGTTTGGGCTTTATTATTTTTTGATTTAAGTTCATTGTGACCTTCCATTTTTTTATCTGTATTTTTTATACATTATTTTTATTAAATGTAAGATCAAATGTTAACTAATACACTATATTCGCTAATTGAAACTGCTAAGCTGAATAATATAAATCCTTGGACATATTTACAAAAAGTACTCACCATCATACAAGATTATAATTCCACTAAGATCTTAGACCTACTGCCCTGGAATCTTAAACTACAATAACTGATAATGATAGACCGGGTTTACCATACGCTTACATTGCTCTTCTAATATTCTCAATATCTCAACTAAACTTGAACTTTTAACTTTACCTTCAATAACCAGAGAAAAATCATTAAATATTAGTGAGGCTTTTTCTAAAGTAGAGCTTCTGGTATCTAAAACTGACAATTCTACAAACCCCTTAGCTTTATCAGTTTCATTTTTGTTACTTATTATAAATTTCTTCGCCTCTCGTTTCCAAGTATATATCGTAGTTTCTGAAATATTGTAAGATTTAGCGAGCTTTGATACTAGGCAATTAGGTGCTTGAGCTTCTCGTAATATTTGCTCCTTTATTTCGGGCAATATCTTCTTATAGTTATTTGGCATAGAATTATATCCTTCTTTATTAAGATGTTATCATACTATACCTTATTATCTTTAATAGACCGCCTTTACCGTACGGTTACGTTCAAATGATAATGGAATCTCCACATACAAAAATTTATGAAAAAATCGTTGATGGAATGGGTAGAAAAATATATGAAGCTGAAAATATAAGAATCATTACTGAAAACAATATAATTATTAGTATAATCAGGAAAAAATAGTATATAACAATGAATAATTGTAGTAATAAAAATATTCTAAATAGTATATATAAAACTATACATGATTTTCGTGTTAATCAGATAAGTATAGATAATATGCTAGCAAATTTAAGTGGGAATATTTCTGCTTTAGAAGGCGTAGACTCAAAATTTATAGATAATTTTCAAGGTGTTATTGGAGAAGTAGAATTCATTAAATACACAGAAAATTCTGATTTGGTACATGAACTTGTATTAAAAGAGATTAATGATTATGAAAATTATTTAAAGGAATATTTCAGTAATATAAAATAGATCATGGTGGACCAAATATTTGGTGGAATATTCATCCAGCTGATGGGGTAGTAGAACATAAACTTATTCATGGCAAAGGATCTTGTTTACCGCCAACTATAAATACCGAAAATTGCCAACTATAATTACCAAATTTGGGGGGCAAAAATATTAGTTATTTATTTGTGTGATTTATAGACATGGTTACAACTAAACTGTCAGGTCAATTCCTAACTAATGACCTGGATTATGTGTTTTTAGGTTTATTACTTAACTTTAGTTTGTTATTATATTTGTAATTTTGCATAATAAATGGTTCTTTTAATGGGTCATAATTTTTTTCAATTTCTTGTATAGAAGGAACGAAAGATTTTAGATCTTTATATTTCTCCCAAGGAGTTTTACCAGAAAGAGAACTATGACCCCGATTATGATTATAATAATGCGCCCAATTTTGTAATTGTTTTTGAAGCTCTGCGCTTTGTATATCAACACTTTTTTACGTCCTTTCTACTTTGCCATTTAAATGAGGTGATAATGGCCTAATGGGACGGAATTTAATTTTATGTTCTTTTAGATAATCTTGTACAGCATAAGCAAAAAACTCTTGCCCTCTATCAGTTTGAATACGTTGTACTGGGAATGGCATGCACTCTAATACTTGATCTAAAAAAGATAAAGTATTTGTTGCAGTACGTCTCTTATATAAAGCTAATACCTTATATTTGGTACAATCATCTATGGCAGTATATTGATATAAATTATTAGCAATTTTATATACATCCATTTGTACTCTTGCGCCTGGCACCTTAAGCACTATAACGTTTCACTTGCTTACGGTAATGGCGTTTTAAGTTTAACAACTCAACATTATGTTTTTTTAATACTTTATGTATAGTAGCAGTAGAAAATGAAATTTCATATAAGCGCTTTAGCTCATTCTGAATACGCCTCGCACCCAATTTTCTTCCTTGTCTTAAACCTAGTATTCGTTGCTCTTCTGTATCATTTATTTTTTGCACAGGAGATGTCTTTGGTTTTTTGCTTAGATCGTGTAGTCCCTCTACACCTAATAACTCATAACGTTTGTACCATTTGCGTAAAGTAAACCTTGAAATACCATAATAGTTACAAACCTTTCCCGCGTTACCCACCTCTTCATATAATTTAACCCAATTTAAGCGTAATTTAATCTTAGGGGCCATTCGTTTATTTTAATAATTAAACTACATTTAATCTTACATTATTATTGTAACCATGTCTATAAATCACACATACCACTTGCGGCATCATACATCAAACCGACATATCCGTAATCCACTTGGGCTTCTTCTGCTGGTTTGGTCATTAATGGAATAGTATAATTTTTGTTCTTGTTAAATTTGCTTGCAATATACCTACGGATACTAGTTTCACTAACATCAAATCCCCTCTCTTTGATCAATCTATGAATTTAGGTGATAGTCATAAATTTTTCTTCTAACCAAATAGCAATTTGTTGATCGTAAGCTGCTAAAGTATCAGCTTTCTTTTCTTGCTTGCGACTAATCTTCATGTACCTGCTCGCTGAAATCTCCTTGGCAATATCATCAAATTGATCATTGTGATATCCTAACTTTTCTTTTATAGTCAATTAACTTGAGTTAGAGACAGAGAAGAAACTTGTTATAGTATCATGTAAATTACCAATTTCTGATATTTTATTTTTAATCCACTTTTTCATATTAGCCCAAAACTTTTCTATAGGATTTAAATCTTACTATTACCCACAATTTTGAGGGATAAATAAACATAACATATCCATACTGTCTTTAAGATTTTCGTAACCCCTCCATAATGTCATAGTGCCCGGCAATTTATCACTTTTTCTATTCATAAATCCACCTAATTTTCCAAGCCAAATAATAGCTTGTTTTATAGTTGGTGGATCTTTCGGTATGATCAGAGCTTTATGCTCACGAATATAAAGTGCTTGCCATTCTTCTAAAGACAAAATCTTAGTACACAATTCTTCAGGGTGAGATATAGCAGCTTTCGATAAATATAAAATTTTAAATGCAATAATACTTTTTAGGGCAATCAATTTCTCTAATCTGTCTTTGGTAGATAAACGCGAATTTTCTATTTTACATCCAGATTTTAACACTCTAAAATATTCTTCAACTTTCCACCTTAGTTTATAGCAATTTATCCTTTCAATCGCATCTTTGAAGTTAACAACAGGAATATTGGTTAGTAATGTCCAATCAATTGCTTCTGTTTCTTCAGGGGGATCAATTTCCTTAGCCCTGACAACGCTGATTGCTACTTTATCACTTATTTTATGCCCGGTATCTTTTGAACCATATAATGATGGAGAGCTAATTGGTATCAAACCAGAGATATATTTTATTTCAATTTTTGCCTCTCGTGATTTTTGACCTTGCTTTTTTGGTATTTGAAGGACCATCTCCTCCTTTTCCCGTATTTGATTTATCCGCGTTTGTAAATTTGTTTTACCAATTTTTGGGCAAATAAATTTTCTATTCTGTCTATTACGAACAATAAATAAAGTACTTAACTCTTGGCAACGCCATAAAAGCTCAAAAATATCTGCTTCTCTGTCGCCTATAGTAACAACTTGCGTACCTACCGGTATAATATTCATAGTGTCTTGCAGAGCTGTTATCCATTTATAACTTTCTTTTTCTTTAATAGAAGAAATATATTTTCTTCTTGTCTTTTCTTGCGCCGTTTCTTCCCGGAGCACACGAGCCCAACATTGCTGAGAAGATAGACCTAAAGGTAATCCTTCCATTGTAAGCATCAAGGCGGTATGTACCATTAAACCCATCTTATGTTTTGTATAAGCCTTTGAAATGCTACCAAGTCCCTTAGTTTTGATGTGAGAATCAAAGTCTAAATTTGATGTATCTTGAACTGAACATACATATTTATTACCTTTAATTCTTTCTCCTGTTTCTTTATAATGCGAAGAATAAATTTCTTCAGGATTAAACTTTTTATTACTTAATAATCGATATGCTCCTTTAGCTTCCCTCCAACTTTTGCAACTTTGATTTATTGAACCGGATGCTTTGCCCTCAAGCAAAGTGGTGGTTTTGATAAGCCTTGCTATAAGTCTTTTATCTCCTAAATTAACATGCCTAAATTCTCTTTCCAGCCACTTATCACCTAATTCGTAAGTATTAGATAGTTGAACATTTGCCATTAGGATACCTCTTGTCATACAAATATATTTTAGATATTTTATACCTATTTTATATTTGTGGGTAATAGTAAGGATTTAAATCTGGGGAATATGGTGGTAAAAAAATAATTCTTGCACCAACAGATTCTATTAATTCCTTCGTTTTTGTGGATTTATGAAAACTAGCATTATCCATGATAACAACTTGTCCAGCTGTTAACTCTTTAAGTAATTGCTGTCTTACCCATTCGTTGAACAATGTAGTATTACATGTCCCTGTAAATATAAAAGGAGCTATACTATTATTATTGTTTAAAGCTGATAGTATGTTAGTTCTCTGATAGTATTTACCACTTCTCTTTCCTAGTAAAATCTTACCTATTTCGCTCCAGCCTTTATCTTGACAGATATTCATATCTATACCACTTTCATCCAGATATACTAATTGGCCTTTGCTTAAGCTCATTATTGACTCCAAATATTCCGCCCTTTTCTTGGTGTTGGATTCTTTGTAGATAAAAGTTTTTTTTATAACTAAAGCCTAATTTTTTTAATCTTTTGTAAATTGAACAAGCACTTACACCAAAATGTTTACCTATCTCAGCCAATGTCTTATCGGGATTAAGTTCAACAAATTCTTTTAAGATATCAGGAGATATTTTACCTTTACTGCCCAATTTTGGTTTAGGACTTATTATCCCTTCTTCTTTATATCTATTCCACCACCTACTTATAGCACTTTTACTTACCTTAAATATTTTCGATGCTCTTCTTAGGCTATTCCCGGTTTCTATAGATTCTATTACTCTTGATCTTAAATCTATACTATAGGATTTCATTAACTCTTTATATTTATGTTATTTTATATTTTTACCTAATCTTAACATTACTCCGTCCCTACTTCAAGTTAATTTACTATATAAAGCAAAATCTCTAAAATATCGTTTTCCTGGGAAATATGAAGAAAGCATTAAATGTTATGAAAAAGCTGTGTCATTAGATCTGGACAAGGAATTATTACAAAATGCTTTGCAGGCAATTCAACTTCATTATTCATGCCAAGAACATAATTATCCGAAAGCTTTAAAAGCTTCGAATGCTTTAATAAAGTTAAATCCAGGTAATTTATATGATTTGTATCATCAAGCACAAAATTATTTCCATCTAGAAAAATATCAAGAATCTCTTAACTGTTGCGATGAAATAATAAAATTGAGTAAACACTGGCCTAAAGCATCTACTTTAAAAGGACATATTCTATTAATATTAGGTAAATTAGAAGAAGCTGTAAAATATTATAGTACTGCAACAGATTATTACTTAAAATTGGAAACTGAACAAAATGATCTATTTTATAGACAAGATTGTACTAGAGGTTACTTATATCGTGCTATTGCAACAGATTTATTAGGTAAAAGGGCTGTTGCTACTAAAGAATATAACAAGGTGATTCAGCGACTTGATATAGATTTAGTATCATCTATCGATCCGGATTATTTGCATTTTTTAAAAGCGATGGCTTACTCCAAACTTGGTAAATTCAAAGAAGTTAATGAGTGCTACGACAAGATACATACCAGCAAATATTGCATCTACTCTTATCATGTTGACTCGGAGTTTTTGAAATTCTATTATGAAATATTAAATCTTTCTAATCATAAAAATGCCTATTTCATTAAAAGCAACATTAATGAATTTTGGCAAGATTATGCAGAAGAAATGAAATGTTATGAAAAGATCTTAGAATTAGAAGCTGATAATGAAAGGGCTCTATTTGGCCTCAAAAGAGTATATGCAAAACTTGGTCGATACGAAAAAGTAGCTAATATTCTGAAACAAAAGATTAAATTTAATCTAGATAATAAGTATCTGGAATCTATAATGTTTCGAGATATTGGCGAAGTGTTATATAAATTAGAGCAGTATAATGAGGCATTAGATTATTTTAGCAAGTCCTTAATATCAATTTCTGAAGAATTAGCTTCAAAAATATTGGATGCTAATCGACTAGAGGTACTTAATATCATCAAAGCAGATATTTTAGTATATTATGCTGACACTTTCAGTAAATTAGAAAACCACCAACAAGCTATAGAATATTTTGATCAAGCTTTATTATTAGATCCTAATCATACATTTGCATACTATCATAAGGCTCAACTATTAAACAAACTACAAAAATATGATGAAACAATAATATGTTGTAATAATGGATTATTGATTAACCCGGATGATCCTAATTTTTTAGAGTTAAAACACTCTGCTTTATATGCAATATGTAAATTGTCTCTTCCAGAAGAAATAGAAAACATAGAATATTTAATAGAACATCTGCCACTTTCCATAGAAGCTAACAACATAGCTATTAAAGAATGCAATATTATTGCATCACTAAGTGATGATAATAGTGAAAAAGCCAAACATCGTAAATATTTACATAACATACTTAAACTACCATGGGGAAAGTATGATAATGTCAATATTGATCTTAAAATAGCTAGTAAAATTTTGGATCAAGAACATTATGGTCTTGAGGAAGTAAAGAATCGTATCTTGGAATCTTTATCATTTCTAACTCGTTCTAATCTTGCTAAAACTCCTATCATCTGTTTAGTAGGTCCCCCCAGGAGCAGGCAAAACATCTATCGCTAGATCTATTGCTAATGCCTTAACCCGTAAATTTACCAGTCTTTCTCTGGCTGGAGGTGATGATATTTCTTTAATTAGAGGTTTTATGCGCACCTATACAGGTTCTCATCCTGGTAAAATCTTATCTTTGATCACTGAAGCCGGTACTAGTAATCCAGTGATGCTTCTGGATGAAATTGATAAGATTAATAAATATAGCCGTAGGGGAAGTGGTTTAGAATCAGCCTTACTTCAGCTATTAGATCCGGAACATAATAATAGATTTACTGATGATTATTTTGATTTCCCATTCGATTTATCAAAGATATTTTTTATTGCTACTGCTAATTCATTAGACTTCTTGCATAACCTAGGATATAGGATAAAATGATAAGATTTTAGGAATTTTATCATATGAGATATGAAGAACTTAAAAAGTTTGGGGAAGAAGAATTTAGACGTTTAACAGGGGTTAAGAAGAATACTTTTGCAAGAATGACTATTATTTTAGAAGAAGCAGAAACAAAGAAGAAAAGATTTGGGGGCAAACCAAACCATTTAAGTATAGAAGAGAGGTTATTGATGGCCCTAGAATATATAAGGGAATATAGAACATATTTTCATATATCAGCTTCATATGGAATATCTGAAAGTAGTTGTTATCGGAATATAAAATGGGTAGAAGATACTTTAATTAAGCATCCGGATTTTGCTTTTCCTGGTAAGAAAGCTTTAGTTAAAAGTGATATGACGTATGAAACCATTCTAATTGATGCCACAGAAAGTCCTATCCAGCGTCCAAAAAAAGACAAAAACGCTACTATTCAGGTAAGAAGAAAAGACATACTTTAAAAACTCAGCTGGTAGTAGACAAAAAGACAAAACAAATAATATGTACAAATTATGCAAATGGTAAACGACATGATTTTAGGTTATTTAAGGAATCCAAAATTAATATCCATCCTGATACTAATGTAATTACCGATACTGGATATCAAGGGTTACAAAAGATTCATGCTAAATCTGAGTTACCAAAAAAGAAGACTAAAAAAAATCCATTAACAAAACAAGATAAGAAAAATAACCAAAAACTGGCAAGTACCAGGGCCCTGAATGAAAATGTTATCGGCATGCTAAAACGTTTTAAAATTATTGCTGATAAATATCGAAATCGACGTAAAAGATTTGCTCTAAGATTTAATTTAATCGCTGGTTTATATAATTGGGAACTAAATTATTAGGGTTATGCAAGAGGTCTATTAGATGAAATTTCTTCCCCACTAATTAACAGGATGGAAATCATAGAACTTAGTGGCTACACTGATTCAGAAAAAATACACATAACTACTCAATATTTAATCCCTAAAATACTAAAAGAAGCTAATCTGACTGAGTCTAAGTTAGAATTTGATAATGGAATTGTTAAATATTTAATTAATCATTATACAAAAGAATCAGGAGTTCGTGATATTGAAAAACTATTCAGAATTTTAGTGCAAAAATATTTATTAGATGAAATTAAAGGTGAGAAACCAGTACTTAATTATCAGTTAATAGAAAAATATTTTGGTAGTAGTAAATATCAAAATGCTCCTATAGATCAAACAGCAAAGATTGGCACAGCTATCGGACTTGCCTATACTGCAAGAGGTGGTACTACTATGACTATTGAAGTAGAAAAATTTCCAGGTAATGGCACTCTTAAAACAACTGGGAAACTTGGTGAAGTATTGAAGGAATCAATAGATACCGCCATTGCCTACCTTAAAGCTAATGCTCAAGAATTCGCAATTAGCCCCCAAGTTTTTAAAGAAAATGATTTACATATTCATATTCCGGAAGGAGCAGTTGCTAAAGATGGCCCGTCCGCTGGCATTACAATTTATGTCGCCCTGGCATCACTTCTCAGTAATAGGAAAGTCAAACAAGATATCGCCATGACTGGTGAATTAACTTTAAAAGGCAAAGTGCTCCCTATAGGCGGTTTAAAAGAAAAACTGGCCGCTGCCGTTCGAGATAATATTACTACAGTAATTATCCCAGAAGCTAATAAAGGAGACCTGGTAAAAATCCCAAAGGAGCTTAAAGAAGTATTAACTATAAAAACAATATCAATCTTAAGAGAGTTATTAGATATAGTTTTTATCTAATAGAAAATATTGATTAATATCATGAAAGATATTGACTCTAATAATCGAAATATGTTCTAATAAATTTTAGATCTCTATAAAAAAATATTGGCTCGTGAGAATGGTGGAAGAAGAAGAGAAGGAAAAGTTACAGAAATCTTACGCTAAATTAAAAAGTACAATTTCTACAATTACAATTAATACTCCTGGTACCACAATTGAATCATTAAAGGCACAAATTCAGAATTTATTTCAATTAGCTAGTTCGGCAGGGATTAATATAGAGATTGGATCTTTAGAATCTTCGTTATCAGAGAAAGAAAGAGAGGTAGATCTTAAGCAAAATAAGATTAAATATGAAATAAATGCTTTAGATAATCAACAAGATAATCAGCAACTAACTCCACAGCAACAAGCACGAATAGAAAGAGATAAAGAGGTTTTTAAAGCTTGTAAAGATCTCAATTCCTTTCATAAACCGTACCTTGCTACACAAAATAAAAGGCATAAAAATTTAGATAAAGTTATAAAAGCCATGAAAAATGGTGAGCCGATTGATGAAAAGCTAAAGAAAACATTGCATGAAGAGTTTCCTAATAAGGAAGAAGAGGCTAAATGGATAGAAGAAGAAAAAAGACGGTGGCAAATTATTCAGTTAGTTGCAGGAGAGAAGGCTAGTGAAACACTTAAAGATCACGAAGAAGATATTAAAAAACTTAAAGTAGAATACAGTAATCTAACCCCTAATGAGTATCAAAAAAGATCGGCATTTGCTAAGAAAATACAAGATAAAGAAAACAATATATCAGAAATAAAAACAGCAAAGGAACAAAGTGCTAAACATATTATTCAAAGAAAGGAATATGCTAAAAACCTTTGCCGTGGTTTAGATATCGCTAAAAAAAGTGGAGTGAAAGATAATGAGGATATAATACAAAGTCGAGTAAATCTATTTCAGAGAATACATGGTATTCATATTGAAGAATTAGCGACAAGAGAAGAAAAACAAGACGTTAATTCAGTAAACAATATAATGACTCCTAGTCCTAAGCAGCACTTAGGGGAAAAATTATCTGATTCTAAAAAAGCACCAAAAGATCTTACAGAGAAGTTGATCAAAAACTTCAGCGATGGCGCGCAAGAAAACAAACCCTCAACTGGAACACTGCACCCCCCTCAAACTCCTCCTGTTAATAAAGCTCAAAATAAAATTATTAGACAAAGTATAGATTATGATAAATAAGTTTACAGCTGAACAATGTTATGAATCCGGACAAAAGAATTCTGAATTAGCAACTCAGGCTAAAAAGGCAAATACATCACAAGAGATGGTTGATGATTGTGGGAGAGCTGCTGCTATAGATTTTTGGTTTGCATTGACCATGGGGCATGAGAAAGCCCCTTTTGCCTTGTCTGAATGTTTTGGTCAAGGTGTTGGTGTACCAAAAAATCCTTATCTAGAACAACTTTTATTTGGAGTAGCCTTAAAGTTAACACCTGAAACTTGTGACCAAGTACCAGCTGAAAAAAAACCAACAATTCCTGAATTGATACAACCTAACATAGATGCTTTAGTACAATTAATGAAAGATACTCTCGCTCAACTTCCAAAATATGGAGTGGATGCAGATAAATTTAATGATCAACTAACCAAATTTAACAATACTATAGAACTACCATCAGGGGAAAAGATACAAAGTTATTTTATTGACACAGTGAATGAAGTTAATGTTAAAGAAACAAAAACTAAAGCAAAATCCCTAATAAGCACATTAAAAAAGGGTGATAATAGAAAAATATACCCATGTACCACAAATCATGTACCCCTAAACTCTAAAAAAACTAGAGGAAAAAGTGGTTGTATTATCTCATAAGATATGGAGGATCCTAAGATGAAAAGTACAGTAAATTCATTTATAGCTGAAGAATGTTATGAATCCGGACACAAGAGCTATACAGCAGCAACTGAGGCTGAACAGAACGATGACCCACAATATACAATTGATAATTGTTGGAGCGCTGCTGCTATAGATTTTTGGTTTGCATTGACTATGGGGCATGAGAAAGCCCCTTTTGCTTTGTCTAAATGTTTTGGTCAAGGTGTTGGTGTACCAAAAAATCCTTATCTAGAACAACTTTTATTTGGAGTAGCCTTAAAGTTAACACCTAAAATTTGTGACCAAATACCAGCTGAAGAAAAACCCACAATTCCTGAATCGATACAACCTGCAATAGATGCCTTGGTAAAATTAATGGAAGATACTCAAGCTCAACTTCCAAAAAGTGGAATTGATGCAATTAAATTTAATGCTCAGCTAACCAAATTTAACCATGCTATAAAATTACCCTCAGGGAAAAAAATACAAAGTCTGTTCACCGAAAAAACCACTGCCGCTCCCCCAGATGACGACAACCAACCCTCTACGTCTCCAGAGGCGTGGGCTTTTATTAGCGCGAACCCTATACCTAAATCTGGGACTAATTATGAAAACATACAGATTAAAACTCCTGCAATAATATTTAAAGTGGCAATTTCTTTGTTTGGAACTGCGCTATCTTTCCAACAACCAGCTCACGAGTTTTTGAATGATGCAAAACCATTTTTTAGAGAAGCTTTAGCACTTGGTAAGCATGAGGCTGCTGTGTACTTAGCCTGTATCTCTATTATCAAAGGTCTTTATAAAGAGGCTAAATTATATTTAGCTACAGGAGCTCTATTAGAAAATACATTATGTTGTGAGATCCTAGATAGTAACCCTAAAGCAATAGATAACTTAACAACCTTGTTGAAAGTTAACTCTAAGACAATAGGTAACTTGATAGATTTTTTGCAAAATAATCCTACTAAAGAATCATATGTTGAAGCCCTGTGTCAAGTTACGCATCTTCCTGATAAAATTAAAGAAAATCAACAAAAATATTCTGATGAAGACACCCGTTTAACTGAAAAAAATATACAAGAAGTATTAAATAATTGTAAAAGAACTGATCCATCAGGCATAATTATTCAAACTGATTTTGGTAGTGTAGGGGCATCTTGCATTCCGCACGATCCACACCAACAACATCAAGTATATCCAATACATCAACGACTCCACGAAGTTCCAGCAATAGGAGAAACAAGAGAGGACGGTACTAGTTGCCCTAGTAAATATTGTGTTATTTTATAAATAACACAATATTTACTATTGGTATTTAACATTGATCACAAAATTAATAATTACAGATTATGTAAGAATTATATCAAATTAGCTTAACAGAACAGTTGGAAAACTGAATAAAAAGTAAAACTTGCATTAAAGAAGCGAATATTACAAATCCTTGTATCAACACAAAGAAGATAACGATAAAAATTACAATAACAGGTGCGAAGAATACTTTAAAATCTACTAACTAATAATACCATGAAAGAATATATCAAGCATGATCAAGGAACATTTGCTGCGTTAACCAAAGAACAGAAAAAGGCTGTCAGATTACTTTCAATTGGTACATTTCTAGAGTATTTTGACCTGATGCTTTATGTGTATTAGTTGACATTTGATCTTACATTTAATAAAAATAATGTATAAAAAATACAGATAAAAAAATGGAAGGTCACAATGAACTTAAATCAAAAAATAATAAAGCCCAAACTAGGGTTATTAGGGCTAGCAAAGAGTTTAGGCAATGTATCAGCAGCATGTAAGGCTATGGGATATAGTAGAGATAGTTACTATAGATTTCAAGAATTATATGAAACTGGAGGAGAAGAAGCCCTATACGAAATAAGTCGGAAGAAGCCCATAATAGCTAATAGAGTAGATCCACGTGTGGAGAAAGCAGTTGTGGATATGGCTGTAGAATATCCAGCATATGGGCAACTGAGAGTATCAAATGAGCTTAAGAAGACAGGTGTTCTTGTATCACCTGGTGGGGTAAGATCAATTTGGTTGCGTAATGATTTAAACAATATCAATAAAAGGCTTAAAGCATTAGAAGCTAAGATGGCTCAAGATGGTATTGTTCTTACCGAAGCCCAGTTACAAGTATTAGAGAAGCGTCGTAATGAGAAAGAAGCCCATGGTGAGATAGAAACGCAGCATCCAGGTTATTTAGGGTGCCAGGATACATATTATGTTGGCAATTTTAAAGGTATAGGTAAGGTTTATTCTCAGGTCTTTATCGACAGCTATACCAGAGTAGCAGATGCTAAACTATATACTGAGAAAACAGCGCTGACGAGTGCTGATATGCTCAATGACCGGATATTACCATGGTATGAGGACCAAGGGATACCTATCTTACGTATCCTTACTGATCGGGGGAGCGAATATAAAGGCAATATAGAGCATCATGCTTTTGAGTTATTCTTAAGCATCGAAGGTATAGAACATACTGTTACTCGCGCTTACTCGCCTCAAACCAATGGTATGTGTGAGCGTTTTAACAAAACTATGAAACAGGAATTCTTTGATACAGCTATGCGAAAAAAGATTTATACATCCCTTGAAGATTTACAGCTAGATCTTGATATTTGGTTAGAGTATTACAATCATGAAAGGCCACATTCAGGAAAATATTGTTATGGTAAAACCCCTATGCAAACTTTTCAAGATAGTAAAAAATTAGCTGTTGAAAAGAATAATGAAATCTTGTACCTTGAATATATATCTGACAGTCAAAATTTAACTGACAATCAGGTGCAAAATTTATAGTGTCTGTAAGATCAAATCTTGACTTCTACACTTTATGTGCACATGGCTGTTCTGCTTAATGAGCTATTTTTTCCTAAAACTGACCCACATACCACCGCGCTATTATCTGCTTTTGCCTTTTGTTCTACCTATTTACTTCGGCCAGTTGGGGCATTAATTTTTGGCTATATTGGTGATACTATTGGTCGTAAAATAACTGTCATTATCACTACCTTACTCATGGCTTGTTCATGTTTTGTCATGGCTATTTTGCCAACCTATTCGGAAAAAGGGTTAATTGCTACTGTGCTGGTGATGGTATGTCGCGTCATTCAAGGACTATCTTCGATGGGAGAATTAGTGGGAGCACAGCTTTATTTACTTGAGATAACAAAACCACCAGTGCAATATCCCATTGTTCTAATGACTTCTGTTTCTGGCAATTTAGGAGGGATGATGGCTCTTGGCGTTGCTACCTTAGTGACATCTTTTGGCTTTAATTGGCGTATCGCCTTTTGGATAGGAACGATAGTGGCAATTATTGGTGCAACTGCTAGGACTGCTCTTAGAGAAACTCCAGAATTTGCTGATGCTACACGTCGTATTACAAGAAATATTACCTTAATCCAAGGTAATGCTAATGCTTTACGACACAATCCTATTTACAATGAGAAGGTTAATTGGAAAACGATATTCTTTTTATTGTTAATATCGTGCGGATGGCCAATATGTTTTTATTTTACCTATATTTATTGTGGTAATGTTTTAAAAACCTCTTTTAATTTTACAGCAGAGCAGGTAATCCATCAGAATTTTATTGTAGCAATCATAAATTTTTGTACTTATTTGCTACTAACTTATTTAAGTTATATTATACATCCATTAAGAATTCTTAAGGTTAAGCTAGTAATATTCTGCCTTTTTACTATTATTTGTCCTTATTTACTTAATAATATGACAACCTCCTGGCATTTATTGTTAATTCAGGCATTTGTTATGATATTTTTCCTAAGTGCCAATCCAGCTATGCCAATTTTCTTAAAATATTTTCCTGTCTTTAAAAGATTTAGAGCGGCAAGCGCTGTATTTGCTTTATCAACTACTACCATGAATATTGCTATTTCTTTTGGCCTTATTTATTTAACAGAATATTTTGGCCACTTTGGATTACAAATTATCTTATTGCCAATAATCATAGCTTTTGCTTTGGGCTTGCGTTATTTCTGGCAATTAGAAAAAGTGGCGCAGAACATATAATATTAATTGATTTATGATTATGCAAAATAAAATCCCTGTATTAGAAATAACAACAGATGAATTTATTTTAGAGGACTCTGATCTTAAAGATGTGCATGCTATTAGTCTGTTAGTTTTAAATAATAAAACACTTATAGTAACATTTTTTGGCAAAAGGAAATCTGAACCAGGTAGTTTAGAAAAAAATAATAGCATTTGGGTATGTCGTGGCTTAAAAAAAAATAGCGGGTATCAGTGGAGCATCCCACAAAGAATTGTTTCACCTCAATATTTTCAAGATCATCATATCCTGCTAAAAGAGGATAATGGTGTTATTAGTTGTGGCAACCCCGTACTAACCTTATTTAATGATCAATTACTCATTTTTAGTAAAATTGGACCTTATCCACGAACATGGAGTGGAATATTATCTCGTTCTTATGATTATGGGGTAACTTGGCAGGAACCAGAAATTTTACATGGCATCTTAGGACCTACTCGTAATAAACCATTAATTTTACAAAATAGCATTCTATCACCTAGCTCTAGGGAAAGTTGTATAGATGATTTTCCTTATGTTGAGAGCTCTTCAGATTTACGTATATGGCATACTAGCAGTCCTATTTTAACACACAACCCTAAAACCTTCCAAGAAGGTTATCGAGGCTTTATCCAGCCAACTTTAGTTCTTTTAAATGATAACATACATAATAAAATTATAATGTTAGTAAGACCTAGAAATACCAACCCATCATATTCTAAACTACATATACATAGATCAGTATCAGTAAATGAAGGCAAGGACTGGAGTAATTTACAACCAATAGATTTATTAAATCCAGATAGTGCTATTGAGGCTATTAATTTAGGCAATAATCTATTATTGCTTGCATATAATCGAGTGCTGCATTACTCTAAGTCCCGTAATATACTTAGTTTAGCTGTTTCTTTCAATGAAGGGTTAAATTGGTATCCTATTAAAATAAAATATTCTATTTTCCCTGAAGGAGATATAGAATATAGCAAAGTTACATCTCAAGAATATTCTTACCCTACTATTGCGATGGATACTAATAATCAGGAAATTCATGTAGTATATACTTTTAATAGAATAAATTTCAAACATAAAGTATTTAGGCTTTGCTAATTTGCTTAAGGTATCATTGTTATATCTCATATAACAAATATTGACTTGATCTTATTATAGAATCGGTGATTTAAAAAAGTAAAAAATGAACCTTTAAGATTGTTAGTCAATAAGGTATTATGCAGCAATTGCTCTTGATGTGTAGCATCCCAGCATAATTGATAAAATTGTTGCTCTATTTCTGATATGCAAAAATAAGGCGCTAAAATAATAAAATAGCTTGCTGTTTCTAAGACAATTTCCTTGATTCTTTCAGGAGATTTACCACTAATAGTCTGCATATTATGCAACCGATCGAACAACTTGATCAATAAAACATCATTTTTCTGTTGCTTATAAAGTAATTCCACCATTTCTGCAGAGCTAATCTTTTTATCTCCTTTGATTCGTGTTAAATCTGCAACTTGATCTGCGATCTTATCGCCAAATATTTTTGCTATTATTTCTTGAGTAAGTTCCGTATCCTCAATTGTATCATGCAGTATTGATGATACTAAAATATCAGTCCTGAAAAGATAATCAGACATCATATAAGCAACTTCTAGTGGATGAGAATAATAAGGCTCACCTGACTGTCTAATTTGCATACTATGATATTTCTTAGCATAATAGATAGCTTTTTTTATCTCATTAATATCAACTGGCTTATTTACTTCATTATTTAACTTAAGCAGTTTATCAATCAGTCTATTTGAATAATAGCATAGTTCAAATTTTTCTTGCCAACTAGCAATATTTTCCATTATTAAAAAACCCAAATTTCTTGATTTATCTCACACGACACAATGAGTTACCATAAATTAAAAATTAAGGTGCAAACTTTAGGATACTCGACCTTATGAACGACGACATAAATGATATAATTCACAATACAATACAATACATGTATTGTGAATTATATCATTTTAGAAATAACTTTATTAATTTCTTCAGATATTATTTCTCTTACTATTTTTTGTTGGCTTTTATTAGTTTTTTCAGAAATAAACTTAATTTTTAGCAGCAATTCTTCTGGTAATCTTATAGTAAAAATTTTATGTACGTCCTCTCTTACAGAAGCATCTTGCCAAGGATAAATTTCTATTTGATGTTTATTCTGACCAACATCATATTTTTTTTCCGCTCCCAATATAAATTCAGATATTGGCCTTTTACTTGGTGGATGAGAGCTAATTTTATTATTTTGCATTAAAAACTTCCTCATATAACATTGTAATTTCATTTATGGCTTTTTGATCTTGTTTTTCCAGCTCTATTATAGCTAAACCATTTTTAGCAGCTTTACGATATGAAATTCTCTCCTTTAGTGTTAATGGTAATAATCCTAGGTGTTCAAAATCTCTTAATACATCTTTAGCTTCTTCAACTTCATTGACTATAGGGTTAGTTGTTGCTCTATTTATTAAAACATAAGGCTGCAACTTAGTATTAAAACCCTTAGCTTGTGAAACTAAATCATTCATTATACTTAATGTCCAAATATCAAATTGAGAAGCCTGTACCGGTATGTATACAATATCAGCAATAGTCATGGAAGCCCTTAGTTCAACACTATCCCGTCCTCCTGCATCAATTATTATATCTTCATACCTATTTTGAAAATCTCTAATATCTGATGCTAAATTACTTCCGAATTTTTGTACATTAGGGACTCTAACTTTTATATTATTAGCATCTCGAATATCTGACCACGCACTTGCACTTCCCTGTTTATCGGTGTCTACTAACAATACATCATGACCTTTTATTACTCTCATTGCCGCTAAATTAGTAGCAATCGTAGTCTTACCAGTTCCTCCTTTTTCTCCACCTATTAATATTATCATCTCAATGCTATATCTCCCTATTAAATAAAGAAATTATATAATAACCTTATACATGTATAATACAATACATGTAATGTATTATCAAGTAAATACATTACATGTATTGTATTTGAAAGTATTGTTATGAAATTATGCTACTTATATGAACCTCCCTCACCTGTAAATATATATAAGGTATGGTAATGTATTACATATTATTCCAAGTTTATCTAAAGTTTTTCTAGTAGAAACACCAAAATATCATATATTATAAAATAATTATGTTAGAAACTATATAAAGATGATAATTGGGTTCCAATTCAAAGCTGCTAAGGAAGTTTTAGGTTTGACTGCTAAAGAAATAGCAAGTGCTATAGATGTACACCAAGGAACTATAGTTAGACTAGGTTTCACAAAAAATCTTGAATTAGTTAGATGTAATACCAAGACTATTTTTTATCTAAAAAAGTTTTTTGAATCTCATGGAATTCTATTTCCAGATGAAAACACGATATTCTTAAAAACTGATATCTACCCTACCCCTACAACTAACCAATTAACGAGGTTTCAACTAAAATCTGCTAGAATTGCTTGTGAACTCACGCAAGAAGAATTAAGCTCTTACATAAAGGTATCATCATCTAGTATAAGTATATTAGAAAAAAAACGTAATATAGACTATATTACGTCTACAAAATTGGATATAGTTCAGCTAAAAAAGTTTTTTGAACATATGGGAGTAGTATTTTTAAATGATTTTTCTGTTGCGCTAATTAAAAAATCAATAATTTGTAGAAGTCAAGATTTGATCTGACAGGCACTATAAATTTTTTAGAATTGTATTTTTAATAATTCATTGATTTTAGTAACTGATAATCTTGTCATTTTAGCAATTTCTTCAACAGAATGACCATTCTTTATCAGCATTTTTATCATGTCAGCTTTCCCTTTAGCTTCACCTTCAGCTTTCCCTTCAGCTTTAGCAGTTTTTATTAGGTAGTCTTCTGCTGCTTTATTATCCATAGTACGTTTAGTCTCTTGCTCATAAGTTAGCAATTCTTCTTCCGTCCAGTTAAACTGGTTTAATTCTTCGTACGCTCTCTCTATCACCTGATCGGATCCTATGATCCTAAGTAAGTCTGCTTCACTAGTTTCGTCTGCGTGCTTGAAAAAATAACACCATTTTTCAACAATATTGGTCAGTAAATTTATATCAGTGATTTTAAACTTTGGCAGCTCTATAAATGTAAAGGAGAAATCTTGTAAATCATGAGTATAGCTCTCTTTATCTAAAATAATATGATCAGACTTATAAAATACTTTGTCTTTAAAGATAATATTATCTGTAGAAGTCAAGATTTGATCTTACAGACACTATAAATCTTGCACCTAATTGTCAGTCAAAATTTAACTGACAATTAGGTGCAAGATTTATAGTGTCTGTAAGATCAAATCTTGACTTCTACAATTAGGCTGCTTAAGATTTCTTAGTCCATATACTGTATATTGTGCTGCTAACTCAGCATAGTGAACTACATTCTGTTCTGAAATATCTAACTGCCTTATAATTTCAATGGACTTATGATATATCTCTAACAATAATAGACCTCTTGCATAACCCTAATAATTTAGTTCCCAATTATATAAACCAGCGATTAAATTAAATCTTAGAGCAAATCTTTTACGTCGATTTCGATATTTATCAGCAATAATTTTAAAACGTTTTAGCATGCCGATAACATTTTCATTCAGGGCCCTGGTACTTGCCAGTTTTTGGTTATTTTTCTTATCTTGTTTTGTTAATGGATTTTTTTTAGTCTTCTTTTTTGGTAACTCAGATTTAGCATGAATCTTTTGTAACCCTTGATATCCAGTATCGGTAATTACATTAGTATCAGGATGGATATTAATTTTGGATTCCTTAAATAACCTAAAATCATGTCGTTTACCATTTGCATAATTTGTACATATTATTTGTTTTGTCTTTTTGTCTACTACCAGCTGAGTTTTTAAAGTATGTCTTTTCTTCTTACCTGAATAGTAGCGTTTTTGTCTTTTTTTGGACGCTGGATAGGACTTTCTGTGGCATCAATTAGAATGGTTTCATACGTCATATCACTTTTAACTAAAGCTTTCTTACCAGGAAAAGCAAAATCCGGATGCTTAATTAAAGTATCTTCTACCCATTTTATATTCCGATAACAACTACTTTCAGATATTCCATATGAAGCTGATATATGAAAATATGTTCTATATTCCCTTATATATTCTAGGGCCATCAATAACCTCTCTTCTATACTTAAATGGTTTGGTTTGCCCCCAAATCTTTTCTTCTTTGTTTCTGCTTCTTCTAAAATAATAGTCATTCTTGCAAAAGTATTCTTCTTAACCCCTGTTAAACGTCTAAATTCTTCTTCCCCAAACTTTTTAAGTTCTTCATATCTCATATGATAAAATTCCTAAAATCTTATCATTTTATCCTATATCCTAGGTTATGCAAGAAGTCTAATTTATTCTTTTCTACACTTGCTTTAATTTCATTGGTGGTGAAATCTTTTTGGTCTTTTTTAATCAGAGTGAGTTGATAAAATAAGTCGTCTTTCTCCAAAAGCTTACTTAAAGACTTACGAAGTAGACTATCCATTATTGTATAGAGCTTATTACTTATACGTCGCTTCTTGTTATTGCAGCTTCTAGATGTAGCGGCTTGATTTCGAAATGAGGTTGGCTTGCTTTCATCGGCAATAAGCGGCTCAAATTAAATGACTTTAAAAATACAGTCTGGCTCGATTTAATTGACTCTCAAAATTTCCTGGCTCACATTAAATGATTTTATATTTTCCTCTGGCTCACTTTATTTGACTTTATCCACTGTTACAATATTGAGTAAATTTGGATTTTAGAATAACAAATCTTTAACTATTTTACAACTTATGCAATCAAATGATTAGATAAAAACGTTCGTTTTTTTAATAATATAAATTCAAATAAAATCATTGATATTTCTATAAGAACTATTATAAAAATATACTAATAATTAGGTTTTCTTCTAATTAAGGTCTTGTTACCCCTAATTGTAGCAATCTTTGCGGTGCTGAATCACTAATATCTTAATAGTCGTATCTACTATTTGGTAAATGACTCTATAATCTCCGATTCTAAGAGAGCGACAACCTTTGAAGCTATATCTTAAAGGTTTGCCGAATTTCATTGGGTCAGATAATAGTTTTTTTTCTATAGTCGACTTTATTAAAGACCTAACTGGTATAGAGAGTTTAGGAATATCTTGATATACAACTTGGTCCGAATATATAAGATTATACATTATTTCCAAGCATCTGTATGGCTAAGCCATTCTTTAGTATTACACATTCTTTCATCTGCCAATTTGGCAAACATTTTCTCTTCTTGAAGTTCCAAACTAGCAATGATAAGGTTTTTTGCAATACTAGATGATGATTCATTATTGATTTTAGCAAGACTTACAATTTCATTAAAAATATCTTCATCTAAAGATACCAATAATCGTTTAGCAGGCATAAAACACTCAAAATTTATTTATTTCTATAAATTTATAGTATCATATCTGATACAAAACTTCAATGTGATTTATATTATTAAAAAAACGAACGTTTTTATCTAATCATTTGATTGCATAAGTTACAAAATAGTTAAAGATTTGTTATTCTAAAATCCAAATTTACTCAATATTGTAACAGTGGATAAAGTCAAATAAAGTGAGCCAGAGGAAAATATAAAATCATTTAATGTGAGCCAGGAAATTTTGAGAGTCAATTAAATCAAGCCAGACTGTATTTTTAAAGTCATTTAATTTGAGCCGCTTATTGCCGATGAAAACAAGCCAACCTCATTTCGAAATCAAGCCGCTACACCTAGCTATTTGGGCCAGCGGCACTTTTGATTCGTTGGCTAATTTGACTGCTGATTCTTTAAATTCCGAGCTATAGACTTTTTGTTTGTTTACAGACATTTTTGTACTTCCTTTTTGTTAAGTTTATACTAACCTAACTGTCCGGATTATTGTTGCCACATCAAAGTTCATTATTGACTCCAAATATTCTGCCCTTTTCTTGGCGTTTGACTCTTTGTAGATAAAAGTTTTTTTTTATAACTAAAGCCTAATTTTTTTAATCTTTTGTAAATTGAACAAGCACTTACACCAAAATGTTTACCTATCTCAGCCAATGTCTTATCGGGATTAAGTTCAACAAATTCTTTTAAGATATCAGGAGATACTTTACCTTTACTACCCAAATTTGGTTTAGGACTTATTATCCCTTCTTCTTTATATCTATTCCACCACCTACTTATAGCACTTTTACTTACCTTAAATATTTTCGATGCTCTTCTTAGGCTATTTCCTGTTTCGATATATTCTATTACTCTTGATCTTAAATCTATACTATAGGATTTCATTAACTCTTAATATTTAGGTTATTTAATATTTTTACCTAATCTTAACATTACTCCGTCCCTAATTCAAGTTAATTTACTATAGCATAATAACCTCCTTTATAATCTACATTATTAAAATTATAGCATCCACATTTATTAAAAAAGTGATTAAAATTAATATAAGATGCTCTGTTAAATAGATTTACAACTTCAAACAACTATATTTAATTTTTTATTACAAGTCAAAGACCCAAGAAAAATACAAGGCAAGAGATATAATTTATCTGCCATATTGAACAGCTATCTTGGGTCCTACTTATATTGACCATGGTGGTCTGATAAACAAAAGGTAAGGAAATAATAACATACTGACCTAATTTTGTCACTACTAATATTAAATAATACTTAATTTTTATTAAGTATTAAAGATTTTAATTTTCTTTTTTTTAATAAACTATATTAGTTATAACAACTATTTGGGCAAGGTAGCAGTAATTAGAAATTCGAAAACATTAGTTTTAAAATAAAATTGCTAGACGCTACCTATTGTTCCAAATTGTTATCTATAAGAGGTAATTGCTACGTTCTTTTTTACAATTTATATTTGTTAGCAATTTAAGTAAATAAAAGGTTATGTCTATTGCAGTCAATAATAGCTAGTTATATCAGAATATGGGCTAGTGAGTTTACCGTACACAGTGAGTATTAAGAGTAAAATACAACATTATATTATTATGGAGATAATTATGTCAAAATCGTCAATTACAGCAATATATCAAGAAAAATGCGGTTCATTTGAGATATCCCAAGAAGCAGAGCTTGATGGTAGGAATACATCATATATTTATACTGAAAGGTTTATTGCGCATACTTTATTTACACCAGAAACAAAATTTGTCCACTTTCCAGATGACATTAAGGCTTTGTATTCTGTGACTTTTGCTGATCCAGTAGTAATGGAAAAATACACTACTGGTAATACCCAAACTATAGAAGAATTTGAAACATTTGTAAAATTAAACTCATTGCGTGCATTGTATAATTATCCGTTTTCTGCCTTTATAATCACGGATAAATACTCTGATGCAGTAATTGGATATGAAATAATAAGTGATGGTTCTAAGAGTAACACTGGAAGAACTTCTTATATATTCCGTAAAGACTATCAAAATAGCTCAGCAAAACAACATGTAGGATATGAAAATGTCGGAGCTTTAATTTGGGGTTATGGAGAAAAATTATATAATGGTGCTATTTTAGTAAATCAAACTTATAATGAAGAGTTACAACAGTTTGAGGGTGGTAGTGTTTTCAATACTATCTCAGCTGGAGTACGAACTGATAATATTGGTTCTTCAAAAATATTAGGCTATCTAGGCTTTGACACAATCAGAGTAATTTATAAATATGGGTTTGAGAGATATGAATTTGAGTTGAATTATAATAACATAGAAATAGATAAAATGAATTTACATGGTGAACTACCAAACACAAGAGAATTATGAGTATTACGTTGAGCCAGTACCACTTATAATGGTACCGAAAAACTGGACTGCTAAAATTGTAAGATGAGATATAATTTCAAAACACAAAATAGAAATTATATCTCATAATTTCTATCTTTTAGTCTAGACAAATTGGGCCACCTCCCCTTCAGAGAAGAATTGATCTGGAGAAAACTGTAATTTAATACATTGTATTAGTTGACATTTGATCTTACATTTAATAAAAATAATGTATAAAAAATACAGATAAAAAAATGGAAGGTCACAATGAACTTAAATCAAAAAATAATAAAGCCCAAACTAGGGTTATTAGGGCTAGCAAAGAGTTTAGGCAATGTATCAGCAGCATGTAAGGCTATGGGATATAGTAGAGATAGTTACTATAGATTTCAAGAATTATATGAAACTGGAGGAGAAGAAGCCCTATACGAAATAAGTCGGAAGAAGCCCATAATAGCTAATAGAGTAGATCCACGTGTGGAGAAAGCAGTTGTGGATATGGCTGTAGAATATCCAGCATATGGGCAACTGAGAGTATCAAATGAGCTTAAGAAGCCAGGTATTCTTGTATCACCTGGTGGGGTAAGATCAATTTGGTTGCGTAATGATTTAAACAATATCAATAAAAGGCTTAAAGCATTAGAAGCTAAGATGGCTCAAGATGGTATTGTTCTTACCGAAGCCCAGTTACAAGTATTAGAGAAGCGTCGTAATGAGAAAGAAGCCCATGGTGAGATAGAAACGCAGCATCCAGGTTATTTAGGGTGCCAGGATACATATTATGTTGGCAATTTTAAAGGTATAGGTAAGGTTTATTCTCAGGTCTTTATCGACAGCTATACCAGAGTAGCAGATGCTAAACTATATACTGAGAAAACAGCGCTGACGAGTGCTGATATGCTCAATGACCGGATATTACCATGGTATGAGGACCAAGGGATACCTATCTTACGTATCCTTACTGATCGGGGGAGCGAATATAAAGGCAATATAGAGCATCATGCTTTTGAGTTATTCTTAAGCATCGAAGGTATAGAACATACTGTTACTCGCGCTTACTCGCCTCAAACCAATGGTATGTGTGAGCGTTTTAACAAAACTATGAAACAGGAATTCTTTGATACAGCTATGCGAAAAAAGATTTATACATCCCTTGAAGATTTACAGCTAGATCTTGATATTTGGTTAGAGTATTACAATCATGAAAGGCCACATTCAGGAAAATATTGTTATGGTAAAACCCCTATGCAAACTTTTCAAGATAGTAAAAAATTAGCTGTTGAAAAGAATAATGAAATCTTGTACCTTGAATATATATCTGACAGTCAAAATTTAACTGACAATCAGGTGCAAAATTTATAGTGTCTGTAAGATCAAATCTTGACTTCTACAATCTTTACTCATTTTAATTTCTCTTTCAGCTGATGAACAATATCATTTGAAATATTTTAATAATTTAGTTGAAATTTGAAATGGCATCTTGAGGTTGCTAACTTTATTTTTATACCTTTATATCAGTTCTTACCCTACCTGTAAAGGGTACAGCTATTGAATAATGTTAACTAAGATATCAAGATGTCGCTTAAGGCATTTTGGTTAATCATGTTCCAAAATTGATTCCACCTTCCTTTTGTTTGAACAAGAGATCTAATGGAAATAACTATTTTGGCACCTTGAGTTCGCCACTGCATTGCTGATTTACATAATCTTTGCTTGATCAGCGTCTTGCAAGCCGCTTCCGTCACACCAGAACCTATAGGAAAATTTTGTGCTGTGTAATTACTATAATTCATACGTTCTAATTGATTAGTAAAATAGCTCACCGCTTTACTCAAATTGTCCTTTATTGCTGGTGATATTTTTTTATTTCCTTCATTTTTTTTCACTTGTTCCTTCATCGTGTCTAAAAGCTCTGCAGCCGCATTGTTTTCATGCTTTAATTTATGACAAGCATTACTCAACCATTCCTTTCTTCTCCCTTCATCACTAAAAAGCGAATATGAACTTTTTGCTAAATATTCGCTAGCATGATAAAAATCTAGAATATGATATTGTGTATTCAGTTCTAAAAATTTCCAATTATTACTTGCGCCATCAGCAATGCCAATATAATTTGCTGCAGGATATTTTTGTTTGATTTTATTAACCTCTCCTTGTAAACGAGCTATAAATAACCCTTTACCATATTCAGGAGACGCTCCAATATATATTGTATGCAATCTTTCGCTTTGCGCATCGTACAAAGAGATATTACCTGTCATAGCTTCACGATAACCTTGTTCTTTCATTAAAATACATGTGCCATCTAAACTAATACCTATACTGGTAACCGGTTCTACAATCTTGGGAATAGCATATTCCCAATCTTCTTCTGTCGCTAAAGCTATAGATCCTATATAATCAGCAACCTTTTGGATATATCCTCTCGAACAACTCCTAGAATGATTCTCTGCAAAATCTTCACTGACATCTTTCGCACTTAAAGATGCATATTTATACGAAATCATTTTGGCAAATTTTGGTGTAGAATGAATAATTATACGCCCTTTCTCATCAACTGGACAAAACGTCTTGCCTCCTTTCGAGCTCTGATATACATGTCGCATTATCTCAACAGTACCATAGGGTGTCTCATACTCTTTTTTCACTTTGCCCTTTGAAGACATTCTGACACTACCAATATTAATTATCGCACCAGTTGCATCAAACTTACTTAGGGCTTCTTTAGTTGCAATGCACCCAACCTCATTTACTCCTTTCTGTATCGCATCTTCCATTTCAAGCATAGAGCCATCCAATTTTAATGTAATTTGTATTGTGATTTCTTCTCCGTTCCGTGTTATTATTTCTGCCATAGCTTAATTCCAATTATTTACTAAAATCTCACCATAGCATAATTTAAAACATTATTCAATAGCTGTACCCCCTGTAAATACATGCGACAGAACCGATAAGGTAACTAGTTGACATATTGACAAAAAGACTTTAGATTTAGCTAAATCTATAATTAAGTAATCGTATGGCTATAATAGTTGCTTTTATTTCACAAAAAGACGGCATTGATAAATCTACTCTAGCTAGAACATTAACTCGAGAACTTGCAAATAATAAACTATCTGTAAAAATTATTGCTTTAGATACTCAAAAAGGTACATTTGTTGAATGAAGAAGACGAAGGTTCAATATTATTATTGAACCTAGAATAGCTGTAGAATTTTTTAAAACTACTAAACCTGCTTTTTTAGTAGACAGCTCAAAATAGGCTATTATCAGAAGTGCTAGAAGAAGCTTTAAAGTTATATCAATCAAAACTTTAATAGCTAAATATTTATTGACAATTATGCACAAAACTAAACTCACTTTAACATTAAATCCTAATAACAAAATAGATTTATCTAAATTAAATACTTTAAAATCCATTCAAATAGATAAAATACAAGCAAATAAAACATCTCATAAACACAATGACACCAAAGCAGAAAGTAAAGATGTTAAATCAAAGGAAATAAAGCTTAAAAAAATTCCTACTCCACCGTTAGAAAAAGTGATACTCAATTTTCAAGAAATATATAATAAATTACATAGTAAATTTCCTAAAGTCATTAATTATTTGGATAATCCTGTAATATTTGCTATAGGTATTCACAAAGAACTTGCCAAAGAATTGGAAATCTCAAAACAACCTATTAATGAAGTTGCTTAGTTGGTATGTTAGGAAATCTAAATATCATAATAATTATCAAGAAGAGATGAAAAGATATAATTTAGCTGGAGAAGAATGTGGAGTTGTTACTGCAAAAGACGCAAATTATACATCTTTTAAAACAGCTAACTGGTTGAAGAAAAAAGAAGACATACAAAAGGAAAGACAATGACCCTCACTTGGTTTTAATTAAAAGTTGCTAGAAAAGCTTTGAATTTATACTTAAAACAACCAAAACACAAGAGTTCAGTAAAGTCACCTTAATGAAGTTAGAAAAAAATACTTCTAACTTAGAAAATATAAATTTTACTATAAGAGATGCTCAAAGGTTATATAATTATGTTATTCTTGATTTTTAAGACAGTAGATTATTCTATAAAAATTGGTTGATCTAAAACATGTGTGGTATAGTAGGAATAATATCTAATAAAGATATATCTTTTCTTGAAGTAAAAGTGAAAAAAATGAATGCTTTACAAAAGCATCGTGGTCTAGATGGAGAAGGATATTGGTGTTCCGACAAGAAAAATGTACATCTCGCGCACCGAAGGCTTTCGATTATTGATTTATCTAGTGCCGGCCATCAGCCAATGGTATCCAAAGATAATTTTTATACAATTGTCTTCAATGGTGAGATCTATAATTATAAAGAACTTAAAGAGGAGTGTATTAAAAAAGGGAGTAAATTTTATTCAAACACCGATACTGAAGTGATCATTGAATATATTAAACATTTTGATGTAAAAGGAATCAAGGATTTAAGAGGAATGTGGGCTTTTGTTCTCTATGATGTTAAGAAGAATAAAGTGATTTTCTCTCGAGATCCTTTTGGCATTAAGCCTTTGCATTATGCTATTTATGAAGATTGTATATATTTTGCTTCTGAAATAAAATCACTTCGTCTCATTGATGATTACTTTAACAAGATTGATGAAGTTACCAAACAAATTTTTTTGGATTTTGGCTATCTTGACATTGGTCAATGGACTTTTTTTAAAAACATCAAGCGTTTCCCGGCAGCAAGCTATGCAGAAGTTGACTTGAATAGAACAATAAAAATAGAGTTTGTACGATATTGGCACCCACCTCAACAACTTATAGATATTGATGAAAAGAAAGCAGAAGAGGAGTTACATGTTTTACTAAAACAAAGCATAAAAAGACATATGGTTAGTGATGTACCAGTTGCATTTTGCTTAAGTGGTGGTTTAGATTCTTCTATCATAATTGGGATTGCTGCTGCAATTGCAGAAAATAATGACAAACTCACTAGTTTTACAACGCACTATACAAACTTTCCTGAAATAGATGAAGTAAAATGGGCTAAATTAGCAGTGGATCACCTAAATGTGAAGCCACATTGGATTGAAGTTGAATATAAAGATTTTATAGAAGAGGTGGATTTAGTTTTATATCATCATGATGAACCTTTTGGTTCCACAAGCATATATGCGCAAAATACTATATTTAAAGCTATAAATAAAGCTGGTCTGAAAGTAAGCATAGATGGTCAAGGTGCAGATGAGCTATTTGCAGGTTATAATTCATACCACTATTTCTTTCTTAAGTATTTATTGAAGGAAAGAAAATTCTTAAAATTCATATATGAAATTATAGCACTTTTTATCAAATTTCCTAACTTCGCAGGGGATAATTTCACTTACATAAAGAGGTTATTCAATCGGCGTTTTAATAGGGATTTATATAAAAATAGTGCTTATCTTACAAGACTAAACCAAATAAGGCATATAATGAATGCAAATAATTTTAATGAGCTACTACTAACTACTTTAGTTAGCTCAAGTATACCACAATTACTGCGTAATGGTGATAGGAACTCCATGAAGAATCATATTGAATCAAGAATACCATTTTTGGATATTGATTTGGTTAATTTTGTCATATCATTACCAGATAAATTTAAGATCAGAAAAGCGATCAAAAAATATCTGTTAAGGTTAGTTGCCTACCGATATCTGCCAAAAAGACTAGTTGATAGAAAAGATAAGTTAGGATTTCCTGCTCCAGAGAAGGCGTGGATGAAACAAGCGTTCAATATGAATATCTCAGGAGTTTTTACCAAAAAATGGAGAGAGTTTATCGTAAAAAGATGGGAACATATGATCAATACTAAAAACTAAACAACCAATGATGATAAATAGATGCGACAGAACCAAGGGATATTATTACCCTTGCTTTGATTCATTCAACAACCCAAGAAAATTTTAACTATGGTGAATATATTATATCTTGATCATTATGCTGGTTCGATTGAACATGGAAGATCTTTTAGACCTTATTACCTGGGTAGAGAATGGTTAAAAAAAAATCATAAAACTTTTGTAGTCGGAGGTACTTTTTCTCATCTTAGGAACAAACAACCGCTTGTTTCAGGTGTAGAAGACATAGGGGGAATAACCTACATATGGCTTGATACCCCAAAATATAAGAAGAACGGTGTGAAGCGTGTTTATTCAATATTGATATTCATGTTGCAATTATTTTTTAACCTTAAACGCATAATTAAAATAGCGAATCCAGATGTGATCATTACCTCATCAGTACATATGCTGGACATATATCCAGCATGGTTGATGAAAAAATTGATAAAAAAGAAAACCTCTTTGGTTTTTGAACTGCATGATTTATGGCCACAAACTCTTATCCAAATTGGTAATATCAGTAAATTTAATCCCTTTGTAATATTTCTGGCAATTACTGAGAAGTTTCTATATAAAACCGTTGATAAAGTTATCTCGATATTGCCTAATACCCTACCATATATGCGTAAATTTGGTATAAAGGATAATCAATTTTGTCATATTCCCAACGGAGTAGTGCTACATGAATGGGATGTTAACGATCCATTGCCGATAATACAGCAGCAGATCATTGATGAGTTAAAGAAAAAAGGTAAATTTTTGGTTGGATATGCCGGAACTTATTCAATAGCAAACTGTTTGTCTAATCTCCTAGAAGCTGCATATTTATGTCAATGGAATGGGGATAGTAATGTACATTTTGTCTTAATTGGCAATGGTTTAGAAAAGGAAAATATTATGCGTATAGCTAAAAATAGGAGAATAGTAAATACTTCTTTTTTAGATATAGTACCAAAATCTTGTATTCCTAGCTTTTTGCAACAGATGGATGTATTATATGCTGGACTTATGGATAAACCTATATATGAATATGGTATTAACCTTAATAAAATTTTTGATTACATGATGTCTGCTCGTCCGTTGCTGCTAGCAATATCAAGAGGAAATGACATTACTAGAAGGGAGAAATATGGTATTACTGTGCCATCAGAACATCCTGATTTACTATATTGTGCTATTTTAAAATTAAGAGATTATCCTAAAAATATTTTAGATAATATGGGCTTAATGGGAAAGAACTATGTTTTACACCACCACAATTATCAATATTTAGCTAACAGGGTTCTATCGCATCTGTGCTGACACAGATTTATTTAATGGTATGACCTCCCGAATATACAGAATGAACGGCAGGTGCTAATCTTCTAGAGTTAATATTAAAACAAATAATTACGGAGGCATTTCAGTAATTCCAGCTAGTAATCTTCTATAAACAGCAGAGGGTCAGGGTTTTACTGATAAAACAGTACGAAAATCAAATTCTGAGTTAGGCTTAAGTGTTAGGTTTGTCAGACCTAGCGGGAATTACTGAAATGCTATTAGACTTCTTGGATAATTCACTTCTGGTAGGAAATTTGTAGGAGACACGGCACCTCGGACTCACAGTGTCCTCAAGTAGTGCGTGAAAATCCGAGTCTAGGCTTATGGCCCAAATTATCAAAAGAAGTAGAATTATGCAAAAATCTATTAAGCAACTCGATCACTACTGTATGTATCTAATAAGGTTATAGGCTTAAAGTTTCTACTGAAAAGCAGTTAACTTAAGCAAACCGTGCCGTATAAGGATCCGTATGTACACGGTGGTGTGGGGAAGAAAGTTCGTGAGTAAGTGCCTACCTTGATCTACTTATGCAAAACTTATAACAGAATCCATGTAATCGTTAAAATACTTAGAGAATTTATGTTTAAACTTTCTGATTTTAGATCACTTCTTCAGATATCTATGCTTGAAATAAAGAATCTTCACGCTCAATCTTGGTTTGGTATATGTTGGTTCTTTGCAAATCCCATTCTGTTTTTTGCATCTTATTATTTTTTTTCTATATATATGTTAGGTGCTGTACAAGAGGGATTAGATAGATATTCATCGTTTCTTTTTATCAGTATAAATCTTTCTACTTTCCTCCTATTTTCTAATTCTGTTATTACTGCAAGCAATAGTTTTATCAGTTCTCTAGAGTTATTTAGGGGGTCATCATATAGTCCCTTACTTTTCATAATGAAATATATTGTTGTATCTTGTATAACTTATATACCGGTAATTATTATCTCTTTTGTAATACGTTTTTGGTTTTACACTAATTTCAGCTTATTGGTTGTGGTGTATATATTTTTAGTATATATTATGCTAATATTATTTGTGGTCGCTATAACACTTTTAGTATCAGCTTTAGCGATTGTAGTAAGAGATTTGTTAAACTTATTACAATGGTCTATGTTCTGTCTAATGTTTATAAGTCCCCTTGGTTTTAGAGTTGATAGTTTGTACATCAAGAGTTGGACTTTATATTATCTCAATCCTTTAAATTATTTCTTTAATCCCATTCAGCAAGTATTTTTTGCAAAAGTTAATTTAGATTGGTTATATTTAGGCTATGTGGCTTTGGCTACATTTCTAATTTTGTTGATTGGGATAAAATTATTTAGAATAATGCAAAAAATGGCTTCTGATTATGTCTAAATCAATCATAATATCGAATCTCACTAAGAAATATAGGCTATATACTAAGAAAAGCCAATACTTTGCGGATCTTTTACCAAGGCGTATCTGTGAGTTGTTTAAGATAAATATCGGTCATGACAAGTGGGTTTTGAAAGATTTTAATCTCGAGATAGTAAGTGGAGAAAGAGTTGGAATTGTGGGTGAAAATGGAACTGGGAAAAGTACTCTTTTGAAAATTATAAGCCAGTATATCACACCAACGAAAGGTTCTGTGAAAGTACATGGTAAGGTTCACAGCTTGCTTAATTTAGGAGCTGGTTTTTTGCATAACCTTAATGCGTTTGAGAATATTGAGATATATTTTACTTATAATAACGCCACTTTAACTGATGCAATTGTAAAAGATATAATCGAATTTGCTGAGTTGGATGAATATGCCAATCAGTCGCTTAAGACTTATTCTTCTGGTATGTTCGCGCGTTTTGCATTTTCGGTAATGACGGCAATTAGGCCAGATATATTGATTATCGATGAGATTTTGGGAGCTGGAGATGCATATTTCATGGGAAAATGCGTTAATCGACTTAACTATCTCACTAATGATACTGGTATGACTTTATTGATAGTATCGCATGATATGTCAAGCATACAACTTCTATGCTCTCGGGTCCTTTGGATTCACAAGGGTACTATAGTTGCTGATGGAATGCCACTTGAAGTAATACAAGAGTACCAAACATTTATGCGAAAAAAGGAAAATATCAGGTTACTTGAGAAGCAAAGAAGAATTCCAACAAAATCTCTTGCAGAAATATCTGATAGCTTTAGGTTGTTAACCTTTAGGTTTACTTCAGACGTTGGTAAATCTAATCACGAGGCTAAGATATATATGATTAATATAAAATTTAATCATATCTTATCAGAAACGATTCAAGTAGGTAATAGTTTTGATAATGATCTGTTACAATCGTTTTATATAGTTGAATCCATTGGAAAAACAGGATGGAGTAGTGCTAAGAAAGATCAAGATGGTTATTACCGAAATTGCCTTGATGATAGATCAGAATATAAACAGGCTCCTTTCATCTTAAAATTACCGAAGGTTTTATTAAATGAAATAGGTAATAATCCGTTAAGTTTAGAAGTTGAGTATAAATCATCTTCTGGCATTCATTTAGATATTTTTGATGATGATTATCAGAATTATAAAAAAATAGCTTTTTTACCTAACACTCAAAATCAAGTACAGAAATATTCTTATGAGTTTGTATTAGATAATTTAATTCAAACACAGGAACAACAAGAAAATATTACGCAAAGAGATTGTGTGAGTGTCCTCCAAAATCAACAAACACAATTTTTAAAACATGATCATGTCAATTATGGTTCTAGAGAGATATCAATAGAAGAGGTTCAGATTTTGGATCAAGATAATGTAAATATTCGTGTTTTATTTTCTGGAAAAAATTATTTAGTACGGTTGTTTTTTAACTCTGAGGTTTGGATTAAAAATCCTGTGTTTGTTTTTTGTATATATACATCAGAAGGATTATGTGTATCTCAATTCATCGTATCTTCTTCAGAAATTGGGATTGAAAAGATAAAAGGAAAAGGACATATAGACTTTGTCTTGTCTAATCTATATCTTGGTGCTAAAGATTATGTTGCAAGTGCTGCAATATTTAAGAAAAAAAATATTAATAAAATTGAGCCAGAAGCTTATCATGTTATAGATAGAAGTATATTTTTTAAAGTCGAAGATGCAGATTCATCTTACGAACGTGGCATATGTTTACAACCATATGAGGTCAAATTGTATGCATGATCAAAAATTATCTAAGAAATACTACGAGAATAAAGAAGTCTGGGCGCAGAAGCCTCTTGTCTATCAGATAAATGTCTTGAGTGATATTCGATATATCTTGCCTAAAGATATTGTATCAGTTTTAGATGTTGGTTGCGGTGATGGATTTATAATTAATCAGCTCCCACAAAATCTAGATATTGTAGGTGTTGATTGGAGTGATGCTGCACTTGATCAAGTATTGAGAAAAAAACTTAAATCCGATATAACTAACATTCCTCTTGAGTCTAAGTCATTTGATCTGGTGATGATCAACGATGTTATAGAACATATTGATGATAATTCAATACCTTATGTCTTATCAGAAGTATCGAGATTAGCGAAAGACTATATATTAGTTACTGTACCGTTTGAAGAGAGATTAAAAAATAATAATACTTTTTGTCTGAATTGTGGAGTAAAGTATCATATCAATCTTCATTTACGTTCATATAACATATTTCAACTTTTATATTTATTTGATAATTTGTCTGAATGGAAGCCAGTAGATGTAATATTAAGTGGTGAGGAATATAACAATCATTATATCTTAAATGAATCTGTACGGAGTTATTTAGGGCAAGTGCGTAGTAATGAACATTGTCACTGTCAAGTTTGTGGATTCAATGGTAATTATAGAATGAGTAATGTGGATTCTCAGTACTCCTTTAAACAGAAGAATGAATTGATCCCAAATATTGTCAGCAAGGTTTGTCCAAGAAATGAGTGTATAGTTCTTTTCAAAAGAGTTCTCGAGCCAAAATCAAGAAGCTTATTTTCAGTACTAACTGAAAATGGTGATGAAATTAATGGTAAATTTAATACAACTTTAGGTGAGTTATTGCTTAATGGTGATGATATTGATCTGGTGAAAAAGACTGAATCATCTGTAGTGGTAAAATTTGATGAGATTAATTATCATCTAAGAAGATTTGAAATTATCAATGATAATTCAATCAAAATTCCAGATTGGTTTATGAATCAGATTTATTTTTGTTCAAGGCAGAATATTTATTCTTTTGAATTATTAGATAAGTATCAGAATTTACTTGTTCAGAATATTCTAGACAGTCAACAAACGATTGATCTGCAAAATGCAAGAGCAGAACTTGGTATACTGAAGCGCCAATTAGGTCAAACAGAACAACAAGCGATTGATCTGCAAAATGCAAGAGCAGAACTTGGTATATTGAAGCGCCAATTAGGTCAAACAGAACAACAAGCGATTGATCTGCAAAATGCAAGAGCAGAGCTTGGTATACTGAAGAGCCAATTAGGTCAAACAGAACAACAAGCGATTGATCTGCAAAATGCAAGAGCAGAACTTGGTATACTGAAGAGCCAATTAGGTCAAACAGAACAGCAAGCGATTGATCTGCAAAATGCAAGAGCAGAACTTGATGTACTGAAGCTACGATTAGGTCAAACAGAACAGCAAGCGATTGATCTGCAAAATGCAAGAGCAGAACTTGATGTACTGAAGCTACGATTAGGTCAAACAGAACAGCAAGCGATTGATCTGCAAAATGCAAGAGCAGAACTTGATGTACTGAAGCTACGATTAGGTCAAACAGAACAGCAAGCGATTGACCTGCAAAATGCAAGAGCAGAACTTGATGTACTGAAGCTACAATTAGGTCAGACAGAACAGCAAGTGATTGATTGCAAAATGCAAGAGTAGAACTTGATGTATTAAACAACACATCAAAAAAAGAAGGTTGTTTTTTTAATAAAGATTGTGGACAGAAGAAAAAAGATAGGCACAAAAATGAAGTTTGATAAGTTCTCTATTTTAAAGTTATGTAAAGCGAGTGTACATCATGCCGAGTGGAATGCTTTAGCAGGAAAACGCTGTATAATGGTTTGTCATGACCAAGATATTGATAGGCGTATATTGCAGGAATCGGAAGTATTAGCGAATAATGGCTATAGTATATTGATCATTTGTTTATCACTTAATGAATTTGACCTTCTTGAAAGAAAAGATAACTTGTTTATTCATAGAATTGGTTTAGCAAAAATAATACCTGATTGTAACATGTATTGGTTATATCAAAGACTTGTTAGATATGCCCTAAAATTGGATCATATAAGTCATAAATTTAGTAATTTGTTCAGAAAGTTTTTGTGGCTAAAATATACGTTGTTATGTAAATTAGTTTACGGTAATAATGGCATAAGTTACCCTTTGCCATTTGATTATCCATTTAAGTATATTTTGGAGGAATACTCCACTAATTTGATTATTGCCCATGATTTACCAGCTTTAAAAGCTGCTGTAGAAAGAGGAGAGGAGTTGATGGTACCAGTAATATATGATGCTCATGAATTTTATAGTGAACAAAAAACATTTTCACGATATCAGAAAAAAATTTTGAGGAAGTATGAGCAAAAATATATAAGCAAATGTGCTGATGTCCTCACTATCAATGAGTGTTTTGTTGAACTCTTTAAAAAAAGATATAACGTTAAATCTGCTCATGTTATTAGGAATAGTCACAAGTTTCATATAATAAAATCTAGTACAACTCTTCATGCCAAAATAAAGAAACCTTCTACTCAGAAGGTGATATTATTTCAAGGCGGTGTTATGCAGAATCGTAATCTGATCAATTTGCTTAAAGGATTCATGTTGATGTTAGAATCAGATGTTAATTTAGTTTTTATGGGGCCACAAGATAAAATGTTAGTGAAGAAAATGCAAGAAATTGCTGGTAAAGATCTTGAAAGAAATATATTTTTTCTTGATCCAGTGTCACAAAATGAGCTTATTGATTATACTACAACTGCCACTTTTGGCGTTATACCATATCAATCTTGTGATCTTAATACCAAATATTGCACTCCTAATAAACTGTTTGAGTATATTCAAGCAGAACTTCCTATATTATATAATAATAAACTTGAAGAAGTAACCAGAACTATGTCTGAAATGGGGGGTGGTGGAATTAGTTGTGACATGTCATCTCCTAATCAAATGAAAAAAGGTCTGCAGAAAATGCTAACCCGCAATTTAGACAACGATAGAAAAATACTTCAAAATGCCAAACATGATGTTTGTTGGGAGACAGATGCTAAGAAGCTAATGGAGATTATTAATGAGCTGTAATTGGTGCGGCCGCATTTGTAAATCTAGAGATTCTTTCACTTACAAATGAGATAGAATTTCGGTGAAATTTTATAAATTAAGGCAAATAAATATGCAAAAAATATTATTTTTATCAGTATTATCTATTCCTTTTTTTCTCATGGTGATCATAATGCCCCGCCTAAAAGTTTTTTTGGGGCTGAAGATGCGCAAATTATTTCTATGACCAATGAAAAGGGAGAACAATTAGTTTTTTGTGATTATGCCAATTTGTATCTGATGAATCTTAATACTGGTCAGAGTAAAATACTTAAAAAGCCAGAAAATGTTAGTTCTTGGTACCAAACAGGGGTTGAGTGTGTCAAGATACTGAACAACTTTATGTGGCAAATTATTTAGTGAAAGATGTATTAGTTTTTATTTGTGAGATTGCATTAGCAAGCATGATTGTCTATGGTTTTACTGAGTAAATAAGCAATTACTTAACATTATCAAAACATAACTTATTATTGAAAGTGGCCTAAATATGAAGAAGCATTTTTACTTATCATTGCTAATACTACTATCTGCTTATTTTATACAATTTTCTCATGCCATTGAGTCGCCTCAATTACCAAAACAAGTGGATATACAGAATGCCTCACATATTGTTGACAAATATGGTATCCCATCTATGGAAGTTGCAGGGTTGGGGCAAGTAAGAAATCCAGCAAATATAGCTCTTTATGCTTTAGCTTATGGAGGGTATGAAGATTATTATCATTTAAGAACTGAAAATAATAATGAAAAATTTAAGAACTGCACAAATTGGTTAGTTAAAAATCTATCTCAATCTCAAACTAAACACTGGGGCTGGGCTTATAATTTTGATCATGTATATAATGATATCATTATGAAAAAACCTTGGTACAGTGCTTTTGGACAAGCAGTAGGGATAGAAGCATTATTATCAGCCTATGA
This sequence comes from Rickettsia endosymbiont of Bradysia coprophila, assembly GCA_019468145.1. Taxonomy (GTDB): domain Bacteria; phylum Pseudomonadota; class Alphaproteobacteria; order Rickettsiales; family Rickettsiaceae; genus Tisiphia. The sequence continues at coordinate 71,450 of JAHXDM010000005.1, forward strand.
CAAGTTTAATGAGCCAAAATATTTAAAAAACGCTATAAATGCCGCAGAGATTCTCTTCATTCCACTTCAGGAAGGTGGGCTGTTGTTTGAAAGCAATAGTGATATTTGGTTTGAAGAAATTCCAAGTTCATCAGAGAATCCATCGCATATTCTTAATGGTCATATGCGCGCTTTAATTGCCATTAAAAAGCTAGCCGATTTAACTAGTGATAAGAAGTATCAAGATTATTTTAATAAAGGCATTGATACTCTACTAAAATGGTTGCCACTGTTTGACACTGGATATTGGCTGCGGTACGATTTGAATCCTAAAAAATTTGAATTAGGGTTTAGATTCAATAATCCTTATGGTACAGCACTTGCGCCAATACCTATTCATAAAATTATCTTAAAAGATCCAATTAGTGGTAAGGAGAGTATAATAACTGTTGGGAGCTCTGGAGATGCAGAAGGGGGGTTAAGAATTGCTGGTAATGATTGGGGACAACCGGAAGAAATGGATAATAAAATAGCTCGTAGGCTTATGGCTGTAAATCCTGCGAGTTATCAGCAACAAATAAATGGAAATGTACATCATAGTCCAGGAACCTATTTTTATTTAAGTTTACCAGATGAATGGAAAAATAATTTACGTTCAGAATGGTTTGAACTTATTGTTATTTATAAAGACATAGAAGCGGCTAACTTATCTCTACAAATGCGTTCAATTGCCGATGGACCCGCCTTTCAGTGGATGAAAGATGGTAATTTATTGCTCACAGGCTCAGGCACGTGGCGTGAGTGGCGAATTCCTTTGCGAGTTTCTGATCTGGGGCTTTATTGTGGTGAACATTATGGTGAAAAACATGTTGAATATTTGCGGATATTATCAGAATGGGAACCAAAATTAAAATTATGGTTTGATTTAATGAAAGGATATCGTAATACATTTGATAGCAATCATAGTGTCAAAACCGTACAGCTAGATAAGCAAATTCTGCCTACACAAACCGCTTTGGCCTCTTTAACTGCTATTGATAATAATGGAGTGGTGCAACAATTTTCTGCGGACACACCTTCTTTTTCACAAGATGGCTTATGGTATCGAGATTCGGGTTTTGGTGCTCCTGTATATCAGATGTATTTAATTGCACAGCAGGCTCAAATAGGACCTCGCGGTTTAGATAAGACTCTAACAGAAGAAACAATGAAAAAAAATACTTACATACAACATTACATTAAGCAAAAAAATGGTTTAAAGTTTATCACAGCAGAAAATGCTTCTAAATTAGTAACAAGAGCACCAGCCTATAAGTATCTATTGGATCATGCAGAAGAAAAGAGTAATAATGCGCTTCTTTGGAATTCATATTTTCATAATGCTTATAATGATGTAACAATTCAAGAAGGGTGGTCTTCTGCTTTTACCCAAGCCTATGTTATCAAAGCTTTAAAAGCTGCTATTGATGATAAAATAACGGATCCAAAGACAAATTACCAAGAAATTTTGGTGAAAGCTTTAAATGGTTATTTTGTACCAGTTTCAGACAATGGTTTATTACTTAAAACTCCCCATAATCTACCATTTTTTCAAGAATTTTCTCAATCTCCCAATAATATCATTAATGCTCATCTTATTTCGTTAACTACTATTAAAGAATCTTTACATTATAACCCTAAACTGACTAATCTCTACCAAGATGGCTTAAAAACTCTCAAAGAACATTTGTATATGTTTGATACAGGTTACTGGTTACGCTATGACCTGAATCCAAAAAAAGAAATACTATGTCAAATTGATTGGTTAGAGGGAGAAAAATCTCCTTTAATTGAATCAATTAGTTTAGAAAACCCACAAACTCAAGAACAAACTTTCATTGAAGCTAATGAAGATAGTGCTTTTAACTCATACCCATATATTACAGGATTAGAGTGGTCTTTAGTTAAAGTAGATAACGATAAAAAGGGGCGTAGCTTTTTGAATGGATATAACATACGAAGCCAACCGGTACAAGGAGGAGCAGTCCATAACGTGTATTTTATGATGTCACTTCCAACCAGAATATTCAATAATGACTTTACTATTCCGGCTTTTAAACTACGCATACGCTACAAAGATGTAGCACCAGGTAAGTTTCAATTAAAAATAAAACCAGTTAATATGAATGATCATCATAATTTTATCCCTTTTCAGGAAAGTCATCTTGTTTGTAATGGAGACCAAAAGTGGAAGGAAGCAGTATTTATTATTTACCCAAAAGATTTAGGATGGTTTGTTGGAGTGGACTATCAACAATTTCATACTGAGCAGCTTAAACTTTTAGGAGAACAGAACGATGATTGGTTCTTTAAGCAACAAGCTGAAAGACAGTTATATTTTCTAAATTCTTTTAAAAAGAATTTAGAAATGAATTTAAGGCCATAATATAATAATTTTATGTCTGCTTATTATAAAGAAGTATTAGTACTTTCGGCACATTCTTTATCTTTAGATAGAAGGATAATTAGTCAAATTAATGCATTGGTTGAAGCTGGATATAACGTCACCTTACTTAGTATACCGGTATATGATGATTGTTCTAATTTGATAGATAGTCGTGTAAACAGAATCTTACCTTTTATTACAGGAACCGTGGAGCAAAATGTTCCCGTATTAAAGCAGTTTGGCCGTAAATATTTGCCAGAGCTCGCTTTAATGCTGATGAGATTATATCGTGCTAAATTCTATTTCACTAATTATTTTCTACAAAGAGTTCCACATCAAAAATATGATGTGATTCATGCTCATGATTTGACTACTATTCCTGCAGCTATTGCAATTAAAAATAAGATTTCCCCACATAGCAAAATAATATATGATGCACATGAGCTTTACCCGTATCAATTTTTAAGTAAGATAGAAGAAAAATTCTGGATAATTCTAGAAAAAAAATCTATGCCATTTGTTGATACAATCATAACCATAAATGAAAGTTGTAAACTGCAATTTGAAAAAACTTTTTCACCTTGTCCACCAGTTAATATTATTTATAATAGTTATTCGTTCGCACCTCAAGAGGTACAAGCCAAAGATATAAAGCAATATTTTTACAACCAAGAATTACCAATTTGTATTTTTCAAGGTGGGATATCATCAGGACGAAATTTAGAGAACATTGTTAAGGCTTTTACTCAACTTGGTGAAGTTTGTAATCTGCTAATATTAGGCAGAGGAGATATTCTTACTAATTTAAAGAATATTGCTGTAAGGTACAAGGCTACAAATATATTTTTTATGAATTGGGTAGCCCAGAATAAATTGCCTGGTATATTAAAACAGGCCAGTTTTGGTATAATACCATACATTTCAGATAATAAGTTGAATAATGTTTATTGCACTCCTAATAAATTATTTGAATTTATTAGTTTCAAAGTGCCGATACTCGCTAATAATCTTCCGGAAATACACCGTATTATTAAGCAATATGAGATAGGCTTGATCTTTGATTTAACTTCAGTTATTTCTATTCAGGAAGCAGTAAAACAAATCATTAGTAGAAAATTTCCTCCGTCAAATTTTATTAATGCAGAGGGAGATTTAGGATGGGAAACTCAGAAAAAGGTTTTATTAACAATATATAAGAGCTAATAGTTATGTGTGGAATTGCTGGAATTGTAAGTAATATTCCTTTGAATGCAGGAGAACATTTAGTTCAAATGATGTTAGATAGTATAGCCCACAGAGGTCCAAATGGTGAGGGTATGTACGTAGATCAAAGCCAGCGTGTTGTTTTAGGTCATAGACGTCTTTCAATAATTGATCCAACTTTATCAGTGCAACCTATGCATTATCACGAGAGAGGGGTGGTCATCACTTTTAATGGCTGTATATACAATTACCTAGAATTACGTTTAGAACTTATCGATCTAGGTCATAGATTTGATACTTCAGGTGATACCGAGGTTATATTAAAGGCTTATGCTCAGTGGGGGACAAGCTGCGTAGAGCAATTCAATGGCATATTCGCTTTTGCAATTTGGGATAAAAAAAATAATATTCTTTTCTGTGCTCGGGATAGAATAGGAGTCAAGCCTTTCTATTACCATTATGAGAATGGTATTTTCCAGTTTTGTTCAGAGATAAAGGGTTTGCTTAAAAGTGGATTATATTCTCCTACTATCGACAATCAAGCTATGGATAATTACTTCAATTATCAGTTTTGCATAGGCAATGAAACATTATTTTATAATATCTGTCAATTAGAACCTGGTTATAATTTGATCATTAAAGATAGTAAAATTATAACACAGTGCTATTGGTCTATTGACAGTATAGAAGAAGCGGAAACTTTTGAGGAAGAAAATGTAGTAGAACTTATACAAGAGTTGCTAAATGATGCAATGAAACTCAATTTGCGTTCCGATGTGAAAATAGGTGCTTATCTATCTGGAGGTTTTGATTCTACTACCATAATATTGCTCAGCAAAATTTTAGCACCTAACCTTGAGCTAGAACTTTTTACAGGAGCTTTTTCAGAATTTCAAGGTTATGATGAATCACCCTATGCCAAGTTGGTTGCACAACATACTAACTTTAACCACCATATTGCCTATTTCAATGCTAATGATTTTGAAAAAAATATAGGCAAGATTATTTGGCATATGGATCATCCAACAGCAGGAGTAGGCGTTTTTCCTCAGTATATGCTATCAAAACTTGTAAATCAGCATGTAAAAGTGGTGCTGGGAGGACAAGGTGGAGATGAGATATTTGCTGGTTATACAAGATATTTCATCATGATGATTGCAGAAAATCTATATAAATCAAACAAAGATGCATTCATTACGCAATTTTTACAAAACAAACAATTAGCAGGATATCAGGATTATTTCCGCACTTTTGTCGATCGTTCTGTTGCAGAAAATTTGAAATACCCAGATAACTATTTTTATCTTATTCAAAGAAATTCAGGGTTATTCAGAAATAGTGATATCAATAAAGTGCAAGAGAATTTTAAAAATTTGTTTCATAACCATAGGTTAACTTCTTTAAAAAAAATTCTTATCTTTGATATTAAAACTCACTTACGAGCTCTTTTGCATGTAGAAGATAGAGTGAGTATGGCAAATGGTCTTGAATCAAGAGTACCTTTGCTTGACCATAGGTTAGTTGAGCTGATGCTACGTATTCCAAGCAAACTATTTCAAGGAGAACAAAAGTCGTTACTTAAAAAAGCAGTGCAGCCGATTATGCTACCTGAGATTATGAACAGAACTGATAAAATGGGCTTTCCGGTCCCATTTAACCAATGGATTAAGGGAGAGCTCCGTGACTATATTATCGATACTCTTAATAAAGGTAGAATAATTGATCATGGCTTTGTGAAGAAAGTAGATTTGATCAATATGCTTGATCACAACATGATGATCTTCAACCGAGATCTTTGGGGAGCATTATGCTTAGAATTATGGCTAGAAGAATTTATAGTAAAGCGATAAATTTTTGGTAAAATATTATGCTAACCTAAAGTGGATCTGTTGTATCTGCAAGTACCAGTTTATCTGAATTTAAAAATCTTAAGCTACTCTTTATTAATAGGATCAGGGAGGTAGGTCACCGTAGATATATGTTATGGACTGTTTTGCATCAACTATTTGGTGAAATACCCACTATTTCGCTCTTAATTGGCGCTATAATAGACTTCTTGCGTAATTCTACTCGAGATGGTAATTGGGGCAATGAGCCTAGACTCGAATCCTCAGGTACACTTAAGGGCGCTGCGGGCCAGGTTTTATGTCTCCTACCAATCCCCTACCAGAAGCGAATTATGCAAGAAGTCTAATATCATATTTTCCTCATATTTCAAGAACTTCCATTCATGATGGGTATATTTACTAAAAATTTTGGTAATCAAATCTAGAAATTATGTAAAAAAATTGGCAAGTAAAATTATTTCTGTATGATAGAATCTATAAAACCTAAAACCTAGAATAAAATTGGCATATTTAATTGGTAAAGAATGAACAATATTTTAATAGATAAAATTATAAGCCGTACTGCAGTAGTTGGAATAGTAGGTCTTGGATATGTAGGGCTTCCGCTTGTAAGAGCTATCATATCAAAAGGTTTCAGTGTGGTAGGTTTTGATGTTAATCACAAAAAAATTGAGGATCTATTAAATGGTAAATCTGATGTTACCACTGTAACAGAAAGTGATGTAGCAAATATGCTACATCATAAAGTAAGATTTACTACAAATTTTGAAGGAATCTCTTGTTGTGATATTATTTTAGTGTGTGTTCCTACACCTTTAACTAAAAATAGAGAGCCAGATTTAAGTTACGTAGTCAAGTCATTTAATACTATTACTAAGTATCTAAAAAAAACAACTTTGTTAATTCTTGAATCAACAACTTATCCTACCACTACTGAAGAAATAGTGTTACCTATTGTACAAGAGAATACTAATGAAAACCAAGATTTTTTTATAGCTTATTCTCCAGAACGAGAAGATCCAGGCAATATAACTTTTAATACTATAGAAATTCCTAAGGTAGTTGGAGGGATGAATCAAGAAGCAGTTGAGCTTGCACAACTCTTTTATAGTTCTTTTTTTTCTGTAGTCCATATTGTTTCTTCATGTAAAGTAGCTGAAGCTGTTAAGATTTTTGAAAATTCATTCCGTCTGATTAATATTGCTTTTGTAAATGAAATGAAAATGATTTTTGATAAAATGAATATAGATATATGGGAAGTTATTGAAGCTGCAAAAACTAAACCTTTTGGTTTTATGCCATTTTATCCTGGACCTGGAGTAGGGGGACATTGTATACCTATAGATCCTTTTTACCTAACTTATAAAGCTCATGAACATGATATAAACACTAAATTTATTGAGCTAAGTGGAGAAATAATAAAGCTTATGCCTCATTATGTGGTCAATAAAACAACCAACGCTTTAGATAGGTATCTATTGCAAGGACTATATCACTCACCTATCCTTATTATAGGATTATCCTATAAAGCAAATGTAGGAGATATGAGAAGTAGCGCTAGTATAGATATATGGAATATCCTAGAAGGTCGAGGTGCTATTATTGAATACTATGATCCATATATTCCTGTAGTAGAATTTAATAAACAAAAATATCACAGTCTAATATTTGAAGAAATTGATTTTTCTAAGTACGCAGCTGTAATTTTACTCACTAATCATAAAGAAATTGATTATCAGAAAATATTAGACAATTCAAAAATATTTGTTGATACTAGAAATGTTGCTTCTAGCTTTAATATCCAGTCCCAAGTTAAAATAATTAAAGCATGATTTATGGGAATAGGTGTAATAGGCTGCGGATATTGGGGTAAAAACCATATCAAGACTTTAGCTTCTTTAGGATTATTATCTGCAATTGCGGATAAGAACTTTTTGGCAGCAAAAATTTTAGCTAACATGTTTAATGTACGCGTATTAAGTGTTGACGAAATGTTAGCTGATAAAGAAATCAAGGGTGTAGTAATTGCAAGTAATGCAGAAACTCATTATGAACTGGCTATTAAGTCTATTGAAGCACAAAAAAATCTTCTGGTAGAAAAGCCAATGGCCCTTTCAGGGAATGAAGCGCAAAAGTTATGTGAGATTGCCAGCAAAAAACAGTTAGTGTTTATGGTAGGACATTTACTTAATTTCCATCCTGCTTACCAAAAAGTAAAAGAATTAGTAAAAGAGATAGGACAGGTGCGGTCTATTAAATCTAGAAGATTAAGTATGGGGCAAATCAGACAACAAGAAAATGTTTTATGGAGTTTTGCTTCTCATGATATTGCTCTTATTTTAGGATTATCAGAGTCTTTGCCTAGGGTAGTTTCTGCATACGGGAAGAAAATTATATCCTCTATAGAAGATGAATATTTTATTGCTCTGGAATTAGCAAATCATATTAAGGTAGAAATTAATGTTTCTTGGTTTCACCCTTATAAAGAACATAAATTTTTTGTTGTAGGAGAGCAAGGAAGTATTGTTTTTGATGATAGTCTACCTTGGAACAATAAAGTGACTTTATATCGTCATCAAATTTCTCCAGTTATTAACAAAGGGGAAATTATAGCGATTCCAATAGAAGAAAAATATCCGTTAACGGAAGAACTTTTATACTTTCATGGTTGCATAATTAATCAAATACCCCCTGCTATTTCTACCGCTGAACAAGGCGTAAACGTCATTAAAATAATTGAGGAAATTGAAGAATATGCAAAGCTTTAAAAATAATCCTTCTATTTTTGTCCATAAGTCCTCTTACATTGACGAGAATGTGCAGATAGGTAATGATACAAAAATTTGGCATTTTTCTCATATATTAAAAAATTCTATCCTAGGAAAGAAGGTAACTATTAGCCAAAATGTGACAATTGGTCCAGAAGTAACAATTGGTGATAATTGCAAAATACAAAATAATGTTAGTATTTACAAAGGAGTAGAACTAGAAAACAACGTATTTTGTGGTCCTAGCTGTGTATTTACAAATGTCCTGAATCCTAGAGCACATATAGAAAAAAAAGATGAATTTAGAAAGACTTTAATACAAGAAGGGGCAACTATTGGAGCAAATGCCACTATTATCTGTGGGATAACTATTGGAAAATATGCTATAATAGGTGCTGGTTCAGTAGTCACAAAAGATGTAAAAAATAACGCATTAGTGTACGGGGTGCCAGCAAGATCTCATGGCTGGGTAAGCGATTATGGAGAAATTTTAAAAAAAGATTTAATATGTCCTAAAACACGGGAACAATATCAAGAAATCGTAAGAGATGATGAAATTTATCTAGAAAAAGTATAAATATGGAATTTATTGATTTAAAAAAGCAATTTAATTTACTAAAGCCAACTCTTCTTCCTAAACTGATAAATACTCTTGAGGAAGGACACTATATCATGGGCCCCCAAGTAGCAGAATTTGAGAATAATCTGGCCTCTTACCTGCAAATTGCACATGTAATGAGTTGTGCAAACGGTACAGATGCTTTAATTTTAGCTCTTCAAGCCTTAAATTTAAAATCTGGCGAGGTCGTACTTGTTCCATCTTTTACTTTTGCCGCTTCTGCAGAAGCTATAGCTTTTTTGGGTGGCATTCCTTTTTTTATCGATGTGGCCAAAGATACCTACAATGTTAATTTACATTCTATAGAAGAAGGCTATAAGAATGCTTTAACTGAAGGATTAAAGCCGGTTGGCATTATGACTGTTGATTTATTTGGTTTAACTTGTCAATACGATTTAATTAATAATTTTTGTAAAATAAATAAAATTTGGCATATTATTGATGCTGCTCAAGCTTGCGGAGCAAAATATAAGGAGAAATTTAATTGTAGTTATGCAGATATTACTACAACTAGTTTCTTCCCTGCTAAACCTCTCGGTTGTTATGGGGATGGAGGAGCAATATTTACTGATTCTTTAGAATATGCTGAAAAAATTAAATCTTTAAGGGTTCATGGTCAAGGTACTGACAAATATGACAACATATATATTGGTATGAATAGTAGATTAGATACCATACAAGCAACAATATTGAAAGAAAAATTAAAGATATATGATCAAGAAATAGCTCAAAGAAATAAAGTTGCAAATTTTTATAATGAATTTTTTACAACAATAGCTACTTTAGAATTGCCTAATTATGTAAGCGAACCATATCATTCTGTCTGGTCACAATATACTATAACATTAAAAAATCGTGATGCATTGCAAGCTTATTTAAAAAATTTAGGCATTCCTAGTATGGTTTATTATTCAAAACCGTTACATTTACAAACCGCGTATAGGAATTTTCCTAAAAGTAAAATTATGCATAATACAGAGGCATTGAGTAAAGAAGTGTTAAGCTTGCCTATGCATCCTTATTTAACAAGTCTGGAGTTAGAGAACATATGTAAGTCTGTAAGAGAATTTTTTGTGCACAGAATCGAATAGACATTACATGTCTATTCAAACAATTTAAAGTTAATTTTTTATTAAGATAAATAAAATATGGAACGAATATTAACAATATTTGGTAATCGTCCTCAGTTTATCAAGTCTTATGCTGTATCACAGGCGTTAAGAAAAATAGGATGTATAGAAACTGTTGTAAATACAGGGCAACACTTTGACTTTAATATGAGTGATATCTTTTTCCGTGAACTTGATTTAAACATTCCAAAGTATAATTTGAATATTAATGGCTTATCTGATTTACAGTTTATTGCCCAATGTATTAAAGAGCTGGAGCCGATTTTAATTAATGAAAACCCAGAGATAGTTCTTGTTTACGGTGATACTAATACAGCTTTAGCCGCTACAATTGCTACAAAGAAACTTCATATGAAGCTTGCTCATGTTGAAGCAGGCCCTCGTCTTAATGATATCACTATCCCTGAAGAATATAACAGGATTTTGGTTGATCATAGTGCAGATATTTTATTTGCTCCTGATATAACATCGGTCAATAATTTAAAGAGAGAAGGAATTGCAGAGACAAAAATAATATTTTCAGGTGATGTAATGTTAGATCTGTATGTTGATAAAGCACCTTTATTTACACAATTACGATATCATAAAAAATATACTAACTATTTTGTATGTACATTTCATAGGCAAGAAAATGTAGATTTTGCTTCTAGCATTGAAAATTTATGTAAAATGTTAATGTCGTTAGATGTTGATGTTATATTTCCTCTACACCCAAGAACTAAACAGAACTTAAAGAAGTATGGTTTCTATAAGACCCTTGCTAGCCATCCCAAAGTACATTTAGAAGAGTCTTTGTCATATTTAGAGATGATGAGTTTAGTAAGTAGCGCAGAACTTGTATTAACAGATTCTGGTGGTTTGCAAAAAGAAGCATTTTTTGCGAATATTCCATGTTATGTATTCTTAAATACTACTCCTTGGCCTGAAATAGAAAAACTAGGGTGGCAAAAGGTTATGGGAAATTTTAGGAAGTCAATTTTTACTTCTTATAAATTTCATTTAGCAGATTTTTCTAATGCAATAATAAATCGGGCAAATAAAAAAGAAAACTTTGAAATTTTTGGTAATGGAAAAGCATCACAAAAAATTGCTGAAACGCTCAAAAGATTATTTGCTTAAAGTCTGTGTTTACGGTTCTGTCGCATATGATGTGTCAACACTTTTCCGGACAGATTGTATTAGGCAGTTATAGGAATTGTTTCATATGTATTAGTCCATTTTTTATTATTAAAGCCGAGGCAATAGCACAAACTGTAACTAATTTCACGAATCTATCTGGGTTTGTTATGTGACTTTTTTCAATATCAAATCCACCGCTTTTGAGATGTTTAAATAGTCGCTCAATTGACCAGCGAAATTTATATAAAGCAAAAATGCTGACATCAATATCACTGCTAGCCGCAACAACCATCAGTTCATTTTTCTCATTTCTATAGGCCGATAATGTCACTGCATGGCCCCATAACATGCCCTTAACTTCAATGTATTCAAGGGGTTTTACATAATCAAAACTTTTACCAACTGGTTTAGTTTGCAAAACATTTGTAATGCGAATTAGCATATCTTTTCTAACTGAATCGTAAATTTTATTTGTTTTTTAGTCAAAAAATTAAGCCTTTCTTTGCTCATAAATTCACGATCAGCCAGCAAATATTTAATTTTATGTACTCCAAAATTATTAATAAATCTGTCTAACATTGCCTCCATCAACCAGCTAGAGCAAGCCCCTCCATGCTCTAGGGGATACCAATAAATAGGTACAGAAATTTTTCCAAAAACTATGACCAAAAATAATATATTAATATCACTTTTGCCAAATTTCCAGCATGTTCTATCAAGAGCAATAATGTATTGATCATTAGCAAAAATATTCAAAATAAACTTAGCAACTTGATCATAATTAAATATTTGATCCCTAAAAAACCTATATATTCTCTGGGTTCTAGAGCTATGTTTAGCTTCACCCAAAATCCCAAGTGCCATGTTTTTACCGCTAACAGAGCAATTCTCAATCAGACTCATAATCATCCCAGTAAGACATTCTATTCTTGATCTTTTCCAAAAAAAGTTTAGTATCAACGACTGAAGTAGTATATTGTGCATGCTCAAAAAATACACTCTTATACTACTTCAAATACCCATATGCAATACCTTCCCTCCCCTTTTATTACAAAAATTGTAGGGTACTATGATCTTGCATACCTCTGTTCTTCATTTCAGTAAAATTACCAAGCCAAAATTTTGCCCCTTCATTTTCACTAATCCACAATCCTAAAATATCCTTTCGCCCCTGCAAATCAATACCTAATGCAACATATACTGATTTATTAATGATACGCTTATCTTGACGTACTTTTACTACTAAACAATAGACCTCTTGCATAACCCTAATAATTTAGTTCCCAATTATATAAACCAGCGATTAAATTAAATCTTAGAGCAAATCTTTTACGTCGATTTCGATATTTATCAGCAATAATTTTAAAACGTTTTAGCATGCCGATAACATTTTCATTCAGGGCCCTGGTACTTGCCAGTTTTTGGTTATTTTTCTTATCTTGTTTTGTTAATGGATTTTTTTTAGTCTTCTTTTTTGGTAACTCAGATTTAGCATGAATCTTTTGTAACCCTTGATATCCAGTATCGGTAATTACATTAGTATCAGGATGGATATTAATTTTGGATTCCTTAAATAACCTAAAATCATGTCGTTTACCATTTGCATAATTTGTACATATTATTTGTTTTGTCTTTTTGTCTACTACCAGCTGAGTTTTTAAAGTATGTCTTTTCTTCTTACCTGAATAGTAGCGTTTTTGTCTTTTTTTGGACGCTGGATAGGACTTTCTGTGGCATCAATTAGAATGGTTTCATACGTCATATCACTTTTAACTAAAGCTTTCTTACCAGGAAGAGCAAAATCCGGATGCTTAATTAAAGTATCTTCTACCCATTTTATATTCCGATAACAACTACTTTCAGATATTCCATATGAAGCTGATATATGAAAATATGTTCTATATTCCCTTATATATTCTAGGGCCATCAATAACCTCTCTTCTATACTTAAATGGTTTGGTTTGCCCCCAAATCTTTTCTTCTTTGTTTCTGCTTCTTCTAAAATAATAGTCATTCTTGCAAAAGTATTCTTCTTAACCCCTGTTAAACGTCTAAATTCTTCTTCTCCAAACTTTTTAAGTTCTTCATATCTCATATGATAAAATTCCTGAAATCTTATCATTTTATCCTATATCCTAGGTTATGCAAGAAGTCTAATAAAAAAATACTATCGCATACACTCTATCCAGGGGCCGGCTTTGCCATAGCTTTACCTCCTCAATTACATCATCAGTAATTTGACTAATTAAGCTCTCACTAATGTTAGCTCCATATAGTGCTTGTAACTGTAGCTTAATATCAGATAGGCTCATACCCTTAGCGTATAAGGATAGTACTTTATCATCAAATCCATCAACTCGCCTTTGACGCTTTGGGATTAATGCGGGTTCAAAGGTAGAATTCCTATCCCCTGGTACTTCAATCTCAACAGTACCATTATTGCTAATTAGATTTTTTATATTATTACCGTTACGAGCATTATCAGTGTCACTATGACAATATTTGTTACATCCTTGTATCTTGATATTGTCTTTAGTGAGAAACTATAAGATACTTAAGGGCACTTAAGTAAGAAGGCTAGATATACTGTGTATAGCCTTAGGACAAAGATCCTGTCGTTTAGATAAGTAACTAGCCTTCATCTACTCATTGAAGATCGGACGGTGTCTTAGGTCTTGAAGTTTACACCAATGAACCTGTATTTACAAGGTTGGTCTTTGAGTATTTTATTAATTATTAACATAAATAGTATTATATGGACAGTATAATTTTAGGTATAGATATTTCTAAACAAACATTTGATGTAGCATTGTTAATTAATAACAAAATAAAAACTAAAAAATTTGATAATAATTCCAAAGGTTTTAGTGGGTTAATAGAGTGGTTAAAAACTAAAGAAATTGATACTGCTCATGCATGTATGGAAGCTACTGGCTCTTATGGCTTAAAGTTAGCTCAATATCTTTATGATAAGAATTTTAAAGTTAGTGTAGTAAACCCTGCTCGTATCAAAGGTTTTGCAATGAGCAAACTTTGTCGTGTTAAAACTGATAAAGTAGATAGCGAATTAATAGCCCAATTTTGTATAGCAATGAAGCCTGACCTTTGGCAACCACTACCTTCTCATATCCATGAATTACAACAATTGGTAAACCGTTTAGATGCTTTAATTGCCATCAAAAATCAAGAAACTAATCGGTTAGAAGCATCATCTGATATAGTTACTGTAAATGTTCAAGCTCATATTAAATTTTTGAATGAACAGATCAAAGAAATAGAACAGCTAATTAGCAATCATATCAAAAACCATAAAGAGCTCGATGATAAGGGTACTCTTCTTGCTTCAATTCCAGGAGTAGGAGAAAAAACAATAGCCGTAGTTCTTGCTTTCTTATCTAATATAGAGAATTTTGATTCTGTAAAACAAGTAGTAGCATTTGTTGGCCTCAACCCCAAACAGCGTCAATCTGGTACTTCAGTACGGGGAGCTAGTAGAATATCAAAAACAGGTTGTTCAGATTTACGTAAAGCTTTTTATATGCCTGCTATTGTTTCTCTTAGATTTAATCCAATTGTTAAAGAATTTGCACAGCGCTTAAGTGGTTTAGGAAAACCTAAAATGCTTATAGTGATAGCTGCAATGCGTAAGTTGTTACATATTATTTACGGAGTACTTAAAAATAAAAACTCCTTTAATGAAAATTTAATTTAAAATGCAGATAATTTTATAAAAATGTAACAATAAATTTTTATAAAATTCTTAAAAATTTGTTGACTCTCAAGACGGTATCTAAATGATTGTTCATCTCTGACTGCAGAGCCTTCTCTACAAGCCTCTTGGTTAATTGTTTTAATAATCCATCTTCTTTAAATATTGTTGATATATCTGTATCGTTATCTATTAATAAATCTATTGCTTGATTTATTGCTTCATTGCCTTTTTTAGTCATATTAATTTCTCCTGTGATTATAATTTACTTTATTTAACCTTTGAGAAATTTACACACTTAAATAGACAGAGCCGCAAGTTATGCAGCGTCATGAGAAACAACTTGAGTTGTCAAAAGAAATAGATGGGCCGCATTTGTAAATTTGTAGCTTAGTACAAACACAGTAGAAATATTAGTAGAGAAGGCAAGGGGCTATGTTTACATCAGATCATTCTTCTGGTATACTAAAATGCCAAGTTAGCTGAAAGGATAGACTAAAGAAAGCTAGAAAAAATATTTGTTCAACATTTATCGGAAGAAGAAAAAGGTAATATTATGAGAACTATTGCTGAAAAATATCTCGATGAAGGAAAAGCTGAAATGATAAAAATGATGATAAAGAATTGGTAGTGCTATTGAAGAAATCGCTAAAATGCCAAGATTAGCAGTTACTAGAATAAATGAATTATTAAAATAATATATTATATGTTTGATTTTATAGATACAGGTAAGGGTATTCAGGTACTTTATGAATACATCAAAGAAGAACTATTAGAGTCTGACTTTTTTGATCTTCCGCCAGATGGCTATCTAAAATTGCTAGAATCTGAGCGACACAAGAAATGGTATATGCTTAATCCAGAGAAACTTAATAAAGATTATATTTCAGATAGCTCTGCTTTTATTATGGATGAACGCGAAAAAAATATCTTGTTAAGAGCGGTAAGATTTGTTAAAGAAAATTCTGTTTCTCTTCCTGCTGATTCGTCTTTTTTAGAAAGATTACTTTATATCAAAGGCTTTATTCCTTCAGTATTCTTTTCTAGCACAAAGAAAACAGAAGGAAACAATCACAATGTGATACCATTAAATAAATCAGTATAAAATATTCTTAGAAGTTCAAATAAATTACTATTTATGGCTATTTCAAAATTTCTAGATCCTAAGAACGATGTTGCATTTAGGAGAATATTCGGCTCGGAGAAGAATAAAGATATTCTGATTCATTTCATTAATGATGTGCTGGAGCTTAAAAATGGGGATAAAATTAAGGAAGTAACGTTTTTACCTACTATCCAAGAGCCTGAGATTGCTTCTAAGAAACAAAGCATAGTAGATGTTTTATGTAAAGATGAAAATGGCGTACAAATCATTATTGAGATGCAGGTATCTCCGCAAGAAGGCTTTGAGAAGAGAGCTCAGTATTATGCAGCTAAAGCCTATTCACGGCAGTTAAATAAAGGCAAGAACGAGGGAGCCAGATATATAGATCTCAAGTCGGTAATATTTATTGCGATCAGTGATAATATTATCTTTAAAGACAAAGTATTTTATAAGTCTGATCATATTATTTTAGATAAAGAGAGCTATACTCATGATTTACAAGATTTCTCCTTTACATTTATAGAGCTGCCAAAGTTTAAAATCACTGATATAAATTTACTGACCAATATTGTTGAAAAATGGTGTTATTTTTTCAAGCACGCAGACGAAACTAGTGAAGCAGACTTACTTAGGATCATAGGATCCGATCAGGTGATAGAGAGAGCGTACGAAGAATTAAACCAGTTTAACTGGACGGAAGAAGAATTGCTAACTTATGAGCAAGAGACTAAACGTACTATGGATAATAAAGCAGCAGAAGACTACCTAATAAAAACTGCTAAAGCTGAAGGGAAAGCTGAAGGTGAAGCTAAAGGGAAAGCTGAAGGGAAAGCTGAAGGGAAAGCTGAAGGTGAAGCTAAAGGTAAAGCTGACATGATAAAAATGATGATAAAGAATGGTCATTCTGTTGAAGAAATCGCTAAAATAACAAGATTATCAGTTACTAAAATCAATGAATTATTAAAAATACAATTCTAAAAAATTGATAGAAATACTTGCGTTATTTGTAAATGTAGAAGTCAAGATTTGATCTTACAGACACTATAAATTTTGCACCTGATTGTCAGTTAAATTTTGACTGTCAGATATATATTCAAGGTACAAGATTTCATTATTCTTTTCAACAGCTAATTTTTTACTATCTTGAAAAGTTTGCATAGGGGTTTTACCATAACAATATTTTCCTGAATGTGGCCTTTCATGATTGTAATACTCTAACCAAATATCAAGATCTAGCTGTAAATCTTCAAGGGATGTATAAATCTTTTTTGGGTACAGCTATTGAATAATGTTAACTAAGATATCAAGATGTCGCTTAAGGCATTTTGGTTAATCATGTTCCAAAATTGATTCCACCTTCCTTTTGTTTGAACAAGAGATCTAATGGAAATAACTATTTTGGCACCTTGAGTTCGCCACTGCATTGCTGATTTACATAATCTTTGCTTGATCAGCGTCTTGCAAGCCGCTTCCGTCACACCAGAACCTATAGGAAAATTTTGTGCTGTGTAATTACTATAATTCATACGTTCTAATTGATTAGTAAAATAGCTCACCGCTTTACTCAAATTGTCCTTTATTGCTGGTGATATTTTTTTATTTCCTTCATTTTTTTTCACTTGTTCCTTCATCGTGTCTAAAAGCTCTGCAGCCGCATTGTTTTCATGCTTTAATTTATGACAAGCATTACTCAACCATTCCTTTCTTCTCCCTTCATCACTAAAAAATGAATATGAACTTTTTGCTAAATATTCGCTAGCATGATAAAAATCTAGAATATGATATTGTGTATTCAGTTCTAAAAATTTCCAATTATTACTTGCGCCATCAGCAATGCCAATATAATTTGCTGTAGGATATTTTTGTTTGATTTTATTAACCTCTCCTTGTAAACGAGCTATAAATAACCCTTTACCATATTCAGGAGACGCTCCAATATATATTGTATGCAATCTTTCGCTTTGCGCATCGTACAAAGAGATATTACCTGTCATAGCTTCACGATAACCTTGTTCTTTCATTAAAATACATGTGCCATCTAAACTAATACCTATACTGGTAACCGGTTCTACAATCTTGGGAATAGCATATTCCCAATCTTCTTCTGTCGCTAAAGCTATAGATCCTATATAATCAGCAACCTTTTGGATATATCCTCTCGAACAACTCCTAGAATGATTCTCTGCAAAATCTTCACTGACATCTTTCGCACTTAAAGATGCATATTTATACGAAATCATTTTGGCAAATTTTGGTGTAGAATGAATAATTATACGCCCTTTCTCATCAACTGGACAAAACGTCTTGCCTCCTTTCGAGCTCTGATATACATGTCGCATTATCTCAACAGTACCATAGGGTGTCTCATACTCTTTTTTCACTTTGCCCTTTGAAGACATTCTGACACTACCAATATTAATTATCGCACCAGTTGCATCAAACTTACTTAGGGCTTCTTTAGTTGCAATGCACCCAACCTCATTTACTCCTTTCTGTATCGCATCTTCCATTTCAAGCATAGAGCCATCCAATTTTAATGTAATTTGTATTGTGATTTCTTCTCCGTTCCGTGTTATTATTTCTGCCATAGCTTAATTCCAATTATTTACTAAAATCTCACCATAGCATAATTTAAAACATTATTCAATAGCTGTACCCTCTTTTTTCGCATAGCTGTATCAAAGAATTCCTGTTTCATAGTTTTGTTAAAACGCTCACACATACCATTGGTTTGAGGCGAGTAAGCGCGAGTAACAGTATGTTCTATACCTTCGATGCTTAAGAATAACTCAAAAGCATGATGCTCTATATTGCCTTTATATTCGCTCCCCCGATCAGTAAGGATACGTAAGATAGGTATCCCTTGCTCCTCATACCATGGTAATATCCGATCATTGAGCATATCAGCACTCGTCAGCGCTGTTTTCTCAGTATATAGTTTAGCATCTGCTACTCTGGTATAGCTGTCGATAAAGACCTCAGAATAAACCTTACCTATACCTTTAAAGTTGCCAACATAATATGTATCCTGGCACCCTAAATAACCTGGATGCTGCGTTTCTATCTCACCATGGGCTTCTTTCTCATTACGACGCTTCTCTAATACTTGTAACTGGGCTTCGGTAAGAACAATACCATCTTGAGCCATCTTAGCTTCTAATGCTTTAAGCCTTTTATTGATATTGTTTAAATCATTACGTGTATAGGCTTGCAATCATAAACACGAATTCCAGCAATCGAGTTCAATTTGTGGCTAAGATTAATTGCGACTATAAAATAAGTTCAGCTAACATTAAGTGATTCTATAATTTCCTTGGCTAAGATTAAATGATTCTATACATCAGCTTGGCTCACTTTATTTGCAACTATAAAAGTCTGTTATATAAGTTTATTTCTTATTATATAATTTCCGTCTTGTAAGCCATAAGTAAAGCGTTGATGGGGAACATTCAATTAATTTAGAAATTGCTCGTTTATTGATTCCTTTTTTTAGGTAGCCAGTAATCTCGTCACAGAATGAATCAAGTTTAAGTAACTGTGATTGTCCCTTTGGTCTGCCAAGTTTAAAACCATCTGCTTTACGTTTTGCTAGAGCTTCTTTGGTTCTGCTAGAGATAAAATCTCTCTCTATTTGAGCTGCAAGACCTAGAATTGTAGCAGTTATTGTAGATTGTATGGAACCATCTACTACAATACAATTTTTAGCTATATGAACAGATATTTTTTTCTTAGCAGCTGTTTCTAATATTTCTAACACTTGCAGAGTTGATCTACCAAGCCGTGAAATCTCAGATACGACAATAAGATCACCGTTAGCAGCTTTTTCCATAATTTCTCCAATCACTCGATCTCGCCAAGCAATTTTACCACTAGCTGTATCTTCTATAAATTTTACAGGATTGAGATTATGTTTATTGCAATAGTCTAATATACCAAACTTTTGATTTTGAATATCTTGTTGGTCTGTGGAGATTCTTAAATAAGCAAAATTGGTCATTATTTTCAGTTTTTCTTAAAAAAACCCTAATTCTAATTTAATTGGACTATAAGTAGTTGAATTTAAAGTAATTAAGTATACTATAAACAGTTAGTATAAAATGAACGTTTATTGTAGACGTTTATTATAATTTTGGCAATTAATGTTTTGTTTAGAAAGAGCTAATTTGATAAATTTACAGGAATTCCATCTTTATAATATTGTTATGACCAAGCATTTACCAGCTGATACATTAATTATGCTCCATAATAGATTAGCTAGTTTAACATTCAGAAATCCTAAACGATTGTTTACCGCCAACTATAAATACCGAAAATTGCCAACTATAAATACCAAATTTGGGGGGCAAAAATATTAGTTATTTTATTTACACTTTTACCCTCCTGTTTTCTATCTTTTTTTGATGATTGCTCGACTAATTTTTATCTGAATTTTTGTTATCTAAATTTTGTTTATTTTTTGCGGTCTTGATTCGATAACTTTCAGTATTTAACTCTAAGATTATGGAGTGTGAACCAGTCGGTCAATAGCTGCTGCTGTGGTCATTTCATCCTTAAAAATCTGATTCCAACCTGAAAATGCTAAATTACTTGTGATCACGGTACTTCTTTGTTCATAACGTTCAGCTAGTAAAACAAATAATACATCTGATTCA
The DNA here is from genome assembly GCA_019468145.1 of Rickettsia endosymbiont of Bradysia coprophila. Classification (GTDB taxonomy): domain Bacteria; phylum Pseudomonadota; class Alphaproteobacteria; order Rickettsiales; family Rickettsiaceae; genus Tisiphia. The sequence goes on from JAHXDM010000005.1 coordinate 92,006, forward strand.
GTGTTTTCATAAGGAATATATGATATATCATCCATGACCAACACTTCAAACCTATCCAGCTTCTTAATAAAGTTACTCAAGCCTAATCCATTTTTAGCAGATAATAATTGTTGCACTAAATTAGCAGCACTAATACCATTTCCCTATTATAAATAGATATAAGAGCAATTACATACAGATTTTATATCTATTTATAATAGGGAAATGTATAATAGATTAACAAAAAACCATGATTTTTTAATTCAAAATCTAATGAATAGTTTAAATAATATTAAGAAGATGAGGTTAAAAGTTTATAGGTTTAAGAATGTAATTACAATTAAGGAAACACAAATTACGCAAAAACAATCTACAAACTATTATAGCAATGCTTGTTCAATTCTAAAGACAGCCCTTTGCTTTGCTCCGATCTTATTACTTAGTAGTATTGATGTTTATGCCGCTATTGATCTTGATGCGGGAGGAAGGCAGCTACTGAACAGGTCAAGAAGATGATTAACGACTACTACCCAGTAGGTATTTTTATAACAGGAGCGATGGGCGCGATGATGCAACAACAAGGAGATCTTCGGGATAGAATGCTTGGTTTTGGTAAAGGTGCATTAGTTGGAGGGTTAACGGTGATAGCAGTAAAAACTGTCTTGGGGTATAAAGAGGTAATATGGAAAGAGTTAGATTAAAATAGAGCCTTAAACAAAGAGACCAAATATTACGGCTTAGTTATCTTGGCATTATAGGGGCACTCTCTATCGGCTGTTTAGTATGGACTAGGTTTGGTATGACTATAGGTATTATGGGTTTGTTGTTGTTACGGCTTTTCAGCGATTGCTGCTAAAAAGTGGCATAGTGGTAGCAATAGGTTTTGTTATATTTGGTTTATAGGTGCTTATTTAGTACCAAATTATACAGGTGAATGTTTAAGTAGCATGATGAGCTCGTTAATAAATATGCCATATCAAGCACAGATGGCTGAATATAGAAGGAACAGTAATGATTTAGTTAAAGTGACTGATGAGGATTGGCAAGAATTAAAGTGTATCAAAACTTTTGGGCTTAGGAAAAACCGTGTCAAATTGTTAAAAACAAAGCAGTAGGACGTAGTTTATCTGAGCAAGAACAACAAGATTATGTAGAGTGTATAAAAATTCATTACTTTGATGGCTATAAGCAGGATAAGTTTTATTTATTTGGTAGGGTGCAGATGAAATAAACAATAGATTCTGCACTCATCCAATGACTTGTGATTTAATTAGTCTTGGAGTAGAAGATTATGTACTGCAAAAATCTGAGATATTGCGTAATCTGATTAAAATTGCTGAAAGGCCATGTGATTATATAAAAAGGTATGAAGAAATAACTCAAGCAGAAATAGATGAATGGAAGGTAGGTACGGGAATAACAAGGGAGAAGGGCGAAAATACCTTGAATATAAGATAAAAAGCAATAATAGAGATTTATATTGTAGAAAACCACGTTTTTAGAGAAGCGTGGTAAGAGATTTGTTGAGATTAATATAATGAATTCTAGGACGCAAGATAATGATATTAGAATATATGTTATAAGAAAGATATTTAATAATTTATAAATAATCTAGGAGGTAGAAGGTATGACTAAAATAATAAACATCAATCCGTTCATTCAGCATGAAAAAGCAGAGCATTTTTTAAATATATATCACGATATATATTTAAAGGAAGATAGGAATACTAAAGAGATAACAAAAACACTCAACTCATTAGTTGGGCATTTTATGTTGGTTTTGCTTCTAAGTGTGATGGAAGTGAGAGGACTTATGCTGCTCCTTTGAATAGCGTTTTGAGATGACATAGAGAAAGCACTTCAGATGCATTTGCCACCCTTCCGATATCTTTATTTGCCTTCTTGTCGGCTCTTGATTCCAAATCTGAGTTTTTCTTTCTTCTTTTTAAAAGGATTGCTTGGGCTAATTGTTGCCAATACATTATAGGCAACAAAATACGTTATTCTATATTTTCTTGATTATTAAGAGTAAATCACGTCTTACTTCTAATATTAATATAAAATATTTTGCGATTGCATCAGTCTTCAGCGGTTATTACCCCATATATCCCGCTAGCTCTTACCCTTGCTCTTTCGTATATTTTAACCTTATGGACTACTTCTTTCTGCATCCAATCCTTGTTAATACCCGAAATATCTTACAAAATTATCTCGATAGAATTACTTAAAAATGCTTTCATGGCTGGAGCTGTACCTAAATTTTGTATTTCTGTGCCGGTATAAGCATTTGGTAATGGAATGATAACCTGCAGCGGTGATATACTGACTGAACAAATCTGCGACAATCATAACGTCCAGCAATTATACAGATGGATTATTATCTTGTCACTAGTTAGCAAACTGATACTATTGCAATATTGATTTTGCTGTTAAGGGAATACCCTAACACTCCAACCTGCTCACCCTTGTTCTTTTGATATTTCTTCGTCATAACGATAATTACTATTTTTATCTACAACACACGAACCTATTATTACAAGTACCATCTCGTTATTTATACCACTCTTCTATGGCTCCCTTACCAAAAGTCCTG
>JAHXDM010000006.1 GCA_019468145.1 Rickettsia endosymbiont of Bradysia coprophila
GGGCTGGCTGGGGAGCGTGGGCTGGTGACCGGCCATTTCCTGCGCCAGACCCGACGACCGACACCTGAGGCCGGCATGCAACCGCAAGCGTTGAAGCACCTTGAGGGGCCCGCGACGCGGGTGATGGTGGTCGATGGCTCGAAGCTGGTACGCAAGCTGATCGCCGACGTGCTGAGGCGTGACCTGCCCGGCGTGGAGGTGATCGGCTGCGACAGCATCGAGGAAGCGCAGCAGGCGCTGGCGCAGGGTCCGGTGGACCTGGTGACCACCTCGCTGACCCTGCGTGATGGCGACGGCCTGGCATTGGCGCGGATGATCCGCGAAGCGGCTGGCCAGGCCTATGTACCGGTGATCGTGGTCTCCGGCGACGCCCAGCAGCACCTGGAGCAGCGCCGCTTCACCGAGTACGTCACCGACTATTTCGACAAATCGCTCGGCCATGAGGCACTGGCGACCTTCATCCGCGGCTATGTGCAGCCGCAGACCATTCCCGGCGCCACCATCCTCTATATCGAGGACAGCCGCGTGGTGGCCGAGGCCACCAAGCGCATGCTGGAGCGCCAGCAGTTGAATGTGCTGCACGTGGTCAGCGCCGAAGAGGCGTTCACCCTGCTCACCGCCGAGTCGCTGGGCCGCAGCCGCCACCGCATCGACCTGGTGCTGACCGACGTCACCCTGAAGGGTGAACTGAGCGGCCGCGACGTGGTGCAGCGCGTGCGCGTGGACTTCGGCTACGGCAAGCGCCGCCTGCCGGTGCTGGTGATGACCGGCGATGGCAATCCGCACAACCAGACCGGGCTGCTGCAGTCCGGCGCCAACGACCTGGTGCTCAAGCCGATCGAAGAACGGCTGCTGGTCACCAAGGTGCTGTTCCAGCTGCGGCTGGCCCGATTGAACGATGGACCCCTGATTCGATGATGGATGAAGTAGCCGACACCCCGACGATCCAGCTGGAACCGAGCTGGAAGCAGCATGTCGGTGATTACCTGCTGCAGCCGCAGATGCGCGAGCTGTCCAGCTTCCTGCGCCAGCGCAAGGCCAGTGGCGCGGCGGTGTTCCCGCCCGGTCCGCAGATCTTCGCTGCGTTCGATGCCACGCCGTTCGAGCAGGTGAAGGTGGTGATCCTCGGCCAGGACCCGTATCACGGCCGCGGTCAGGCGCATGGGCTGAGCTTCTCGGTGGCGCCCGGAGTGCCGGTGCCGCCGTCGCTGCTGAACATCTACAAGGAGATCGAGAGCGATCTCGGTATCCCGCGTCCGGACCATGGCTGCCTGATCCCGTGGGCGCAGCGCGGCGTGCTGCTGCTCAATGCCGTGCTGACGGTGGAAGAGGGCCAGGCCGGTGCCCACCAGGGGCGTGGCTGGGAAGGTTTCACCGACCACGTGGTGGACGTGCTCAACCGTGAGCGCGAAGGGCTGGTGTTCATGCTGTGGGGCGCCTATGCGCAGCAGAAGGGCAAGGTCATCGATACCCGCCGCCATCGCGTGCTGAAGTCGCCGCACCCGTCGCCGCTGTCGGCCCATCGCGGCTTCCTCGGCTGCCGCCATTTCTCGATGGCCAACGAGTACCTGCAGCGTCGCGGGCAGGCCCCGATCGACTGGTCGCTGCCGCCGCGTTCGGCGCTCTGAACGTAAGCCGGGCCCGCGCCCGGCCTATGCCACAGGGAGGAGCGATGCAGATTCAGTGGGTTTTGTCGCGGCGGTAGTACGCACGCGCACCATCGGCCAGCACGCTGAGGGCCTGTACCGTACCGTCGCCTCCGCGATGGAACAGCAGTTCCGCACCTGCGCTGCCGGCCAGGAAGCGCACCGGCGTCACGGGCTGAAGTGCGATGGCCTTGTCTCGACCTGGCAGGCGCAGTTCCAGCCCACCCTCATTCGCCTGCACGTCCAGCGTCTGGGCCTCGAACCAGTCGGCCAGTCCGCCGCGGACATCCATCGGCAACGCATCGTCGAGGACAAACCGGCCGCTGAAGCGAGGATAGCTGTCCCGCAGAAACGCTGGGTCCAATGTGCGGATGAGTGGTTTGGCGTTGTGGCCGAGCACATCGGACAGGGCGTTGCGGATTTCTGCGCGAAGCGCCGGCCCGTTGTCACCATTGGTCAGGATGACGAAGCCGTCGCCGCTTTCCGGATATCCCTCGATACCGGCGTGGTAGCTGTCGTTGCTGCCGTTATGGAAGAAGCGCCGGGCGGCGCCGTAGCCGGCGAGCTCCGGCCCCAGTCCCCGGCCGGCCGGGGCCACTTCGCTGACCATCTGCAGGGCCAACGACTGCGGCAGCCATCCATCCTTGGTGCGGATGCTGCGCAGCAAGGCCGCGACGAACAGGCCCATGTCATTGGCGCTGGTCCACAGCCCCGACGCCGCCTGTTCTGGAAAGCTCTGCCAGCCGCGTGGCAGGGCCTCCGGCAGGCCCTTGTTGTCGTGCGCATGGGCAACGTTGCCGTAGCCGGCAGGCAAGGGATTCTGATACGTGCTGCGCGACATGCCCAGTGGCGAGAAAACCTCGCGTTGTGCGACCTCAGCGAATGCTCTGCCGGTCAGATCTTCGATCGCCAGCTGCACCACCGTGTAGCCGCCACCGGAATAGTCGACCTGCTGGCCGGGTGCGTGGATCAGGCGTACCGGCTCATTCTTTGCAGGCGCCAGTCCATCCAGTGTCTGCAGCAAGGTCGGAAGGCGTTCGGCGGGCTGGTAGTCCTGGAAGCCATGCACGTTGAAGCCGGCAGTGTGCGAGAGCAGCATGCGCAGGTTGATCGGCGGGTGCTGTCCCTGCGAATCGGCAGGCAGGTGCCAGCGGCGCAGGCGATGGTCGATGTTCTCCTCCAGCGAGACCTTGCCGGCAGCAACCAGCTTCAGGGTGGTTGCCGCAGTGCCCATTTTGCTGACCGAGCCGACCGAGAACACGGTATCGGCATCCACCGCGTCGCGCGTGCCCGCCTGGCGCAGGCCGTATCCGGCGGCGTACACCACCTTGCCATCGCGGATCACCGCAACTGCGGTACCCGGTACCTTGTAGTGGGCGAGGCGTTCTTCGATCGACCACTGCGGCAGCGCGGCGCCCAGCTGCGCGGTGCTGGGGCGCAGGCCATGGGCCATTGCCTGCGCAAAGCGCGCAGCGTCTTCAGCGCTGGCGTCAGTGGCCATCACGTGGAACGGGGCCAGGGAGACCAGCAGCGAACACAGCAACAGGCGGTTCATCATCGACATCCTTGCAGGAGTGGAAGAGGGGCGGGATCGGCGCACGCGTTGCCACGCACGCCTGTCGCGTCCGGTCGTTGCGGGTGGAACGGGTTACCGCCGCAGTGCAGGAGGTGATGCGGCGGAGGCGTCAGCGTCGTTCGCGGCGGGCGCCCTGCGCCAGCAGGTAATCGCGCACGGCCGCGTTGCCAGCCTGGTTCAGCGGTGTCCGCCAGCGCCCCAGCCAGCCGTCGGCTTCCACGCCCAGGTTGATGTCGGCGCCGTGAGCAAGCAGGTACTGCACGGTGACCAGGTGCCCTTCGCGCGAGGCATTTATCAGCGGTGTCTCGTCATAGGTCACGACCCGGTTGACGTCGGCACCAGCCTGCACAAGCTGCTCGACGATGGGTTGCAGGCCCAACGCGGAGGCGACGATCAACGGATTGCCTTCGCCCAGCGCGGCACGATCGGGGTCGGCGCCCAGTTGCAGCAGCGTGTCGACCATCGCCGGATCGCGTGCACGGATGGCCTGGATCAGCGCCGTGCCATCACCGAGCACGCGCGCATCAAGATCGACGCCGGCCGCTGCCAACAGACGGACCTGCGCGACGTCATGCGTGCTGGCGGCCTGGAACAGCTTGATGACGCGCGTATCGGAGGCGCTGGCAGCCGGTGATGGGGCGAGCCGTGGTGAGATAGCCACGGCGGTGCCGGTGCAGGCCAGCAGAAGCAGCAGGCCCAGCACCAACAGGCTGCGGTGCCGGGGTGTGGGTGGCCCGGCGTCCACCAGCTGATCAATGCGCTGCGCCAGCTGGCTGCGCGCACTGAACATGCCCAGTGCAAGCGTCGGCGCCTCCTCGCGCAGGGCCTGCAGCTGTTCGACGCTGGCCAGCAGCGAACCTGCATAGTCCAGCGGTTCGCGTGCCTGCATCGCAGCGCGTGCATCACAGGCCATCTCGCGCAGTACCGCCAGGCGTGCCTGGGCAAGGTGCAGGAGCGGATTCCACCAGAACAGCGCTGTTCCCGCCCGCAGCAGCGTGCTTGTCCACAGGTCGCGCCGTTGCAGGTGTGCAACCTCGTGGCGGACGATGTCGCGCAGCACGTTGTTGTCCAGGCGTGCCAGCAAGGGACGGGGCAGGAGGATCTGCGGGTGCCACAGGCCGACGACCATCGGCCCGTCGACGGCGCAGGTGGCGATCGTTACGTGGGCGGGCACGATGTCGGCCAGGACCGCGCGCAGTCCGGCGGACGCCGGTTGCGCCAGCCGCCGCAGCCGGCGTGCGTGCAGCATCGCGTCCAGCAGGCGCATGCCCAGCCACAGGGTGCCCAGCAGCCACAGCAGTGCAAGCAGTGTCGGCAGGGTTTTCGGCAGTTCGACGTAGTAGATGTCGGGCTGTCGTCCGGCTTCGAAGATGGCTTCTTCCGCCGTTGCCCTTCGCCGGGCATGGGGTGGAACGCGGCTGCGGGCGGTGCCGGTGCGGGCAGGGTGGTCGACCAGCCCGGCAGGAACGCGCTGAGTGGCAACAGCAGGGCCGCTGCCATCGCTGCGGTCAGCAGCCAGGAGCGTTGTTCGGCACTGAGGGCCCGCCGCCGTGCCAGCCACAGCGCGGGTAGCAGCACGATTGTGGACAACAGCAACTGTCGTACGCCCAATGCCATTGCCAGGTCGATGAGGTTCAAAAAAAGAGAGAGATAAAGAATCGTGGGAAGCTCGTCAGTTCGAATATGCTGATCGCGTCAGACCATGGCTGCACTGCAGCCCACGCATGGCGTGGATCTACTGGTTCTGAATAGCTGGGGTAGATCCACGCCACGCGTGGATTGAACACCCAAAAAAGAAAAGGCCCGGCAGTGCCGGCCCTTTCATTGCTTCAACGCCAACCCGCCTTACGCGGTGAACAGCGCCTTCATCTTCTTCAGCGGCATTGGCTTCAACCTGGGCGGATACGCTCGGGGGCCGACACAGCCGTCCTCGTCGTCGGCCAGCTCCTGCAGCGTCACCTGCTGTCGGCATCCAGCCAGCGGCGGCGGATGATGTCACGCGAACGCGCATCCAGCTCGGCCAAGCCTTCGCGCAGCAGCTGCATCTGGTTGTCTTCGCTGTCGGCACGCTCGTAGGCCATCGACGGGTCTTCGTCATTGGCCACGAGATAAGCGGCCGGCGACGGCGGCGCGTGCTCGTTGTCCTCGTCGGTCGGCGCATCGAAACCGATATCGCGACCGGACAGGCGCGACTCCATTTCCATGACCTCGCGCTCGGACACGTTCAGATCCTTGGCCACCGCGCTGACTTCGGCCGCGTTCATCCAGCCCAGGCGCGTCTTCGACTTGCGCAGGTTGAAGAACAGCTTGCGCTGCGCCTTGGTGGTAGCGACCTTGACGATGCGCCAGTTCTTCAGGATGAACTCGTGCATCTCGGCACGGATCCAGTGCACCGCGAAGGAGACCAGGCGCACGCCCATTTCCGGGTCGAAGCGCTTGACCGCCTTCATCAGGCCGATGTTGCCTTCCTGGATCAGGTCGCCCAGGGCAAGGCCGTAGCCGTTGTAGCCGCGGGCCACGTGCACCACGAAGCGCAGGTGCGAATGCACCAGCTCGCGGGCGGCGTCCAGATCGTTGCCGTCGCGGAAGCGACGGGCCAGGTCCTGTTCGTCATCGACCGACAACACCGGGATCTGGTGCACGGCACCGATGTAGGCGTCCAGCGAACCGAGCGCACTGGGAATCGGGAGATTGTTTGCCACAAGGGCAGTAGAGGTGTTCTGGCTCATAGGCACCCATCTTAGCAGTCCGGGATTTGGACTGCTAAAGGAGGAAAAAGTTCCAGCATCCTATTGATGCAACACTGGTCCCAAACAGAGCCCTACCGTAGCGCGATTTGATGACAGTGGCGAGCACGCTTTTCGGGATTCACAATCCCTTGGAATTCAATCAATTACCCACCGGAAACCGGCGATTTCCGGTCAAGCGGAGCTGAACGGGCCGTCCTGGAGGTCCATTCAGGCCAGGAGACGTTGCCCGGTGTTCAGGCCCGAGGGCTGAGGGTCGTCCCTTTACTACTAAGAAACCCGTTGACAGCCACCCGGCGACATGCTCCGATGCATCAACTAATTCATACGTAGAAGCGCATGGCCCGCCCTGTCTCGCAGAATCCCACTCCCGCCGAGCAGGCCATCCTGGACATCCTCTGGGACAAGGGCGAAGCGTCCGTGCGCGATGTGGCGGATGTGCTCGCCAACAAAAGCCGGTCGCGTACACCACGGTGCTGACCATGTTCAACGTGCTGGCGAAGAAAGGCTTTGTCAGTCATCGCCAGGAAGGTCGCGCCTACATCTATCACGCCACGCTCAGCCGCGAGCAGGCCCGCCGGCAAGCGCTCGACCATCTTCTGCATCAGTTCTTCGACGGCTCACCGAACGTGCTGGCACAACACCTGGTGGACGAACGCGAATATCGACCGCAATGAACTGCAGGCACTGCAGCAGCGCGTCAGCGATGCCAGGCGCCGGGAGGAAGGAA
>JAHXDM010000007.1 GCA_019468145.1 Rickettsia endosymbiont of Bradysia coprophila
CAACCCGGGGCATCCTGATGCGCGGCAGCAGAAGTGTCGAAACCACAACGAAGGACGACAGGAGTAGGACTGAACAGGTCCGGTGGGTGCGGTGTCAGCACGTAGGTGCCGAAACAGCGCGCCATAGGAATGACCGGCGAACACGCGCCGGGCCGGATCGGTGCGGTAGCGCGCATCGATCATCGGCAGCACCTGTGCGGCCAGGAAATCGCGGTAGTGTGCGGCGCCGCCGTAGGTGACGTCATCGCTGTAATAGCCCTCGGCGGTACGCGCCGGATTGCTGGGCGTGTAGTCGCGCGAGCGACTCTGCTTCGAGGTCAGGCCTTCCTGTGGAGGCAGCCCAACCAGGATGAAATTCTCGATGTTGACGCCCTGCTGCCCCACCAGATTGCGCACGCTGCGCACCAGCGGGAAGCTGTACAGCGCATCGGTCACGTACAGCACCGGGTAGTGCTTCTCAGGGTGCGCGGCATAGTCGGCCGGCAGCGCCACCCATATCGGGTAATCGCGGCCCACAGGATCGTGCACGCGCAATGCTTCGGTATCCGGCAGCACCACGCCCGGCGCAGCGGTGGCCGCGCTTTCCTTCGCTTCATTCTGCGCTGCCGGTGGCGCCACCGACATCGCGCAGCCACTCACGACCAGACAGGCCGCCACACTCCATCCACGCACACGCTGCATCCACGCTCTCCCGTTGCGGGCGGCGCACCCGGGTGGCGCCGCTACCGCATCCTCACATGTCGCGCGGCTACGCGCCACGCAGGGTCAAGGCGAGGCCGGCGGCGGCGCCGGGAACAGCGTGCGCAGCGCCTGCAGGGCGGCCGGGTGATAGATCGTGGCGTGGGTTTCCTCCGGCAGCGGCAGGTACTTCACCAGCGGCGACGGCGAGGCCTGCTGCAGCAACGCGGCCAGTCGCGCAGTGGATGCGGCCAGTTCCGGCTGCCCGCTGCTGGCCAGGAACACCTGCGGCTGCGCGCGCGTCACCGCCGGCAGCTGTTTGGCCGCCCCGGCCAGCATCGCGCCATGGTTCCACCACAGGCTCGGGTCCAGCGCGATGTAGCTGTTGAACAGTGTCGGTTCCTGCAACAGCGTCTCGACCACGAACAGGCCGGCCAGCGATTCACCGATCAGCGCGCGCTCGTCGGTGGTCGGGTAGCGCTGGCGCACCTGCGGCATCAATTCATCGCGCAGGAAACGGCGGTAGGCCGCCGATCCACCGATGCGCGGCGCGATCTTCTGGTCCTGCGGGTCGTTGCTGGGGCCGGTCATGTCGCGACGGCGTTCGGTGTTTTCGATGCCCACCAGCAGGAACGGTCGCATGCTGCCGTTGCCGCTCAGCACCTGCACCAGCCCGGCCACATGCAGGAAGTCCTCGGCGATGCCGCCATCGGCCATGTACAGCACCGGCAACGGCACCTTCGGGTCCAGACCCCAGGGTTGTGGGCGGTAAACATTGATGCGGCGGGTTTCGCCCAGCGCCTTCGACTCGATGGTGAAGGTCTCGCCGATGACCAGTGGCGAGGCGGCAGCGGGCGACGCGGATTCGGCGGCCATCAGCGGCGCGGCGGAGACGACGGACAACAACAGCGACAGCACGATCAGACGCATGGGGCGGTCCATTCTGGGAAAGCGCTGAGCATAGACCGCCGGAGACATTGTCGTTCGCGGCACTTTGCCGATCTACCGGAACTGGAGCACCATGGAGTCGGTGATGGTCATGCAACGCGCACCTTGGCTCACGGACTGGTCACCGCCACACTCATGTCCACAAGGAGGTTCCCATGTTGAGTGTATTGATCGCCACCACCCTTGCTGCCGGCTCACCGCAGGCCAGCAACATTCCCCCAGCATCCGCCGCGTATGCGGACTGCCTGCTCGCCCACCTCCAACCGGGATTGTCCGACCACGCGATCCCGCTGCTGCAGCAGGCCTGCGTCGCGAAGTATCCGGAGAGCTACGTCGCATATTCAGAACTGGAACGCCGGATCAGCGCGCAGCGCCGGGCCGATTTCGAGGCGGCTCAAGCGGAGGCGGCGCGTTCCGCGAATGCGGCAGCGACGGCCGCACAGGAAGCTGCCGACGCGGCGGCCGCAAAGGCCATGGGAATGCGGGCGAAGTAGAGGGCCTGGACCAGGCAACAAAAAAGGCACCGCATTGCGGTGCCTTTCTGAATGACCTGGGTCATTGGCTGCAATGGTGGGCCGTGAAGGATTCGAACCTTCGACCAAAAGATTAAAAGTCTGACGAAGAACCGTTGCGGCACAAGGCTTTCGCCATGATTCCCGCTCCGCAACACCATCTGCAACGGCGCCCTGAAACCCTTGTGTGGCTTGGCGCCGTTTCTCGTTGCGGAGCGGCCTGGTGTGGCTCAGACACCCCGCCGCATCTGCTCCAGCCCTGCCCTGACCCACGCCTTTCGGGCGTCCTTCGGTCGGGGCTTGGTGGCCGGCGGCTTGGGTGGCTCCAACGCTTCCTTGACCCGTGCCGTAGCTGCGGCCGTTGCCTCAGCCAGACGCCGGGCCTGTTGCTGCTGCTCTCGGGTTGGCGGAAGACCGGGCGGTGGCGGTGCCGGCTGAATCGGGGTGCTGTCGATCAAGCGGGCAACGGCCTCGCGCAAAGGCAGCTCGGAGTACAACCTGGCGGCGCACCAGCGTTCGGCATAGCGCTTGCCCTGAGACACGCTGGCGGCAAAAACCTTCTTGGTCTCGAAGATCTTTCGCGCATCCAGGTGAAGCCGGACACCGCGTCCGGGCGCCGTAGTGACATTGGCGACTGAGCGCCCGTTCCACCACAGATCCCAACGCTCCCCGGTCTGGACCCAGCCAGACGGGATCGGCGCGGTGCGGAAGCCTTGGTAGGTGGAGGAGATCATGGCCGGAAGGATACGGCCGGCCGTCGCAGATCCTGCGAACGGGCCGGCCACCTACCTGAACTGTTTGGGCAGAGTCGAGCCTGGCTCGACCCTCCCTGCCCCGGTCAGGCGGCCACGCACTCGTACTGGAATCGGTTCTCGGTGTTCATGCCGATGGCCACCAGCTCGGCGTTCATGCCCAGCGGGAAGGCCTTCTCCACCTGGAACCGGTCGCGCTGCTGGCGCACGCACAGGTTCTGCCCTCGTATGTAGGCAAAGATCAGGTCACTGTTGGCCAGCTCCGTCGATCGCTTCTCGTCAGTCCCGAGGGTCGGATACGAGAACGTCGGGTACTCGGTGAAGACCATGGCCCCAGCCTGACTGTCGTACCACCACAGCCAGCTCGACCCGTTCTGCACGAACGCCACATGCACGCGCATATTCAGGTCGAACCCCAGCGTCACTCTGGTGATGCCGGGCCGGCTGAACAGGTCGACCCGCGCCACACGCTCGGCGCTGATCCAGACGTCGGTGCCGTCCGATTCCAGCGTCCACAGTTGGTGCTGCAGCCCGCCACTCGGATCCTGCAGGCCAGCGCCCCCCATCTCGTAGTCGATGAGGGGGCGCATCCGGTTCCGGTTGGGCTCGATGAAGTCGGCCGCTATGGCCACTGTCGAGAGGACGCCATCGGGCATCATGGCGTGTACCTCTCCCACGACCAGCGGAACGTCAGCGTCAGCCGCTTGGTGGCGTCCTTCGGCACAACCGGATCGAATTGGATCTGGAATGCGCCGAACTGTGATCCAGGGACATACGAACGGATGCCGCCGGCCAGGTTCCCTTGATCGAGCTGCCACGTCGAGGTGGTGTCCATGTAGTAGCTGCCTGCCGGACCTGCTGCCGTGGTGCCTCCTGCGTTGTAGACGTTGATCCCCTCGGTGCCCGAAGGCTTGCCGGTGACCGGGCCGAGCGTTCCGGTGTAGACCATGGTCCCGGACTCGTTGGAAAAGTTGCTCTGGAACCACTGCCCTTGCAGGAAGCGATTCGTGTACGGGTTCGAGCCTTCCAACATTGCTCGGCGGCAGGTGGTGGTGTAAGTGACGCCCCCAAGGACTACCGAACCGCTCACATCGGCAGTATCAACGTAGACGCGAACCTCATAGGTGACGTCCAGAACCTCATCGGGAAGCACGGTAATGGTGGTCGGGTTGCCGCCGCTGTCCCGAATCAGAGCGCGGGCGAAAAGCGCCGACGAAGACGAACCGGCAGCAGCGAGCCCAACTTCCGACAGATTGCCCGAGGCCGCTCCGGTGGCGAACCGATACACCCTGCGCGCGTAGTAGTAGTACGCAGGGGTGACGACCAACCCACGGGCTTCAGCACCATTGAGGGTGTTGGTTGAGGCCCGCCAGGTCTGCAACACCGTGTCAGTGAACGCGGGCACAGCACTGCCAGTTCCCACGTGGCAGTAGTTGCGAACCGTTTCCGCTCCCGTTTTCAGCTGCTCCATGCCGCTGTTGGTGATCAGGTTCGACTGCCAAGGTGCGAGATTTCGTCGGCCTACTTCTTCCCCAGCGGCATCGAGCCTTACGGCGTCGATCCTGAAGAAGCCACCAATCTGGCCGGTCATTTCGATAATGGAGTTGTTCATACGAGCGTTCCTTGAATGAGCGCGCCAGTGACGCGGAGGTTTTCGGGCAACGAAGTGGTCTGGATCAGAATCTGTTTTAGGTCGCCGGATTGAAGCGAGCCAGTTACCAGCACATCCTCTCGGGCGCTGGTTTCCTTCAGCGGGGCGCGGAGGTCACCCGAGATCAGCTGGCCGTTAACGCGTAGCGGTTCGAACCCTTGATCCAACGCCACGAAGGGCATGCGCAAGTCACCACCGACCAGTGCACCGGCCACCAGCACGATCTCGGCGGGCTGCGCAAAGTCCGGCGCAGTTCGAATCGTTCCTCCGATGGCTGCCCCCCTTACCAGGAAGTCGTCCACTGCCACCAGCGGGTAGGGTTTGCTGGTGAAGTAGATCGGACGATCGCCGATCACTCCCTTCCATATGGCGGACCGCCCCGCCGAATCGCTGACCTGCAGCGTCAGCCGGAATTCTTCCTGGTGATCGAGGCCGACGGCCGCCACCGTGTGATCCCATTCGAAATCGTCGACGAACAGCGGCTTGTTCTCGCGGTAGCGGATGCCGTTGCTACCAATGTTCACGGTTGCAGCACCAGCCGGCGCGATGCCGACGACCGTGGAGTCGTACACCGCCCCCTTGGTCGCCGACATGACGCGGTTCCCTTCCTGGGTCGACACCACATCTCCGTCGGCATTGCGGTACTCCAGCAGCACCGATGCGCCCGCGTTGCCTTCGGCCGACGCACCTTGGCGCACCTTGCACTTCGCGCTGGTTCGCTGGCCGGCATAGGCCTCATATCGGGCGGTGTTCGACAGCACCGACTCGCCGCGGTTGGTTGCATACTCGCCAGCCCATTGGCCGGTGATGGGCCCCAAGGTTGTGACCGCCCACCCTGCCCCGCCTTGCCATCCGGTCGGACCACCTTCGAAACCGGGGTTGGTGATCGGCGCCGCGCCGGCCTGGTACGCCGGCCAGGTCAGCACTACCTGCTTGGTGGCCTGGTCGACGTACAGCTGGTGGCCGGGTGGCAGCCGGTCGCCGTCGATCTGGCGCACCGTGCAACCGCCCACGGCGTTGTAGATCTGCAGCCGTCCCTCGTAGGGCACGAAGGGCAGAGCCTTCGGCAGGTCCCCAACAACCAGCAGCGGCAACTCGCGCTGCCGCTGGTCGAGGTCCGGCCGGTCGTAGATGCGCGCCGACATGTCAGCTGGACCTCTGGCCGGCCAGATAGATCTGCAGGCCCTTCGCACCGGCGGTGCCTACCTGCTGCACGTCGAAAGTGATTTCATCCCCGGCAGAGAGAACCTCGCCGCCTGGGACCAGCGTGGGCGGCAGCGCCGCCGTCAACGTGGAACGCTCGCCGTTGTCGAATGTCATTTTCACATTGAGGATGCTCGTACCGTTCCGCTTCACGTCCACCGTCAACGGCACGCCGGTGGCCTGCGCTTCGGACAGGCTTGCGTAGATGCCGCGCTGTGCCACCGGTGATAGCACTACCCCATAGGGCAGCACCACCGAACCCTTGCTGGTGCCTGTCGTGATGTTCGTTCCGATGAGTGCCGACCTGTCAGGCAACACGAACGACTGCAGGTCAGGGTTAGATGCGCTGCGCAGAAGATCGCCGGCAGCCGTCCACGCGTCAGCGTCCGGCGCCGTGCACGTCGCACTGAAGATGCAGCCCTTGGCGCGCGACTTCGGCTCGAAGAGATCCGGCACGGTCAGCTGGCCGCCGCCTTCAATAGCCAGCGCCACCTGCCCGCCCCCCACCTGCTGCACAGAAAAGAACTGGCCCTCTTTCCAGTCGATGGTGCTGCCAGTATTGGCTCGAATGGTGATCGTGATCGGATTCGGCGAGTTGGCCAGAATCAGCGTGTTGTGCATGTCCCCGCCCAGCGTGACATTGCCGGTGACGCTGATGATTCGGGGCGCAACGGTGTAGATCGGCGGTTGACCAATCCAAGGCCGGGCGTAGCCGCGCAGCGTTGTAAAGCCGCGCTGGCCATCTGCCGGTGCCGTGGTGAAGCGAATAGCCGGGGCCACGCCGTCACCCCCAGGCAGAATCTGGTAGTCGCCAGGCTTCGAAACCAGGTAGTCCCCTGCACCGGCCGTCTTCTCCAGCGCCGTGTCATAGAACAGGGGGTCCAGCACATCGGCGCCGGCCAGCGGGAAGTCTGTCACCTCGCCGTCGCCCTCAAACGTCCAGAACTTCGGCGCGATGCCGACGGACCCACCTCCATTCTGGATCTGTTCGATCAGCACCAGCACGGTGCGGAAGTTCACGGCATCGGCGTCGCCCTTGGCATCCCCCACCCTGATGATGCGGCTGCCCTTGGCATCCCAGACGAACTCGCCGCTTTCCGGGTCTTGGACAAGCTGCATCCCGCTGTCGAGCAGCTGCTGCAGCTGCATCACCCGGTAGTCGAATGCGTCCTCATGGATTTCGGGCAGGAACGCGCCCTGATTGGTGATGTCGGCCGGCTGGTCCAGTGGCACCGTGCGCAGGATCAGGATGTCCAGGTTCAATGCAGGCGCTGCGTTGAACGTGACCGTGCTGGCGTTCGCCCGAAGCCCGGTCACGGTGTACTGCGACGGCGGCACCAGGTTGTAGACCGGGTGCGTGCCGGTGAACACTTGGATGTGGCTGGACAGGAACGCCCTCGGCCCGTTGAACGCGGTGGCGACGCCGTTCCCCACGTAGGTCTTGCGGCGGTCATTGGCGGAAATGGTCATGGGTGCATCGGCTCCAGAAAGAAGAAGCCCCGCATCTGCGGGGCTGGGCGTGGTCGACTACTGTTTGTCCTTGGGTCGGCGGTACATGAGGTATGCGGCCGCCTCCGCTGGGTTGTCCGGGGTGTACTGGCCGGTACCGACGTCGTAGAGGTATTCGCCGGTGGTCAGCATCTGATTGCTGGGGATGCCGGTCAGCGGGCCGGCAGCACGCACGCCTGTCTTGATCAGCTTTTCCGCGTCGGGCTCGTCATCGTCGGCGATCCAGTCCCGGCCCTCCTTCCATGCCGTCTGCCCGAACTTCGCCAGCGCCACACCGGCGTCCACGATCGGGTTCGGACGCCCCATGCTTGGCTTGCCCTCGATCGCCGCATCGATGCCGCCAGCTACGTCACGCAGAAGCGGGATGGTCTGGAACGGGAACAGGATCGTTTTGCGCGCAAGCCAGGCGCTCCAGTCGTCCCAGCCCTTCTCGTCGTCGTCGCCACCGTCCGGGCCACGCATCATCAGCAGCTCGAACACCGCATTGGAAAGCACACCGGCAGACAACCAGGTGCCAAGCGCACGGGCCGGCGACTGCACACGCCCCAGGTACAGGCCGCGCAGGCCTGATTCCTGCAGGCGGTTGTTCATGATGATCATCGGACCGATGAACATGCGCACCCACTTGTAGCGCGGGTCGCGCTCGGCCGCACTGAGGTCCTTCGGGGCACCAGCCTGCTGGGTCGTACGGATAGCCTTATCTGACAGGCGCACAGCCTCGTCGATTCCGACGCCCTGCGCCTGAGCCTGCTGATAGCGGCCAAGCCAAATGGCACGCTCGGCCAGCGGCACCGTCCAGCGATGCACCTCCATGGCCATCTTCATCGCCGCCGCGCGAATGCCGCGCTTCCCCGACAGCTTGCCTAGCACCACCTGATAGGACGAATCCAGCGAGTTGGCGCGTTCTTCCATGAAGGGCGACAGCGAGTGAATCATCTCGGTCATGCGGACAGGGTTTCGGTAGTAGGCCGCGAAGCCGGTTGCCATGTACTTCGCATCTACACGTGCAGCCGCCTGGATCGGCGCTACGACGGTATTGGCGAACACCAGCGGCAGCCGGAAGCCCAGCGCGGCCACCGCCGTATTGGTCAGAACCGCGTCGCCGATCTTCTCGGCCATGCTGGATCCTGGCTCGGACACCGACGCGCCGCGCACCGCATTCTTCACGCTCCCATGCAGTGCGTGATACGCCCCCTCCGACAGCCGCTGCTGGATCAGGTTCTTCAGCTCCTGGTCCTCCAGCACCCGCAGCGCCTGCTTCACGTAGCCGCGGTGCGAAACGTCGGTGATCACGTCATTGAGGTGACGTGACAGCACGCGGTGGTAGTCCAGCAGCATCGGCGCCGCGTACGCGGTGCGCTCCTTGGTGTGGCCCTTGCTGGTCATTGCGCGGCTGAAGGTGCCGCCCATGATCTGTTCCTCCGCCGCGCGCGCCTGCTTGACGCCGCCGGCACCCGCCCGTGGGTCGTACACCGCCGGGTAGTAACCGCCGCGCAGACTGACCGTCGATCCATCTGCCGCAGTGAAGATCAACGGCATCGGCTCGACCTGTTCGGGCGCAACGCCCGACAACCGGCGCTGCTGCTCCACGATGTCCGGCCACAGGCTGTTCACCGCATCCCAGATGCCCTGCACCATCTGCGCGTCGGCCGGCGTGAGATGGCCGAGCATTTCCGCGATGTTCTGCGGGGTGAACTGGACCACCTCGGCGTTCTTGCCGATGAACCCTCCGCGCATCAACTTGTCGCGGTTGCCGGCGTTGCCCAGGTTCAAGGCCACCGCCACGATCGTGTTCTTCGACAGCGACCTCCCCAGGCTCGGCACGTACACCAGACGGTTGAGGTCCGCCCGCTGCGCCGGCGTCAGGGCCTTCATCGTCTGCTCCAGCATGCCGCCGACGCGGTTGCGCAGCTCAATCCGCTGCTGCTGCGCCGCCTCGGCCTGGTTCCAGAGGAAGTCGTGCCACGGCCCAGTCTCGCCGCCGTCCAACCACTCGACCACCGTCTCCGGGCGCAGTACCCAGTCCATCAGGCCCGTGTAGGTCGCGCCCACCTTCTGCATCGCCGTCAGGTCCGCATCGGAGAGCGGCAGCGGCTTGCCCTCCGCGATCGCTCCACGGATTGCGCCGGCCAGCTCCGCCTGTGCGCTCTCCCAGTCGCGCTGGTCTTTGTTGCTCAGCAGCTTGTTCTTCAGCTTGGCCAGCCGCGCGATGTTGGTCACCGCGTCGTGCAGCTCGCGGAACTCGGTAATCGGCAGGTCGGCGTAGTTGGTCACGCTCTCGGCCTCGACCCTGGCCAGCAGCGCATCGCTCACTGCGGTGAGGTCATCGTCAGCCTGGCGCGCCTCCACCCACTGCCGCAGGCTCTGGCGGCGCGCAACGGCTCGGCCGGACACGTCGCGGAACTCGTAGGTGTCGGCGATGGTGTCCATGGCCTCCAGGTAGTCGGCGCCGGCCTTGCCCAGCCGCTCGCGAGCCTGCGGGGTCATCTGGCGCCGGATATAGCCGACCTTCGACTCGACCTCCTGCTGCACAGCGCGGGCTTCGGCGAACAGCACAGCGTTCAGGGCCTGCTGCCGCTTCGCCTGCAGGGCATCGGCAAACTTCCCCTTGGCCGCCGCCTGCGCCGCGGCGCGAGCAGCCTTTCGCTCAGCAACCAGGTATTCGTTTGGCCGGGTCCGGCGCGCGGACTTCTCGGCCAGCACCGCCTGCGCAACGGCCTTCAACTCGCGCCGGTTCGGCCGGGGCTCCTTGGCCAAGTCAGCCAGCACGCCCAGTTCGCGCTCCAACAGCTGGATCTTCCGGCTGCCGTGGACCGCATCCAGTGCACGCTGCGGCAGCGTGCCGTCGGTCATCGGCTCGCCGTGCCGGGCCTGCATGCGCGCGTCAGTCTCCGCGCTCACGCCTGCCAGGGTCTGCCGTACCGTCCACAGGCCCTGCACCAGCTCATCGGCGGAGCTGAAGCCCAGCAGGGTGGCCACCTCTTCGGGATGAGTGCCGCCCTTGCGGGCATAGACCCGGCCCATCTTGTCCAGCAGGCCGTCACCGTAGGTCGCTGCCAGAACAGCGCGGTCCAGCTTCAGGCCCTGCAACTGCATGGGCACCGGCTCGCCGCCGGCTTCGTTCCTGCCGGTCAGCACACGGTAGGCGCGCACGATGGGCGTGGCCTCGACTTCCGCCTCGACCTCGCCGCGGATGGTGGCCAGCTCGTCCTTCCACCAGCGCTCCCGCGCGCGGGCATCAGCCTCCTGCAGCTGTGCCATCAAGTCGGCCTCGGCCTGCTCGCGTGCGGCGGCCACCTGCGCCTGGTAGTCGGTGAACTGGCGCTCAGTCATGCCCAGCGCCTGCGCTTCGGCCAGGTCGCGCGCGATCGGCTCGAAGCCAACCCGGGCCTGTGCCGCCTCGATCTCTTCCTGGCTGGCCAGCATGCGGTCGAACACGCCGCGCACGTCGTCAGTCAGCTCCACGTCAAGATTCCGCAGGCTGCGGTAGACGCCGAGAATCCACTGCTTGAACTGGCTGAATACCGATTGCAGCTCCGGCGTCGGCGCCTTGCCCTCGCCCAGGTAGGCCTCGAAGCCGCGGGCGAACTGTTCGTGCTGGTCGACACCGATCTGGTCCGCCGACTCGACCCCGAACCAGTTCAACAGGGCATCGAGGTCGGAGCGCAGCTGGGGGGCGGCATCTTCGGCCGTGGCCACGTCCCGGTACACCTCCAGGAAAAAGTGCCCGGATTCGTGCAGGAACGTGGACAGGTCCGCGCCCTTGAACAGGCTGATCTGCATCGCCCGGTCAGGGCCGATCTGGATCTGACCGCGCGGTGCGGCACCGCCTTGGAACAGGATGTCGCCGGCCAGCACCTCGCGCGCAGCGGTGTCCGGCAGCGCGACGCTCCAGGTCTGCCGCTGCCCTTCGATCGGGTCGTCCTGCACGATCTCGCCGCCGGTGCGCTCTGCTTCCGTGCGCGCCTGGTCCAAAGTCAGGAAGTCGCGGGCCTGGCCCTGATCGTCGGCCAGAAGCCATTGGCCTGCGCGCTGCACATAGGCGCTGCCCTCGCGCTCGATGGTCTGCTGACCTCGGCCATCGGTGGCCACCTCCGGCCGGCCGAACAGGCTGCGCAGTGCGTCCATGCCGCGCTGCATAAGCGTGCGCGGCTGCGCCTCGGCACCATCTGCCGGTGCCTCCGCTGCATCGATGCCGGCCGCGTAGCGCTCGTACAGCGCCACCGGATGCTGTCCGGTGACCTCGCCCAGCCGGCCGAACATGGCGCCCCACAGCTGCGCCTGGCTCTCGGCCTGGGCCGGGGTGTAGCGCTCGGTTCCAACCAGCTGCGCCATGACCGACTGCTGCACCTGCGCGCGGGCATTGGCCGCTGTCGCATCCGGTGCAGGTGCATCCAGCGGCACACCCAGCTCGCGGGCCATCGAGTCGATGTCGAGCGCCTCCAGCTCCGCCGGCGACAGCCCGTCGGCGGTGGTGCGAGCGTTGCGCAGGATCTCGTCGCGGTTCGGCAGCCGCGGCACGGCGGCCATCCAATCGGCCATTGGGATCACGACCTGACCAGTGGCCAGCTGCTCGGCCAGCGCCGACTCGCCGCCGACCATGTCCTGCAGCACCTGCGGCGCAGCCTGGAACAGCGTCTGCGCCTGCTCCGCGTCCAGGTACACCCGTGCGTCCTCGCCGGCCACCTGTGCAGTAAGCGCCTTCATGTCCTCCGGCGAGCGCTCGCCCAGCTTCAGCTCTCCCGCAAGCTCGGTAGCGGCGCGCAGGCGGTCGTTGCTCTGGCCGGACTGCATCACCTGGTCCAGGCGCTCGTTGATCCAGCGCACCTGCCCGGACGCGCGCGCGGCGCGGTAGTTGGCGTGCACTTCCACCGCACCGGTGGGAACCTCGGCCAGGCCCTCCATGATGATGTCGCCCCACTTCAGGCGTTCCTCGGTCAGCAGCTGCGCAGTGGCTTCGCCGGCGGCGCCTCCACCCAGCTGCAGGCCGGCCTCAGCACCGGTGCGCAGGACCGCCGAGGACGCGCTGCGGCGGGCGTTGTTGATGAAGTGGCCGGCTACACCGGCAGTCAAGGCATCGAAGATGCCGATGGCCACGCCCCGCTTGGCCGCCTTGTCGCGCGCGGCGGCCATCTTCTGCGGGTCGCGCAGGAACTGGCCAACCGCGTAGGCGTCGGTCGGGTCGACCTTCGCGTCCTGCATGGCGTCGGCGATGCTGGCGCCGAACTCTGTCAGGCCTGAACCGGTACCGGCCGAGGCAGCGGTCACCACACGGCTACCGCACCGGTGGCCGGCGGT
>JAHXDM010000008.1 GCA_019468145.1 Rickettsia endosymbiont of Bradysia coprophila
GCCACTGTCGGCGCCGCCGATCGGGCCACCGATGCCGCCTTGGCATCGAGCTGGCTGTAGTTGCCCACGGTGATCTGGGCGAAGCCTTCGGTCTGGGTCGGCAGGCCGCGCGAGATGTACTTGATCGCACCGCCGATGGTGTTCTTGCCGTAGAGGGTGCCCTGCGGGCCGCGGCAGCACCTCGATGCGCGAGACGTCGAACACATCCAGCAGCGCGCCCTGCGGACGTGCGATGTAGACATCGTCCAGATAGATGCCGACGCCCGGGTCCGCGCCCCAGGTGGGATCGGACTGGCCGACGCCACGAATGTAGGCGGTAACCGTACTGCTGGCGCCGCGTGCGGCGTAGATGGTCAGGTTGGGCACCTGTGCATCGAGGTCGCTGAGATCCTGGACGTTCATCCTGTCCAGCGCTTCGGAGGTGAACGCGGTGACCGCCACTGGTACTTCCTGCAGGGTTTCCTCGCGCTTGCGTGCGGTGACCTTGATGCTGTCCAGATTGGTGGGTGAAGCCGTCCTGCCTGCCGCTGGCGCGGACTGTGGCGCCTCCTGTGCCAGTACCGGCCCGGTAGCCAGCAGCACACCGATCATCAGACTCAAGCCATTCCGATTCATCCGTTCCTCCCCCAAGGCATGTCCATTGCGGATGGCCCTCTGCCACCCCTGCAGCCAAGGCTAGCGGTGTCATCGGGCGCCGGCGAGTGGACCTAGGTCCAGTCGGCAGCGGCACCGGGACGCGGATACTGGCGCGCGCGCCACCTGCAAGCGCTACCGGTACTCCTTCATCCACGGACCACGCATGAGGATCTGGCCATGAAATCCGGAATCGATTCAATCAAGGCACTCGCACTGCTGCTGTGCAGCTGGCTGGCGACGGCCGCCAGTGCCTACGCCGCAGGCCCCGCCGGGCATTGGGACATCGGCCTGTATGGCAATCTGTTCGGCGCCCGCGAGTACCAGGTGTGGGTGCCGGCCGGCTACGACGAAACCCGGCCACTGCCGCTGCTGCTGGTGCTGCATGGCTGCGTGACCGGGCCGAACCTGATGGGCGAGGCGTCAGGCTTCAATGACGTTGCCGACAGCGAAGGGTTCATCGTGGTCTACCCCCGACAGAACGTCACCTCCAACCCGGCCCGCTGCTGGAACTGGCAGCTGCCGATCAACCAGGCGCGCGACAGCGGTGAGGCCTCGATCCTGGCTGGCATCGTGGACAAGGTGAAGTCCGGTTACAGCGTCGATCCACATCGGGTCTACGTCACCGGCATTTCCGCGGGCGGTGCGATGACCTCGATCATGCTGGCCTGCTACTCGGATGTGTTCGCCGCTGGTGCCATCCATTCCGGCGGCATGTTCAAGGGCGCAACCACGATTTCCGGTAGCGCCTATGCGTTGCTGGCCGGCAGCATCTATTCGCCTGACAGCAATGGCCGGCTGGCCTGGCAGTGTTCGGGCTCGCCATCGCCGCGTCCGATCCCGGTGCTGGTATTCCATGGCAGCGCTGATCTCACTGTCAATCCGGTGAACGGGCAGCAGGCCGTGCGCCAGTTCCTGCAGACCAATGACCTGGCCGACGATGGCCTGGACAACGATTCGGTGAAGTACCTGCCGACCAGCACCTACCAGGGGCAGGTGCCGGGTGGGCGCGCTTACACCGTGGACACCTATGCCTATGGTGGCAGGACGCTGGTGCAGCACTACGTTGTGCAGGGCATGGGGCATGCCTGGAGCGGCAGCCAGTCCGGCCTGCCGTTCACCGACCCGAAGGGACCGGATGCCACGCTGATCACGTGGTTGTTCCTGAAGGATCAGCAGCGCTGAGCAAGAACAACTACCGGATCTCGGGCTACCCAATCCGCAACGACGCGCCAGGCGCTGGAGGGCGTCTGGTGTTGTTGTTACCCGTCAGCTGCTGTAGCGGCTCTGTCCCATCGCGGCGGCAGGGCCCGTCCAATCCAGCAACCTGCATACGCAGCGATACAGATCGCAGAATTTCACCAATTGATAACGAATCGCATTTGGCATAGCATTCAGCCCGCCAGCACCGGACCTTCGTCTCGCCAGCGCTTCCGCTCACCGACACGAAGGCACCATGAAGACCCTGACCCTGCTTGCCACTGCGGCATTGGCCCTGGCGGCCTCGCTGCCCGCATCCGCGCACACGCCCTATCTGGTGCCCAGCAACTTCGCGCCGCGGGCCGGGCAGACGATTGCCCTGGACGCGTCGTTCGCGGAAACCTTCTTCGTGCCGGAAACCGCATTCGACGGCAGCCACTTCAGCGTGGCCGCGCCCGATGGCACTGAATCGCCGTTGGCCTCGCAGGCAATGAAGACGCGTACCGTGGCCGAGTACACGCTGCCCGCCGGCAGCGGCACCTACCGGCTCAGCACCGGGCCACGCCTGGGGGCACTGTTCCGCACCTGGGAGCTCAATGGCAAGCGCGAAAGCTCGCGTGACCCAGCGGTCAGGATCCCGACCGGTGCCAAGGTCATCTCCGATTTCCAGTCGCTGACCCAGGCCGACAGCTATGTCTCCGTCGGCAGCCCGGACCGCGCTGCGCTGAAGCCGCGCAACAAGGGGATCGAACTGGTGCCGGTCACCCATCCCAATGATCTTTACGTGGGCGAGACCTTCGAATTCATCGTCCAGTACGACGGAGTGCCGCTTGCCGGGCACGCGGTCGAGATCACCGAGGCGGTCTGGAGTTCGGATCGCAGTCCCCAGGTGCTCAGCCTGAAGACCGATGGCAAGGGCCACGTTCGCTTCCCGCTGACGGTGGCAGGCACCTGGATCGCGCTGGCCCGCCACCGCACGGCGGCACCGGCCGGTTCGCCGGTGGCCGAGTTCAGCAACAGCATCACGCTCAGCTTTCGCGTGCTCAACCCCTGATTCCTCCGCAACAACACCTTTGAGGTCGACATGAAAACCACCGTCCTTGCCAGCGCGTGCCTCGGCGCGCTGCTGCTGTCCTCTGCCGTGTCCGCGCAGAGCACGCCCGGTCCGCGCCCGCTGGTGGGTGGCCACGGCAACAACGTGCTCGCCTTCATCGCCGAGCACGACGACAACGGCGATGGCCGGGTGACGTGGCAGGAGTTCGAGACTTTCCGTCGCACCCGTTTCGATGCCACCGACAGCAACAAGGACGGCACCGTGGATGAGGCCGAGTACGTGGCCGAATTCGATGCCCGCGTGGCCGCCGAGATCGATCGCGAGCGCGCCGCCCAGGTCGAGCAGACCAAGGCACGCTTTGCCGCGCTGGATACCAGCAAGGACGGTTTCGTGTCGCGCGCCGAATTCGATGCCGCTGGCGAAAAGACCTGGCAGGCAGGGAAGCAGGCGCTGGCCAGCAAGGGTGCCGGGGCAAAGGCCGCAACGGGTGGCGAGGCAAGGACCGCCGCCGGTGCCCAGCGCTTCGACAACCAGCGCCGCAGCCGGCTGGGCATGCCGACCAGCCACACCGCCGCCGGCTTCCTTGAGCTGTATGACGAGAACGGCGATGGCGAGGTCGATCTGGCCGAGTACCGGCGCGTGCGCGACACGCAGTTCGCGCGTACCGACAGCAACGGCGATGGCCGGCTGGCGCTGGACGAGTATCTGGCCGAGTTCGAGACCCGCGTCGACCGACGCATCGCCGCGCTGGACCAGGGCAGCGACCGTCAGGTGCATGTGCGCTTCGGCGTGCTCGATGCCGACAAGGATGGCCGCATGACCTTCGCCGAGTACCAGGTCTCCGGCAAGCGCCTGTTCGAAACCGCCGACCGCAACAAGGATGGCGTGGTCGACGCCGCCGACGCCAAGGTGCCGGCACCCGCACCACGCCGTTGATGGCAGTGGCCGCCGGCAGCCGGCGGCCACCCATTGGATTTCCTGCGCCGCCAACCGCGCCGCCCGCCTGCTGTGGACTGGTGGCTTGCGCCGCACCTGATCGAGCCCTCGATGACACGATTCTGCACATTGCTGCGCGTTGCCTGCGCGATGCTGTGGTGGCTTCCCGCCGTCACCGCGAGCGCGGCAGCGCTGCATCGCGACGATGTACTGGGTACGTCACTGGACCTGCACATCGACGCGCCACCAGCACAGGCGGCGTCGGGAGAACGGGCCGTGCTGGCGGAAATCACACGCCTGGATGCAGTGCTGAGCCGGTGGCGTGCGGACAGCGAGCTGAGTCGTTTCAATGCCAGTACCGGGCCACAGGAACTGTCCAGCGATCTACGCACGGTGCTGACGCTGTGTGAGCAGTGGCGGCTGCGCACCGACGGGCTTTTCAGTTGCCGGCTGGGCAGCCTGGCGCAACGCTGGCGCGACGCGCAGGACAGCGGCGTGCCGCCACCGCGCGATGAATTGCGGGCGATGGCCACTGCCGCTGCCGCGGCGGAGTTCACGATGGATGACGGCATGCCGGTGTATCGTCCTGCGGCCGTGATGTTCGATGTGGATGGCGTAGCCAAGGGCTACATCATCGACCGTGCGCTGGAGGCTGCCCGTGCGGCGGCACCGGCGGCACGCGGCATCCGCCTCGACATCGGTGGTGATGCACGCTACTGGCAGGCCGACGGGGCAGGGCAGGCATGGCAGGTGGGCGTAGCCGATGCCCGCGCACCGCGCGACAACGGCACGGCACTGGCTACGGTGGCGCTGCGTTCGCACGCGATCGCCGGCAGTGGCCATGCCAGCCGCGGCTATGCGATCGGCCCGCGCCACTACAGCCACATTCTGGACCCGTGGTCGGGCTGGCCCATGCAGTTCGCACCCGCTGCAACCGTGGTGGCCGCCGACGCCAGCAGCGCCGACGTGCTGGCCACCGCGCTATCGGTGATGCCGATCCGCGCCGGGCTGGAACTGGCTGACGCGCTGCCAGGCGTGGCGGCACTGGTCCTCAGCGATACCGGCATCGCCTTCGCCTCGCAACGTTGGCCATTGTTGCTGACGCCCCGCGCGGCGGGAGCCACGGCACCCGAACAGCTGATCATCGACTACCAGATTCCGCAGCTGGCCAGCGAGCGCTATCACGCACCGTACCTGGCGCTGTGGATCGCGCGCGACGACGGCAGTCCGGTACGGCAGCTGTTGGTGCTGGGCGAACGTTCGCGCTACCTGCGTGACCTGCCGCAGTGGTGGCGCAGCTACGGCCGCGACGACCTGCCGGCCATCCAGGGCATTGCCCGGCCGACCCGCCTGCCAGGCCGCTACTCGGTCGCATGGGATGGCCGTGATGATCGCGGCCTGGCGATGCCCGCGGGCCGCTACCGGCTGCAGGTCGAGGCGGCACGCCAGGGCGGTGGCCATGAACTGTTGTCGGTGCCGGTCGATACCGGGCAGGCGATGGACCTGAAGACGCAGGGCGCCAGCGAGATCGGCAGCCTGCAGGTGTCCAGCGCCGGCAACTAGCGACGCACCATCTTTCCTCATTTCCCAGCAACGCAGAAAGCGCCGCCTCCGGCGACCCGCAGCCAGGAACGTCCAGGGCCTTGATCGGCCTCTGGCACCACCACTTCCACAACTGCGGAGTCTGCGATGAAACTGAAACCCTCCCTGCTGGCCCTGGCCGTCGCCACCAGCCTTGCCTTGCCAGCGATTTCCCATGCCGCCGCGCTTGAAGCCGACAGCACGCTCGATACCATCAAGGTGGTCGAGACCCGGAAGAAATCCGAGAACCAGAACGTCACCACGCTCTCGGCGAAGAACCTGCAGCAGCAGGGTGCCCAGAGCATGGAGGATGCGATCCGTTACGTACCCGGGGTGGAAATGGTCGACCTCGGCCGCGCGGGCTTCAACGGTTTCAACATCCGTGGCCTGGAGGCCGATCGTGTCTCCATCACCCTCGATGGCCTGAGCTTCCCGCAGAGCATGGATCCGGGCTCCTACCAGCCCTATGAATTCTTCCGTTCCGGCCGTGGCAGCGTCGATCTGGAAGCGGTGAAGGCGGTGGAAATCATCAAGGGCGCCGATGCCATCACTGCAGGCAGTGGTGCTCTCAGTGGCGCGGTGATGTTCACCACCAAGGATCCGGCCGATTTCCTCAACGCCTCCGGCAACGACAGCTTTGGTTCGATCAAGTACGGCTACACCGGCTCCAGCGGCGAGAACATGGGCTCGCTGACCCTGGCCAACCGCACCGGGCGTTTCGAGTCACTGCTGGTCTACACCCGCCGCGATGGTCACGAAACCGAGTCCTGGTACGACTCCAGCCCTGCCAAGCTGGGGCCGGGCCGACGCACGCCCGATCCGGTTGATCGTGAAAGCAACAACCTGCTGGCCAAGGTCAACTTCCTGGCCACCGATACGCAGACCCTCGGCGTGGTCTACGAGCGCGCGCGCGCCACCAACAATGTCGACAACTGGACCCGCAGCGATGGCACAGGCTCGTATTTCTTCCGCAGCGCCGAAGATCGCAGCGACCGCGATCGCTACGGCCTGAAGTACACCTGGCGCGCCGGCAATGCGCTGTTCGACACCCTGGAAGCCACTGCCGACCACCAGAAGAACTACATCCAGGGCCAGACCAACGTCCTGGTCGCCAACGGCACCGCCCGGTCTACGGCACCCGCTGCTCGACCACCGCTCTCTGCTCGCGCCAGGAAGACCGCTGGGACACCCAGAAGCGCGACCGCTTCGCACTGTCCTTCGACAAGAGCGTGGACGTCGGCGGCATCCGCCACGACATCATCTACGGCGCCGCCTGGCAGCGGGCCAGGATCCATTGGAACTCGGTCGATTCGCGCTGGGGCAACACGAGCACGCTTTACAGCCGCGACACAGATCCGTCGCTCTGGCCTGACACCTAGCGGACGCCGCGGTCAGGGTCAGCCGATCATCGAGCAGGCGCACGCGGTCGCGCACGTAGGCAGTCATGTCGTCTCGCG
>JAHXDM010000009.1 GCA_019468145.1 Rickettsia endosymbiont of Bradysia coprophila
CGCTGCATACCTGCTCTGATAGCCAGCAGCATGTCCGCCGCACTGCGTCCAGGCAGCGGCTGCGTGCCACCACCGTGGCGGATGTCATTGATGCCCTCGAACAGGATGACCTGATCGGCATCGGCCACCGCGATCACATCGCGATCCAATCGTGACAGGGCGCTGTGGCTGCGGCCATGGTCGAGCAGCTTGTTGCCGCTGATGCCCTGGTTGAGCACCACGAACCGGTTCGGGCACGCTTGCTGGCAGGCGCTGCGCCAATCGCTCCGGCCACTGGTTGAAGGTTCCGCGACGGGCAGTGGCACCTTCCGTGATGGAATCGCCGAGTGCCACGATCACCTGGGGACGATCAGCGCGCTGCACCATCACTGCCGAGAACACGTTCTGCTGGTAGCTCAGCCGCACGCTGTCGGCAACCGATGTCTGCCTGCCGTCCGCTACCCGCACTTCGGTGCGGCGCACGGCGGGACGGGTAGGTTGCGGGAAGTAAGCTGTCACGCTGATCTCCTGCAGCGGCGTCATCGGCATCGGTACCGGGTCGCTCAGCAGCGCGGCACCCACCGGCACCTCGATGACCGCGCGGCCATCCACCGTTACCGGCAGAGGGGCGGACTTGCCGTTTTTCACTCCTACGCGCAGGTCCTCGACCCGTAACGGCGCCGTGCCGAGTTCGTTGCTGATGCGCAGCCGCAGTGCGTCGCCACGGCTGCCGATCCGCATGTCCTGGCGCACGGTCTGCGCGGCGAACTGTACGGGGGCCTCGGCGGTGCCATCCTTGCGGTCCGGTGCCGGCGAGGCGGTCCACGCGGTGACCCAGACCGGTGCGGCCAACGCGCCAGGCGCGGCCGCGGCGGAACAGATCGTCAATGAAAGCAGGAGCGTCCAGCGCTGCATGGTCAGGATTCCAGTCAGGAGAAGTAGGTGCCGCCGTTGACGTCCAGATTCGCACCGGTGATGAACGCCGCCGCATCCGAGGCCAGGAATACCGCAGCGTCGGCGGCTTCGTCCGGCGCACCCTGGCGGCGCAGCGGGGTGGCGCCGGCAACGGCCGTGCGCACTTCCGGCTTGGTGAACTCATCATGGAAACGGGTGGCGATCATGCCGCAGCACAGCGCGTTCACGCGAATGCCCTTCGGACCCAGCTCCTTGGCCATGGCGCGGGTGAACGTCATCACCGCCGCTTTGGCGGTGGCATAGATCGACGCGCCAGGGCCGCCACCATCACGGCCGGCCTGCGAGGCAAAATTGACGATGGCCGCGCCTTCGCCCATGTGTGGCACCACCGCGTGGGTGGTGAGGTAGGTGGAGGTGATGTTGAGGTCCATCACAGTGTGGAAGAACGCCGGATCGATGTCGGCCAGCGGGCGTCGCTCCACCATGCCGCCGGCCACGTTCACCAGCAGGTCGATGCGCTGGCCGAACGCCGCCTGTGCTGCAGCTACCAGGCCGGCCACTGCAGCGGCATCGGTGACATCGGCGCGATGGGCGATAGCCTGGCCGCCGGCCGCCTCGATCATCGCCAGCGTCTCCAGTGCACTGGCTTCGTCATTGGCGTAATTGAGGCAGACACGAGCGCCGGCAGCGGCCAGCTTGATCGAGACGGCGCGACCGATATCGCGGCCACCGCCGGTGACAATGGCCACCTTGTCCTGGAACGACATGCGGGAAACTCCTTGGTTTGCGGGGGAATGGATGTACTTGGAAGAGAAGGAGACCCAAGCTCAGCCGCCGCGACGGTCGAGCTTGTGGATCGGCCCGGTCCACCACCACAGCGCAGCCAGCGACAGCGGCACCAGCGCGGCAACGAGGATGAAGATCGGGGCGTAGGAGTGGCGGGTCAGCACCGGCACCAGCCAGGTGGTGATCAAGGTGCCGGCGACCGCCGCTAGGCCACCCAGGCCTGCCAGCGTGCCCACCGAACGGCCGTCGAACAGGTCGCCGGGCAGGGTCTGGATGTTGCCGATGGCTACCTGGAAGCCGAACAGCACGGCGGCAATCGCCAGCACGGCCAGCAGTGGCTGGTTGGCCAGCACAGCACCCAGCAGGGCAGGGGCCATGATCACGCAGCCCAGGGTGATGGCCAGCTTGCGGGCGCGGTCCACGCTGTGTCCGGTGCGGATCATGCGACCCGACAGCCAGCCGCCACTGAGGCTGCCCAGCATCGCGCCGACGAAGGGTACCCAGGCGAACAGTCCAATCTGCTTGATATCGAAGCCGAAAGTTTCAGCCAGGTAGATCGGCAGCCAGGACACGAACAGCCACCAGATAGGATCCAGCAGGAAGCGGCAGGCGAGCATGCCCCAGCTCTGGCGATGGGCCAGCAGCTCGCGCACGCTGGCTTTCGGAGCCGCCTCCGTCTGTTGACCGGCCTGGTCTTCCTGGATCAGGCGCCGCTCCGCATCGCTCACCCACGGATGCTTGTCCGGCCCGGCGCGGTAGACAAACAGCCACGGCAGCAACCACAGAAAGCCGATGGCACCAACCAGCACGAAGGTGCCGCGCCAGCCCAGCCACAGATACAGGCCGGCGATGGCCGGTGCGGAAATGATCGCGCCGACCGATGCGCCTGCATTGAACACGCCTTGTGCCAGTGCGCGCTCGCGTGCCGGGAACCATTCGGCATTGGCCTTGACCGCGCCTGGCCATGCGCCTGCCTCGCTGATGCCCAGCATCGCGCGCACCAGGCTGAAGGACAGGATGGAGTGGGTGACCGCATGCAGCGCGATGGAGATCGACCACACGCTGATCGACAGCGCGAAACCCAGCCGCGTGCCGATCATGTCGAACAGGCGCCCGAACAGGAACTGGCCGGCGGCGTAGAACAGCATGAACACCGTTACCAGCAGGGCATAGTCGTCCTTGGTCGCGCCCACTTCCTTGGCGATCTCCGGCCACATCACCGCCAGCGCATTGCGGTCGATGTAGTTGATGACCGTAGCGACGGCGATCAGGCCCACGATCAACCAGCGCACTGCTGAACGCACCGGCACCTTGCGCAGGTTGGCCACCACGGCAGGGCCGTTCACTTTCCGTCACCCTTGCTGCGGTCCATGCGTGCATGGCTGCCGCTCCAGCGGTAGGCATGGCCGTCCACGGTCACGCTGTGCTCGCCCTTGGCGCTGCTGTCGTCAGCCACGCCGAGGGCGATGCGTTCACCGCTTGCCAGGCGCAGCTCGATCACCTCGGCATCGCCGCCGCGGGTGCGCACGATGTCCTTGATGCGGCTGTCGGCGCCGTGCACGTACTCGGCAGTGCCGTTGTACTCGCCATGCGGCTCCAGCACGCTGAAGAACGTGACGTCCTTCTGGCCGTCCACGCGTTGCAGCAGGGCCGGTTCACGGCGCAGGTTGAATTCCGGATCGTTGGCACCGCTTTCCACCAGCAGTGCCTGCGCAGGCGCACTGCTGCCGAAGCGGTAGGTGTAGAAGCGACCATCCAGCAGCCAGGCCAGCGAGCGCGGTTCGCTGCCAGGCTTGCTGCGCGCATCCAGCCACAGATGCTGGTAGCCGTTGTCCCTGCCCAGCACCGGGCGCTGGCTGGTGAAGTGTTCGGTCTCGAAACCTGTGGTGACGATGTGGCCGTTGAAATGCAGCGGCAGGTCGTAGCGCGCAGCCTTCTCGCCGTGTACCTGCAGCAGGTCCAGCACCACCGGCAGGCCCAGCCCGGGGTGGCGCAGCAGCGCCTGGGTGCGGGTGAAAACTACGCCGGGGTAGGCGTCGCGCATCGTCGCCGAGGCAATCTGGGTATCGGCATCGGCCTGGAAGAAACGCACCTGCGGCGCATGCTCCTCGCCGCGCTTCCAGTCGCCCTTGAAGTGGCTCTGTTCGTCCACCACCAGGGTGTTGTGGGCCACGGTCTGTTTGGCCCAGCTGCGGTTCTCGGCCAGGTAGATGCCACCGCGCTTGGCTTCCACGTTGAGGAAGCGGGCGGCGCCGTAGTCGGTCACCACCGGATTGCCGTTGTCGTAGAACAGCCAGTTGAGTTTGTCGAAGTGGCCATGGCCCATGCCCTGCATGGTGTCCTTCTGCACCAGGGCCTGACCGCGTTCGCCGTTCATGCGCAGGATCGCCAGGCCGCCGCGATCGCCGTCCGGTCCATCGCGCAGCAGCATCGGTCGATAGTCGAAGGGCTTGGCCTTGTTGGCGGCCAGTGCCTGCGCCACCTGCAGTCCCTCGGGGGACAACAGCAGGCGTTTCTGCTGCTGGGCCACCGACAACAGGCGGTCGTCACCGGTGCGTGCGTAAGCAATGCCGATGCCAGCCACCAGTTCCTCGGTATCGATGCCTTTGTCGAGGATGGCGTCGTTGATCGGGA
The DNA here is from genome assembly GCA_019468145.1 of Rickettsia endosymbiont of Bradysia coprophila. GTDB lineage: Bacteria > Pseudomonadota > Alphaproteobacteria > Rickettsiales > Rickettsiaceae > Tisiphia. The sequence continues at coordinate 4,315 of JAHXDM010000009.1, forward strand.
AGAGCAGACCGCCGTAGCTGGTCTGCACCAACACGTCCACGGCCTTCAGCAGTACGCCATCGCGACGCTGGAAGATCTTCCGCTGCGGCTCGTTGCGCTCGATGGCGTTGGCGAACAGCAGGAACGGCGCCAACGCATAGCGCTGGTAGTAGGGGCCTTCCTCGTAATAGCCATCGGGCGAGAACAGCAGGTCGATCTGGCGCAGGAAGCCGAACCGGTCATTCTTCTGGCTGCCACGCAGGGATTTCTCCACCAGCTCCGGGTCGCGCAGCACGTAGCCGGTCATGCCGGTCGCAGCCACCGCCCAGGTCGCATGGTTGTGGATCTGGTCGTAATTCTTTGGCTCGCTCACCAGGAACTCCGCCATCGGCCGGAACACCTTCGATTCGATGGTGTTTCGATCCTCGGCGGACAGCGCATCACGGATCGCGTCATAGCCTTGGATGGCGTTGACCAGCCACACCGAGTCGTTCAGTACCTGCCAGAACACGCGGCCGGGAATCTGCCCGCGGCCTTCCGGATGCGGCCCAAGCGTGGGGTAGAGCTTGGCGTACTGCAGCAGCATGTCACGCGCGTAATCAGCATAAGCCTTGTCGCCGGTCAGCCGGTACAGCGTGCCGGCCGCCAGCAGTGCCTGGTAGTTGCGCTTGTGCTGTTCATGGGTGCGGCCGCCGCCCTTGTCCTTCGGTGCCGGCACGTCGATGCCGGCCTTCATCATCTTCTTCAGCGATTTTTCCGTGCGCGCCTCTTCCTTGGCGAACCACGGGTAGCGGCCGCCTTCGCTGGCCATCCGCTGCCACTGCGCTGCGGTCACCAGCACCGGCGCGGTGTCGGCCTGCCTCGCTGCGGCAGCGGGGGCTGCGAACAGTGACGCGGCCGGCAGCAGGGCAAAGGGGGTGGCCAGGGCCAGGGAGACGAACAGCGACTGCAACCTCATCGATCAACTCCATTGCGGGTGCGTGACAGGGCAACTTCGCCCACCTTGGGATACCAGTCGATGCCGGTCGCCTCGCGCGCGGTCATCGCCAGGGCAGGATCGGCGCCCACGGCGGGCAGGGCAGGCGCGGCCACCCACAATCCGCTGGCAGCCTGCTGCAGGCTGACGCCACGCCCCTCTACGCCGCCTGGGAATACGGTGCTGGCTGCCGGTGACTGCACGTTGCCACTGAAGTCGATGCCAGCCAGTGAACTGGCGGCATTCGGCGGGTTCCTGCTGGTGCGGTTGACGATCAGGTTTGCGCTGAAGCGGCTGTTGCTGGCAGCGACCACGATGCCCTTGGCCTCATCATGGCCGACGCCGAAACTGATCTTCGTCACGTCCACGAAGGTATTGCGGCTGATCGTGGCATTCACCACCGGCGCATAGCCGGACAGCGGCGGATCGGCCTGCGCGTCCATCACCGCCAGCGCGGAACGGTTGCTGGAGCCGGCCAGTCGTTCGAAGTAATTGTTGCTGACGGTCTGGTCGGCATTGATGATGCGCACGCCGCCGGTGCCGGCCTTGTCGTCACCCAGGAACACATGTGTCGGCATCACTTGGACCAGAACTCATTGACGGAAGAACGGGGGGCTCGCGGTCCGTTCGAGCCCGTCCGGCCCCGTAAGGCGCCAGCGCAATGAATGGCAGCAGCCAAGTATACTCCGCGCTATCGTAGCGGACGGATCCGCTTGAAGCCGCCATGGCATCAGCCCAATCCGAACGTACGCTCTTCAGGGGAAGAATGATGTTGACGGCGGATGAGTTGTTGCACGTGTCATTTCGGGAGATGAGCCGGTCGCAGGCATGTCTGTATGCGGCAAGGTGACAATCAGGAATCAGCAACTCAAGAACACCGATTGGTCTGGCTGCCGATTTGATGGGTCCTTGACCCTTGTTGAGTGCTCATCCGGCCCTCTCACGCTACGTGGAGCATTTGTTGATGGCCCCGTCAGCATACAGGGACTTACGTTCACCGGTGGCGGCCTGTCAATGCGTGGAGCCTTCTGTCGCGGGGGCGTAACGCTGATAGACATCGAGCAGTCCCGTGCACCTTCACAGGTCTCCTTCCAAGGCGATAGGGGGCCGGACCGGACACTGGAGTATCTCGGTCTGGACCTCATCGGTATCGAGGTGTCCGGAGGCTTGACGCTCAGGCCCAAAGGCGGTGGAGCTCTTGGCAATCCGGTTTGCCTGGACTACGCCAGGATCAGCGGTCCAACCAATATCGGAGAGGGTCACCGCAGCGTAGCGAACGTTTTCGTCTCTTTTGCGAAGCTGGAAGGTTGCCTGAACATCTTTCTGGCACACCAAGCGAATTCAACGCAGTTCGTGATTTTCGACAGACTCGAGTGTCTTGGAAACGTGACGGTCCAGCTCGCAGATGGAGACTCCTTCAAGCGCATCTACAGCCGCGCCAGCGCTGTTCGCGGTGATCTGAGGCTGCTTTCGACCAGCAACAATGGCGCGCAGGTCATTGGAAAGTTTGGATGCATCGGTCTTGATGGAAGCCACATCGACGGCACCCTGACCATCTGCGGCTTGGCGCCTGCGCAGAAGAGTAACGAGAGCGTCATAACTGCGTCGAGCACCCGCACCGGCTCCATCCTAGTCGACCAGGTTGAGGCGGAGAGTATCCGTTTCTGTGATTGCACTGTTCAGCGCGATGTTGCGATGAGCAGAGTCAAGGCTGGGGACTTGGATTTCTATGGACTGACCGCGACGGGCATCACTCTCCAGGAAGTACAGCAGCCCCCTGCCCGTCAGCTTGACATCGACCTGAGCCGTACTCGGATAGCAAATCTCGTCTGCGCCGAGCACCTTGTCGCAAAGCAGTTGCGCCTTGGTTACTCAACGGTAGGCGCGATCAGGTTGATAGGCGCGAAGCTTGAGGAGTGCATCGTCCGATCCACGACAATTGAACAGTACGTCCGCATAGTCTGCAGCGAGATAGCGAAGATTGACGCTGCATACGTGCGCGGCGGGGCGGCACTTGAGGTCTACGACGCCGCTTACAATGGCGTGGAGATCAAGGATGCTCGACTGGCAGCCTTTGCCGGCGATCTGAGGGACGAGCGCTGCGAGCGTGATCCTTCGGAGGACCGACGACACATGCGCGAACTGTGGGAACTCCGGGCAGTGTCAAAGATAAACTCGATCGACCTGTCTGGTGGCAGTTGGTCGAGGGTCAACCTGATGCATGCCTACTTTGATTCCATCCCTGCCCCCGCTGATGCATGCATCACCGCAAAGGGACTCATGGTCTCAGGCTCGCTCAACGCGATAGCCAGCCAGTTCGAAGACTTGGAGCGTACTGCGCTTGACCTTGGAGGCAGTACAGTTGGAGAGGTCTGTTTTGGAGGCCACCTTCCGAAGCGACTGAAGTTTCCGGCGGCCAGGATCGCATCCTGGGGCTCCACAAGGGAGGATGCCGAGGGCTTCATTGAAATTATCAACGCATCTATTGAATTTGACCGGGCCGCCTGCATTGAACTTGAGCAACGGCTTGAGAACTCGGGGAAGCTCGCACAAGCCGATCGTTTCCACGTCATGTGGAGACGCAAAGAGGCTGCAAGTCTGCCACTTTGGCAACGCTCCGTTTCATATGCTCATTACTTTCTCCTTCGCTACGGAACCCGTAGCGGACAGGTTCTGCTTTATTGGAGCCTGATCGCCCTGCTCATGCTTTCCGTGGTACTACACTTCTACAGCACGGACTTCACTGCAACATCTCCCCAGATCTTTGCGGATGCCCTGCAGCACGTACTACGCAGCGGCATTCCGATGTTTGATCTCGGGCTAAAGCCTGTCAGTGAAGTTCAGGCGGGTACCCCGTCCTACTGGGCACTTCTCACCGTGCGCTTGATGGGGTGGGTCTGCTGGCCGATCTTTCTCACCAGCCTCGTGGTCAAACTATTGCCCAAGCGCCACAGGGCATAACAGGTACAGCAGGGCGAAGCTCGCCCCGAGCGTAGTGGGAACCTCCGGATGGGCCCCAGCACGCGAACACTGTGATTGCCGGCCAGCGGCCGGCACTACCGCCGCGCAGGCGTAGTACAACACGCTGCGCCCGCGCGAAGACGCCCTTCAGATCCGCGTCGTCGCCATGAACCGCTCGCGGTCCTGCTGCGTGCGGCGGCGGATCTCTTCCAGCGCCTGGCTTTCGGTGGCCTGCAGCATCGCTTCGAACAGGCGCTGGAAGTGATGGCGCATCGCATTGCGTGCCGCCACCGGATCACGGGCGCGCAGCGCTTCGAAGATGGCCATGTGCTCATCGGCACGGCTGGCGCCATCGTCATGGCAGACCCGCGAATAGACCTCGGTGACGCGCGGCAGTTCGCTGCGCATGCGCCAGATCTGCTGCACGAAGTACTCCACCACCGGATTGCCTGACAGACGGGCAATGGTCAGATGGAAACGGCGATCGTACTCACCGGCTTCCTCGTCACTCAGGTCGCGACGGCACAGCGCTTCGGCCAGCCCCTGCAGTTCGGCGATGCCGGCATCATCCAGGTTGCTGGCGGCCAGCGCGGCAGCCTCGGCCTCGAACACCGCGCGGGCAGCGGTGAGGTCGAAGGCACTGACATCCGGCAACCCACCCGGAACCTGCGTCGGCCGTGGCTTCACATGCACGCCCGAGCCGATGCGGATCGCGATCCAACCCTGTGCTTCCAGTGCGATCTCGGCCTCGCGAATGGTCACCCGGCTGACACCGAACCGTTCGGCCAGCTCACGCTCGCCCGGCAGGCGCGAGCCCGGCGGAAATTCGCCGTCCTCGATCAGCTTGCGGAGCTTGGCGGCGATGGTCTGGTAAAGGCGGTTGGCGGACATGCGGCTGACCCTTGGCGATTCCCTCCGGGCCCCTGCCCTGCCACCGCGGCCGGCAAGGGTCCGGTTGGAGCGACGGCGCGACCACTGGCCGCGCCGCCCTGTTCAGAACTTGTATCGTACACCGAAATACGCACGCCGCCCGTAGGTCACCACTTCGCGGAAGTTCCCATAAAGCGGCTGATAGGCCACGCGCGGCTCGTTGGTCAGGTTCATCAGTTCCAGCGACAGCGACAGCTGCTTGTTTACCCGGTATCGCAGGCGCAGGTCGACGCTGGTGTTGTCGTCGTAGTAGCGGTTCTGTTGTGCGGTATTGCCAGTGAAGTCCTGGTAATAATGCGAGCGGAACTTGCCGATGGCCTGGATGTTGAAACGCCCTACATCCCAGTAGATTGAACCGGACAGCACGTGCCGCGAGAATCCGCTCAGGCCAGCCGGTGGCACGATGGCCGGAATGATCGTGCCATCACTGGCCAGCTGCTCGCCCAGCCGCGAATCCTGGGTCTGATAGTCGGCATCGGCGTAGTTGTAGCTGACCTTGAAGCCCAGCCCGTCGAACGGCTTGGGCAGGTACGACAGTCGATGGGTAGCGCTCAGCTCGAAGCCGGTCAGCGTGCTGTCTTCGTCGGTGGTCACCTGCTGCCGCACCGGCACGGTCACGCTCTGTCCATCGATGGTGTAGGTCTCCGGCACCAGCGCCGTGGCGGTGCCGCCGTTGAACTGTTTCCAGTACACCGCACCGGCCAGCAGGGTGTCCGGGTTCGGGTACCACTCCAGCGACAGGTCTCCGTTCCAGGACATCAGGGGTTGTGCAGCGGGGTTGCCACTGGCGCTGATGTCGTCCAGCGCATCGGCCAGATTGCCGTAGGTGGCATCGCTGCTGACGTTGATGGTGCGCCCTGCGCCCAGCGCGGCGATATCCGGCCGCGACATCGCGCGGTAGGCGCCGACCCGCAGCAACAGGTCCGGCCGCAGTTCGAAAGCCGCGTTCAGGCTGGGCAGCAGCTTGTCGTTGCCCGCCTTGAACACCTGGGTGCTGTAGTCGCCGGTGGGCTGCAGACGGATCGTACCGTCTCCGTTGTCTTCAATGCGCAGGCCGGTACGCACCCCTTCGGAACGCACATCGGTCTTCACCCAGCGCAGGCCAAGGTTGCCGGTCACCGGCAGGCCGAACAGCGTGCTGCTGAACTCGCCCATCAGGTAGAGCGCGCGGGTCTTCTCGGTGATATCGACATTGTTCGGATCCTGGAAGCCCGGGTCCAATCCGCTGTCGAGGCTGCCACGGAACGACTGGTACAGACAGTTCGGATCGAAGTACGCCCAGGACGAAATCGTGTTGCCGCTGGCGGCATCCATGAAGTCATCCTGCGGGAACGGCGCGCGGCAGGCTTGGTTGGCGGCGATGATCTTCGCCTTGTCGGCCGCCACGCGCTGGTCGTAGTCGGTCACCAGGGTATTGTCACGCAGGCGGTAGTCGGCCTGGCTGGCGCGCACGCCGCCCTTGATGCGGGTGAAGAAGCCGGACTCCGGCATGAAGCTGGCATCGAAGCGGCCGGCCTTGATCTTGTGGTCGTTCTCCGTTGCGCTGGAGGTGACGCGCGCCGCGCCGGTGTAGGCGTCCCAGTTGTTGGGGTCGAAGTTCGGCGCCAGGGCAACACTGGGCACTTCGCCACGCCAGTCCCAGTCGTAGTCCACGTACCCGGTGGCGCCACTGCTGATGCCGGGCACGATGGCGTTGTTGACGTCGCGCTGGTTGGCGCGCAGCCGGGTCATGCGCTCGCTGTCGAGACGATTGGTGTGCGAGTAGGAAAGATCGGTGGACAGTTCCCACGCCGGGCTTGGCCGCAGGATCAGGTTCAGGCCGCCACCGGTGTATTCCTCACCGCGCCAATAGCGGTTGGAGGTGGAATCGATCGAAGTACTGCCATGCAGGTGGCGCACGATACCCTCGTCGTCCACCTCGCGCTGGGTGATGCCGCGGCGCGCATTGGACAGACTCAGGTCACTGCGGTTCTCGTACCAGTTGCGCTGGGTGTGCTCGAAGTCGACATTCAATTCGACCACGTCATTGGGCCGCCACTGCAGTGCGGCGAACTCGCTCTGCCGATCGTTGCGCTCCTGCTTGAGGCGGTAGATGCGGCTGCTCGGCACCAGGTAATACGGCGCACCGTTGGCGATGGCTTGTGCACTGACTTCGCCACAGTTGGCATTGGCCACGTTCTGCGTGCCATCGCAGGCATACCAGGTGGAACCGCTGGTGATGCTTTCTTCCGGATCGGTACCTTCCAGGCGCTGGAAGCCCAGCGATATGCCCAGCTTCTGCCCGTTGCCGAACTCGAACTGGTCGATGTAGCTGGCGGTGCCACGGTAGCCGATGCCGTCGTCGTCGCGGTACTTCTTGTCATACTCGGCCCAGCTGCCACGCATATCGATCTGCGCCGAGCGCTTGCCGTACTCCAATGGCCGTACCGTTTCCAGGCCGATGGTGCCGGCCACGCCACCTTCGATGATGTCGGCGCGCTGGGTCTTGTAGATGGCCACCGTATTGATCAGCTCGGCGGGGAACATGTTGAAGTTCACCGAGCGGTCGCCACTGCCGTTGGTGATCTCGCGACCGTTGAAATTGGTGCTACTGAGGAAGGCGCCCAGGCCACGGATCGAGATTTCCGAGGCACCGGTCTTGTCGCGGGTCGAGGCGGCGCCGGTCAAGGTCTCGATCGCATCGGCCAGCGACGGTGCCGGCAGGTCGCCGATGTCATCGGCCGAGAGCACGTCGGCGATGACCGTGTCGTCGCGCTTCTTGTTGATCGAACTCTGCATTGATTCGCGGATGCCGGTGACCTGCACCTGGTCCAGCGTGGTCGGATCCTGCCCTGACGCGTCCTTGCTGGACTGCGCCTGGGCCGCGGGCATGCCCGCCAGCACGGCAAGCAGCGCCACGATCAGGGGTGTGGGGGACAACGAGATGCTGTGCACTGCTCCGGCGGGTCGCCGCATGGTTTCCTCCTCCCAAAGGATCGCCTGCATGCCAGGCGTGGGACGCAGCTTCGGCACGGCGACATGAAAATGTCAACCAATTGGTATGCGAATGTTCAAATGCCTTTCATCCATACCAGTTGAATGCAATTTAATGTGCTCATGCAGCATGACTTTGCGCGAAAGCTGGCTTACAACGGACCCGGAAGTGGTATGCAGACCCACCCTGAAACGACGGCCCGGCCGTCTCTGGAAGGATTTCATGCGCATTCGTCCGCTTGCTCGACATCCGCTCAACAATCCATCACTGTTTTGCCTGACCACTGGTCTGGCCATATGCCTGACCACTTCAGCGGCAAGTGCAGCCAGCTGGCTCGTCCACGATGTCGCTGAGTTCACTACCGCCGCCTCGGCGCTGCAGCCCGGCGATGAGATCGTGTTGGCTGACGGCACCTGGACCGACGCGCGGTTGCTGCTGAAAGGCCAGGGCACGGCAGCCGCGCCGATCGTGTTGCGCGCACAGACCGCCGGCAAGGTCGTCCTCAGCGGACGTTCGGACCTGCGCCTGGCGGGTAGCTACCTGCAGGTGTCCAACCTGGTGTTCCGCAATGGCTATACGCCGGGTGATGCGGTGGTGGCGTTCCGCGAATCCAGCAAGGCGGTGGCCCGCCACAGCCGGGTGACCGGCCTGGTGATCGATGACTACACCAACCCCGATGCCAGCGACCAGGACTACTGGGTATCGCTGTATGGCAGCAACAACCGGTTGGATCACAGCCAGCTGCGCGGCAAGACCAACGCCGGGCCCACGGTAGTGGTGGTGCGCGATGCCACCCAGGGCCTGGACAACCAGCACCGCATCGACCACAACTGGTTCGGACCGCGCCCGGCGCTGGGCGTCAACGGCGGCGAAACCCTCCGCGTCGGCACCAGCGACACTTCGTTGAGCGATTCCAACAGTACGGTGGAGAACAACTGGTTCGAAGGCTGCGACGGCGAGACCGAGATCATCAGCAACAAGTCCGGCGGCAATACCTACCGCGGCAACGTGTTCTACCGTTCGGCCGGCGCGCTCACGCTACGCCATGGCAACGGCAACCGGGTGATCGACAAC
>JAHXDM010000010.1 GCA_019468145.1 Rickettsia endosymbiont of Bradysia coprophila
ATAGAATCATGTTCTACATCTATATTCAAATAAATAGCAGATTGGCTACAATCTACAAGAAAATGTAATCCATATTTTTTAGCTATTTTAGAAATTTGCTTTAATGGTGCTTTTACTCCGATAACATTTGAAGCATGATTACATATGATAATTCTAGTATTTGTTTTAATTAACTTACTAATTTCTTCTTCATCTACTAATCCGTCTGAAGATATTTGAAAAATATCATATGTAACAATATTTTTTTGTTTTAAGGAATTTAATGGGCGTAGTACAGAATTATGACTAAAATTACATATTAATGCATGATCACCTGATTTTAAATATCCTTTAATTACTATATTTAACGAATGTGTAGCGTTTTGAGTAAAGACAACATGTGAGTGATCTGTTATATTAAATAGAGAAGCAAGATTTTTTCTAACGTTTGTTATGTAATTATCTGCAAGATCAGCAAGTTTATGCCCTCCTCTTGCAGGACTACCTCCTATGTGAGACAAATATTCTGCCATATAATCAAGTATAATCTTTGGTTTAGGGAAAACTGTAGATGCATTATCAAAATAGATAATTGTGTCAGTTGATTTTTCATATCTATCTTAAATCTTTTGTAAATTCATAATTTTCAATATAAAGATCTGGTCTATTATATTGTTCCAATCTGCTAAGTGCAGCTTCCCAATAGATTTTCCTACTAACGTTCTTAGTAGATAGGAGCTACTGCTTTTTCTCGCAGCAACATAAAAAAACATGTCCCCGTTATTATTTTGAAAAAAATAAATAATTTCCATATTGAAAAAATAAATTTTGAATCTGATCATATGAATTCATGGGTATATATTCATATTTTTTAGAAGCTAATTCTTGGTGAATACAAACCTTTATTGGTAAACAATGCAAGTGAAAATGATGACATTTTGGATTTTCTGCATTTAAACTACTACATGATCCTGCTCGTCCATGTTCATAAAAAATAGAAAAACTAGTTTTAGATTTTGCCCCAAATATCTATTTTGTGTTTTAAGTGTATTAAGTTCATGAAATAGCTCTTCAGGTATTTCACCTGGCAGAACCATAATGTTCTTTTGAGCTAATCATTACATGACCTGGGCACAAAGGAAAAGTATCAAGAAAAACCCTAAAATTAGGAGTCTCAATAAAACAGACCCTATAACAGGAGAACAGAATAAGCATTTATTAGTATAATTGAGATTATGTTTTAAAAATTGTTAAGGCAATATCGTGATTATTCATATTATTTACTTGATTAATAAGTAATTGCAGGAAATGAATATAAAGAGGCATTAAAGTAATTAGTATTTCTTTACTAATTTTTTCAGATAAAAATATAGAAGAAATAAGACATGTAACAATAGGAGTTGAATTTAATATTGGGCCAAGCAATATTGGAAGAAATTTTTAGGTAATACTAAAGAAAAAATGTGAGCTTGTGCACAGAAAGCTAATATAGACCTCGAGATTAAAAGATAGTAATTATTTATTTTTGGTAAATAATTACTAAATAAGATTTTTTTATATAAAAATAATACTGAACTAAAAATTGTTCGCCAAAATAATATAATTACCCATTAATTTACAAAAATATTAAAATCCTTTGAAAATTGTTGTATAGGATAAAGTGTATTAATTATTACCTGTAAAAGAAGAGAGCATAGTATTATAACAGATATAAACCATAAAAAGGTTAATCTATTTCTATAAGATGCAAAAAATATAGGTGTATAAATGCAAAAGTAGTAAAGTAATGAAAAACTATAATCTATTATGTTAAATTTATTAGATAATAGAAATCCTGCACGGGTATTAGTATGTCTGATGTTTTCATTACTAGCGCAATATTTTGGATGGGCATACGTTTAAAAGCGTATGAAATGGTATAGGCTACAATTTGTGCCATCAATTGCTGCAAGAGAATAATATATTTTAAATTTAATAACAAGATTAAAAAAAGTCTTCATAAATTAACATTTAATAACATACTAACTAAATAACATAGGAAAAAGGGAAATACAGTATTTAAAGCCATATTTAAGAGAAAATCAGCCTCATGTTTAACAGAATATGATTCTATCCATTACATTTAATAATGCTCTTGAAAATACACATAATATAGGCCGATAGAAAGGTTAATAATATGTCATTCTCTAGCATAGGTAATTGAATTGAATTATAAAATATGGGGATCTTTATAGAGTTATTTATTAAAAATAGCAAGAAAATATTAATATTTTAATTTGTAGAAGTCAAGATTTGATCTTACAGACACTATAAATTTTGCTACCTGATTGTCAGTTAAATTTTGACTGTCAGATATATATTCAAGGTACAAGATTTCATTATTCTTTTCAACAGCTAATTTTTTAACTATCTTGAAAAGTTTGCATAGGGGTTTTACCATAACAATATTTTCCTGAATGTGGCCTTTCATGATTGTAATACTCTAACCAAATATCAAGATCTAGCTGTAAATCTTCAAGGGATGTATAAATCTTTTTTCGCATTAGCTGTATCAAAAGAATTCCTGTTTTCATAGTTTTGGTTTAAAACGGCTCACACATACCGATTTGGTTTGAGGCGAGTAAGCGCGAGTAACAGTATGTTCTATACCTTCGATGCTTAAGAATAACTCAAAAGCATGATGCTCTATATTGCCTTTATATTCGCTCCCCCGATCAGTAAGGATAACGTAAGATAGGTATCCCTTGGTCCTCATACCATGGTAATATCCGGTCATTGAGCATATCAGCACTCGTCAGCGCTGTTTTCTCAGTATTATTAGTTTAGCATCTGCTACTCTGGTATAGCTGTCGATAAAGACCTGAGAATAAACCTTACCTATACCTTTAAAATTGCCAACATAATATGTATCCTGGCACCCTAAATAACCTGGATGCTGCGTTTTCTATCTCACCATGGGCTTCTTTCTCATTACGCACGCTTCTCTAATACTTGTAACTGGGCTTCGGTAAGAACAATACCATCTTGAGGCCATCTTAGCTTCTAATGCTTTAAGCCTTTTATTGATATTGTTTAAATCATTACGGCAACCAAATTGATCTTACCCCACCAGGTGATACAAGAACACCTGTCTTCTTAAGCTCATTTGATACTCTCAGTTGCCCATATGCTGGATATTCTACAGCCATAATCCACAACTGCTTTCTCCACACGTGGATCTACTCTATTAGCTATTATGGGCTTCTTCCGACTTATTTCGTATAGGGCTTCTTTCTCCTCCCAGTTTCATATAATTCTTGAAATCTATAGTAACTATCTCTACTATAATTCCCATAGCCTTACATGCTGCTGATACATTGCCTAAACTCTTTGCTAGCCCTAATAACCCTAGTTTGGGCTTTATTATTTTTTGATTTAAGTTCATTGTGACCTTTCCATTTTTTTATCTGTAATTTTTTATACATTATTTTTTATTAAATGTAAGATCAAATGTCAAATAATACATTTAATTGCTATATTAAGATTAATTAATATTTAATTAAGAAAAAATGACTCTGCTACTTTATAAATATGAGTATTATAGGCTTAATATGCGCTCTTGGATTTTTCTGTGCTATTACGATATTCTGCATTTCATGTTTGATTCCTTTAGCTACCGATGATTCTGGATTAATATATTGCAGTACTTGTGTATCCTTACCGAGAGCTGCTAGGTAATCTTCGGGTACCGGTGTGGCTTTTGGCCTGTGAAGTCGTGTATAACTATATCACAAAATAGGGTAGCCACTAAGTGATAATTAGGATTAAATTTATTTTTCATGGTTTGTAAAATCTGTTGTTATTTTTTGCTCAATTGCTGTAGCGGCAGGGTTTTCGTGGCTATAGTTAATGAAAGGCTTCCTGGGTTTTGGTTTTTGTATATTTGCAAGGCTGTCGTTATATTTTTCTGGCTGAGGCCCAAATCTTTCTAATGATTTTATCGTCGGTTTTTGGAAGGTTTGTAGCTATTATATTAGCAGTTGCTACCTTGGATAATTCTAGTTCAATAGATTTGATCTGATTATTTTTATGACCAAGGTGCTAATTTCTCAATCTCTGGTATTAGTAGGTTTCGGATTAGATTCGAATCCTTGAGTTTTTAGTACATCATTAAAATCTCCAAGCTCTTTAGGCATTGTGATTGAAACTATCGCACCTTTTTGTTCTAATGTTTCCTTGGCGTTTGTTATAGTGCTTTCAGAGAGGGTGCATCTTTGCCATCATTATCGGCAGCGATTTATGATCCGTTCATTCTCTTGCGGCTGATAGTTTTTTGATGTTGCTAACTCCAAGCTGCAGACGATTTTGCCATTCAGTCCGGCTTCTTGCAGGCTAAGGGCTGTTTTCTACTCCTTCCTGCGATGATTCGTAATATTGGGTTTTTGGTCATTGTTCTCGTTGAATTTCTACAAAAGATCCGCTAATTCTACAAAGGAACGTTTATTTAGGGGTAATATCAGCTTTGGTGCCGGTTTTCTTTTATTTAAATTAATAGTTTGTCCGCCAGTTATATTGCCTTCGATATCTCGTGCAAAAGCAATTAGGGCTGGTAATGTTGTTTAGTTGTATTATCCCACATCATGCTGGTTCGGAGGTAATTGCTCAGTTGATATTTTGTTAGTACTGTTTCAATACTACGATGTTCTGATAAGTATTTCCTTGAGACATTATTGGGGGGAGAATATTTGATGGAATCGGATTTTTCATATAAGTCTTGGGCATATTTGATTTTAGCTGCTTCAATATATTTTTCTTTTTGTTCTGGGGATTTAGCTTTTTGGTAGAATTCGTCTGCTGCTTGATCTTTCAGCCAAGTTGCTTTCTCTTGATAGTTATTGGCCATACCTATTATATCTTTGAGGTAGTTTTTTGCTTGAATAAAATCACAGTTCTTTTCTCTTTGTACTAGAGTAAATAAATCTCCCCCGGTATCGTTACTAAAGTCATGCCAAATGCCGGCTTTGCTACCCGTAATTTTCATCACTATTTTACCATTCTCTCCCCAGCGTAGTAGGTGGTTATTGGATAAATATTTATTTGGCGAACCCAATAGAGAGTAAGCTACTCTTTCAGCTCTTAATGAAAGTTGTCGCTTTAAGTCAGTCGTTTCTTGCTTGCGGTTTAGCTCAGAAAGATATTGCTTATGGGAAGAGGAATTATTAATAGTGGGGGGAGTATTGGTACTAGCTATGGCTACTATTAGTTTTCAGATCATTCTTAATTTTTAGTACTTCTTGCTGACCTACGGCTATTTTATTACTTATCTCCAGTTGGTGTTGATAGTGCTCGTTAATTTGATAATTGTCATTGGCCAGAGGTTCTGTAGTTAAATCTACAACCGCGCTAACGTCATTGCGCGGAAGGCCGTTAGGCCGACAAAGCAATCTATCTTGTAAATTATTTTCCTGGATTGCTTCGCTCGCCTTCGGCTCACTCGCAATGACGTTTACAGTTTGTTTTAATACTTCTTCGACTTTGGCTGTAGGTTCTATATTACACGCAAGTTTATAATATTGTGGGTTTAAATGTAATCTGTCCCCAATATTGATGGTTACAGATTTAAGCCAACTACTTGCTTTCTCCAAAAAGCCTGGCTGTTTATTATTTTTCTCTGGTATTAAATCTTCGTGGGTACAAAACCTATACTAGCAGATTTATCATTTATCCTACTCAGCTGCGATATCAAACCTACTGCCCCCTTGGTAGCATCCATATTGGCATAAAGCCCTATTTTCTCAACATGTCTGGTCATCTCAACATAAGAGCTTCTGCTATTACCTGCTAAATTATGCAAAACATAAACATCTTTGATAGATGCGCTTTGAGCTTTATAGACTGTGCTGGCATAGCCGTGTTTGAAATTGATATCTTGTGGATTAAATATTATTGTCTGGCCCTTATCTGTTTTGGCTATAAATTTATTTTGGCTTACTTCAATCAGATTAGCAAACTCGCCATTTTTTGTTTGTAACTCTTTATTACTCGTCTTAAAGATAATACGATCTCCTGCCATATAATCTTCAGATATTTCTTTATTTAATTGTACATCAAAGGCAGTGCGTCTATACTCTTTTCCCATTAAAACATTCTGCTCCTTTAATAATTTTCGTATCTCTAGGTTTAGAGCGGCTACTTCCTTGTTACCCACGGTGATTATTAGACGCTCTTCTACCGGAAACTGACTATTGCTCCAATCGTTAACCAGCCTATCTATAGATTGCTGTAATATCCCATTAAACTTTAGGCCTTGATTCTTGGATAGTAATTGCACCCCTCCTACAATATCTCCTTCAGCAAAGCACATAGCCATCTGGCGCCCCCACAGCTGGCTTTGTCTTCTAATATCACTTAAAACATATGAACCAAATTTAGAGGCGAATACTTCAAACATGCCGCTGCGCTCGATAGAGGTTAATTGTCGCTCATCTCCAGCTAATATGATGTGGCAATTATATTTCCTGGCCACCTTGAATAATTCTAGATAATCTGAGGTTTCGACCATTCCAGCTTCATCTACTACCAGCAGGCTATTGCGGGGTAATTTTATTCTATTATTATAGAGCTTAAATAAAAATCCCTTAACTGTATGACATTGTTCATAACCTTTATCTTTTAGTTCGCTTGCAGCCTTATGGGTCGGTGCTAACCCTATAACATTTTGCCGGCGGCTAGTTGCAAGTCTATAAGCTATGCCTAATACATGAGATTTGCCAGTTCCAGCTCTGCCTCGTAAAATTCTGACTCCTTGATCGGTGACTAATATAGTTTTTAGCGCTTCTCTCTGAAGATCGCTGACATTTGTTAGATTTTCTATATCTTTTTTAAAAGCATAAATATTATCATAGTGAGTACGCTGGTTCACTTTATCCGCTATCCGCATTAACCGTAACTCTTCGGCTCGTACTTCTATAGTAGTATAATAATTTGTTGCCTTGCCATCTTGGTGGTATAATTTTACTAACCTTGGGGAATTCATTACTTGTTGTGCTATTACTTCCGCTTGTATTAGACTTCTTGCATAACCTAGGATATAGGATAAAATGATAAGATTTCAGGAATTTTATCATATGAGATATGAAGAACTTAAAAAGTTTGGAGAAGAAGAATTTAGACGTTTAACAGGGGTTAAGAAGAATACTTTTGCAAGAATGACTATTATTTTAGAAGAAGCAGAAACAAAGAAGAAAAGATTTGGGGGCAAACCAAACCATTTAAGTATAGAAGAGAGGTTATTGATGGCCCTAGAATATATAAGGGAATATAGAACATATTTTCATATATCAGCTTCATATGGAATATCTGAAAGTAGTTGTTATCGGAATATAAAATGGGTAGAAGATACTTTAATTAAGCATCCGGATTTTGCTCTTCCTGGTAAGAAAGCTTTAGTTAAAAGTGATATGACGTATGAAACCATTCTAATTGATGCCACAGAAAGTCCTATCCAGCGTCCAAAAAAAGACAAAAACGCTACTATTCAGGTAAGAAGAAAAGACATACTTTAAAAACTCAGCTGGTAGTAGACAAAAAGACAAAACAAATAATATGTACAAATTATGCAAATGGTAAACGACATGATTTTAGGTTATTTAAGGAATCCAAAATTAATATCCATCCTGATACTAATGTAATTACCGATACTGGATATCAAGGGTTACAAAAGATTCATGCTAAATCTGAGTTACCAAAAAAGAAGACTAAAAAAAATCCATTAACAAAACAAGATAAGAAAAATAACCAAAAACTGGCAAGTACCAGGGCCCTGAATGAAAATGTTATCGGCATGCTAAAACGTTTTAAAATTATTGCTGATAAATATCGAAATCGACGTAAAAGATTTGCTCTAAGATTTAATTTAATCGCTGGTTTATATAATTGGGAACTAAATTATTAGGGTTATGTGTATTAGTTGACATTTGATCTTACATTTAATAAAAATAATGTATAAAAAATACAGATAAAAAAATGGAAGGTCACAATGAACTTAAATCAAAAAATAATAAAGCCCAAACTAGGGTTATTAGGGCTAGCAAAGAGTTTAGGCAATGTATCAGCAGCATGTAAGGCTATGGGATATAGTAGAGATAGTTACTATAGATTTCAAGAATTATATGAAACTGGAGGAGAAGAAGCCCTATACGAAATAAGTCGGAAGAAGCCCATAATAGCTAATAGAGTAGATCCACGTGTGGAGAAAGCAGTTGTGGATATGGCTGTAGAATATCCAGCATATGGGCAACTGAGAGTATCAAATGAGCTTAAGAAGACAGGTGTTCTTGTATCACCTGGTGGGGTAAGATCAATTTGGTTGCGTAATGATTTAAACAATATCAATAAAAGGCTTAAAGCATTAGAAGCTAAGATGGCTCAAGATGGTATTGTTCTTACCGAAGCCCAGTTACAAGTATTAGAGAAGCGTCGTAATGAGAAAGAAGCCCATGGTGAGATAGAAACGCAGCATCCAGGTTATTTAGGGTGCCAGGATACATATTATGTTGGCAATTTTAAAGGTATAGGTAAGGTTTATTCTCAGGTCTTTATCGACAGCTATACCAGAGTAGCAGATGCTAAACTATATACTGAGAAAACAGCGCTGACGAGTGCTGATATGCTCAATGACCGGATATTACCATGGTATGAGGACCAAGGGATACCTATCTTACGTATCCTTACTGATCGGGGGAGCGAATATAAAGGCAATATAGAGCATCATGCTTTTGAGTTATTCTTAAGCATCGAAGGTATAGAACATACTGTTACTCGCGCTTACTCGCCTCAAACCAATGGTATGTGTGAGCGTTTTAACAAAACTATGAAACAGGAATTCTTTGATACAGCTATGCGAAAAAAGATTTATACATCCCTTGAAGATTTACAGCTAGATCTTGATATTTGGTTAGAGTATTACAATCATGAAAGGCCACATTCAGGAAAATATTGTTATGGTAAAACCCCTATGCAAACTTTTCAAGATAGTAAAAAATTAGCTGTTGAAAAGAATAATGAAATCTTGTACCTTGAATATATATCTGACAGTCAAAATTTAACTGACAATCAGGTGCAAAATTTATAGTGTCTGTAAGATCAAATCTTGACTTCTACATATAAAAAGCTTTACGTAAATCTGAACAACCTGTTTTTGATATTCTACTAGCTCCCCGTACTGAAGTACCAGATTGACGCTGTTTGGGGTTGAGGCCAACAAATGCTACTACTTGTTTTACAGAATCAAAATTCTCTATATTAGATAAGAAAGCAAGAACTACGGCTATTGTTTTTTCTCCTACTCCTGGAATTGAAGCAAGAAGAGTACCCTTATCATCGAGCTCTTTATGGTTTTTGATATGATTGCTAATTAGCTGTTCTATTTCTTTGATCTGTTCATTCAAAAATTTAATATGAGCTTGAACATTTACAGTAACTATATCAGATGATGCTTCTAACCGATTAGTTTCTTGATTTTTGATGGCAATTAAAGCATCTAAACGGTTTACCAATTGTTGTAATTCATGGATATGAGAAGGTAGTGGTTGCCAAAGGTCAGGCTTCATTGCTATACAAAATTGGGCTATTAATTCGCTATCTACTTTATCAGTTTTAACACGACAAAGTTTGCTCATTGCAAAACCTTTGATACGAGCAGGGTTTACTACACTAACTTTAAAATTCTTATCATAAAGATATTGAGCTAACTTTAAGCCATAAGAGCCAGTAGCTTCCATACATGCATGAGCAGTATCAATTTCTTTAGTTTTTAACCACTCTATTAACCCACTAAAACCTTTGGAATTATTATCAAATTTTTTAGTTTTTATTTTGTTATTAATTAACAATGCTACATCAAATGTTTGTTTAGAAATATCTATACCTAAAATTATACTGTCCATATAATACTATTTATGTTAATAATTAATGAAATACTCAAAGACCTACCTTGTAAATACAGGTTCATTGATGTAAACTTCAAGACCTAAGACACCGTCCGATCTTCAATGAGTAGATGAAGGCTAGTTACTTATCTAAACGACAGGATCTTTGTCCTAAGGCTATACACAGTATATCTAGCCTTCTTACTTAAGTGCCCTTAAGTATCTTATAGTTTCTCACTAAAGACAATATCAAGATACAAGGCTATATCAGTGTTAAGGGCACTTATTCTTGGTTTAATTTTTGAAATCCCTTGTCTTAATTGCAAGATTTCTTTTGCATAGTTTGAGAGCACTAACAGGTAATTATATTCCTGTGATGCTATATTTAATTCGCGTAATTTCTGTAAATATTTTGTGATCTCAAGATTATTTTCTAGGATGCTACTTTTCAACCTTTCGCATATTTCCTGCTGTTGGCTGAGCATCGCTTGGTGATCAGCTTCAGTATATTGCAGGCAAAATTTATTTTGATATTCAGCAAGCGATAGGTTCATTAAGTCTCGTGCATAACTCACCTGTGCTTTTTGTAGGTTAGAATGCTCATATTGCTCTTTTATTTGTTCTTCATATTGCGAATATTCCTTTTGGATTTTTTCGAGCTTCAATAAATTATTATAATGTATATTAGTCATATTATTACCTTTGTCAGTTGAAATAAAAACATCGTACAAAGTTTATTCCTCCATACAGTCTATTGTATAATAGGGTACAATTCAGTCAAGTAATAAAGTACAAAAATGCACCTTATTTGTACTATTTATTAGATAATTTACGGTAATTATGTTACATGTTTTTAGCTATTTACTAGCGTTATTTATTATAAGATTTTGTCTAAAACCCAAGTAAATTCTAATAGGAAAGATAGGAGGGTGTAGTAGATACAAGCTTTACAAAACTTTTTCTTTGAACCAGCATTTTCATCCTATTAACACTGAACTAAGTGTATAGTTTGCTCGAAGAACAAAAGCAACTTATCTTTGATAAAAAATGTAATATTTTGTATATTATCTAAGTCTTTTTCTTGACATAATTGTACTATTATATATACTAAACTGTACCAAGATATTATTTTATTTTGTTAAAATGCAGGAGAATATATTATGCCAAGAGATCCGGTAACAGCCCTAGAAAAACTGAAGAAAATTGAGGAGAAAAAACAGAAGATACTCGTAACTCGCAGAGAAGATTTATTAGAAATCATTAATAGCTGCAATGCCATGACTATTGATGATCAACTCCTTACAGGATTCCTACTATTTGCTATGAATGAAGACAATAAACAACATCCTATTTTAAAAGAGTTCACGCTGCTGGCCAAAACTATTATCAATCCCCGTAAATTATTAGCTAAAAAGCCTCGGGCGGTAAAAAAGAATCAATCGATCTGATATTGCATGGCCACTTCCTTACCACAGAAAGCTATGGAAATCTTTATAATCTTTTTAACGTGTTTATGTTCCTTAATTTTAGTATCATATTGCTTATCTATAATTTGCTTTAATCCTATTTCTGCAATAGATTCTAACTCTTCTGAAGTCTTAGCTACTTTATACTCAATAATAATAGCACTGTCATGTTTCCCAGTTTGAGGTATTAAGATGATATCTGCCCTCCCGCTACCGGTTTCCCTTTCGCTGTCTATTATATAACTTGCAGATAAGGTATGGACTAAACCCAGCATAAAACCACTGTAAAAGAGCTCTGCTTTTTTCCATCCTGTTTGGTGAAAACTAGTTGCACCACTTAGTAATTCCTGCAATCTCTCTTTAAATTCTTCTAGTCGTCCAGCTGGCAGTAAAGTAACAAAAGGATAATATAGCGAACTATCAATCTTTAATTTATTACTTACCCACTGCAAGACCCTTGTTTCATATATATATTCTACTTCTTTGTTAGGCACAGATAATTCATAAATGTTTTTTGTTGGCTCAAGGGCAGTTGGATTTAAATAACCACTAAATAATAATAGGCTAAATAATCCAGCCCGCGTGTTAATATCAGCAAAACTTATTTGCTTGGTAATAGGAGAAATAATGCTTTTACTAGCAGATAAATTTTGCAAATCTTCTTGTATTTCATCGGACAATAATGCTTTATCAACTAGCCCCGTCCCCCCACTATCTAACCAGTAATGGTCAAGCTTACCCTTGTGCGCTAAACATTGCATAATTGACCATGGATTATAGATTATTTCTCCACCAAAAGTATAACCATTATACCAATCTTTAATCTTCTCTGGATCCGTTTTAGTTGGTACTTTTGTGAGTAACCCATCTACTTCATCTTGAGTAAAACCATAGCACTTAGAAAAATCTTCATCTAATAAAGTATATTCACTTACGTTGTTTAAATCTGAGAATAAATTAGCTTTGGCTATTCGTAATATGCCAGTAATTACTCCTTTTTCTAAACGTGTATTAGTTTTAAGGCCACTACCAAATATTCCACGGAATAGTTCAAGCACTTGTTCAAACTCTTCATGCTTGTGGCCAAATTTACGGTATGCACTATTAATTGGTGTATCATACTCGTCAATTAGTATATAAACTTTCTGACCAAAATGCATAAAAAGTAATTCACTTAAAAATTTTAAACTATCTTTAAGGTCTTCCTGGTCAAACGTGCCCGCGAAGTACCGTTCTAATATTTCTTTTTGAGCATTATTTAGCAGCTCTATATCTTTCATTAGATAACGTCTTAAGTAGTAATGATTCGCAAATAATTTAATAATTTGCTTCCTTATTCCATTCTCAATCTCCTGGTAACTATTACCTTTCACATCCTTAAAGTTTATTGAGATAACTGGATAATTACCCTGTTGAGCCATGGCATATTCATTAGCGCTAATCTTTAACGGTTTAAGAGTCCTTTTACCTTTAATACCTAAATCTACTGTACCACCAATAAATAGCTTGTTATTTAACTTCTGCTCGTTCGGTAAAGGCCTACCATCTTCATCTACCTCTATTTCAAAGAACTTCTGGAGCATATTCATATTCAAGCTCTTACCCCAGCGCCTTGGACGGGTAATGAGAATCACTTTACCACTATCTTGGAGTACTTCCATAATCATTAGGCTTTTATCTACGAATACATCGCTATTCACTACCAAATCATAAAATTCATCGGTACCTACTAACATTCTAGGCAGCTTATTACCAATAGGGATAGAGGGAATAGCTTGATGTATTGAATTAGTATCAGAAAGGTTAACTGTCATATTACTTGATTATACTTGAGGATTATTTTAGTTCTTTAAACTATAACAAATTATAGCATAAATAAATTAGACCACTAAGTAATTTAAGCAAATAATTTTTTGCTGTAAGTATTGTAAGGCTTACAGCAATGTTGTAACCTAACTAATCAGTACTGTTTGGCAATTGCACCGGTATTTTACACTCAACAGTAGTAGTTTTTCCTTCCTCACTGCTCAGCTCAATCTTACCCTTCATTTCGTGGATCAACTGTTTCACACACATTAACCCCAAGCCTAATTCTTGATATTGCATAGCAGAATCAAAATTTTCGAGCTCTTCACACATATCTTGCTGCTTTTCTTGCGAGATACCAATGCCAGTATCGTGGACCATAAATTGTAATATCCGGTTACCATCTTGTTCCAAACCATCAAAATCGTGGGTGGCTGTAGAACTTCTAGCAGGAAATAAATTAGCAGTAATTACCACCATACCTTCTTCAGTAAATTTAATACTATTGCTAATTAGCTGATCCAATATGGCTTGCAATCTATAACTATCACCAATAACAACCTCTGGCATCTCATAATGAATATTCGATACTAATCTGATGCCCTTATTCAAGGCTGCGGCCCCAGCTTTAGCTATGGATTGCTCCACTAATTTCTTTGGGTTAAATGCTTGCAAAACTATAGAAGTGAGCCCAGCGTTGACTGTGAAAAATTCATGGACATCATTAGAATAGTCTAACAACGCTTTAGCACAATCGAGAATAACAACCCAATGATTTTTTATTTCAGGATCTTTCTCTGTTTCATACAGCCTAGTCACTTGCTCCAAAATTCCCTTACCAGGCACATTGATACTATGGCTAATATTCTGTAAGTGCATTTTAGTTATTTCAGCTGTTTGTAACCTGGCTTTTATTTCTTGTAATTCAAGTTCTAGGTTTTTAAATTTACTAATATCGACATACTGCTCGTGATCGCCATCTCCGTCAGAGTGATGCTCAGAAGTTGGGATCAATGTGCCAAATATTGGAGAAAGTTTAATTATCCATCCCTTTTCTGCAGTTTGATTTTGCTGTTGTTGTTGATTTTTAACATTATTTGTCATAAAATACCTCTACCATTGGTTAAAACAAAGGGAAGCACAGAGGTTAATAAGTTAAAATTTTGTAGTTTTCAATTTTAACCTCTGTACTTAATACTACATTAGCGTAAGTATCTAATCAGCAGAGATATCACCATTAATATGAGGAGTACAGAGGATTTCGGAAGCCCTCTGTTCAGATTTTTACCAACAACTCTAAAGCGCTGCAAATTAGAGACATGTAAGAAATGATATTTCTTACAGCCCCCAAAAAAATACAGTGACAATCATGCACTAAAGCACAGAAAAAAGCTCTGTAACCCGCATTACCACTAGCATTCCAGCTACATTTATGATATAATTGGGTATCATTTATACGGTCAAAACTATGCTACCTACTTCTAATAAACCTCAACCATTTTTACAATGGGTTGGTGGTAAGAGAAAAATTACTGATAAGCTAATTGAACATATCCCCTCAGGGTTAAATAATTATTACGAACCATTCCTTGGTGGGGGTGCATTGTTTTTCTAAGTAAAGCACATGTTTAACAAATGCTTTTTGTCTGATATTAACCTTGATTTAGTAACGTCCTATAATTCCGTTAAAAAAGATCCAGGTGAAGTAAGTAAATTACTGGAATCCCATCAAGCAAATCACTCAAAAGAATATTACTACCAAGTCCGAGATAATAATATTAACAATCCCAGCAAAATTACTGCAAGGTTTATATATCTTAATAGATACGCCTTCAAAGGTATCTACCGCGTAAAGAAAGATGGTAAATTGGCGGTGTCCTTTTCGAGCAAAATTCATGCTAATTCTGATCTGGATAACAGACTACGTCAATGTAGCAGTTTTTTAAACAACACCTACATTTACGCTATAGATTTTTCTTTCATAGAGCCCAAAAAAAATGATTTTGTATATTTGGATCCACCTTATCATCAATCAGGTGAAACATTTTATACCACCTTACCCTTTGACGAACATGAGCAAATTAGACTGCGCGATTTTGCTAAAGAATTAGATAGCAAAGGGGTAAAACTCATGATCTCTAATAGTGATACCCCATTTATCAGAGATCTCTATAAAGGCTTTAATATCCGTACGGTAGATATAAAATATTCTATTCCAGAAAAACGGAAAACTTCTTATGAAGTAATCATTACAAATTATACCATTCCCGAAAACTAATCATCACGTCGTCGTACTTCATGATCTCCGCTCCTCACGTACTAATATGTACGCCTAGGCGCGTCGACACTCGTACTCTTAAGTAGCTAATTTAGTTTTGGGAAATGGTATTATTCATAACTCGTTATTTATTTGTCACTTCTAAGCAACTCAAAAGTAAAGCCTTGTGCTTGAAATGCTAACCTTAGGGTGCTCATATAACGGTGATGTAACAAATAGCTAATAAAATCTGTTTCTGGTTTTAGAACAATTTTTTTGGTAATAGTATCTTCTTCTACCACCGATAATTTACTGAATATTCTGCTGTCCGCATCTTGACCATGTGCTTCAAGCAAAGATTGCCTAACTTTATACCATACTGAAGCTGGATCTAGCTTATTTATTCTTGAAAAATCAGGATGATCATTATCTTTAGTTTTTTCCTCTTGTTTGGCTGCTGTAACTGGCTTAAATGGTATTATTTGTAGCTGCTTAATTTTATTACCATAAACCGCTTGTACTTGCTCTAATATCTTGTTCTGAATATGCTTTGACAAGGCAATATCTTTTAGTAACTGCAGTTGATACTGATCTTGATTAACTCCTTTAAATTCACAAGAAGTCAATAGCTCATAAGCGGTATTACCTTCAAATACCCCTGCGATTTTCCTCTTTAATTGCGCCTGCTTGCTAGTATCCGTGCTGCGTTCTATCTTTTCCAAATATTGCTCTTTTAGTTTTTCAGGATCGTTAAATTTGAATTGAAAATTGCTGTTATTAACCTTGATACTTTCGCGGAATTCATGCACCAAGGCTTTAGTCATATAGTTCAACATCACTTTTTTATTACCAAACTGATGATTAGGATACTGATCTGCCAATTTTAAGAGCAATTTGTTGATAAAGTTGAGATTAAACTCCCGATTTGATCTAATCTGCAGTAAATCCGCATCTTCTTCAGTTAGTGGATAAAAATCTGCTAATTTTTTTCTTTTGAACCAGCCCTTATTGTTCAAAGGCGCTGAAGTGCTAGAGTAAGGTGATACTGCCATCTCACTAGCGCTGAAATCAGAAATTTTCTGTATCACAGAGGTAAGGCTAGCAGCTAACGTTGTTTCAGCTGCGTAAGCCTTTTTAGTCATATCCTCAATGTTGCTAATCCTCTTTTCTGCTAACCCTTGCCCCTCGCTAGGAGGAAGAGTACATTGTGATTCTTGACAGGATGGTGCTAGTGGCGGTTCTGCTTGTTCTTGATGCTGTTCTATTTGCTCTTGGGGGAATTTTTGCTCTTGTGGCTGGACTGGCTCATTTTCTTCAGGAACATTTTTTAAAAAATCAGATTCGCTAGATCTAGATATATTAGATTTATTATTAATATCTATAATATTGTGTGGCTGAAATTTTTTTCGGGTTGAGCTGAAACTTTTTTCGCTTTCATGCGAAAATTTTTTCGGGTAAGGGCGAAAATTTCTTGTCAATTTTATGCATGGAGTGTTTCGACATTTAACATGTTGCTTAACTACAGTTGCATTATACAAATGAATAAAACCTCCTTCTTGCAACTCAAGCATACATTGCCTAATACGCCTTTGACAAACCCCTAATGATTGTTCAAAAAAATGGTACGATTCCTGTAATTCATTATCTTCCAGATTATTACCGCTATTATAACAAACCTGCAAGCGAAAAACTACTAGCGACAATAATTGCTTAGAAGTCTTACTTAAAGCTTTTCCACAAAGGTTTTTAAGATCACGCCACTCTGGTGGTACAAAATTACCGACGAAATTATAGAAGATAGTAGCATTATTATCACTATAGTTAGGACAATTATTAGAAAACTCTAAAGAAGGGGTGACTATTGGGTGCATAATCCCTCCAGCTGAACATCAGATGTGCTAAGGGTTTTCGAGCAATGATAACTCGGATTATTCAATTGGCAGGGAGCATATAGGGAGCATAAAAACTGTCTAACAAATTTATGAAATTTAAAAAGGCTGGAGTTATGCGGTATTAAGCGGGCAAATAAAGCTTTAACCTTGTCATTGGTAATGATGTGGCCGCAGGTTCGATTCCTGCTAGCGGCACCAGATATATATCAGGCTTTGCGCCATTTCTTAAATTCCTTCAAAGTGTCATATGCTGCGTATATGCTGCTTTTAAATACAGTTATGGTTATTTAAATTGCTCAAAAACCCTTACTAGACCTCTTGCATAACCCTAATAATTTAGTTCCCAATTATATAAACCAGCGATTAAATTAAATCTTAGAGCAAATCTTTTACGTCGATTTCGATATTTATCAGCAATAATTTTAAAACGTTTTAGCATGCCGATAACATTTTCATTCAGGGCCCTGGTACTTGCCAGTTTTTGGTTATTTTTCTTATCTTGTTTTGTTAATGGATTTTTTTTAGTCTTCTTTTTTGGTAACTCAGATTTAGCATGAATCTTTTGTAACCCTTGATATCCAGTATCGGTAATTACATTAGTATCAGGATGGATATTAATTTTGGATTCCTTAAATAACCTAAAATCATGTCGTTTACCATTTGCATAATTTGTACATATTATTTGTTTTGTCTTTTTGTCTACTACCAGCTGAGTTTTTAAAGTATGTCTTTTCTTCTTACCTGAATAGTAGCGTTTTTGTCTTTTTTTGGACGCTGGATAGGACTTTCTGTGGCATCAATTAGAATGGTTTCATACGTCATATCACTTTTAACTAAAGCTTCCTTACCAGGAAGAGCAAAATCCGGATGCTTAATTAAAGTATCTTCTACCCATTTTATATTCCGATAACAACTACTTTCAGATATTCCATATGAAGCTGATATATGAAAATATGTTCTATATTCCCTTATATATTCTAGGGCCATCAATAACCTCTCTTCTATACTTAAATGGTTTGGTTTGCCCCCAAATCTTTTCTTCTTTGTTTCTGCTTCTTCTAAAATAATAGTCATTCTTGCAAAAGTATTCTTCTTAACCCCTGTTAAACGTCTAAATTCTTCTTCTCCAAACTTTTTAAGTTCTTCATATCTCATATGATAAAATTCCTGAAATCTTATCATTTTATCCTATATCCTAGGTTATGCAAGAAGTCTACTGGATCTGATGTTCAGGCGGAGGGGGTATGCAGCAATTAGTCAACTCTTCCTCTTTTACTGTCGCTTATACCTCTGCTAATAGTAACCAAAATGATACTATCTTCTATAATTTCGTTGGCAATTTTGTTCCTCCAGAATGGTGTGATCTTAAAAATAATGCTGATATCTCTGCTGATGATGCGACACGAATGTAGTAGCAAGCACAGAGGTTAAATTAAAACTAGAAAATTTAATACTTTAACCTCTGTGCTTCCCTTTGTTTTAACCAATGGTAGAGACATTTTATGACAGATAATGTGAAAAATCAACAACAAGAGCAAAATCAGACTGCAGAAAAGGGATGGATAATTAAACTTTCTCCAATATTTGCCACGCTGGCTCCAGCATCCAGCCAAAACACTGATATAATTGGCTATCACGAGAATTATGTTGATATTACTAAATTTAAAAACCTAAAATTACAAGAAATAAAAGCAAAGTTACAAACAGCTGAAATAACTAAAATGCACTTACAGAATATTAGCAATAGTATCAATGTGCCTGGTAAGGGAATTTTGGAGCAAGTAACTAAGCTTTATGAAATAGAGCAAAACGCGGAAGTAAAAAACCATTGGGCTGCTATTCTAGATTGTGCTAAAGCGCTTCTTGATTATTCTAATGACGTGCATGAATGCTTTACAGCTAACTCTGGACTCACTTCTATAGTGTCGAAAGCATTTAACCCCAAGAAATTAGTGGAACAATCAATAGCTAAAGCTGGAGCTGCAGCATTGAATAAGGGGATAAGACTTGTGTCTAATGTGCATTATGAAATGCTAGACATGTTATTGGGGATAGCTATAGATTGCAAGCAATATTGGACCAGTTAGTTGGCAATAGTATCAAATTTACCGAAGAAGGGATGGTGGTCATTACTGCTAATCTATTTCCTGCTAGAAGTTCCGCGGATGCCCACGATTTTGATAATTTAGAACAAGATGATAGAGGTCGGATATTACAAGTTATGGTCCACGATATTGGAATTGGGATGTCTCTAGAGAAGCAACAAGATATGTGTGAAGAGATTGGAAGGGTTGATTCTGCTATACAATGTAAAAGCTTGGGTCTTGGGTTAATGTGCGTAAAACAGTTGATCCACGAAATGAAGGGGAAGATTGAGCTAAGCAGCATCGAGAGTAAAACTACCACTACTTGAGTGTAAAATACCGGTACAACTACCAAATAACACTGATTAGTTAGGTTAAAACAAGTTGCTGTAAGCCTTATAAACTTACAGCAAAAAATATTTTCTGGAAATTACTTAGTGGTCTAATTTATTTATGCTATAATTTGTTATAGTTTAAAGATGCGCAGTAATTCTTAAATATAATCAACTAATATGACAGTTAACCTTTCGGATACTAATTCAATACATCAAGCTATTCCTCCTTTCCCAGCTGGTAATAAGCTACCTAGAATGCTGGTAGGTACCGATGAATTTTATGATTTAGTAGTTAATAGCGATGTATTTGTTGATAAAAGCCTAATGATTATGGAAGTACTCCAAGATAGTGGTAAAGTGATTCTCATTACTCGTCCAAGGCGTTGGGGTAAGAGCTTAAATATGAATATGCTCCAGAAGTTCTTTGAAATAGAAGTGGATGAAGATGGCGATTGTTTAGCGCTCGAGCAAAGGGTTAATGATAAATTGTTTGTTGGAGGTAGAGTAGATTTAGGATTAGCAACCGGTAGGAAGAAGTTACTTAAACAACTTCAAATAGCACAGCATTCAGATATTATATCTGAATATCAAGGTCAATTTCCTGTTATTTCCATAAACTTTAAGGATGTGAAAGGTAGTAGTTACCAGGAGATTGAGAATGGAATAAAACGACAAATTATAGGTTTGTTTTTACAGCACCAATACTTAGAACAATACATAAGAGACAATACAGGATTACTGCAAGAGGTACAAAAAAAGGAGCTGAAGAAATACTTTACAGGAGAGCTGAGTACAGATGATCTAAAAATTAGTTTAAAATTTTTAAGTGAATTACTTTTTATGCATTTTGGCCAAAAAGTTTACATATTAATCGATGAGTATGATACCCCGATCAATAGCTCGTACATTAAATTTGGTGATAAATCAGAAGAATTCGAGCGGGTGCTTGAATTATTCCGCGGTATGTTTGGGAGCAGCCTAAAAACCAATCCATATTTAGAGAAAGGAGTAATTACCGGCATATTACGAGTAGCTAAAGCTAATTTATTCTCAGATTTGAATAATGTTAGTGAATATACTTTACTAGATGAAGATTTTTCTAAGTTTTATGGTTTTACTCAAACAGAAGTTGATGAGTTATTAACAAAAGTACCAACCAAAACTAGTCCTGAAGAGATTAAAAATTGGTACAATGGTTACACATTTGGTGGAGAAATAATCTATAATCCATGGTCCATTATGCAATGTTTAGCGCATAAAGGTAAGCTTGATCATTATTGGCTAGATAGCGGTGGAACTTCACTTGTTGATAAGGCATTATTATCAGATGAAATACAAGAAGATTTGCAAAATTTATCTGCTAGGAAAAGCATTATTTCTCCTATTACCAAGCAAATAAGTTTTGCTGATATTAACACGCGGGGCGGATTATTTAGTCTATTATTATTTAGTGGTTATTTAAACCCGACCGCCTTGGAACCTACAAAAAATATTTATGAATTATCTGTGCCTAACAAAGAAGTAGAATATATATATGAAACAAGGGTATTACAGTGGGTAAGCAATAAATTAAAGATTGATAGTTCGCTATATTATCCTTTTGTTACTTTACTACCCAGCGCTAGACTAGAAGAATTTAAAGAGAGATTGCAGGAATTACTAAGTGGCGCAACTAGTTTTCACCAAACAGGTGGGAAAAAAGCAGAGCTCTTTTACAGTGGTTTTATGCTTGGTTTAGTTCATACCTTGTCTGCAAGTTATATAATAGACAGCGAAAGGGAAACCGGTAGCGGGAGGGCAGATATTATCTTAATACCGCAAATTGGGAAACATGACAGTGCCATTATCATTGAGTATAAAATAGCTAAGACTTCGGAAGAGTTAGAATCTATTGCAGAAATAGGATTAAAGCAAATTATAGATAAGCAATATGATACTAAACTAAAGGAACAAACTCATGTTAAAAAGATTATAAAGATTTCCATGGCTTTCGCAGGCAAAGAAGTGGCCATGCAGTATCAGATCGATTGACTCTTTTTAACCCCCCTGTGCTTTTTAGCTAATAATGCACTCGGATCTAGGGTGGTTTTGGCTAATTGTATAAACTCCTTTAAGATATGGTGTTGTTTATTCTGTATAGAAGAATAAACTTATATACAGTATAAAAACTTATTGAAGCTCGAAAAAATACAAAAAGAATATTCGCAATATGAATACAAAATAAAAGAGAAACATGAGCATTCTAACCTGCAAAAGGCACAAATCACTTATGCTCAAAACTTAATGAATCTATCTCTTGCGCAGTATCAAGATAAGTTTTGCCGGAAATATACTCAAGATGATCACCAAGCGATGATCTTCCAACAGGAGGAAATATGTAAAAAATCGCAAAATAGCATTGTGGAATATAATTACCTGTTAGTGCTCTCAAATTATGCACAAGAAATTTTAAAATCATAGTTGATGACGTTGGCACGGTTGTAGATTTAACTACAGAACCTCTTGCCAATAACAATTATAAAATTAACGAGAACTATCAACACCAACTGGAGATAAGTAAAAAAATAGCCGTCGGTCAGCAAGAAATAACAAAGGTTAAGAATGATCTGAAAGCTAATAGTAACCATAGCAGTACTCCTCCCCCCACTTATACTTCCTCTTCCCATAAGCAATATCTTTCTGAGCTAAACCGCAGGCAAGAAATGGCTGATTTAAAGCGCCAACTCTCCCTTCGAGTAGAAAGAGTAGCTTATTCGCTTCTGGGGTCACCAAATAAATATTTATCCAATAACCATACGCTACGCTGGGGAGAAAATGGGAAAATAGTGATGAAAATTACGGGTAGCAAAGCTGGTATCTGGCACGATTTTAGTAACGATAGCGGGGGAGACTTATTTACATTGCAAAGGGAGAAAAACTGTGATTTTGTTCAAGCAAAAAAATACTTCCAAGATATGGTGGGCATACCTCGTATCTCCGAAGATAAAGCAACCTGGCTAAAAGATTTGGCAGCCGATCAATTTTATCAAAAAGCAAAAACTCAAGGACAAAAGGAACAATATGTTGAAGAAGCAAAAATCAAATACGCACAAGATTTATATGATAAATCCAATTCTCTCAAATATTCCACGCCAGATAATATAGCAAGAAAATATTTATCCGAACATCGTGGAATTGAAATAATACTAACAAAATATCATCTAAGCCAAAGCCTCCGAACCAGTATGATATGAGATAATACAACAAAACAACATTATCCAACCCTAATTGCTTTTACTCGCGATAACAAAGGCAAAATCACCGGCGGTCAATCAATATATTTAAACAAAGAAACAGGAGCTAAAGCTGATATTGCAGCGGGTAAACGCTCCTTTGGTAAAATTAGCGGTTCTTTTGTAGAAATTCAACGTGGTGACGAACAAACCCACAATATCACCATTATCGCAGAAGGAGTAGAAACAGCTCTAAGCCTGCAAGAAGCCGGGGTCAAAGGTAAAATCCTCTGTAGCCTTGGAGTTAGTAATATCAAAAATTATCACCCCCAAACAAACGAACGGATCATAATCGCTGCCGATAATGATGGTCCGGATGCCCCAACTTTAACAACAATAACCAAAGCTAAAGAAGCATTAGAGAATCAAGGCGCTATAGTCTCAATCACAATGCCTAAAGAGCTTGGAGATGTTAATGATATTCTTAAGGCTCAAGGACCAGAACCAATCAGAGAACTATTAGTACCAGAAATTGAGAAATTAGCATTTGGTCATAAAAATAACCAGATCAAATCTATTGAACTCGAATTATCCAAGGTAGCAACTGCTACTAATTCTCAGACGCTACAAAATTTCCAAAATGCAATAAAATCATTAGAAAGATTTGGCTCAGCAGAAAATATCACCACCGCTCTGCAAATATATAAACAACAAGGACTAGAAACTTTCATTACCTACAGCCACAAAATCTGCTCTACAGCAATTGAGTAAAAAATAACAATAGATTTCCAAACCATGCACAATAAATTTAATCCTAATTATCACTTAAGTAGAACCAGATTTTGCGATATATTAATCAGGAATCAACAATAGGCAAGGAAATCAAACTTGAGATGCAGAATGTAGCAGAGATGCAGAGAAATCATAGGATAGTAGTAAAATAAGTTTAAAATTGTTCCAAGTATCTATGTGTAACTTTTTAATCTATTACCAAATAAAATAGTTAATAGTAAATGTTAATTATCTTTAATATTAGCTAATTTGTGATACAATTAGTTAATTTTTTTAAGTAGATAGGTTGACTAGTCCTCTAGTTAAAATAAAATTTGTTAAGTAATTCAAGAGGTAAAAATGTCGACGATTAATTTCAATAAATATATCAAAAATAATCAGGTTTTAGATCTTTCCGGTAAATGGGGAATATTTTGTAATTCAGAATACGAAGAGCGCGTAAAAGATCTAGGTGAATTTATAAAAAATAATCCTAATATTACAACACTTAACTTAAGTAAGTCTTATATTAAAGTAGACTCACTTCACTCATTAGTAGATTCCATAAACAATAGTAATATTACTACTCTTGATATAAGCTCTAACAACGTAGGTCTTGAGGGAGTGGAGGCTATAGCCAAAATGAAACTCCATAACCTTGATATAAGCTTTAACAACGTAGGTCTTGAGGGAGTGGAAGCTATATCCAAAATGAAGCTCACTAGCCTTAATATATCGAGTAATAACCTAGGTCCTAAAGGGGCAGAGGCTATATCCAAAATACCTAACCTCACTATCCTTAATATATCGCGTAACGACATAGGTCTTGAGGGAGTGGAAGCTATAGCCAAAACGAACCTCAATAGCCTTAATATATCGCATAACAATCTAGGTCCTAAAGCGGCGGAGGCTATATCCAAAATGAAACTCAATAGCCTTGATATATCGGATAACCAGCTAGGTCCTAAAGAGGCGGAGGAGTTAGGTAAATTAACAAATTGTTCTTTTGAAGGGGGTGGCCCCGCAACAGTATTTTGCTCTTTGGCGCAACAAAAGAATAGGAATCCTAATATTACTCCTGAAGAAATTCAAAATGATGTATTTGCACTAGTAAGAGGCCGCGATGATAAGTGGGTAGAATATATACTAAATAATGACTATCCAGTTCTTATTAACTCACCCGATCTGCACGGAACTTCAATAGGGCATTTCCATCCTGACTCACCAAGAATGCAACAATGGCTGTTTCATAAGGGGCTAATTCCAATGCCAGCCCCTGTTTCAGATCAAAGAGGAAGTATCGGAAATATCACTGCGGATCGGCAAGGAGTGCATTTAACGGAAGTAGTGGACCCCATTAATTTTACTGTGGCAGAATTAATAGAGTTTTACGGCCAAGATGAAAAACAAGTATCAGCAGCAGTAAAATCATTCCAAAACAAACTAGCTGGATTTAACCCTAATTCACTTAAAGTAAGTTTGCTGAGTTTAACTGAAAGTGGGAAAAAAATTACTATGAGAACCGGGGAAGATCAGAATCCAGATCTACTTGATGATAAATCGTTTGTAAAAAAAACTATTAATACCGCAAGTGAAAGGTTACAAACCCAATACTTAAATAAGAAGGGATATTATGCGACAACAGCATATCAATATGAGTATGAGAATGTTAAGACGGGTAAGAAGGATAAGACGATTACTATCCCTATAATGATAGGTCTTGTCACAAGATTGATCGATACTATCGAAATTCCACTTCAGGATAAACAAGCACTGCTTGTAACATTATGTGAGAAGAATCCTGAATTATTAGTTAATAAACTGTCTATGATCCAGGAAAAATTAGGGCAAGAAGTAACACTAGAGAAATTAGGTAATAGGCAGGAAGTGTATAAATTGTTGGCAAATACTGACTCTAAAACAATAGAAGATATGTTTAGTAATATTAGTGGTTTAAACCTAGAGGATACTTGGCGAGAACAGAGATATTTTGATTTAGCTGAAACTATTGTTATGGCTGCTAACACTTATGCGGAAAATCTAAGTACCTGTCCTCCCGGAGTAATAACTTCATTAGTTACTAGGGCAAAAGCCATAGATGGAGAATTAGATAATCACTATGCAAATTCCCTGGCAGGACAAGCTAAAGAAGTAATAAACCAGATAGAAATTACAAAAAACAGTATGACACTTACAGAATTTGATAATAAATTAGTAGAAGAATTATATTCTTCTGTTAAGAATCAAAATAATCCTGACTTACTTGAAACTTTGTTTGAAGGGAGTTGGATAGCAAAGATTGAGAAGCCACCAGAAATTACCCTCGAAGAGCAGAAGATAATAGCCTCTCTTAATCAAAGCTTTAATAAACTACAACCAGAATATTTACCAAATACTAGAGTTATTCCAGATTTGGAAGAATATAGAATTATAGTTGCCGCAGTAGGAGCTAGCAGTTTAATCGCATTGCTGGCAGCAAAATATGCGGCAGAACAACAACCATCTAATCCAGTAAAAGATGCCCAACACCCATCAAATAAATTAGTAAATACTATTTCTGCAGCAGATGCACAAGAGGCTAAATCTTTATTAGCTAATGTTTTGGCTCCTCCTTCCACTAGTGGCGTTGCGAGTAACAGTAGATTAGAAAATACCGAAGCTGTAGGACAGCAACATCGGAGAAACAGTGCTCCATCCTCAAGTCGAAATATATAATGGAATTTTGGGTAATGTCAAACTTTAGGTGACCAAGTAATTTTCTACCAATACAAGATTGTAGGTGCCAATAGTATTTAATTCTGATTGCGTTAATAGAAAAGAGTTTTCTTCT
Source organism: Rickettsia endosymbiont of Bradysia coprophila (assembly GCA_019468145.1). Taxonomy (GTDB): domain Bacteria; phylum Pseudomonadota; class Alphaproteobacteria; order Rickettsiales; family Rickettsiaceae; genus Tisiphia. The sequence continues at coordinate 26,541 of JAHXDM010000010.1, forward strand.
TGTTATAAGACAAGTAAAGAGTTATATAGCAAGGATATAACAAAATAAGACAGTGGATAGGCACCTAAAATCAGTTTAAAGTTGTCCCAAGTATATATGTGTAGCTTTTTAACCTATTACAAAATAAAATAGTTAATATTAAGGAGCAAAAGTGTTAAAATAAAAAAATAATTTTAAAATCGTAAGAGTGTTAATATACCGATGGTGAAAGTGCTGCTTAATCACAAAGCTGACTATAATATGGGGCTCTACCTCGTTCATGAGGATGGCTGGATCTTTGAATTTAGCATCTACGTAACTTGGCAGTAATATTTCGTGGTAAACATTATCGCTCTTATGCTGAAAATTATAGGTAATATTGCTTTGTGTATCTTTGATTTTCATGCGGGCATTATAAGATCCTTTACAGCAAGCGTTACCTCCTGTACTTCGACTTACTATCTCTATTCTTGCAAACTGTATCGCTACTTAAGATTACCTTGAAACTCAAACAATGATTATTATCACTTACTGCTACTGAAACTTTTTCTCTGAACCAGCATTTTCAGCCTATTAACACGGAACTAAACTTATAGTTTTTTCGAAGAACAAAAGCAACTTTCTTTGACAAAATATGTAATATTTTGTATATTATTTTTCTTATTTCCCCTAACATTTGAATCTTTTTCTTGATATATAATGTACTGTTATATATACTAAATTGTACCACAATATTATTGATTATTCTATTAAAATACAGGAGAATATATTATGCCAAGAGACCCGATAACCGCACTAGAAAAACTGAAGAAAATTGAGGAGAAAAAACAGAAGGTACTCGTAACCCGCAAAGAGGATTTATTAGAGATTGTCAATAGTTGTAATGCCATGATTATTGATGATCAGCTCCTTGCAGGATTCCTATTATTTGCTATGAACGAACAGAATAAGCAGCATCCTATGCTAAAGGAGTTTATACAATTATCTAAAACTACCCTAGGTCCCCATAAATTATTAGCTAAAAAGCACCGGGCTGCTAAAACAAATGCCTAAGGCTAATGGTTAACTGTTTACTAATAGTTTTAAGTGGATGTACCTGCGGTTATTCATGAATTCAGAATCAACACTGAGAATGAAGACAATGTCTAGACTAGGTACGAATAGAGTCATCGATTTGATATTGCATGACAACTTCCTTACCACAAAAAGCCAAAGCGATTTTGATAATTTTTTTAACGTGAGCTTGCTCTTTTATTTTGGCGTCATATTGCTTATCTATTATTTGCTTTAACCCGGCTTTTGCCGTAGCTTCTAAATCTTCCGAAGTTTTGCAGACTTTATATTCAATGATAATTGCATTCTCATTCTTACCTACTTGAGGAATGAGGATAATATCAGCTCGGCCGCTACCAGTCTCTCTGTCACTATCTATTATATAACCAAAGGCTAACATATTAATCAAACCCAGCATAAAACCACTATAAAAAACTTCTGCTTTTTTTTCGCCTGTTTGATGGAAACTAGTAGCATTTCTCAGTAATTCCTGTAGTTTGTCTTTAAACTCTTCTAGCCGGCAAGCAGGTAATAAACTTACAAAAGGATAATAGAGAGAACTGTCGATCTTTAATTTATCGCTGACCCATTGTAACAGCCTTGCATTATATATATGCTTTAGCTCTTTATTAGGCACCGATAATTCATATATATCCTCTGTTGGCTCAATGGCAGTGGGATTTAAATAACCACTAAACAACAATAGACTAAATAGCCCTGACCGCGTGTTAATATCACTGAAATTGATTCGCCTACTAATAGGTGATACTATACTTTTGCCAGCAGCCAAATTCTGTAAATCTTCCTGTCTTTCGTCTGATAATAGCGCTTTATCAACAAGGCTCGTCCCTCCACTATCAAGCCAGTAAGGTCTTAGCTTGCCTTTATGTGCTAGACATTGCATAATTGACCATGGGTTATAGATGACCTCCCCACCAAATGTGTAACCATTATACCAATCTTTAATTTTTTCAGCCTTTATCTCAAGAGGTACCTTTGTCAGTAATTCATCTACTTCACCTTGAGTAAACCCGTAAACTTTAGAGAACTCTTCATCAAGTAGCGTATATTCACTAACATTATTCAAATCAGAAAACAAATTAGCCTTAGCAATACGTAATATGCCGGTAACTACACCTTTCTCTACATAAGGATTGCTCTTTAAGGCACTACCAAACATGCTACGAAATATTTTTAGTACGTCTTCAAATTCTTGTGGTTTATTGCCAAATTCAACGTATGAACTATTGATCGGTGTGTCATACTCATCGATCAAAACATAGACTTTTTGGCCAAAATGTTTAAAAAGTATGTCGCTTAAGAACCTGATACTAGTTTTTAGATCTTCTATATCAAAATCTCCTGTAAAATAGCGATTTAACTTCTTCTTTTGTACATCATCTAGTAAAGTAGCATCTTCTGTTATATAACGTTTTAAGTAACGATGATTTACAAATAGTTCTATCACTTGAGTCTTAATGCCTGCTTCAATCTCTTGGTAACTACTACCCTTAACGTCCTTAAAATTTATCAAAATTACTGGGAATCGACCTTGGTAATCATATATAATATCTGGATACTGGGCTATTTGTAGCTTTTTAAGTAATTTCTTTCTACCGCTAGCTAGCCCTAAGTCGACTTCACCACCAACAAATAGTTTATCATTTATTCGCTGCTCTTGCGGTAAAGGTATACCATTTTGATCCACTTCTATTTCAAAGAATTTACGTAGCATATCCATATTTAAGCTCTTACCGAAGCGCCGTGGTCGCGTAATGAGAATAACGTCTCCACTATCTTCTAGTAGTTCTTGGATCATCAAACTTTTATCAACAAATACATCACTATTTAACAATAAAGTCTTAAAATTATCAGTACCTACCCTCATTCTAGGCGGTTTATTACTAAATGAAGCAATAATTGCGTTTTGGGTTACTGCATTGGTATCAGAAAGTTTAATGGTCATATTGTTTGGTGAGATAGTTACATAAAATTTGCTTCAACAAATTGTAACATAAACAGCCATGTAGTACTAGCATTTACCGCAAGTGTCTTTTGAGTACTATGTAAGTTCCGAACTTATCAATGCTCTTGTTTGAAATTTAGTTCGCATCATAAATAAAGCCATTAAGTAATGGGAGCTTTACTGGTATATTACAGACAAACGTTGTGCCTTTACCTTCCTCACTACTAATATCAATTTCTCCATGCAAATCCTGGATAAATTGTTTGACAACTGCAAGTCCCAAACCTAATCCGATACTGACCTGAAATTACAAGACAAATTTTCACTAATTTTGTTTCCTCTTTATTGCATTTTTTAAGCAGCAATTTGTTTATAATTTTGTATATAATGCAGATAAACATTCATAGGTTTTTGATAACCAATACTCGAATGAAATCTTTTATAATTATATTTATCCATGTAATCCCTAATACCGTCTTTAAGTTGTTTAATATTTTTAAAATCATTAATGAAAATACAATTATATTTTAAGGTTCTAAAAAATCTCTCGATAGCAATATTATCGATACTTCTGCCCTTGCCATTCATTGAAATTTGAATGTTATTATTTATCACCAATGGAATACGAAATGCAATACGAAGAAATTCGAAAAATCTCTTAAAAAAATGTCCAGAAAACTGTTGACAGATCAAAGGGGTGCTCTTATGGTTTTAAGCGTAAAATTACGGTAATAAGGAATGCTAAAATGCAGAAATATTCCACAACACTATATTTAAATTAAAAATTATGTATAACTTCTTTATTATCTTATTAAATAGAAGAGTTTATTCTCCCAACGCTACAGATTTGGTGCATGCATGTACTTCTGACATATACTTCAGCATGAAGTATTACACGGAACCATCGGTTAATTATAATACTAAGCTGTTGTCTTTCATAGACCAATATTGTTCTTTAGCAACCTATTCGAACGTTACTTCAGGTATATTGCCTCAAGTTATCATATATCCATCAAGTAAAAATAATACAACCGATGTAATTAAATTTCATAATACTACATATAGTGAATATGAAATATTTGGCCCGGAGATACACACCATATGTATGATTAATGTAAAGGATATAGATAAGTGGGGATTAACTCGTCTTACAACACTATACCAAATGATTTGTCATCATCAATCTTCTTCCGGAAAAGATTATTGTGTTAGTATCCATAATTCAAATGCATTATACAATATTGAAGTAACTTTAAAGATGATGTATACAGCTTTCTGTATACCGAACCATAACATTAAAACATTAGGAACAAATATATCAGAAACAACCGCATTACTTCAACATCAAAATAGAGTACTTGAAGAACAAAATATATTCCTTAAAAAGGAAAATAGTGGTTTAAGTCTTAAACTAGAGGAAGTAACAAGGGATAGAGATTTCTTTAAAAATAAGGTATTCAATCTAGAATTTGATATAAAGTTATTGAAAAATAGGATTGACTTATTAACAACTACTCTTACTATTACTCAAAATCACGAAAAAGAATTACATGTACAACTAAATGACACTACTTTGAAGCTCCAGAAAGCTAACCACTCTGTACAGGTTACGTTAGGTGTGCTCGAAAGATTAAAAAACTATGTTAGCGGGCTTTCCGATGATGAAGCTACATTCAATCATTTTAATAGCGAAAAAGAAAACTATACAAACTATCTCAAAGGCTATGGAGAAGAGAAAGAGTCAACAGATAAGTCACTTAGAAATATAGACCAAAATATAAAAACATATGAACAAGAGATAGAGAGCCTACAAGGTCAACTACAAAACAAGACCATAGAACTGGATAATACCTATGATCTTCTAAATATTACCCTATCTTATATAGATCATATTCATAATATTGTAACACCCCTAACTACTCCCTCACCAGGTATTCTAAAACATGGAGTGTCGAAACGTAACATCAATAAGCAATATAATGAAGCCCTAGATGATTATATATCGCAGCAACTTATGGACGATTCTTATGAAACAAGAGTTGCTGATTCTGAACGAAAAGTTGAAGAAATATTCACAGTTTTTGCATCAATTGAAAATGAAAATAACATATTAAAATCTCTAATATATCAAAAGGGAGGAAAAGGAATAGATGATTTACAAAGTTACGACTTAACTGAAAATAATAAAATAATAAATAAAGAGTATAGTAATTATCTCTTGTCCTATTTCAACCAATTTAATTATAGTAATAAATCGCTTAGCCTACTATCAGATCATTACATTGGTAATGGAAATTCCACGAATAAATTAATTGATAGCACTCAGGTTAACCCATACCCTGTTGCGGTAGGGAGCATAGCTTTTAGTGCCGTAGTTTTATATCTTATTAATAAATATTGTTTTTCGATTACTAAGTGGCCTATTATGGTTTATAAGTATATTGCCAAAAGTTGGCAAATATCTGAGACAAAAATGGAGGATTCATTTGAGGATTCATTTTATGAAGATTGTAATATACCGGTGGTAAATATAACAGAACCGTTATATTTACCACCTAACCCTAATAATCCCTCCTGTATCAATGTTATGAATGCAGAAAATATATGTGAAGAAATGCATAATGATGTAAATATGCTAGGCCAGGCTCGGCTACAACTTTAGGCAAAAGCACAATTGCTTTTATAATTTTACTGCCTAAAATTATTGTAATAGCTACTGCTGGAGTAAAGAAGTATTTTATAACAAAATGTTTAAATTAAACTAGCAATATTTTAATTTTTATTCTATTGTAGTTGATTATATACTTTGTGTAAGTTATGATAAGAGACAGTAAGATAATACTGTAACGAAGTAACTTAAACAATTTGTACTTTTTCAACATTCCATCTAAATTTTTACCCGTACTTAAAGACTGGTGTTAACAATTATTATAATTTAATGCTATGCGTGATTTTTTTCTTGTCTTCTTGAATAGAACATTGATGCCTTTAGAAAACCCTAAAGATAGAATAGACTTCTTGCATAACCTAGGATATAGGATAAAATGATAAGATTTCAGGAATTTTATCATATGAGATATGAAGAACTTAAAAAGTTTGGAGAAGAAGAATTTAGACGTTTAACAGGGGTTAAGAAGAATACTTTTGCAAGAATGACTATTATTTTAGAAGAAGCAGAAACAAAGAAGAAAAGATTTGGGGGCAAACCAAACCATTTAAGTATAGAAGAGAGGTTATTGATGGCCCTAGAATATATAAGGGAATATAGAACATATTTTCATATATCAGCTTCATATGGAATATCTGAAAGTAGTTGTTATCGGAATATAAAATGGGTAGAAGATACTTTAATTAAGCATCCGGATTTTGCTCTTCCTGGTAAGAAAGCTTTAGTTAAAAGTGATATGACGTATGAAACCATTCTAATTGATGCCACAGAAAGTCCTATCCAGCGTCCAAAAAAAGACAAAAACGCTACTATTCAGGTAAGAAGAAAAGACATACTTTAAAAACTCAGCTGGTAGTAGACAAAAAGACAAAACAAATAATATGTACAAATTATGCAAATGGTAAACGACATGATTCTAGGTTATTTAAGGAATCCAAAATTAATATCCATCCTGATACTAATGTAATTACCGATACTGGATATCAAGGGTTACAAAAGATTCATGCTAAATCTGAGTTACCAAAAAAGAAGACTAAAAAAAATCCATTAACAAAACAAGATAAGAAAAATAACCAAAAACTGGCAAGTACCAGGGCCCTGAATGAAAATGTTATCGGCATGCTAAAACGTTTTAAAATTATTGCTGATAAATATCGGAATCGACGTAAAAGATTTGCTCTAAGATTTAATTTAATCGCTGGTTTATATAATTGGGAACTAAATTATTAGGGTTATGCAAGAGGTCTAATATTTCAATGCGATTCTGACATATATTCAGACATACAATCTAATAAAAGAGAGTTGGCTGAGGATCCGACATATCTAAAGTCTTTCATAGAGAAATCTTGTTCTTTAACAACTTATTCAAATATTTCTTCAGGTACATTGTTATCAACTAGTATATTCTCCTCAAATATAAAGGATACAATTGATGTGTTCTTGTATTACAACAATACATATTCTGAATATCAGAAAATAGCTCTTACTAATACAGAAGATGCGCTATGTCCTCTCAATGATAGATGGACTGACTGGATGTCACGTGAGTTACAAAGAATATATAAAAAGATTTGTAATTCAAATCCTCCCCAAGATTATTGTAGAAAGAGTTATAATACTCATGTGTCCGAGGACATTATATCGCTTTTTAAGTCACTTGATTCAATATGTCCCTTGTTTACACCCACCCCTTATACTAACAGTAATAGTAATGGAGATATAACACATATGATACCTACTGTACCACAAAACGATAGATTTGCATATTATAAACAAAGAGTTGACGCTCTTAAAAATAAAACTGCAGAGATCACAGCGCAAATGTCATTATTTTCCAATAATACGATATTCCTTAGAAACGAAAATAATGCTTTAAAGATTGAACTACAGCAAGTAAAAGACGAGAGAGATAATCTTCGCCAGGAGGTATTCAAGTTAGAAGTTGACAAACAGTTGTTGACATATAGGATTAAAGAATTGGAAGCAAATCTTACGCGTGTTCAAACTTCCGAACAAGAATTACAAGTACAACTAAATGACACTACTCTCAAGCTCCAGAAAGCTAATGAATCTACATATATCTTAGCAGGGGTGCTGGAAAAACTCAAACACAATATTAGCGGTATTTCAGATAAAAAAGATGCATTCAATTATTTTAATGCTCAACAAGAAAACTATACAAATTATCTAAACATCTATGTAGAAGACAAAGAATCAACAGGTAACTCACTCAGACATACACAGGACAATATAAAAACATATGAACAAGATATAGAGAGGCTACAAAGTCAACTACAAGACAAGACCATAGAATTGGATAATACTTATGCACTTCTAAATAATACCTTATCTCATATAGATCGTATTCATAATGTTGTAATGGTAAATAATTCCACACAAGGTACTGAAACACATGAGATGGGGAAACGTAACATTAATACTCCATATAATGAAGCACAGGATGATTATGCAGTATCTAAGCAAATTATGGAGCCTTCTTATGAAGAACGAGTTGCTGATTCTGAACGAAAAGTTGAAGAAATACTCACAATTTTTGCATCCCTGGAAAAGGAAAATGAAATATTAAAATCTATAATATATCAAAACGAAGAAAACGAAGAAAACGAAGAAAGTATTAATTATAATAAAAATCAAGGAGGCCTTATGCCAAGACATGAAACAACTGATAATTATGATGCAATAATAAAGCAAGCAAAAGAACATGCTGATTATATCATGAAGCGGTTGCAACCAAATAATTATAATAAATCGCTTAACGTGCCACCAGATGATTACCCCGCTAAGGTAAACTCTACGAATAAATTTATTGATAGCCCTGAAGTTAACTCATATTCTATTACAATAGGTAGCATAGCGTTCGGTGCCGTAGTTTTATATCTTACCAATAAATATTGTTTTCCGATTACTAAATGGCCAATTATGTTTTATAAGTATATTGTTAAAAGTTGCGGAATATCTGATACCAATGTTAAGGATAATAGTACAGAACTAACAAATGTTATAGAAAATGAAGAAGATAATATTGATGATTCATTTTCAGAAACAGAGTATAGATCTTCTTTTGAAAGTAACTCCTCTAAAGGTGTTAAATATGACAATCTGGAGAGGGTTCCTATTAATCGCCCTATTAAAGAAAAAGAGGGCTATCTGGTACCTAATAAATTCGTAACTTTTGCTCAAAATACCCAAATAACTACTTTTGACCCAACATTAGATAGTAATTCTGGCGACAATCATACTTATCAGAATAGTAGTAAGGAAGAACACCTTTATGATGTACCAGTACATGATGTACCCGTGCCTATTAGTAACGCTATATTCGATGTTAGTGGTTCTACTTTGATACAAGGTGCAAGCAGTCCAATTGCTGCAGATTATCAAGGTGGCTAATCTGGGCTTCTACTTTTCAGTAGCTAGGAGAAAGAGTTCCTTGTGGTTCTCTTGATAGGAGGGTACTAGGGGCTTGTTCTTGAAGTCATTCTTTTTGCACTTGTGTTTGGAGTGACTCATTTGTTTCATTAATATTTTTTAAAAAATTAGATTCGCTAGATCTGGGTATATTAGATTTATTATTAATATCTATAATATTATCTACCCAAAACTTTTTTCAGCTGCATGCGATTTTTTTTGTATAGAGGCGAATGCTGCTTAACAACAATTGAATTATATAGAGGAATAAAAACTTAACATTATTTATTGAGACCACACAGTAACTTAACCAGAGGCAAATAATGGATAAAAAATAGATATAGATAAATTTTAGTTAACTTGACGATCCCATTTCATAGATTTATAATATTAGCAATACCTTTATATTTTTGTGTACCTAAGTTATTGTTTTACTTAGAGGTTAATAAAATAGGTAATATACTTTTCCAACACTGAGGATAAAATTTAATGCCAAATGATGTAATAAAAAGTCAAACAAGAGAGATTATTGAAGCTTTTAATAAGAAATCACAAGCGGGCATAGATTTGATTAAAGAAAGTTGCCAGTACCTCAGTTTAAATGCCGCAGAAGAAATTGCTAGATTTCTTTATAGAGAAAAAAACAATCTAGATCTAGAAGCTGTTGGTGATTATCTTAGTGGTCCAGAGGAAGAACATAAAAAAGTATTGGAGTATTTTGTTCAAAGTTTTGATTTCAAAGGACAGCCGTTTATACAAGCATTACGTAGTTATTTAATGGCTTTCAAACTTCCTGGTGAAGCGCAAAAAATAGATAGATTAGTTGAAGCCTTTGCCCATATATATTGGCAACAAAATCAAGATGGTGTCATAAAACATCAAGATGCTGCTTATATATTAGCGTTTCAAACAATTATGCTTAATACAGATCTTCATAATCCAAGTATTAAAGAAAATAAGAAAATGACGTTCAGAGAGCTGGAAAAACAAGTACAAGGTTTAAATACCGAGTTTGCTTTGCAAAGACCTAATAGTGGTGAAGATTTTAATAAAGACTTTTTAAAACAGTTATATGATGAAATAAAAGCAACTCCTTTTGCGTTTAACTTTGTTAAAATTGTTCCAGGTTACGAATTAGATAGCGAATTATTAAAAGATGATCAAACATTCCAAGCCCTAAAGAGTATTTTATCAACAGCGCACTCAATCATAGGTAAAAATTTAAGTACCAATAAAATATATCAATTACCAACAGGGTTATTTCCCAGCAATAAATCTATTACAGATGTATTTCCTAAACTAAAAGAGAATATTACCATAGCACAGGTGGATAAACCAAAAGCTTGGTTAAATATATTCACTGGATATAATGGCACCATCACAATGCAAGATAGAGTAGGGGCTAAAGCAAGTGTTCAATTATATATACCAGGGATCAAGTCGAAGTGGTTTCTTGGGAGCAAGCCTAAAATTATTGTACAGCCAATATGCGAACCTAGTAAACAACCTATGGATGAATCTATCAGTTTAGCTGCTCAAATTACTGCTAGTTTTAAAGTTCCTGTAAAAAATATCAATGCAACATTTGCATACCTCCAAGAGAATTTAAGTCAAGCTTATGCAACCGCCAGGGGAACAGAAAGATTACCAGCTAGTTCTATAAACTCCTCCCACACTATTAAACGCAGCATATCTGTTGATAGTGGTATAGGATTAGATAAAATAGATGACTCTAAAGCTAGTATTATCAATCCATCAGAAAGTTTGTTGGTAAGAGAAAATGTAATAAAGGAAGCTTCCTCTACTTTAGTGAATCAATTCTTCAAAAATAATAAAATAGTCGATGAGGCTATTTTAGTAGAAAGAATTTTTGATGATACAAATCTCTCTCAATTAGCAAAACAACAGTTACTTAACAATCTTTTAGATAATAATCATATAAGAGAAAACAAGCAATTGACTAAAGATGACCTTGCTAAAATGTTAATGAATACCCAATTTATTCAAGAACAAGCTGGTAGCATATTGCAAATAATTAGAGAAAATAATCAAGATAGGACACAGAATTCTAGTATTATGCCTTTAGAGGGAATGTCTCCACAAACATTAGAGGGTAAACCTGATCAAAATACAATATTAACAGATTCATCAATACCCCCAGTATTACAATTTCATGAATTAAATAATATAGAGGCAAATAAAAAAAGTAATAGTCTGCAAGTAGAATCAATGGTTATAGCAATAAAGGCTGATTTTAATAATATCCAAGAATATATTGCTCAAGAGTTAATAAAAATAATGACAGCTACCAATGAGCCCATCAACCCCAATGATAAAAATTTTAGAATTGCTAGAGATGCTTTACTAAATGCTGACCCACAAAGTAATAAAAATCAAGGCAAGGCGGTAATAAGTCTTTTAAATAGCGAACAAGTAGCAAATGAGAAAATAGAGAAATTAATTAAACAAGGCGCTGATCCAAAAGATTTTGATGAATTAAAGATTGAAATACAAAATATACGCACTAACTTAGAAAATAAATTATCTAATATTGAAAATATTCAAGAATTAGTTGTAGAAAGGTTAAAACAGCAATCTTTATCACAAGTACCATTTTTTGAGGGTGATAATAGTATAAAACCTCAAGAAAAAGCTAGTATTGTTGCGATGCTTAAACCTTATGTATTAATTCCTAACACCATATGCTCTTTACTTAATAACAATACAAAGTTTATTGAAACAGTTGTAGCACCATTTGTACAAAAAAGAATGGCAGAGTTTTTATCTATAGAAGGTAACAATGAAAAGGGATGGTGTACTCTAGATAAAGAAAAATTAAGTGCTACTAACTTAGCAGCATGTGGTAAAGCATTAAGTTCTGATTTTGATAAGCTATTGTTAACCCAGAGTAATAATATAACAATAAATGTTTCTGATCTTGAACAACATATTATGACTTCAACTATGGACTCTAAGGATCCTATAACCAATCTCATGGTCTTAAGCTCACAGGTCCATGTAAAAGGATTAAAATCATTATATGATCATTTGCAATCAAGCAGTTCAGTAACACTTGATCAATTGAAACAGAAGCATCAGAGAGAATTATTATCTGACCTTGAACAATTTTCAAAACTAGAAGAAGCAAAAGCTAGAAAATTGCCAATATTTAATCAAGAATTTTATCACCAAATTTTAAAGCCACCCATTGAAAGGTCACCCGAATATAATAATTTTATCAATAAATATGCAGAATTAGCCAATGTTACATTTATTGTCCCAAAAAATTCCGCCTCAGCTTTACTAGAATTTGATAGAGATGGACAAACTCTAGAAAATTTTAGAAAGAATTTTTTCTCTAAAATGCAGGAACTTAGGGATAGTCAAGTTGAACAAGCAGAGAGAGATTATTCTCGTATGGCTATTTTATACAAAGGATTAGATAGTAAAATACGTCAGATTAGCCTGCAAGAGTTAAAAGAATCAAAATATATAGCTTTATCCGATGAGCAACGAGATTTTATAGCCACCTCATGGAATCAGGGTACTTTTGAAAGTGGATGGGCAATGCAGTATTTTATGAAAAAAGCTGCACAGGAGGAAATAATGCCTCCAATAGTTGATAATAGGACTCCAATTCTTATTGATGTATCAGATGGGGTAAAAATTCATAATAAAGTATCTATGAAACCACTAAATCCTACTGACATTACAGAGAAAATACCCTACGCTGAAATGGTACTATCAGTGGATATTTCTGATATGAAAGGTAATAAGTTCATGCCAGGCTGTTCACCTAAGTCTCAAATTGCAATTAATATGAATTTTTTTGATAAAAATGCTGCTCTAAATTTACCAGAAGAATTAATAAAAATAATGAAATTTTCTAATGAGTCTGTAGCAATAGAAAATATAAAAAAAGATGCTATTAAAGGATATATCCAAATGTTATGCGCACAATATACAGAAAACGCCCAAACATTTAATGAGTATAATTTTTATAAAGGATGGAACAGCCTTAGTGAGCAGATTGGTCCGGATAAAGCGTTCAAAACTGTAATACAAGAAGTACTTTCTGGGCAAGAAGATAGTATTCAAAAAGAGAAATTACTGAATGAAATTATGATTAAAATAGTGGAGCCATCACCAGATAATAATTATTCTTTTACACTCCAACAAACTGTTCAGATGTTTTGCGATGTTGAAACTGATACAATATCTAGAGAAAAGTTTGCTAGCAAATGTTTAGATTTATTCTTTAGAAAGCAGCAAGTTAGTGTATTAGATACTAAGACCCACCAATATATGTATTAGTTGACATTTGATCTTACATTTAATAAAAATAATGTATAAAAAATACAGATAAAAAAATGGAAGGTCACAATGAACTTAAATCAAAAAATAATAAAGCCCAAACTAGGGTTATTAGGGCTAGCAAAGAGTTTAGGCAATGTATCAGCAGCATGTAAGGCTATGGGATATAGTAGAGATAGTTACTATAGATTTCAAGAATTATATGAAACTGGAGGAGAAGAAGCCCTATACGAAATAAGTCGGAAGAAGCCCATAATAGCTAATAGAGTAGATCCACGTGTGGAGAAAGCAGTTGTGGATATGGCTGTAGAATATCCAGCATATGGGCAACTGAGAGTATCAAATGAGCTTAAGAAGACAGGTGTTCTTGTATCACCTGGTGGGGTAAGATCAATTTGGTTGCGTAATGATTTAAACAATATCAATAAAAGGCTTAAAGCATTAGAAGCTAAGATGGCTCAAGATGGTATTGTTCTTACCGAAGCCCAGTTACAAGTATTAGAGAAGCGTCGTAATGAGAAAGAAGCCCATGGTGAGATAGAAACGCCAGCATCCAGGTTATTTAGGGTGCCAGGATACATATTATGTTGGCAATTTTAAAGGTATAGGTAAGGTTTATTCTCAGGTCTTTATCGACAGCTATACCAGAGTAGCAGATGCTAAACTATATACTGAGAAAACAGCGCTGACGAGTGCTGATATGCTCAATGACCGGATATTACCATGGTATGAGGACCAAGGGATACCTATCTTACGTATCCTTACTGATCGGGGGAGCGAATATAAAGGCAATATAGAGCATCATGCTTTTGAGTTATTCTTAAGCATCGAAGGTATAGAACATACTGTTACTCGCGCTTACTCGCCTCAAACCAATGGTATGTGTGAGCGTTTTAACAAAACTATGAAACAGGAATTCTTTGATACAGCTATGCGAAAAAAGATTTATACATCCCTTGAAGATTTACAGCTAGATCTTGATATTTGGTTAGAGTATTACAATCATGAAAGGCCACATTCAGGAAAATATTGTTATGGTAAAACCCCTATGCAAACTTTTCAAGATAGTAAAAAATTAGCTGTTGAAAAGAATAATGAAATCTTGTACCTTGAATATATATCTGACAGTCAAAATTTAACTGACAATCAGGTGCAAAATTTATAGTGTCTGTAAGATCAAATCTTGACTTCTACAAATCATGTTCCAAAATTGATTCCACCTTCCTTTTGTTTGAACAAGAGATCTAATGGAAATAACTATTTTGGCACCTTGAGTTCGCCACTGCATTGCTGATTTACATAATCTTTGCTTGATCAGCGTCTTGCAAGCCGCTTCCGTCACACCAGAACCTATAGGAAAATTTTGTGCTGTGTAATTACTATAATTCATACGTTCTAATTGATTAGTAAAATAGCTCACCGCTTTACTCAAATTGTCCTTTATTGCTGGTGATATTTTTTTATTTCCTTCATTTTTTTTCACTTGTTCCTTCATCGTGTCTAAAAGCTCTGCAGCCGCATTGTTTTCATGCTTTAATTTATGACAAGCATTACTCAACCATTCCTTTCTTCTCCCTTCATCACTAAAAAATGAATATGAACTTTTTGCTAAATATTCGCTAGCATGATAAAAATCTAGAATATGATATTGTGTATTCAGTTCTAAAAATTTCCAATTATTACTTGCGCCATCAGCAATGCCAATATAATTTGCTGTAGGATATTTTTGTTTGATTTTATTAACCTCTCCTTGTAAACGAGCTATAAATAACCCTTTACCATATTCAGGAGACGCTCCAATATATATTGTATGCAATCTTTCGCTTTGCGCATCGTACAAAGAGATATTACCTGTCATAGCTTCACGATAACCTTGTTCTTTCATTAAAATACATGTGCCATCTAAACTAATACCTATACTGGTAACCGGTTCTACAATCTTGGGAATAGCATATTCCCAATCTTCTTCTGTCGCTAAAGCTATAGATCCTATATAATCAGCAACCTTTTGGATATATCCTCTCGAACAACTCCTAGAATGATTCTCTGCAAAATCTTCACTGACATCTTTCGCACTTAAAGATGCATATTTATACGAAATCATTTTGGCAAATTTTGGTGTAGAATGAATAATTATACGCCCTTTCTCATCAACTGGACAAAACGTCTTGCCTCCTTTCGAGCTCTGATATACATGTCGCATTATCTCAACAGTACCATAGGGTGTCTCATACTCTTTTTTCACTTTGCCCTTTGAAGACATTCTGACACTACCAATATTAATTATCGCACCAGTTGCATCAAACTTACTTAGGGCTTCTTTAGTTGCAATGCACCCAACCTCATTTACTCCTTTCTGTATCGCATCTTCCATTTCAAGCATAGAGCCATCCAATTTTAATGTAATTTGTATTGTGATTTCTTCTCCGTTCCGTGTTATTATTTCTGCCATAGCTTAATTCCAATTATTTACTAAAATCTCACCATAGCATAATTTAAAACATTATTCAATAGCTGTACCCTATAGAACATACTGTTACTCGCGCTTACTCGCCTCAAACCAATGGTATGTGTGAGCGTTTTAACAAAACTATGAAACAGGAATTCTTTGATACAGCTATGCGAAAAAAGATTTATACATCCCTTGAAGATTTACAGCTAGATCTTGATATTTGGTTAGAGTATTACAATCATGAAAGGCCACATTCAGGAAAATATTGTTATGGTAAAACCCCTATGCAAACTTTTCAAGATAGTAAAAAATTAGCTGTTGAAAAGAATAATGAAATCTTGTACCTTGAATATATATCTGACAGTCAAAATTTAACTGACAATCAGGTGCAAAATTTATAGTGTCTGTAAGATCAAATCTTGACTTCTACACCTTATCTTATAGGGAGGAAGGAGCTACAAATTCAACAATTAATGGAGAAATATCCTATGATTACTAAAACGTTAGCTAATAACTTATCTACCAATTATACAGACTCACATACTTCTAAGATGAAGGTTGTTAAAGAGAGAGAAATATATTAGGAAGTAAAAATTAAGGTTCTGATGCTGTAAATGCAAAATAGAGAGAGACAAGATATGCTAATTGCATGCAGCGATAATTTGTATTAGTTGACATAATGATTTCAAGATATTCTTTGCGACTCTTCTGGCATGCTCACATCCGTTGTAGTTGTGAGGTAATAGGCATTGCTATAGAATATTATAACTTTCTTATAGGTAAAAACGATCCTATGATGATTGTCTCGACTTTTAAACCTAGCGCTAAGTTTAATTAAACCGAATGGTGTGATGGAGCTGTTGTCAAGGTATCAAAAATGTTTCTTAAGATCTCTCTTTTGGCTAAAGAAGCATGGGAATTTATAAGTTGATCTATAACCCTCTACACAAAGAAAAACTTTTGCTAATTAAGTTTTTGATTTTTCCCATTATGTTAGCTTTACAGTTTGATTTTTAAATAACTCTGCTTCTTCGCTACATTATTTAGTAGCTGTGCTCTTTAGATTATACCATATTATCAGTATTATCCTTTCCTATTAAACCTTGTTGAGGGTCCATTTCCATTTCTGCACGTAAAGCAATCTCTACAAATTTCTTAGTTTCATTATTTAAGTATCCTATGCATCCAATTTTATTACTATCTAAACACTTTTTTGATATTAACAATTTAGCCATGCTTGAATTATCACTACGAATTGCTACATCAAGTGGAGTGCTGTCATGACCAAGATTTTTACAAAAATATTTAGAAAAATCAGGTAATATTCCTTTAGAGAACAAAAAATTAACCATATTCTGATCATTGAGTTCAATTGCTTTATATAAAAGAGAATTAGTGCATATCTTTCCTCCACCACCAAAAGGTATGGCTTCAATTCGAGCATTAATATTAGCCCCGTAGTCAAGTAAGATTGAAGTCATTGTTAATTTGGGTCTTTATTATCGTGTTCAGATTGCATTGCTACTGCTAAGATGTCATATTGATATTCATTGGACATGCTTTTTAAGTCAATAGAACTTAAATAGTCCTTAATCTTAGCTTCATCACGTTGCTGTATTAATTCTAATATACAACTCTTACGATAAAAATTTAGAGGATGGAATATACTAAGCATATATATAACCTATGAATGTTTTAAATTTATAATACAATTATAATAATAATTATCATTATTAGCAACAACTTATTGTATTTTTTTTAATGGTATGTTGCAATTATAAATTCAAAATAATACATATAATATTAGTCACAATATAGGATTGAAAGAATCGAGTTAAACTATACCCCTCTGATATGAATTTGCGTGCGTCGTTACTCGTCGCTCGCCTATTATCTATAGGCTTCGCTCCATCGCGCCTAGCAGCAAAATCATCTGAGAGGAGTATAATACAAATTATACAGCACTGAAATAAAAAAACTCTACCATATGGTAACTAGCCTAGTTAAAGTGTTCTCGCACCTGCCCCTACCGTAGAGTTAGGGAAATTGCCTTTTTTCTTATTTATAGAATCATCTAGAACAACTTTAGCTTTTAGCAATTGAGACGCACTATTAAAAAGAGCTATATCTGCTAAATTATCCCCTTGTGACCTTAGGGCACCCCTTGCGTTTATTTTAATACTACCCTGAACATTTTTAATTATCCCTATATATTCTCCTCCGTTTTGAATAACTTCTTTCTCAAGCTGCTCCAGAGTACCTTTATTTACTGGCAAAGTATAGGTTTTACCATTGCTCCTCAAATATAAAGGAGAATTATCCTCATCAGAGCAAGAAAATATTTCTGTAGGTTTAGTTAGATGTACTAACTTACCATCCTTATAGTGAACTGTCAAATATACGGCATCTTTTTTACTAATATTATGTCCATTTAGATCTTGTACTACAAAAGACATATGACACGTTCCTTTCATATCTATAGATAACGGTATATCCACCATACGAGCATTTTCAATCTTTTCTCCCTCACTAGTTATATATTTAGCACTTTCGTTATCATTATTTAATTTTTGTTCACTTATTGTTGCTACCTCTTTACCATTTTGCTGCAAGCTAAATCTTTTACCGGATCCTTCTCCTTGCCACCTAATCTCTTTATACTCATCGGCAAATTTTTTATGAATATCGTTATATAATTGTCGTTCAATATTTCCTATCTCTTGAAGCACTTCTTTATTATGGAGGATCTTAGATAATTCATTAGCGTGTTCGTGGACAACTTGCGTAAAACTGACAGTAGGATCTATATTAAGTCTAACACCAATAGGATGAAGTTGCTCTCTGGACAACTTCTTAAACGCCTGCAATATTTTATCCTCTTCTCTATCATCATAAATATTAGTTTTAGCTTTGTGCTGTACTAATATTTTATCTACAGGTTGCCCTTCAGCTACTGCAGCAACTGTTGGCTCATGAACAATTATCTTAGTTATGTTAGCTGAAACCCCCCCGGGTAACATGCTATTATTCACCATCTGCCCATCCTCTATATTTATTGAGGTACTGCCCTTATTAGCTAGCTCACCAGTTTGCGTTTCGGCATTATGAACTTTTGGCTTAATCTTTAGGGGGGGTAACTCTCTCAAAACTTCAGAATTTTTAGTTTCAAGATCTGTTCTCCTACTTAACTCCTCTTCAGGGTGTTTTCTGGATTGGTCCTTCGTAACCTTTACTGGTTTCTGCAGCAGCCCCTCTATAACCCCTACTTGTTTTGTTGCTAACCCCTTGTCCTTAGATTTTTGTTCTACACTAAGAGTTTTTAGCTGATTTTGTTCATTTTTTTCTCGTTCTAACTGAGCTTGTAAGTTAGTGTTTTCAATTTGGATATTTTTTCTACTTTTTTGCTCCACTTCTAGTTGAGATGTCAATTGCGATAATTGCCTAGTTCCCTCTTGTAGTTTTACTGAGGTTTTCTTCAATTGACTTGTTAAGTCTTCTACCTCTTGTTCTTGTTTTTCAAATTTTATCTTTAAATTTTCTTTCTCTTGAGTTACCTGGCTTAAATCAACTTCTAAATTTTTAAACTTCTTATTTTCTGCTTTCAACTTCTCCTGGGCTTCTAATAATTTTTCTTGAAGCTTACCTAATTCTTGTTGGGTATTTTCTAGTTCTTGCTGCTTTTTTTGCTGCTCTGATTGTAGTTGCGATAATTGAATGGTCAACGCTTCAGGTTCTTGTGTAGCTTCCTTTAATTGTTTTATCGCTTGTAGCTGTGCATCATATACTATCTTTAAATTATCCTTCTCTTCTTTAGACCGTTCCAAACGAACTTCCAGCTGTTGAACCTTACTACTTTCTTCTTTAGTTTTTTCCTGCTCCTTCACTAATTGTTGTTGTTTCTCTTCTAACTGATTTTGGGTTTTTTTAAGCCGGTCGCTATCTTTTTTATATAATTCTTTAATCTGAAGCAATTCCGCATCGCTACTAGTTAAGGATTGTCTTGCCCTATCTAGTTCTTCCTGTGCCAACTGCAGTTGGTGGATTACCATTTTTAACTCAGCTCCTAAAGCATCTTTTTCTTGCGTTATCTTCTCCATATGCGGAGATAAAGTACTACACCTTTCACCCAGTTCGCTCAGTTCATCTGCCAAGCTTCTGTTATTAAGAATACTAGCTTGTTGCTGATTTTTTTCTTCACTTAGTTCTTTAATCTTTTTTTGAAGTTCCTCTATTAGTTCTAGATTCTTAGAGTTTTCCTCTGTTCTAGAGGAGTTGAAGTCTTCTAACCGCTTTTTTAAATTCTCTACTTCTAGCTGAGCATCTTCATACTTTTCTTTTTGTTCTTTTAAAGTGTGCTTCAGCTTATTAATCTCAATTTGCCGTAGTAGCGGCACTTTAATATCTTCAGCTCTTGCATTGTAATTACTATATTGATTGTTTAGCTCTTCTTGCTCTTGCTTCGTAACGGGGAGATGTAGTCGAACTTTTTCTTCCAACTCTCCTAACTTCTCCCACAGCTCTTCTTCTTTTTGCTTACTTTGCACAATAATTTGTGTTTTTTCCTCTATGTGAGCCTGGATTGTTTTTATTTTTTGTTCTTGCAGTTCTATATCTTTCTGTTGCTCTGTTTTTATAGAATCTTCACTATCTTCTTCTATAGCTTTCTTTAACTCCGTCTCCCGTTCTCTGAATTCTTGTAGTTTGGATGGGATATACGTAAGTACATTACTAGATAAAGATTGTCCTTTAAGTGCCCTTTCTTGCTCTATTAACTTTTGCTCTCGTTGTTCTAGATTACCCATACTGAAATTAAGATTATCAATATTACTTAAAAGTTGGTCCAATGAGTCTTGTTCGTTATTTTCTTTAACTTCGCGTTCAATTTTTCCCTTATCAGATAGATGTAGCTGAACTTCCTTTTTAGCATCTCCAAGAGCTGACCTAATAGCTTCAGCTTCCTGCTGGATTCTTTCTAGCTCTAGTTTTATAAAGTCATGTTGCTCATGGATAAGAAGTTTTATTTTGTCTTCTGAGTTATCAGCTATCAGGTGTTTTCTAATCTTCTCCTGCTGTTCCCTCAGTTCCCTCCACAATTCGAATTTCTCTTCTTCTTGTTCTAACCTTCTCTTTCTTAGAACATCTAATCCTCTCTGCTTGTCTTGAAGAGTTTTTTGTAGCAATGCACGATCTTTATTAGCTTTATCAAGGACATTTTCTTCCGCACTTAGCTCATTTTGAAGCTGTTTTATCTCAGATAATATTTGTTCTAGATCTAACGAGGTCATTTTATTTACCTTTCTTTACTATCTTTATATGCATATCTTAAACTATTTCTAATTTAATGTACAATATATAATTGATGCTCTATATTTAGAAAAAGTGCTTCTATAGCCTGCAGACAGGCGAGTTAAATTATCGCTGCCAGCAATTAACATGTCTTCTATACTTCTATTCTTCAATTAAGGGGGTATAAAAACTATTTATTTACTAATAGCATAGCATCATAAATTTCATTCATGTGCGTATGGGGTAACCATATTAATTTATTACCAATAATATAAAGATTGTTTTTTGCTCTACTTATACCTACGTTTAAAACATTCGACTTATCGGTCATTATCTTTCTTGCGCCGTAATCTTCGGGATGTTGAGCACCTAGTAATATGATAACACTGTCTGCCTCTTTCCCTTGAAATGAATGTATGGTACCAATGTTATTTTTACAGAAATAGCTTACTCCTTTTCTCAGCTTTTGATCACAATTATTCGGAAATAACTTAGATACTTCCTGAGATAATCGGTTTTTTATATAGTAACTGAATCTTCTGTACATTGTTATAATATAGATTTCTCTTAATAACTTAATAGCATTCTGTTGTTTAAGAATTACTTTAATCATTTTAAAGAGTACACCGAATTCAGCTTCTGATTCATATTTAAGCTTTACAGGACCATTATCTTCAATATTTATCCATCTTGAGTTTCCTAAAATTAATTGTATATCTGATTCAGAATTATTTGCGGCAAAAATCATCTTATTATTATACGCTATGTTATTGCATATAGAAAACATAGGATCTTGACATCTTCGATGCACTAAGAGAGGGAATCCTACAGTAATATTACCGTACTTTGTTTGATATAGAGAATTACGATCTGCAAGATGTTGAACTGAAACCTCCGAAGGCGACCAATGGTTGTAGGATATGCCTAGCTTCTGGCACAATTTATTAATTAACTCTTGACCCAGAATTGATATTGGTTGGGTTTGCATTGGGTCACCAACTACTATAACATTCTTTGATTTATAAATAGCAGCTGCAGCATATTGAGGAGGAGCTTGTCCTGCTTCGTCAATAATTAACCATGCTATATCATTATGATTAAAAGATTTAAACATATTATCAAAGGAATGAAATGTAGTAGAGACTATCGGAATAATAATAAAAAAGTTTTTCCATGCAATTTGTGCAATTTCAGGATCTACATTAATCAATTTTCCATTCATTAGGTCTGAAAAAAGGTTTAAACTGCTCCAAAAATGTTCAGCATTAGCATTGATAAATATTTCATGTAGTTTAATTGCTTGAACAAATAATTTTGATCTTAATATTTCAAATTCTTCATTAAAATAAGGAGTAGTCTGATGAAGATTATCATGAGGAGTGTCCCAAAAACCATCTTTTTCAAAGATTTTGGCATCAAAATTTTTAGATTTTAAAAATTCAGTAGGGTGAATTAATGATTGTTCTATTCCTTTCACTTGACTAATTGTAAGTTGTAGCGTTTTAATTTGGCTTTGAATTTTACTAATTTCAACTTTAGTTTGTTCTTCTAGTTGTAACTGCTCATTTTTTAAGCGAGTTAGTCGTAAATTTTCTTGGATAAAATTACGATATCTTCTTGTATTAAAAAAAGCATGGATTTTAGCAAACAGACCAAGAGAGAGGAGCATTATCTCATATTCTATTTCTTTTACTTTAGAGTTAATATAATTTAAAGTTGATTCTAAATTTTTTTTGTATGTTGTAAGTTCTTCCAGAGCAGAAGAAAAATTACTATCATTATATTTGCTTAGTATATTTTGTTTCTTCTTATGGAGATCAATAATACTTTCAATAGAATGATAAATATCTAGAATTTCGTTATGTAAATCGTTGAAGTACTTACGTTCTTTATCCCACTCCTTATTAATAGATATCTTTGAACTACAATAGACTTCTTGCATAACCTAGGATATAGGATAAAATGATAAGATTTCAGGAATTTTATCATATGAGATATGAAGAACTTAAAAAGTTTGGAGAAGAAGAATTTAGACGTTTAACAGGGGTTAAGAAGAATACTTTTGCAAGAATGACTATTATTTTAGAAGAAGCAGAAACAAAGAAGAAAAGATTTGGGGGCAAACCAAACCATTTAAGTATAGAAGAGAGGTTATTGATGGCCCTAGAATATATAAGGGAATATAGAACATATTTTCATATATCAGCTTCATATGGAATATCTGAAAGTAGTTGTTATCGGAATATAAAATGGGTAGAAGATACTTTAATTAAGCATCCGGATTTTGCTCTTCCTGGTAAGAAAGCTTTAGTTAAAAGTGATATGACGTATGAAACCATTCTAATTGATGCCACAGAAAGTCCTATCCAGCGTCCAAAAAAAGACAAAAACGCTACTATTCAGGTAAGAAGAAAAGACATACTTTAAAAACTCAGCTGGTAGTAGACAAAAAGACAAAACAAATAATATGTACAAATTATGCAAATGGTAAACGACATGATTTTAGGTTATTTAAGGAATCCAAAATTAATATCCATCCTGATACTAATGTAATTACCGATACTGGATATCAAGGGTTACAAAAGATTCATGCTAAATCTGAGTTACCAAAAAAGAAGACTAAAAAAAATCCATTAACAAAACAAGATAAGAAAAATAACCAAAAACTGGCAAGTACCAGGGCCCTGAATGAAAATGTTATCGGCATGCTAAAACGTTTTAAAATTATTGCTGATAAATATCGAAATCGACGTAAAAGATTTGCTCTAAGATTTAATTTAATCGCTGGTTTATATAATTTGTAGAAGTCAAGATTTGATCTTACAGACACTATAAATTTTGCACCTGATTGTCAGTTAAATTTTGACTGTCAGATATATATTCAAGGTACAAGATTTCATTATTCTTTTCAACAGCTAATTTTTTACTATCTTGAAAAGTTTGCATAGGGGTTTTACCATAACAATATTTTCCTGAATGTGACCTTCCATTTTTTTATCTGTATTTTTTATACATTATTTTTATTAAATGTAAGATCAAATGTCAACTAATACATATAATTGGGAACTAAATTATTAGGGTTATGCAAGAGGTCTAATATTCCGGTTTTAAATTTTCAAGACTTTGTGCTTGTTTTTTTCCTTTCAGCAAATTTAAGTACTGAAACATTGTTCGCTCTTTATAGTTCTCTTGTTCCTTTACAAATTCCTGGTTCCAAAATTTATCCATAAAATTTCTGCGATTAGCACTATTACCCAGTACTGCTGCAAATACTCCCCAACAAGTTCCTTTATCTTTTGTACTATTGTTAAGCCAATCAAAGAATTTTAGCTCTTGGTGATAAATTGCGTCTACTTTAGCATGAAGTGGTAATTCTGCAGATATATTTTCAACAGCACCGTTATTAGAAGAAGCTATGACCATGTTGTAATTTCGAATACAAGGATGTACGCCTTTAATCTTATATTCAAATCCACAACTTTTAAATGAATAAATTTTATCTTCAAACCCTTCGCTCGGTGTTACAAATTTTGCAAGATTTACAGCTCTTTTAACATAAAGATTTGCTATTATATCAAACAGCATTGTGGTTTTTCCTGTTCCAGGTGGGCCGTTAACAGCAAAAAGATGTTCTATATTTTCTGTTTTCGGTAATATTGAATTGATAGCACCTGCTTGTAGTAATGCCAAAGAATTTTTTGGTGAAGAAGGCCATCTAGTAAGCTGCATGTTAGGAGGCTGTAGCAAATGCTGTAAAATTTGTTTCTCTTGTAAAACATCCTTCGTTTCAGGTTTATTTTCCCTACCAAGATATTTAGCAATCGCTGAACCTTTTTCAAAATTATTAACATTTGTTCTTACTAAATCTATTGATTTTAAGAAAAAACTATTAAACATTTCTAAAGAAGGTGCAGATGCCCAATCTGTATCTTTTATTTCATCCTCTTCTATGTGGGAATTATTTGGAGCAGGGCGTTTATTTTGCTTAACCTCTTCTGGTGTCTTAATGTTTCGATAGGTTATTTTTCTAACACATATTTCCGGATTACTAATTATGAACTTTTGATTAACACCTAATTGTTTTATTAATGCGTTGCTGATATAATTTATTCTCTCTAAAGTAAATTTATTGTTCCGCCCTACATTATCAAAAGATTCTTTTAACAGGTTTACTATCAGCCTCTGACTATTATTTTCAAAATTAATTAAATCTTCAAAATCATTTTCTGAAAATCCTTCTCTTATAATTTTACCCACGGCATAAGCGCCCGTAGAGATAACCATTGAGTTATCAATCATTTGCATATTTTCATTAAGTGTAAGAGCAGCAATAGGTGTAAGAATTGGATTTGTGCGGTTTCTATAACTATCAAAAATTTTGGGTTTAACTGCAAATAACTCATTTATTTTCTTTTCAATAGCAATTTCTACTTCAGTCCAGTTTAAATAACCAAGATATAAATGCCAATGCACATATATATCATATCCAGGGCACGCTTTTTTTAATTTATTTTTATCAAATTGTTCAAATGGTGCATCCTGCAATAAAAAAATAGCTTCTTTTTTATTAATTTCCTTATAAAAATCTTTTGTATTTGCAGCATGCTTTTGGGCATCTTCAAAATATCCATTAGACCTCTTGCATAACCCTAATAATTTAGTTCCCAATTATATAAACCAGCGATTAAATTAAATCTTAGAGCAAATCTTTTACGTCGATTTCGATATTTATCAGCAATAATTTTAAAACGTTTTAGCATGCCGATAACATTTTCATTCAGGGCCCTGGTACTTGCCAGTTTTTGGTTATTTTTCTTATCTTGTTTTGTTAATGGATTTTTTTTAGTCTTCTTTTTTGGTAACTCAGATTTAGCATGAATCTTTTGTAACCCTTGATATCCAGTATCGGTAATTACATTAGTATCAGGATGGATATTAATTTTGGATTCCTTAAATAACCTAAAATCATGTCGTTTACCATTTGCATAATTTGTACATATTATTTGTTTTGTCTTTTTGTCTACTACCAGCTGAGTTTTTAAAGTATGTCTTTTCTTCTTACCTGAATAGTAGCGTTTTTGTCTTTTTTTGGACGCTGGATAGGACTTTCTGTGGCATCAATTAGAATGGTTTCATACGTCATATCACTTTTAACTAAAGCTTTCTTACCAGGAAGAGCAAAATCCGGATGCTTAATTAAAGTATCTTCTACCCATTTTATATTCCGATAACAACTACTTTCAGATATTCCATATGAAGCTGATATATGAAAATATGTTCTATATTCCCTTATATATTCTAGGGCCATCAATAACCTCTCTTCTATACTTAAATGGTTTGGTTTGCCCCCAAATCTTTTCTTCTTTGTTTCTGCTTCTTCTAAAATAATAGTCATTCTTGCAAAAGTATTCTTCTTAACCCCTGTTAAACGTCTAAATTCTTCTTCTCCAAACTTTTTAAGTTCTTCATATCTCATATGATAAAATTCCTGAAATCTTATCATTTTATCCTATATCCTAGGTTATGCAAGAAGTCTATTTAAGGTTTCATTTTTAGTAGGAGTCAGAATCTCGATAATCTTCCAAACATCTAAAACTGATTTTATATTTTCTGGCGATTGATTATATAATTTATCCATAAGATTAAAGACCTGTTTAGTTATAGAAGCAGACACTAGAGTGAATTCAGTTGAATTAGATAAAGTCCATTGATGAGAAGTTGGTAACTGTTGTTAATTCAAATCAACTCACTGTATCACAGAAGGGTTGAGAATTATAGTAAATTCAAGAGGAATGAAATCTAAGAGTATTAATTAGGACCCCAGGATTATTGATTAAATAAGCTTGGTATACAAGAGGCAAAAATTGTAGCAAAGAATATAGAGAAGTATCTAAAAGCAATAAATGATACGGAGGCTATTATTTTATCTAGCAATCTTAACAGAGCTGCAGAAAAAGCCCAAATTATTAGTCAATATAATAATAATTTATCTATTCAAAGGAAAGGTATTACAGAGATTGTAGCAAAGGGGACGCTATTGTGTTTTGGTGCAATGGCCTGAAATGGGACTTAAAGATGATTGATACTCATATAGAGACACTAAAAATTAATCTTTAATAGAAAATTGATAAGAACCCTATAGCGAATATGGCGGAGAGAGAGGGATTCGAACCCTCGATACGGTTAACCCGTATAACGGTTTAGCAAACCGTCGCCTTCAGCCTCTCGGCCACCTCTCCAAAGTTGAACGTACACTACTTTAAATATCCCAAAAATTGGATTTCATGGGGATCTTTGCTCCACAACTGTCGAAAGTGATTGTGCATCCTATATCTCAGCGTCATTGCGGGTCCTACTGCAAGCAATCCAGGAAGGCAATTATGAACAAATCGATGTTTGTGGATTGCCACGCTCGCCTTCGGCTCACTTGCAATGACCCATAAAGAACTGTGTTTTTAAACTTTCGACAGTTGTGGGCTTTGCCCCCTAGCCCCACTTCATTTGAAGTTGACTATACTCCTCTGATATGAATTTGCGTGCGTCGTTACTCAATGCTCTTCTAGGTTTTGACTCAGTTCTACCCTCATGCAAGGCAGCAAAATCATCTGAAGGAGGAGTATAGCATTGAATTGTTTGCATTTCCATAATTATTTGCTTTCTACTCTAACTTTATTATGCTTGATTTAAGATTTAGGAAGTATTTTGGGGAAGTTAGAGTTTATTTTTTTAAAGGATCACCCGCAGTCAGATTATTATTGCTTTTTAATTGGATAAGCTCATTATGTCTTGCTTTAAGTTCTTTTAAAGAGTAATCACCTTCATAATGTCCTTGCATATTGATGATCCTTTCTAGGTAAAAATTTAATTGTTCAGGGGAATGATCTAAAATAATATCATCAATCTTTACATCTTCTGTGAGATAAGATAATGCCTGGTCTTTAATATTAGAAATATATAATTTAAACTTCTGAATTTTTTTTATAATAACAGGTATATCTTCAGGTTTGGCTACTAGTATTGCTACTAAGATCACTACTAATATTTCACTTAATGACATAGATTTTATCCAATGTATTTTTATTTTTTTTATAGTTTTGGTGGTATTTCAAATGAATGAAATGGAGGCGGCGAGGAGATTGTCCACTCAAGGGTATCAGCTCCGTCACCCCAAGGGTTACTGGGGCACTCTTTGCCATATTTAAGAGTGTAAATGACGATAAAGACAAAATAAAGGGCAGCAGCAAATGAAATTACTGCCCCAATAGAAGATACCATATTCCAGCCGGTAAATGCATCAGGATAATCTGGAATTCTTCGCGGCATCCCTGCTAGCCCTAGGAAATGCTGAGGAAAAAAGGTCATATTAACACCAATAAAGGTAATCCAAAAATGAATTTTTCCCATTTTTTCAGGATATTGACGCCCTGACATTTTTCCGAACCAATAATAGAAGCCAGCAAAGGCTGTAAATAATGCCCCAAGCGACATGGTATAGTGAAAATGGGCTACTACGTAATATGTATCGTGCAATACTCTATCAAGTGCTGAATTTGACAATATTATTCCTGTTACTCCTCCTATAGTAAAGAGTAAGATAAAACCTATGGAAAATAACATCGGGGTTTTAAAAGTAATAGAGCCTCCCCACATTGTGGCAATCCAACTAAATATTTTAATACCTGTGGGTACGGCAATGATCATAGTACCAGCTGTAAAATATATTAAGGTGTTATAAGTAAGGCCCACGGTAAACATATGATGAGCCCATACCATAAAACCTACTAACCCTATGGTTATCATCGCAATTACCATACCGCTATAGCCAAATATTGGCTTACGTGAGAAAGTCGCGATAACTTGGCTAATGATCCCAAAGCCTGGCAAAATTACTATATACACTTCAGGATGACCAAAAAACCAGAATAAATGCTGGAATAATACCGGGTCCCCTCCCCCATCAGGCTTAAAGAAAGTAGTACCAAAATTTCTATCAGTTAGCAACATAGTGATCGCGCCTCCAAGGACCGGAATTGCCAGGATTAATAAAAAGGCGGTAAGCAAAATGGACCAAACAAATAAAGGCATTTCAAACAAATCCATCCCTTCTGCTCTCATATTAAAGATAGTGACAATCATATTAATGGAACCCAGAATTGAGGCAAGGCCGGTAAGGTGAAGGCTAAAAATGGCCATATCAACAGCTGCTCCAGGATGGCCTACCAGATTGCTTAAAGGGGGATAGAGCGTCCAGCCAGTTCCAGGGCCACCATCCACAAAAGCCGAAAGCATTAATAAGATGAAAGCCGGTACCAAAAGCCAAAAACTGATGTTATTGAGTCTAGGGAAAGCTACGTCAGGAGCTCCTATTAGAAGAGGGACGAAATAATTACCAAATCCTCCAAATAAAGCTGGCATAATCATAAAAAATACCATAATTATAGCATGAGCAGTAATAATGACATTATATAGTTGATAATCTTGAATGATTTGGTTAGCCGGCATTGCAAGCTGCAGTCTAAAAATAAGCGAAAACAACCCTCCTACAATTCCCGCAAATATTGAAAACATGATATACATCATTCCTATATCTTTATGGTTAGTAGAAAATAACCATCTTTTAATGCCGGTAGGTTCATGATGATCAGCAATTATATTCATAAATTATATCCTAGTTATTGACATTTTTGTAGTTGCTCAATATTATCGCCAACTATATGTTTAATATTTCTGGTGATTTTTTCGTACTCCCAGTCCCACCATTTTATTCTTAATAATTCATTGATTATCTCTTCAGGAAAACGTTTCCTAATAAGTTGGCTAGGGTTCCCTCCAACAATAGAGTAGGGTAATACATCTTTAGTAACCAGCGCGCTTGCTCCTACTATTGCCCCGTCCCCTATCGTTACTCCCGGCATGATAACAGCATTGGTACCAAACCATACATCATTACCTACTACAATATTTCTTCCTTTGCCCGGGGCAGGAGTATAGGTATCCCATCCTTCAAAGTTAAAGAACGGATAGGTAGAAAAACCATCCATTGGGTGATTCATATCATCGGCAATGAAAGTCGTGCCCCTTGCAATAGAACAAAATTTGCCAATTGTTAATTTACAGTTCCAAAAACCACGGGTATTTTGTTCTTCAAAACGTTCAGGATATTGCCTATCATCATGATAATAACTATAATCCCCTATGGATATATTAGGATTCCGGATAAAATGTTTTAAAAATACCAGCTCTTTAGTAACCTGCTTGGTATAAGTATGAGGATAAAGATTATTTTTATGGGCCATAAAATTTTACTTTAAATATAGACTAAAATTCAAAGGTTAGTTAACTATTGATAAGCCATTTTCTCACTACCCCAGTTTCTTATAGCCAATTTTGCTTTGGCAGTAATTAACCAGTTCTGAAATTCTTCTTTGCTTACTACTTCAACGGCAATCGGCATAAATCCATGATTAACCCCACAAAGCTCTGAACATTGACCATAATACACCCCTTGTTTAGGAATATTAGTCCAGGTTTCATTAATTCTTCCAGGGACAGCATCTATTTTGATCCCAAGAGCCGGAACAGCAAAACTATGAATTACATCACCTGCAGTAATTAAGAATTTTATATTAGTATTTTCAGGAATCACCATCCGGTTATCAACCTCTAACAGACGTTTTTCCCCAGGTTTTAAATTTTGATCAGTAATTAAATAACTATCAAATTCAATATTGTCATGATCGGGATAAATATAATGCCAATACCACTGATATCCTACTATTTTTACCACCATCTCGGTGGGAGGAATTTTTTCTGCCAGGCGTAAAATACGGAAGGAAGGAACGGCTATAATCCCTAAAATTATTATAGGAATAACAGTCCAAATTACTTCAATTAATATATTATGAGAAAATGTTGCGGGAACTGGGTTGGCTTTCGCATTAAATTTAATACAAACATATATTAACAGACCACAAACAAACAATACTATCCCCCCGCTTATTAAAAGAAGCAAATTATGAAACTCCTCCAATTTGGCCATAAAGAGGCTAGCAGGTGGTTGAAATAACATTTGCCACGGGGTGGGTTCAGAGGCGAGGCAGTGGTTAGTATATAACAGACTTAACAATGCAACAATAAATTTTTTCATAGATGGATTGTATTTAACTAGCTATTTATTTCGTAAAATAACTAAAGATTTTGAAGAGTAAATTATCATGGGCAAGCGAGAGCACAACTTCCATGGTGATCAGTATGATAATTATCCATTCTAGGCGAGTGGAATGTTTA
Source organism: Rickettsia endosymbiont of Bradysia coprophila (assembly GCA_019468145.1). GTDB lineage: Bacteria > Pseudomonadota > Alphaproteobacteria > Rickettsiales > Rickettsiaceae > Tisiphia. The sequence continues at coordinate 57,975 of JAHXDM010000010.1, forward strand.
TAATTTAACTCATTGGATAAAATATTGTATAATTCATGGATCATACTGAGCCGGTGGTTAAGAATATTTTGCCGAATTTGAATATCCTGAAATTCTACTGTCATTAAATATAAAGGTTCGTAGCTAGGGCGTCTCCAAAAAAATTCAGGCGTGTCTAATATATCACTATGCAAGTTAATAGAATATCGTTCATTGAATAATATGCCAATTTGTTGAGATATTTCCTTTTTGGACAAGGATACACTTCCAGTACGTGCTAGCTCCTGCTGAATAGGAGTAGTTTTGATAATTAAATTACTGACTGATTGCTCAAGGACACTAAGCTTGACTGACTGAGCAAGAGCATGAGAAATAGACAATTTTATAAAAGTAGACTTATCCCCCAGAATGATTTTATTCTTTTCTTCATCAATAAAAGTTTTGCCATTCTCTTCATCATAATCAAAATAAATAAAATCAGAAATTAATTCATTAGTTCCTGGTTTATTATTTTGTTGTGAATAGATAGGTACCATGTCAGCTAAAATCCCTTTTTCTTGGCTTTCTTCAGCCCCCCATATAGTGATACAACTAAAAGGAAAAAAGAAAACATCAATAGGAGTAGAATCTTTGGTATGTTCTTTCTGAATATATATTACGTCATCAAAGAATTGGGGTTCAAGGCCAATTTTGTTAAGATTGGCTACTAAATCATTCATTTTATATTCAGAAGACGTGCAGTAAGAGGAGCATCTCATATAATAAACAAACAATTATTGTATCAATATACTACTTACATTTAAGAATTGCTTCTTCATTTTATTTAAGGTTCTTGAAAATGAAATGATGATTCTTGGAATATGAGTAGTATATGTTATAGTAAAGATAAAAGCAGTAAAGTCAATTAAAATAATAGTAAAACCATGTATGAAACATTAATAGATAGGGCAATTATAGAAATTGCCGGCCCTGATGCCATAATTTTTTTACATAATTTCACGACTAATGATATCAAAAAATATGATTATTGTTACAATTATGCTCTTAATAATCAAGGGAGGTATCTCTTTGATTTTTTTGTAGTTAAAATATCCCCCAGCAATCTTTTAGTAGATATTAATGTGCATCAAGTTGACTTATTGAAAGCCCACTTACTTAAGTATAAGTTAGGCTCGAAAGTAGAAATAACTGATTTAACTGAAGGGTATCAAGTTATTTACTCTAAAGAAAAATTAGAAGATCTCTCAATTTCCATTAAAGATCCACGCCATAATAAACTAGGATTTCGTTCTATTGCTAAAAAAGAATTAAAAAATCATTGGGATAATAGTCCCATGATAGAACATTCTGGTTTATATTTGCAAGATAAATATAAACTTACAATTATTGATGGTTATGAGGACTTAATTTATGAGAGATCTATTCCAGTAGAATATGGAGGGGAAGAATTAAATGCTATCAGCTATACTAAAGGATGCTATTTAGGGCAGGAAGTGATTTCAAGAGCAAAATACCAGGGAGTGATAAGAAAAAAAATATTTAAATTAATTGCCGAAGAAGATATTTCAAATATTTTAAAAAATGAAGAGATTATTGTAAATAATACAAAAATTGGTGTATTATGCTCTAGCTATCAAAATACGGGAATAGCTTTGATTAGGTTGGATGATTATATTCCATTAAAAGATAATAGTATAACAATAAAAAATATACCCATTATCTTGTCAATTCCGGGTTGGAGAGAGTAACAATTAAATCTTCCTTTAGACTTGCTTATTTATAGAGTATCAAAAAAATATATGGCACACCTATACGACAATATAGATATTATTATCTTTAGTTGTTTCTTAGTAGTTAATCTATTAATAGGTGTCATTTCTGTTAGAAAGGCTCGTATAAAGAAGTATACTGCAATGCAAAGCATGAAAGAATATGCTATTGGCAGAAGAAACTTCTCTACTACCACGATAGCAGCCACTGCAATAGTGATTTGGGTTAGTGGTAGTGTATTTTTAACTAATATCTTTCAAGTTTATACTAATGGGCTATTTTATATAGTCCCTGCTATAGTGGGTAGCATTATTAATGGTCTGCTAGTTTGTTTTGTTCTTGCCCCGAGAGTAGAAAGATTTTTAGGTAATTTTTCGATAGCAGAAGCTATGGGGAATTTATATGGCCAAAAAGTAAGATTTATCACCGCTATCGCTAGTATAGGCTATTGTATTGCGAAAGTAGCTATCCAATTTCATATAGCTTCCGTAATTTTACAATTATTTTCTAATTTTTCCGGATTTTATTCTACCTTATCGATTGCTATTGTCGTAATAACCTATTCTTCTTTTGGAGGGATAAGGGCTATTACCTTTAGTGATACGGTCCAGTTTTTTACCTTTTGTGTAGTCGTGCCTATACTTGGATTAGCTATTTGGCAAAATTTTGATAATGAATCCATAGTTTACAATACCGTTTTACAAAGCCCCTTGTTTGATTTTACTCAATTAGTTAATATAAATAATCCTAAATTTTGGCCATTAATCAGCTCATTTATATTTTTTATTTTTCCTTCAGTAAACCCGGCTGTTTTCCAAAAAATATTAATGGCCAAGGACACTAGCCAAGTTACCAAATCGTTCGGTATTGCCTCTATTGCCTGTATTTTAATATTAATAATGTTTATGTGGATCGCAATATTGATATTTTGTAACAATCCTAATTTGGAACTAAATGATTTGTTACCACATATGATGAGTTGTATGGAAGATTATCATACAGGGCTTAAAGGTATGCTAGCTGTATGTATAATGTCGATGTTAATATCTACCGTTAATTCTTATATTAATGTTGCAGCAATTATTAGTTCTTATGACCTACCTAAATCATTAGGGATTAAATTGTCGCTTAAGCAGACTTTAACTTTTTCATATATTAATACTATAGTTGTAGGTATAATTGCTTTTATTATATCATTATATATAAAAAATTTATTATTTACCTCGTTGTTAAAGACTAGCTTTTACATGCCAATAGTCTCTGGACCGCTAATTTTATCCATCTTAGGTTTTACTTCTACTCCTAAATGTATTTTGACTGGTATGGCAGCTGGTTTTTTAACTGTAATATTTTGGCATTCATCAGAATTTTCGCAATTTTATACCGCAATAGTAGGGGTGTTTATTAATGTGTTCTTTCTGTTAGGGAGCCATTATTTATTGAAACAACCTGGTGGATTTAGTAAGAGTAAGGAGGTGAGTTATCGGACTCACTTAACTGCTAGACGGAAACACAAGATAATGCAATTGTTAAGTTCTATTAAAAAATTTAATATTCTTAAATTATGCCAAGATAGCTTACCTAAGCAGGAAAGTACCTATATTTATTTAGGACTGTTTATCATGATCAGTACGCATTTTTCTATTTATATAGTACCTGAAGGCATAATTTCTCAATATCAGGAATATCTATATTTATATAATTTTATAAATTATACGGCGCTTAGTACCGCCGCCTTATTTATAATATATCCAATATGGTCACAAAAATATAAAAATAAAAATTTTATCTCAGTATTATGGCTTTTTTGTATCTTTTATACGCTAATTTTTTCTAATACGGTTCTAACTATTATTAATAATTATAACAAGCTACAGATAGTGGTATGTATGATTAACTTGATAATAGTAGCGATTTTATTAAGATGGTATCTCACCATGGTTTTAATCGTAATTAATATATTTGTTAGTAGTGAATTTTATAAATATTATATGCATGTCGATAGTTTGCCGAATAATGAATTTGTACAATTTAAGCTAATTAGTTATTTGTTCTTATTTGCTATTATTTTAATTTTCTTTTTAAGACCTAAACAAAAACAACAAGAATTAGCGGAAGCTAAAAATAGCCATTTGGGAGAACAAGTTCGTGATCGAGAAGAAGAATTACAAAAATTATTAAATTTGAAGAATGAGTTTTTACAAAATATTAATCATGAAATTCATACGCCGATGACAGGAATTACTAGTTTAGGAGAGACTTTATGGGAAAAATACGATAAGCTCTCCGATAAGCAGCGCCGGCAAGCTGCATCAGTAATTGCTAAAAGTTCTCGTAGACTAAATAGCCTGATGAATAATATTTTAGATTTTTCTAAATTATCAAGTTTAACTTATAGTTTAAATAAAGAAAATGTAAATGTTAGTAACTTATTGCATGAAAGAATAAACATCTGTAGTGAATTGTACTTAAATAATCGCGAGCTAGAATTTATATTAAATATTGAAGAAAACATTATAGTGAATTGTGATAAATATTATATAAAACAAACCTTAGATAATTTAATTATTAATGCTATTACTTATGGCAATAAAGGAAACATTACCATTAATTTAATGAAAATAGCTTCAGATATAAAGTTTACTATTCGCGATGAAGGAATAGGCGTACCTGAAGGAGAATTGCTTGATATATTTGGAGTTTTTATAGTAAGCTCAAAAACTCGCACTCCCGCCGGTGGGAGGGGGATGGGGCTAGCTCTATGTAAAAAAGTAGTTGAAGTCCACTTAGGGCAAATTTGGGCAGAAAATGATGAAAATGATCAAACTATTTTTACATTTACCTTGCCTGTGATAAGTTGAAGTTAGCCCGTTATTTTCTATGCAATATTTTCCATGAAAAAAGTAATAAGAATAGGTACGCGAAAGAGCCAGCTAGCTTTAATTCAAACAAATTTAGTAATTGATCAGCTTAAAATTCATTATCCAAATATCGACTATCAAATAGTGCCTATAATTACTACGGGGGACTTAATTAAAGACCAAAATCTTTATGATATAGGAGGGAAAGCTTTATTTTTAAAAGAAATAGAGATAGCGCTCATCAAGGGTGAGATTGATTTGGCAGTGCATTCTTTAAAAGATGTGCCCTGTAAACTACCACCTGAATTAGTAATCTCGGCAGTCTTAGAAAGGGAAGATGAGCGTGAGGTATTCATTTGTAGAAACTATAAATTAATAGAGGAATTACCACCTTATAGCAGAGTAGGAACGTCCTCGGTGCGCCGGAAAATTCTGATACAAAAAAAGCGTCCTGATCTAGAGATTGTTACTTTTAGAGGGAATGTTGATACTAGAATCAAGAAATTACTCCAAGGCGAGGTAGATGCCACAATTTTAGCCTATAGCGGGTTAAAAAGATTAGGCTTATTTCACAAGCAATATTGTCATTTAATTGATATAAATCAAATGTTGCCAGCTTTTGGTCAAGGCGTGATTGCTATAGAAATCCGGAAAAATGATCCTCAAATGCAGGAAATTTCTAATAAAATTAATCATCTTACAACTTGGCAGCTAATTCAAATCGGTAGAGCATTTCTAGAATATTTAGATGCCAGTTGCAAAACGCCAGTAGCTGTTTATTCAGAATATATCAAGCAGCAGATTTATACAAAATTTATGTTAGCTACCGAGAATGGAAGTAAAATAAGCTATCTTCAACGTACTTCTACTCACAAAAATTGTAAAATAGTGGGCAGGCAAGCTGCCAAAATAATGCTGAATTATTTGAAATAAGGTATTAGTGGTTCGCAATAAATGTGATATAGTGAATTTCAGTGTAATTAGTTATATAGTCAAGTAATATATTTTATGTTTCAAACATTAACTCAGAATCTTACTAAAATATTTGATCGGTTAACCCGCAGTGGGGTGATAACCGACGAGCAAATAAATGAAACTATGCGTGATATCCGCATTGCTCTTTTGGAAGCTGATGTTGCGCTAGCAGTAGTAAAAGATTTTATTACAGAAGTAAAAACAAAAGCCTTGGGACAGGAGATTATTAAATCAGTATCTCCTGGGCAAATGATAGTTAAAATTATTCACCAAGAATTAATCAACATTTTATCATCCTCTAAAGAAGAGTCAAGTTTACAACTCAAATCTGAACCGCCAGTAGCTATTTTGATGGTGGGATTACAAGGTAGCGGAAAAACTACTGCCAGTGCTAAACTGGCTCTTAGGTTAAAAAATCAGAATAAAAAAGTGCTGCTAGTTTCTTTAGATACTTATAGGCCAGCTGCCCAGGATCAATTAGCTATCCTTGCTAAATCGATAGGAGTGGATTCTTTACCTATTATTCAAAAGCAAATGCCTCTGGATATTACGAAAAGAGCATTCTATGATTCCAAATTAGCTGCTTATGATATTGTGATTTATGATACGGCAGGGAGGATGCAAATTGATGATGAGATGATGGAGGAAGCTTTAAAAATAAAAAATTTAATAGTAGCCAGTGAAGTGTTGTTAGTAGTGGATGCAATGACAGGGCAGGATGCTGTTGGTATTGCAAGTAGCTTTAATCAAAAATTAGAGATTACGGGAATAATTCTAACGCGTATTGATGGTGATGCTAAGGGAGGTGCTGCTTTAAGTATTAAGCATGTTACTAATAAACCTATTAAATTTCTAAGTACTGGGGAGAAATTAACTAATTTAGAAGAATTTGACTCTGAACGTATTGCTTCTCGAATATTAGATATGGGAGATATACTCTCATTAGTAGAAAAAGCAGCAAGTGTAATTGATCAACAGGAAGCAGAAAAGACAGCGGCGAAGCTTAGAAAAGGTGAATTTAATTTAGAAGACTATTTAGCGCAAATGCAAACTGCTAAAAAACTATTGGACCCTGGTGGTGGTATTAGTGGTATTCTTGGTATGTTACCAGGCGCGAGTAAACTGCTTGATAAAGTTGATCAGTCCAAATTAAATGAACAGATAATATACCAACAAGAAGCGATAATTTTATCAATGACTAAAAAGGAACGAAAGGATCCAACTTTGTTAAATGCTTCACGTCGGAAGCGTATTGCTGCTGGGTCAGGTAACTCTGTGCAAAAAGTGAATCAGTTATTGAAACATTATCAGCAAATAAGGGGAATTATGAAAAAGGCTAGTATGATGGATAAAAAAAGTTTTATGAGGAGTGGTTTAAGCAAATTATTAAACTGGCAATAAGATTAAATAAATCTATAGACAAGATCTGCTGAATTAGCTATAAAGGACAATTATATTACTTAAGTATATTTAATGGCTAGGTAGCTCAGTTGGTAGAGCAAAGGACTGAAAATCCTTGTGTCGCCGGTTCAATCCCGGCTCTAGCCACCATTAAAAGTAATTTTAGAATACCGAACCTAGAAATTTATCTTAAAGTTTACTGATCCCTGATGATTAGAGTAGTGCTTATAGAAGTGATAATTATAATCCACAGAAATTTGAAGGTTTTTTATATGGGTAACAACGCCTACCCCCACATTAAAGGTGGTTTTGGGTGGTTTAGGCATAATATAAGTTTTTACTAGGTTACGGTTTGCCACCTTTATAGTTCTTGTGAGTTGTCCTGCTTTGGGATTGAAATTATGCTCTATTGAACCGTGAAGAGCTAATCCTATTGATGTGGAATCCGAAACCTTTTTTAAAGGTAAAGCTACCGTAGTACCCAAAATACCAGTCACCATATTATGGGTTTTAGAGTTATTTGCTAAGTTTTGGGGATTATTGGCCATACCATATTGAGATAAGCCATATCTTAGCCCTATATTGGGGATTAGGACAAAATCTTTCATTGGGTAGGTATAATTTAGTAAGGTTTCTAGGCTATAATTATTAACTCGGTATTTTTCAATAACATTATATGGAGTATTATTAACTAGGCCGCTGCTAGTGCTTTTAACATAATTACGTGACATTAACAATATTCCTTGCAAAGTCCAGTTGGGGGATAATGTTGTTTGTCCATAAAGAGAGAATATATGGCTGACCGCTATTGCTTTATCCGGCGTTGTTTTAAATTTAAATAGGGAGTGGATATTACTATACGCAACACCAATAATGTGTTTGTTATTAATCTCTATATCAAAACCAATATTTCCCCCGCGATTTATCCCTTTATAACCCGGAATATTCGTTAATGAATCTTGATTAATAACGCCATATAAGCCTCTTACCCATACTCCTCTTTTGATATTTAAGTCATCATCCCCAGAAGATACAGCTATGGGGTTCGTTCTAGTAGCGATTAGAGACCTGATCATAGGATCCATAAAAGTGACCATTGATACAGTGTAGGAGAATTGATCCTCTGTTAACTCTGTTTCTAGAGGAGGAGGTGGTGGGGGAGGAAAGGAAGTTTGAGTCAACTCTTTTTCTTGAATTGTTCCATCTCCTTGATCTATTGCCGCCGCGGTAGATGAAGAAGAGACAGGCGGTATAGAGGATATGGAGTTTAAAGGAGATGATGGATCTCCTCCTTGATTAAGACTCTCATCTGCTGCAGGAGGCATTGCATTTTCTCCTTCTCGTATTGTTGCGATAATGGCGGAAGGGGGCGTTAAATTGGCAGGTAAAGGATCTCCTGTTGCTGTAGGTGGTCCATCTCCTTGATCTATTGCCGCCGCGGTAGATGAAGAAGAGACAGGCGGTATAGAGGATATGGAGTTTAAAGGAGATGATAGATCTCCTTCTTGATTAAGACTCTCATCTGCTGCAGGAGGCGTTGCATTTTCTCCTTCTCGTATTGTTGCGATAATGGCGGAAGGGGACGTTAAATTGGCAGGTAAAGGATCTCCTGTTGCTGTAGGTGGTCCATCTCCTTGATCTATTGCTGCCGCAGTAGATGAAGAAGAGACAGGCGGTATAGAGGATATGGAGTTTAAAGGAGATGATAGATCTCCTCCATCAACGATCTCCTCTCCTGAAGGGTTTGTTATTACCAAAGTAGGGATAGTTGCTGGTTCAGCAGGGTCTGTTTTAGTTTTAAGATTATCATTGCTATGGGGTAACGTTTCCACTGCTCTCTTACGTCTCGTTTTTAAAATTTCTGGACTTGTATTTGGGAGGGCTGGTAATATTAATTTTTCTGCCTGATTTCCAGCTGCGTCTCTTAATTCTGCTGTAATAGGCTCCTCTGTTGAATATAGCGATTCTATGTCAGTTATGCCACTACAATTCAAATTATCATCCTTATCTTTCAATTCTTCCCCAAAGCCCGAATCATTCAAATTATCATCCTTATCTTTCAATTCTTCCCCAAAGCCCGAATCATTCAAATTATCATCCTTATCTTTCAATTCTTCTCCAAAGCCCGAATCATTCAAATTATCATCCTTATCTTTCAATTCTTCCCCAAAGCCCGAATCATTCAAATTATCATCCTTATCTTTCAATTCTTCCCCAAAGCCCGAATCATTCAAATTATCATCCTTATCTTTCAATTCTTCCCCAAAGCCCGAATCATTCAAATTATCATCCTTATCTTTCAATTCTTCCCCAAAGCCCGAATCATTCAAATTATCATCCTTATCTTTCAATTCTTCCCCAAAGCCCGAATCATTCAAATTATAATCCTCATCTTTCAATTCTTCCCCAAAGCCCGAATCATTTCTTGATTCTTCTTTAATAGACTCCTCTATTGGATATAGCAAGTTTATGTCCTTTATTATTTGAGTACAATCCTTTACCAATTTTTCCTCAAAGCCCGAATCATTATTATCGTTAGCAAGAGTGGTGCCTATAGATTTGTTTAATTTCTTCAAATCTTTGTTAAGTTTTGCCATCAAAGTAGGGAGACTTTTAGGGAATTCTGTTTTAGGTATAAGATTATCGTTATCGGCTAATATATTTGGGGATAATGGTTGCCTTGCTCTCTTACGCATCGTGTTTAAAACTTCCGGGTCTGCATTTTGAGGTGGTGGTAATATTAATTCTGCTGTAATAGGTTCCTCTATTGGATATAGCAAGTTTATGTCATCTATTAGGCACTTCTGATCGGCTTCCACTTCTCTCCAAAAGCCCTGATCATTTAAAGGACCATTTTTTGAAGAATTATGTTCAGTAAGAAGGTTATCAAGATGTTTGTCTAGTTCATCACATTCTTTGTGTATATTTGCTATAGACTCCTTCACCGAAGAGAGGGGGGGGATGAAGGGGATAAAGGGAGTATCCAAAATATTCCTCCTCTCCTCTTCCGTAAGGATCTTTTGATCCCAAGGATTAATCGGTGGTTCATTGTCAATCTGTAGAGCGAGAGGATTAGGTGAGGCAATTTTAGGTGAAGGAATTGCAAGTTCAGTAGGAGATAAAGTAGTGTCGACCTGAAGAGGATTTGCTTCCGAACCCGGAGCATAAGATTTTAGAGGGGATATTATGATAATTGATAGGCTTATAATTTTCAAAATACCAAAAAAATACTTTAAGAAAACAAAGCTTGTGAGCCGATTATTCATAATTATCCTACTATTAATTCGTATTAATTATTTAAGATTAATTTAAGTTCTCTTTAAACTTTATAATGGGAAAAAAAGTAGCTGTCAATTCGTATTACCAAGAAAAAATACAAAGTAATTAAAAAATTGTAACCAATGGTAGGATATATGTATTGATTTAATTTCTCTCTGCAATTTTTGAAATAACAACTAGCTTTATATATTAGCTTTATACACTAGCTTCACATTGTCAATATTTTAAGTTGAATAGACTTATAAAAAAATTAATCATTTTTCTTTAATTATTTAAACATATTGCAATCAAAATTTTAAATTTCCTTAAGAAAAAATAACTTTTAGCAAATTTTATGGAACAAGCCTGATGTAATTTTCCCTATAGAAGAATCTAGATTCCTCTATACTGATTCTTTTTTTGTTGCAAATTAGTAAAATTGTTTAAAAAATTTTGTTGCTTACAGTAAAATCTGTTATTCTTGTTATATAAATACTTTAAAAATAAAAATAGTTGAATTTTTCTATAGCGGATCTATCAAATATAGCTATTTTACTAACTTGACTGTTAAGTGATAATCGCTTGCTATTTTCTACTACTTATAATAAATAATGAAAATGTTGTAAGTAGTAGTGCAGTATCGCAGGACTTGACAAGTTTAGTTAAATTTTTAGAAGGAAGTATAGCAATGCAAATAGTTAATATATTAGGAGAAATATCAATAGGAGGAGATTTAAAAGAAATATCTGATTTAGAGAATTGTTTAAAACAATATAAAGATGAGGAAGTAAGGCAAGCATGTATTCTAAATTCCTATTGTTTGTATGACGAATTACTAAAGGCTGAAATATTTCCAGTACAAATCGAGGTAATTGAGAAGCAACAAGATAGTTTTAAACAAATTATTGACACAAATAAGCAGATAGATCAAATGTTAATTGATAAGATTGAAGCTTTACGTAAAGAAAAAGAGCAACTCCTTAAGGAGAAGGAGCCAGTTTCTTTTAGTACAACAGTAAAGGAGAAGCAAGCATTTCTTGATAGTAAATTAAAGATGTGTGATATACAAATTCAAGAACTTACTGCTGATATTAAAAAATGTAACTCTAATATTAACCACCTTAATAATGAACTTTATGATTTTGTTGAAGAAAAAGATATTTTAGAAAACCGACTTGCACAGCGAAAAAAGGGGTTGCAAGAAATACAGGACGAACAGGAAGAGCGATATAATGATCAAGAAGAAACATTAACCCAGTTTATGACGAATCGAAAAAACCTACGCGATTCTATGATTCAATCAGCAAAAGCTGAAGTTGCTATTAGTTTGCAAAATGAACTAGAAGAGATAAGGGAACGGTTAGCTCTTTCAGAAAAAGAGCAGCAGGAGATCAATAACTCTTTAACGGTAACTAAGGATCATTATCAGTTATTAAAGAATATCAAATCTGGTGAAGTAACTATTGATAAGGATCAACAGCTATTTATTGATAAGGCAGGGGGAATTGATCACTTATTAACAGAATATAAGGCAAAAATAGCAGGTTATTCGGCTGAGATACAACAATGGGAGGATAAGATTAACGACTTAACCATACAAGTGCGCGAAAAAAGCGCTAAGTTAAATGATAATAATTATGAATTTGATCAGGAATTTGATAAACAACTAGCAAGAAAAAATCAGGAATTAGAAAAGACAATAGCAAAGCATTTTGAGGATATAGAAGAAGTAAATGCAGAGTATGAAAATGAGGTATTAAAGCAAAATAAAGTAATAGAAAGGATTAAAAATGACCTAGCACAAGTTAAGGTAAATATTGATCGACATGAGGGAAAGATAAAAATCTTATCAAAGAATTTAGAGGCACTAGAAAAAGAGAAGGATGAGTTTTGCAAAGAGAAAAAAATATTACAGAGACAAAAGGAAAATGAAGAACTAATATGGAATTCTTCTCTCGAAACTAACGAGGAGTTGATAACAGATTTAGAGAAAAGAATAAAAGAGTTAGAAAACAAACTTATTACAGTAGAAGAAATACTACAAAAACAAGATATGATAGTAGTGAAATTAAATTCATTGCTCGGTAAAATTTATCTCCTAGTCAACTTCCAGGAACAAGAAGAAGGGTTTGAAAGTGAAGAGGAGGAAGATTTGTCATTCACTGCCACTAGCTTAGCCGATGAAAAGATAGTAGAAGGTAATAATGAATTCCTAAAGGCTACTATATTGCATCCTAAAGAGAGTGTTGAACGTCAGGATTTACTGCAAAAAATTATGTCTATGGATGATGGATTTATGAGTGAGGGAGGAGAAGATAATCCTCCTATAAGGGAAGATATATTATCTAGTGAAAAAGAAGCAAGCAAGACGCCTGATACAATGGATAATGCTATTACTATAAAAGTTCCTGCAAGAGAAAAAATTTCTATAAGTAATTTAGAGAATAGACCTGTTGTAAAATTCATTATAGGAAAAGAATTTGAAAAAGATACGCAACGCAGAGCTAGGACTTCAGAGCCGTTAAATGTAGCTGATAATTTAAATCCTGAACCATTACATAAATTATCAGATCTATACGGTGTAGCCAAAACAACTAATATAGAGTCTCCTGCAGCAGATCTAGGAAACAAATCTGATGAGCAAGGTGATACACTCTTGTTAACGAAGGAGCCGGTAGAGAATTTTATAAAAAAAATCAAGAAGAGTGATGTTCCAATAATTACTAAAGGTAATGATGTTCACAACACCACTATTATACCTAATAAAACATCTTTCAATATTTACCCAAAAAAAGAACTAGCAAACTCTTCTGCCCAACAAACAGCTTTACCCCTCAAGTCCTTAATCTCGCCTTCTTCTCTAGCAGAGTTACGGCAAATATCTCCATTACAGGAGCATAATAATGCTGCTCCTTTTGCTTCAAAATCTCCCCAAATTACTCCATCTGGAAACAATACTACTACTATATACCATAATACTGGAAAAATAGGCACTGATACCAAATTGGAGGCGAGATATATCAATAATTTAGAGGTAAAAAATGGTGGTCATTTGTTAAGTAAGGAATATCCTACAGCAAATATTCAAAAAAAGCCGAAAGATATTCCGACAAGCCAAAATCAGATAAGTAAACTAGATTTTAAGCAAGAATCAGAAATAGATTTCCTGCCTAACTCGAAAAAGCCCTGGGGATTTTTAGGAAAAGGCAAGTCGAGCCGAGATGCGTACTTAAATGTACATGAGGGAGCGTCAGGCCAAGTTTTGTCGACAAAGTCACCAATTAGAACGAATTATGCAGGAAGCCTAATGGTTCATGACCTTAGCCCTGTTATGTCAGTCAAGAATTATGAAAACCAAGCAATTAAACATGAGGTGGGCCCCATATTCTTGGATAGTTTTAATCATGGAAGTACAACAGTAGAAACGCTTTTCATGAAAATACCGTTTGTTTTTATCAAAGGTGATAAAAATTGGGGGATTGAGAGAATAAGAAAAAGAAAACTCAAAAATATAATTTTAACAGGACGTTATCCAATAACTTACGGAAATTTATGATAAATATTTTTTTAATTATTATCCTTGTATTCATTATGGTGGTAGTCTTCCTATTAATCAAAGAGAGTGATATTTATATCAAAATCTTATTATTAAATAGTTTAACTAGCATAGTTAGCTTGTTCATTTGTTTCCTGGGATTCTTTAAAATGAATAGCTCCTATTTAGATATTGCCTTAATATATTTTCTGTTAAGCTTTATAGCAAGTAGTGCATATTTAAAATATTTTATAAATTACAGTACAAAAATTATTAATTTTACAGATAAAACTAAATGAAAAAAGGAATAGTAATATTAGGGTGTGGTCTAAGCGGGATGCTGACAGCCTTAGCTTTTGCTAGCAAAAATATTAAAACTACTATTTTGGAATATCAGCCCATTACATCAAGTAAGTTGTATACAGATATAAGGACTACAGCTTTAACGCCTCGTTCTGTCAGTTTTTTAAATAATATTAATATCTGGCACAAAATGGAAGAATTGGTGAGTTATATGCTTGATATCTATGTTGTTGATAATAAAGCATCAGAGATGTTATGGTTAAAGGATGTTAAAAGAAATGCCCCTTTGGGTTATATAGTCAAGAATAGTGATTTTAAAAAAATTTTGTTAGAGGAAATTAGAAATAATCTTTTGATTGAAATAATAGATCAATTTGACTACCAAAAAGTTGAAAGTAGAAATGACTGTACTATTATCCATGGTAAAGATCAACAAATAATTCAAACTGATTTATTAATTGTTTGTGATGGTTTTAATTCTGCAGTTCGTGCATATTATTTTTCTAATGAGGTGGAAAAAACCTATAATCAAACTGCTTTAACATTTAATATTAGCCATACTAAAGATCACGAAAATTGTGCTATTGAACATTTTATGCCATCCGGCCCTTTTGCTGTTCTGCCACTCAAGGATCAATATTCTTCCTCCATAATATGGACTGTAGCAGAAGGGCAAGCTCCTTTATTGTTGAATTTACCGAAGGCTGAAATAGAATATTTAATAAATAAGAATTGTGGTAATTCACTAGGGGGTGTTAAGATAGATAGCGCTATTAGTTCTTTTCCGTTACAAGCTCGAATCGTTAAGAAATATTTTTATAATAAAATAGTGCTAATAGCTGATAGCGCGCATATTATTCATCCATTAGCGGGGCAAGGTTTAAATCAAGGAATCAAAGATATTGTAACATTGTCCCGTGTAATTTATGAAAAAGATATCAACAATGAAACGCTAGTTTTATATCAAAAATTAAGAAAAGATGATAATTTTGCTATGTATATGATTACTGATAATTTAAATAATATCTTTTCCAATCATTCGCAAATTTTATGGTACCTACGGCGAGGAGGTCTTAAAGCTATAGATAATATTCCCCTTGTTAAAGAGTTTATACTACAATATGCTAGCGGGTCCGGAAGCTCTGATTGCTAGTTTAAAATTTTTAAATTGTATGGTCGCTAAATAATCTTAAAAAAATTAAAAGTAGTAGTTGACATTATGATAGGATTTATGTATACTTCCATAAGGCGATATTAACTATAAGGATCGCAGCTGTTTTTAAAAGTAAATAATCAGATATAGGTAGTGACAGCAAATTGTACTTATCACTAAAAGTGATAACTTAAACCTGTCAATTTTTTGAACAAAATAGACAGAATCAAACTTGAGAGTTTGATCCTGGCTCAGAACGAACGCTTTCGGTATGCTTAACACATGCAAGTTGAACGGATTAATTTGGGGCTTGCTCTGAATTAGTTAGTAGCAAACGGGTGAGTAACACGTGGGAATCTGCCCATCAGTACGGAATAACATTTAGAAATAAATGCTAATACCGTATATTCTCTTCGGAGGAAAGATTTATCGCTGATGGATGAGCCCGCGTCAGATTAGGTAGTTGGTAGGGTAATGGCCTACCAAGCCAACGATCTGTAGCTGGTCTGAGAGGATGATCAGCCACACTGGGACTGAGACACGGCCCAGACTCCTACGGGAGGCAGCAGTGGGGAATATTGGACAATGGGCGAAAGCCTGATCCAGCAATACCGAGTGGGTGATGAAGGCCTTAGGGTTGTAAAGCCCTTTTCAGCAGGGAAGATAATGACGGTACCTGACCAAGAAAGCCCCGGCTAACTCCGTGCCAGCAGCCGCGGTAAGACGGAGGGGGCTAGCGTTGTTCGGAATTACTGGGCGTAAAGAGTGCGTAGGCGGTTTAGTAAGTTGGAAGTGAAAGCCCGAGGCTTAACCTCGGAACTGCTTTCAAAACTACTAATCTAGAGTGTAGTAGGGGATGATGGAATTCCTAGTGTAGAGGTGAAATTCTTAGATATTAGGAGGAACACCGGTGGCGAAGGCGGTCATCTAGGCTACAACTGACGCTGAGGCACGAAAGCGTGGGGAGCAAACAGGATTAGATACCCTGGTAGTCCACGCCGTAAACGATGAGTGCTAGATATCGGAAGAATTTCTTTCGGTTTCGTAGCTAACGCATTAAGCACTCCGCCTGGGGAGTACGGTCGCAAGATTAAAACTCAAAGGAATTGACGGGGGCTCGCACAAGCGGTGGAGCATGCGGTTTAATTCGATGTTACGCGAAAAACCTTACCAACCCTTGACATGGTGGTCGCGGGAAGCAGAGATGCATCCCTTCAGTTCGGCTGGACCACACACAGGTGTTGCATGGCTGTCGTCAGCTCGTGTCGTGAGATGTTGGGTTAAGTCCCGCAACGAGCGCAACCCTCATTCTTATTTGCCAGCGGGTAATGCCGGGAACTATAAGGAAACTGCCGGTGATAAGCCGGAGGAAGGTGGGGACGATGTCAAGTCATCATGGCCCTTACGGGTTGGGCTACACGCGTGCTACAATGGTATTTACAGAGGGAAGCAATACGGTGACGTGGAGCAAATCCCTAAAAGATATCTCAGTTCGGATTGCTCTCTGCAACTCGAGAGCATGAAGTTGGAATCGCTAGTAATCGCGGATCAGCATGCCGCGGTGAATACGTTCTCGGGCCTTGTACACACTGCCCGTCACGCCATGGGAGTTGGTTCTACCTGAAGGTGGTGAGCTAACGCAAGAGGCAGCCAACCACGGTAAAATTAGCGACTGGGGTGAAGTCGTAACAAGGTAGCCGTAGGGGAACCTGCGGCTGGATTACCTCCTTTAAAGACTTAAATTAAGCATATTGTAATTTTATCATTATGCTGAAAGTCCGACTTTCGCTGTCACTACCTTTAACTGATTATTTATAAAAATTCTAGGTATTTGCTAAAAACTATTGGTTTTATCTTCACAAGTCTCTGTGATATACGTGATTGGTCCTTAAAAAATTTTCTAAATTCCATGTTCCCCTATCTTATAAATAAATAGTGTTACTTCAGTAATGTGGGTACACTAGACCAGATAAAATAAATTACATAAATTATTTGCTAAAAAACACAGGACTGTAAAAAAGAGTCAGTCAATTTGATATTGCATGGCAACCTCTTTACCGTTGGGTAATATACTCCTCGTAGCTAAAAATGCATCTCATAAGAGAAAGAGAAGAAATTGTGTATACCCATTATCATCTAATGACTTGCACAAAATAGATGACGATAGGTATAGAAGAGACGTTGCCACCTCTTCCAATCCCCTAAGGCAAGCTAACAATTGCATTTAAGTTTTAATTGACATCATAAACACATTTAGGTGGTTAAATTGTATTAGTTGACATTTGATCTTACATTTAATAAAAATAATGTATAAAAAATACAGATAAAAAAATGGAAGGTCACAATGAACTTAAATCAAAAAATAATAAAGCCCAAACTAGGGTTATTAGGGCTAGCAAAGAGTTTAGGCAATGTATCAGCAGCATGTAAGGCTATGGGATATAGTAGAGATAGTTACTATAGATTTCAAGAATTATATGAAACTGGAGGAGAAGAAGCCCTATACGAAATAAGTCGGAAGAAGCCCATAATAGCTAATAGAGTAGATCCACGTGTGGAGAAAGCAGTTGTGGATATGGCTGTAGAATATCCAGCATATGGGCAACTGAGAGTATCAAATGAGCTTAAGAAGACAGGTGTTCTTGTATCACCTGGTGGGGTAAGATCAATTTGGTTGCGTAATGATTTAAACAATATCAATAAAAGGCTTAAAGCATTAGAAGCTAAGATGGCTCAAGATGGTATTGTTCTTACCGAAGCCCAGTTACAAGTATTAGAGAAGCGTCGTAATGAGAAAGAAGCCCATGGTGAGATAGAAACGCAGCATCCAGGTTATTTAGGGTGCCAGGATACATATTATGTTGGCAATTTTAAAGGTATAGGTAAGGTTTATTCTCAGGTCTTTATCGACAGCTATACCAGAGTAGCAGATGCTAAACTATATACTGAGAAAACAGCGCTGACGAGTGCTGATATGCTCAATGACCGGATATTACCATGGTATGAGGACCAAGGGATACCTATCTTACGTATCCTTACTGATCGGGGGAGCGAATATAAAGGCAATATAGAGCATCATGCTTTTGAGTTATTCTTAAGCATCGAAGGTATAGAACATACTGTTACTCGCGCTTACTCGCCTCAAACCAATGGTATGTGTGAGCGTTTTAACAAAACTATGAAACAGGAATTCTTTGATACAGCTATGCGAAAAAAGATTTATACATCCCTTGAAGATTTACAGCTAGATCTTGATATTTGGTTAGAGTATTACAATCATGAAAGGCCACATTCAGGAAAATATTGTTATGGTAAAACCCCTATGCAAACTTTTCAAGATAGTAAAAAATTAGCTGTTGAAAAGAATAATGAAATCTTGTACCTTGAATATATATCTGACAGTCAAAATTTAACTGACAATCAGGTGCAAAATTTATAGTGTCTGTAAGATCAAATCTTGACTTCTACAGTTAAATAAAAAACACTAAAAACCCTATATTTAGGTTAGTGGCAGAGATATCCCCAATTCGGATGTTTTTTACCTCCTTAGTAGTGATAAGCAGTGCCTCTTTGCCGGCTGCGACATTTGACGTAATTTTATTAATTACTATATTATCAACATCCATATAAATAGTATGTTTGTTAATCCCGCCATTATCTTCGATAAATAAATTAGACTTAGGAATAAATTAGACGTCCTTACCCTCTATCTGGTTTAACCCCTGGCCGGTTGAAAACTTTACTATTTCTCCCACCACCTTTCTATCTGATGGATCATCTATCCCCGGCTATAACATTACTACTGGTCGAGAGGAGTGTTAACATGAGGGCAGCATTGAATTTATTTTTTAAAAAATTTGGTTGTGGCATCTTATAAATCTTAATTAAATATTACAAAATAGTTTTTAAGCTTTTTTTAAAACTATAGTAAATTAAGATGAATTAGGAGCGCTGGAAGAGGCGTAAAGCCTAGAACTACTAGGTAAGCAACGAATCGATTCCGTACCTATCTCAAGTTAATTGACTATAATACTAGCGGTAATATTAACAAAAATTTATAAAGCACGAAGTAATTTGTAATTTATTTTAAAGAATACTTACAATAAGTTGCATAGTGTGATATTATTGAGATAGGTGATTATGGACTATTAGGGTTGAAAATAGCTCTTTCTTCGCTTATCTCTTAGGGAGATTCCCCTTCCTAAATTCATCTGAAGTTGACTATATAGCCTTAAATCTTTAATATTTCCAATAAAAGGTAAAATGCTACAAAATTGTTATAAGTTTTATAAAATTATTTTAATTGTAATTAGTATCTTGGGGATATTTTTTCTATATAAATTCCTGTCAAGACCTGTTAATAAAGTGCAAAATGGAAATATAAAAGTTGTTGAAGTTGAAAATGTACTAGTTAAGGATATTCAACAAACTGTCCGTTTAATTGGTACTGTTAAATCTTGTAGAAGTCAAGATTTGATCTTACAGACACTATAAATTTTGCACCTGATTGTCAGTTAAATTTTGACTGTCAGATATATATTCAAGGTACAAGATTTCATTATTCTTTTCAACAGCTAATTTTTTACTATCTTGAAAAGTTTGCATAGGGGTTTTACCATAACAATATTTTCCTGAATGTGGCCTTTCATGATTGTAATACTCTAACCAAATATCAAGATCTAGCTGTAAATCTTCAAGGGATGTATAAATCTTTTTTCGCATAGCTGTATCAAAGAATTCCTGTTTCATAGTTTTGTTAAAACGCTCACACATACCATTGGTTTGAGGCGAGTAAGCGCGAGTAACAGTATGTTCTATACCTTCGATGCTTAAGAATAACTCAAAAGCATGATGCTCTATATTGCCTTTATATTCGCTCCCCCGATCAGTAAGGATACGTAAGATAGGTATCCCTTGGTCCTCATACCATGGTAATATCCGGTCATTGAGCATATCAGCACTCGTCAGCGCTGTTTTCTCAGTATATAGTTTAGCATCTGCTACTCTGGTATAGCTGTCGATAAAGACCTGAGAATAAACCTTACCTATACCTTTAAAATTGCCAACATAATATGTATCCTGGCACCCTAAATAACCTGGATGCTGCGTTTCTATCTCACCATGGGCTTCTTTCTCATTACGACGCTTCTCTAATACTTGTAACTGGGCTTCGGTAAGAACAATACCATCTTGAGCCATCTTAGCTTCTAATGCTTTAAGCCTTTTATTGATATTGTTTAAATCATTACGCAACCAAATTGATCTTACCCCACCAGGTGATACAAGAACACCTGTCTTCTTAAGCTCATTTGATACTCTCAGTTGCCCATATGCTGGATATTCTACAGCCATATCCACAACTGCTTTCTCCACACGTGGATCTACTCTATTAGCTATTATGGGCTTCTTCCGACTTATTTCGTATAGGGCTTCTTCTCCTCCAGTTTCATATAATTCTTGAAATCTATAGTAACTATCTCTACTATATCCCATAGCCTTACATGCTGCTGATACATTGCCTAAACTCTTTGCTAGCCCTAATAACCCTAGTTTGGGCTTTATTATTTTTTGATTTAAGTTCATTGTGACCTTCCATTTTTTTATCTGTATTTTTTATACATTATTTTTATTAAATGTAAGATCAAATGTCAACTAATACATATAAGTTTATTCTTCCATACAGTCTATTGTACAATATAGTACAATTACCGTCAAGTAATAAAGTACAAAAAGTACCTTATTTGTACTATTTATTAGATAATTTATGGTAATTATGCTACATGTTTTTAGCTACTTTCTAGCGTTATTTATTATAAGGTTTCGTCTAAAACTCAAGTAAACTCTATATAAGAAACCATAGACAGTATAGTAACGCAAGCTTTAAAAACTTTTTCTTTGAACCAGCATTTTCATCAAAACCACCCTCGATCCGAGTGCATTATTGGCTAAAAAGCACAGGGCTATAAGAAAGAGTCAGTCAATTTGATACTGCATAGCAACTTCTTTGCCCGCGAAAGCCATGGAAATCTTTATAATCTTTTTAACGTGTGAGTATTCCCTGATTTTAGCATCATATTTCTTATCATTAATTTGGGCTAAACCAGACTTAGCTACGGATTCTAGCTCTTCTACCACCTTAGAGACCTTATATTCAATGATAATAGCATTGTCATTCTTACCTACCTTAGGTAGTAATATAATATCAGCCCTACCACGTCCTGTTTCTCTTTCACTTTCTATAATATAGTCCTGTGCTAATATATTAATTAAACCAAGCATAAAGCCGCTATAAAATAACTCAGCCCTGGCAACTCCTGTCTGGTGGAAACTAGTGGAGTTTAGTAATAATTCCTGTAGTTTTTCTTTGAACTCTTCTACCCTGCATTGGGGTAATAAACTAATAAAGGAATAGTACTGCCGTTTATCAATTTTTAACTTATCAGTTACCCATTGTAATACCCTGGCATTATAGATATGTTTTACCTCCATATTAGGGGCTGACAATTCATAAATATCCTCCTGCACGTCTATTCCAGTAGGATTTAAGTAACCACTAAACAGTAACAAACTAAACAGACCTACCTGGGTATGTATATCAGCAAAACTTATTTGTTTAGTAATAGGGGAAATGATAGTTTTCCCTGCTGCTAGCTGTTGCATATCTTCTTGCATTTCATTTGATAGTAACGCTTTATCTATCAGGCTTGTCCCCCCGCTATCTAACCAGTAATGATCAAGCTCACCCTCACGCGCTAGACATTGCATAATGGACCATGGATTATAGATAATTTCTCCACCAAAAGTATAACCATTATACCAATCTTTAATCTTCTCAGGATCCGTTTTAGTTGGTACCTTTGTAAGTAAATCCTCAACTTCACCTTTAGTAAATCCATAAAACTTAGCAAATTTTTTATCCAATAAAGTATATTCACTCACATTATTTAAATCTGAGAATAAATTAGCCTTAGCTATTCGTAATATGCCAGTAATTACTCCTTTTTCTAAATATGGGTTAGTTTTTAGGCTACTGCCAAACATGCCGCGGAATAATTCAAGCACTCGCTCGAATTCTTCTGGTTTGTGCCCAAACTTAATGTACGAGCTATTGATCGGTGTATCATACTCGTCAATTAGTATATAAACTTTCTGACCAAAGTGCATAAAAAGTAATTCACTTAAAAATTTTAAACTATCTTTAAGGTCTTTTTTGGTAAGTTCTCCTGTAAAATATCGATTTAATTTTTTCTTTTGCACCTCATCTAACACGGTGCTATCTTTTGTTATATAATGTTTTAGGTAGCGGTGACTTGCAAATAATTTTATAACCTGTCCTTGAATTTCCTCTTCTATTTCTTGATAGTTGCTCCCTTTCACATCCTTGAAATTTATGGAAATAACCGGAAACTGGCCTTGACGTTTTATTGCATTTGCAATGCTAGCAATTTTTAAAGGTTTAAGCTCCTTAGTTTCGTCAAAACCTAAATCTACTGTACCACCAATAAATAGCTTGTCATTGATTCTCTGACCTTGCAGTAAAGGCCTACCATCTTCATCCACTTCTATTTCAAAGAACTTCTGGAGCATATTCATATTCAAGCTCTTACCCCAGCGCCTTGGGCGGGTAATGAGAATCACTTTACCACTATCTTGGAGTACTTCCATAATCATTAGGCTTTTATCTACGAATACATCGCTATTCACTACTAAATCATAGAATTCATCAGTGCCTACTAGCATTCTAGGGAGCTTATTACCAGCTGGGAAGGAGGGAATAGCTTGATATATTGAATTAGCATCTGAAAGTGTCACTGTCATATTAGTGGATTATATTTAAAAATTATTCTAGTTCTTTAAACTATAAAAAATTATAACATAAATAAGTTAGACCACTAAGTAATTTCCAGAAAATATTTTTTGCTGTAAGTTTATAAGGCTTACAGCAAGTTGTTTTAGGCTAATTTAATCACTGGTATTTGGCAATTGCACCGGAATTTTACATTCAACAGTAGTGGTTTTATCCTCGATGCTGCTAAGGACAATCTTCCCCTTCATTTCATGGATCAACTGTTTTACACACATTAACCCTAAACCTAGTTCTTGATATTGCATAGCAGAATCAACACTTTCGAGCTCTTCACGCATATCTTGTTGCTTCTCTTGCGAGATCCCAATGCCAGTATCGTGGACCATAAGTTGTAATATCCGATCTCTATCACCTTGTTCTAAACCATCAAAATCGTGTGATTCTTCCGTACTTCTAGCAGGAAATAGATTAGCGGTAATTACCACCATCCCTTCGTCAGTAAATTTGATACTGTTGCTAATTAGCTGATCCAATATCGCTTGCAATCTATAGCTATCCCCAATAACAATGTCTGGCATTTCATAATGAATATTAGACACAAGTCTTCTCCCCTTATTTAAGGCTGCAGCCCCAGCTTTAGCTATTGATTGTTCCACTAATTTATTTGGGTTAAATGCTTTCACAACTGTAGAAGTGAGTCCAGAGTTAGCTGTAAAAAATTCATGGACATCATTAGAATAGTCTAACAACGCTTTAGCACAATCCATAATAGTTGCCCAATAGTTTTTTACTTCCACGTCTTGCTCCATTTCATAGAACGCAGCTACTTGCTCCAAAATTCCATTACAAGGAACATTGATACTATGGTTAATATTCTTTAAGTGCATTTTAGTTATTTCAGCCATTTGTAACTTTTCTTTTATTTGCTGTAATTCTAATTCTAGGCTTTTGAATTTAGTAATATCAACATAATGCTCGTGTGCCTGAAATTTTTTTCAGCTTCATGCGAAATTTTTTTCAGCTTCATGCGAAATTTTTTTCAGCTTCATGCGAAAATTTTTTCAGCTTCATGCGAAAATTTTTTCGGGTAAGGCTGAAAATTTTTTGCCAATTTGATGCATAATCCCTCCAACTGAACACCAGTTCTGACAAGGGTTTGCGAGCAATTATAGCTATGATTTATTAAACTATCAGCAGCATATATGCAGCATAAAATCATTAAGAAACACAATTTCTTAACACCCTTTTTTTATTAATATACTTTTTACAGCTTGCAGCATTAACTAATAAACATTACGATGACACCATACTAAAATTCATAGCCCTTCTTGTAAAATGTTAAAACAAAGTTGTAGCAGTAAGATAAAAATGCTTATATACATTAAGAGCTTAATTCATTATATAAAATATCTATGAAAAATTACCTACAATTAGAAAAAGAAATAGAACAAATTTGCCAAATTAACAACGTTATCAATCTCCTGCAGTGGGATGTGGCAACTAATATGCCATCAGGTAGCGCAACTAGTAGAGAGCAAGAAGTGACGTATCTTAGCTTAATTGTTCAGCGGAAGTTAAAATCTAATAAAATTACTGATTTACTCGAACAAGTACAAGAGGAATCAGATCAATTAAATCAGTGGCAATTAGCTAACTTAAGAGAAATTGACAAAATAGTAGAAAAAGCTTTGTGTATAGATGATAATTTACATGCAAGATTTGTTTCTTCTACAACGCAGTCGGAATTAGTGTGGCGACAAGCAAGGCGAGACAATGATTATGCTAAGCTAAAACCTTATCTCCAAACAGTATTAGATTGTGTTCAAGAAATAGCGAAGGTTCAATCTCAAAGATTTAATTGCTCCCTCTATGATGCTTTAGTTGATGAATATGATCCTGGTAGGCAAGCTAGTGAAATTAAAGAGATTTTTGCTGTTCTGAAAAATAAGTTACCTAATTTAATTCAAAGAGTCATTGATAAGCAACAAAGTCAAACCATTATTCCTCTTAGCAAAAAGGTTAGTATAGACCAACAAAAACTAATAGCTAAAAAATTTGTAGAAGTCAAGATTTGATCTTACAGACACTATAAATTTTGCACCTGATTGTCAGTTAAATTTTGACTGTCAGATATATATTCAAGGTACAAGATTTCATTATTCTTTTCAACAGCTAATTTTTTACTATCTTGAAAAGTTTGCATAGGGGTTTTACCATAACAATATTTTCCTGAATGTGGCCTTTCATGATTGTAATACTCTAACCAAATATCAAGATCTAGCTGTAAATCTTCAAGGGATGTATAAATCTTTTTTCGCATAGCTGTATCAAAGAATTCCTGTTTCATAGTTTTGTTAAAACGCTCACACATACCATTGGTTTGAGGCGAGTAAGCGCGAGTAACAGTATGTTCTATACCTTCGATGCTTAAGAATAACTCAAAAGCATGATGCTCTATATTGCCTTTATATTCGCTCCCCCGATCAGTAAGGATACGTAAGATAGGTATCCCTTGGTCCTCATACCATGGTAATATCCGGTCATTGAGCATATCAGCACTCGTCAGCGCTGTTTTCTCAGTATATAGTTTAGCATCTGCTACTCTGGTATAGCTGTCGATAAAGACCTGAGAATAAACCTTACCTATACCTTTAAAATTGCCAACATAATATGTATCCTGGCACCCTAAATAACCTGGATGCTGCGTTTCTATCTCACCATGGGCTTCTTTCTCATTACGACGCTTCTCTAATACTTGTAACTGGGCTTCGGTAAGAACAATACCATCTTGAGCCATCTTAGCTTCTAATGCTTTAAGCCTTTTATTGATATTGTTTAAATCATTACGCAACCAAATTGATCTTACCCCACCAGGTGATACAAGAACACCTGTCTTCTTAAGCTCATTTGATACTCTCAGTTGCCCATATGCTGGATATTCTACAGCCATATCCACAACTGCTTTCTCCACACGTGGATCTACTCTATTAGCTATTATGGGCTTCTTCCGACTTATTTCGTATAGGGCTTCTTCTCCTCCAGTTTCATATAATTCTTGAAATCTATAGTAACTATCTCTACTATATCCCATAGCCTTACATGCTGCTGATACATTGCCTAAACTCTTTGCTAGCCCTAATAACCCTAGTTTGGGCTTTATTATTTTTTGATTTAAGTTCATTGTGACCTTCCATTTTTTTATCTGTATTTTTTATACATTATTTTTATTAAATGTAAGATCAAATGTCAACTAATACAAATCATGGAATTTGATTTAAATCAAGGTAGACTTGATGAATCAACCCATCCTTTTTGTGGGGGTACTCCTTATGATATAAGATTAACTACTCGTTATGATGAGAATAATTTGCTCTCTGGGCTTATGGGAGTTATTCATGAAACAGGCCATGGCTTATACGAACAAAACTTACCTATTAATTATAAAAATCAGTTCGTTGGCAAAGCTAAAGGTATGGCAATTCATGAAAGTCAGTCGCTATTTATGGAAATGCAGGTAGGAAGATCTAAAGAATTTATGGAATTCTTGGCTAAGCTTCTTCGAGATGAGTTTGCTTTTCAGGGAGAAGAGTATTCAAGCGAAAACCTTTATAAACTAGTTACACGAGTTAAACGAAGTTTTATTAGGGTTGATGCGGATGAGGTAACCTATCCAATGCATGTGCTACTAAGATATGAAATTGAAGAAGCCTTAATTAAGGGTGATTTAACTCTAGATGAATTACCTCTGTATTGGAATGAAAAAATGCAGGAATATTTAGGGCTTACTCCTGATTCAGATCGACAAGGTTGCTTGCAAGATATTCATTGGCCAATGGGTAGTTTTGGCTATTTCCCTGCTTATGTTAATGGAGCTATTATAGCAAGCATGTTAATGAAAAGTACGCAAGAGCTTTACCCGCAAATAGGCCGGGAAATTATGATAGGAAACTTTGGGAATGTAAATCAGTTTTTGAACAAAAATATTAGAAGTTTTGGTTCTTTAAAAGCTACTAAGCAGTTATTACAAGATGCAACAGGTAAAAACCAAATTAATCCTGATATATTTTTAAATTATTTAGAGCAGAAATATTTGGGGTAAATTGATTAGTCAATATTTAAAATGTTTCAATCTACAAAATCTTTAAATGGTAAAATAATTGAAAATGTTAGTAATGTTCACAAATATTATTTGTGTGATTTATAGACATAGTTACAATAATAATGTAAGATCAAATGTCAACTAATACATTTGATTCTAGTACAGATTTAAATGAACAATTTTGCATAAACTTTATTATTACCATTCCCTTGCCTTTTGTTCATTAGATCATCGTGCGGGAGCAAGTCTACTTCTCTAGACTTGCTTTACTATTGGTCTTTCCTGCTTTGCGTAACTTAAATGGTAGAAGGTTTTCTTCACTCTTATGTCTTTTGAGAGAAGTTTGAAGTGTTGCAATACTTGATTCTCCTACTGTTTGTAAAATATCATCATATTTATAATATTGCTCCCATTTCACTGGCCCAATTTTATCTTTAATTTTTTCAGCTTCAGGTAATAGATCTTTTATCTTTGAGAGTCTACTTTTCAGATCTCGCTCATCCACATCAGTCCCCCATCCTGATAGCTCCTTATCAGCCAACATAATCTGTTCTAGTCTAAATATATTCTCTGCCATTTTAAACTGCTCAAATTCATCTGGTGTTGTTTTGGCAGCTTGTGCTTTACCCACAACAATATCTATAATTTTTAGTATTGTACTTGAAAATAATGAAGGATCATCTTGATATAATTTTATTGTTGCTGCATCTATCAGCTCTTCTTTTTTTTGTTCTGACCCTTCCTTAAAACTATCAGCTCCAGATAGAAATATTTGCTTCACGATCTTAATTTCAGAAATATCTTGTTTTTCCTGCTCGCTTAATAAATTTCCTAACAAATACACTCTTTCTGCTGTTGCTTGTACTACTTTATTCCAAATTTTTTCCTTAAAATTTAAAGTAGGATAATTGTTTAAAGCCTGTATATACTCCTGATAGCTCGAGGTAATTTTTACTACGTTGTTAACGAAGTATTCCTCTACAAGGTGAGCCATATTTTTTTGTTGTTTTTCAGGAATTGCTATATGTTTTGCTGGGTTTTCAGCAATAAATTTAGCATAATCTTCTGGTTTAATGACCTCTTTCTCTATAGAAGCTATAAAATCATTGGTAGTTTTAGGATCAAGATGACGTTGGCGGAGGTATTTTATGCGATCCAGTTCCTTACCATGAGCCAAAAAATTGGGGCGAATATATTCTCCTAGACTTGGGGCTTCACTAAGCGTTTTA
This sequence comes from Rickettsia endosymbiont of Bradysia coprophila, assembly GCA_019468145.1. Classification (GTDB taxonomy): domain Bacteria; phylum Pseudomonadota; class Alphaproteobacteria; order Rickettsiales; family Rickettsiaceae; genus Tisiphia. The sequence continues at coordinate 86,345 of JAHXDM010000010.1, forward strand.
ATTTTACTTAGATCAGGCCCGCTTAAAAGATCTCTCACCGTACAAGGCACTTTTAATATCGGATCATCCAAGAGATTACTCCACATCCAAAACGAATAGGAGTTGGCTCCATCTTTGATAGACTCCTTTGCTATTTGAGCAAATGTTTCATTTGACATTAACTTCTTATCCCTATAATTTTTATCCAAATACTCTAAAGGGGAGTTATTATTTTTATTACATTTATTAACCTCAGCACCCTGTTGACGGAGTATACGAGCTAGCTCAGGTATCTTTGCATAGTGTAAGGCAGTATTACCTTGCTTATCTGCATGCTGTATGTCAATCTTATGTTCAATTAATTTATTGAATAGATCGGCATTAACTTCAGAGTGTTTTAATATTGCCAGCAATGCATTTTCGCCGAATGAATCCACATGATCAACGTTTGCCTTATTTTCAATTAATGTTTGCGCTACATCTAAATTATTAGCTCTGCAGGCAGTTAGCAAGGGTGTGCGCCCACAATTATCAGTAGCTTCCTTATTAGCGTCCCCAGCAAGCAGTGCTGTTGCTATTTCAGCGGTGGCTGCAACATGTAAAGCTGTCTGACCGTTTAAGTCGGAGTAATTTAGATACACGCCTTCAGCAATAAGTTTATTTACCTGAGCAATATTGCCAGTTTTAGCTGCCTCCAATAAATCTCTGCTCGGCCTAATATGTTCTCTAGCTAAGTCGTATTGGTTAGCTTGAGAAGTAAGAGGAGGTAAATCGCTTGCTGTTTTTTTCTCTAGCTCTAGCTTTTGAGCTAAAGCTTGTACCTTTGGTAAACTAATAATATGCTCTACAACAGTCTTATATTCTTCAAAAGTTGGACTAATCTCATTATATTTAGGTAAAATTTCTTGTACTTGAACAGACGTTAAAAATAAATTATAGATTTTGCCAAATATTTCTTGTTCTACGAGTCCTATTTTTTCAGGAGTGTTTACATTAACATTACCATTGATAATTTCCAGGAAAGCTGGTTGTAATTGCGGATCAGGATAATTGACTATAAAATCAATAAATTGATCAATTTTATCAGGATGTCTACTGACCAATGAGTGGACATTTGTTTCATTGATACTTTTTTGCAGGTCAATATTTGGAATATCAGTTTTTTCAGGCCTATCAGGGATTATACCTCTAGCCAGTAATAATTCTTCAAATTCCTTATCCTCTTCCGCTTTTTTGAAGTAGTGTAACATAGAGTGATTATCTTCGTCTCTAGAGTTCATAATAACTGAAAATTTCTCTGGATGCTTAATAAAATACTTAGCATGTATACTCTCGTAGTTGTACAGGAAGGAAAAGATTGCTTGCGCAACCTCTTGATGATTATTGACGATAGTGTCATTATTTTTTTTATATAACTCTATTAATTTTTTAAATAAGCCGTTAAAATCTTTTACTATTTCTGATTTTTTTTCTTTAAAACAATAATCAGCCAATTGTTCGATTGATTTTGTATTGTTGCCATCCAAGTTTACCTGGAAGCTTTTTAAATTTGGGCAAGTTTTTAATGTTTCTTCAATAACTTCCGTTTGCTTATAGGGTAGATTAAGGGAAGTTAATTTTTGAAATAAGCTAGAAGTGTTAGTAGATGTAATAGTTTCACCATTAATCTCTAACCGACTAAAAGATTTTAACTCGAGTTCAGTAAGATTAGGAAAGACTTGTGATTCTGCTAGTTCTTTAATTATATTAGAGTCTAAACTGCTGAATTTTAAGCTAAGGCTTTTAATATATTGCATCTCTCCTGAAGATAATAAGGCTTGCAGCATTTCTGGTGTCCATGTTGTCATATCATCATTAGATAATTTAGTAACTTCTGGTGTTTTTTGTAAATAAGTTACCGCCTCCTTAATCATTTGGGCGTTAACATTCATGGGTAGAGTAAACTGGTCACCTTTTTGATATGGATTTGTCATACAATTTTTTCCTTGAATTATGGATTAGTAAGTTAATGATGTGTTAAACTGCAAATTTCATTATATAAGTTTTACACGAAACTGTTTAAATTCCTTGAGAGTAACTTCATTTTTATTTAACGTAGTAATATTCCCGTTTTTATCTATGATAAACCCTAATTTAATAGGGCTGACTTCATTATCTGAATTATTTAATAATGTTTTGATTTTCTGTAAGATCTGGATTCCATAGCTCTACTTTACCCCCTACTACTAAAACTATAGGTAAATCATAACCAATATTAGGTTTATCATCTTTTATATATTCTTTAAATACTTCTCTTGATATTATATTGTTTTATTATCCTGATACAAGGATTTATTAGAGATTGTAAGTAACTGCAATGCCATGACTATTGATGATCAGCTCCTTGCGGGATTCCTACTATTTGCTATGAATGAGCAGAATAATAAGCAACATCCTATGCTAAAGGAGTTTATACAATTAACTAAAACCACCCTAGATCCGAGTGCATTATTAGCTAAAAAGCACAGGGGGGTTAAAAAGAGTCAATCGATCTGATACTGCATGGCCACTTCTTTGCCTGCGAAAGCCATGGAAATCTTTATAATCTTTTTAACATGAGTTTGTTCCTTTAGTTTAGTATCATATTGCTTATCTATAATTTGCTTTAATCCTATTTCTGCAATAGATTCTAACTCTTCCGAAGTCTTAGCTATTTTATACTCAATGATAATGGCACTGTCATGTTTCCCAATTTGCGGTATTAAGATAATATCTGCCCTCCCGCTACCGGTTTCCCTTTCGCTGTCTATTATATAACTTGCAGACAAGGTATGAACTAAACCAAGCATAAAACCACTGTAAAAGAGCTCTGCTTTTTTCCCACCTGTTTGGTGAAAACTAGTTGCGCCACTTAGTAATTCCTGCAATCTCTCTTTAAATTCTTCTAGTCTAGCGCTGGGTAGTAAAGTAACAAAAGGATAATATAGCGAACTATCAATCTTTAATTTATTGCTTACCCACTGTAATACCCTTGTTTCATATATATATTCTACTTCTTTGTTAGGCACAGATAATTCATAAATATTTTTTGTAGGTTCCAAGGCGGTCGGGTTTAAATAACCACTAAATAATAATAGACTAAATAATCCGCCCCGCGTGTTAATATCAGCAAAACTTATTTGCTTGGTAATAGGAGAAATAATGCTTTTCCTAGCAGATAAATTTTGCAAATCTTCTTGTATTTCATCTGATAATAATGCCTTATCAACAAGTGAAGTTCCACCGCTATCTAGCCAATAATGATCAAGCTTACCTTTATGCGCTAAACATTGCATAATGGACCATGGATTATAGATTATTTCTCCACCAAATGTGTAACCATTGTACCAATTTTTAATCTCTTCAGGACTAGTTTTGGTTGGTACTTTTGTTAATAACTCATCAACTTCTGTTTGAGTAAAACCATAAAACTTAGAAAAATCTTCATCTAGTAAAGTATATTCACTAACATTATTCAAATCTGAGAATAAATTAGCTTTAGCTACTCGTAATATGCCGGTAATTACTCCTTTCTCTAAATATGGATTGGTTTTTAGGCTGCTCCCAAACATACCGCGGAATAATTCAAGCACCCGCTCGAATTCTTCTGATTTATCACCAAATTTAATGTACGAGCTATTGATCGGGGTATCATACTCATCGATTAATATGTAAACTTTTTGGCCAAAATGCATAAAAAGTAATTCACTTAAAAATTTTAAACTAATTTTTAGATCATCTGTACTCAGCTCTCCTGTAAAGTATTTCTTCAGCTCCTTTTTTTGTACCTCTTGCAGTAATCCTGTATTGTCTCTTATGTATTGTTCTAAGTATTGGTGCTGTAAAAACAAACCTATAATTTGTCGTTTTATTCCATTCTCAATCTCCTGGTAACTACTACCTTTCACATCCTTAAAGTTTATGGAAATAACAGGAAATTGACCTTGACGTTTTATTGCATTTGCAATACTGGAAATTTTTAAAGGTTTAAGCTCTTTAGTTTCATCAAAACCTAAATCTACTGTACCACCAATAAATAGCTTGTTATTTAACTTCTGATCTTCTGCTAAAGGTTTTCCATCTTCATCCACTTCTATTTCCAAGAATTTCTGGAGCATATTCATATTCAAGCTCTTACCCCAGCGCCTTGGACGAGTAATGAGAATTACATCCCCACTATCTTCTAGTAATTCCTTAATCATTAAACTTTTATCAACAAATACATCACTATTGAATAACAAAGTTTTAAAGTCATCAGTACCTACTCTCATTCTAGGTAGATTATTACCAATAGAGAGAGAGGTAATAGCTTGATCTATTGAAGTAGTATCCGAAAGTGTCAGTGTCATATTAGTTGATTATATTTTGAGAATTACCATCGATCTTTAAACTATAACAAATTATAGCATAAATAAGTTAGACCACTAAGTAATTTCCAGAAAATATTTTTTGCTGTAAGTTTATAAGGCTTACAGCAATGTTGTAACCTAACTAATCAGTGCTATTTGGTAGTTGTACCGGTATTTTACACTCAATAGTGGTGGTTTTACCCTCGATGCTGCTAAGGATAATTTTACCGTTCATTTCGTGGACCAACTGTTTCACACATATTAACCCAAGCCCCAAGCTTTTACATTGTATAGCAGAATCAACACTTCCGATCTCTTCACACATATCTTGTTGCTTCTCTAGAGACATCCCAATTCCAATATCGTGGACCATAACTTGTAATATCCGATCTCTATCATCTTGTTCTAAACCATCAAAATCGTGTGGACATCCGCGGAACTTCTAGCAGGAAATAGATTAGCAGTAATGACCACCATCCCTTCTTTAGTAAATTTAATACTGTTGCTAATTAGCTGATCTAATATTGCTTGCAATCTATAGCTATCCCCAGTAACAATGTCTGGCATTTCATAATGAATATTAGACACAAGTCTTATCCCCTTATTTAATGCTGCGGCTCTAGCTTTAGCTATTGATTGCTCCACTAATTTCTTGGGACTAAATTCTTGCAAAACTATAGAAGTGAGCCCAGAGTTAGCTGTAAAAAATTCATGGACATCATTAGAATAATCAAGGAGCGCTCTAGCACAATCCAGAATAGCGGTCCAATGATTTTTTACTTCCAGGTCTTGCTCTATTTCATAAAGCTTAGTTACTTACTCCAAAATTCCCTTACCAGGCACATTAATACTATTGCTAATATTCTTTAAGTGCATTTTAGTTATTTCAGCTGTTTGTAACTTTTCTTTTATTTCTTGTAATTCGAGTTCTAGGTTTTTTAATTTAGTAATATCCACATAATTCTTGTGATTGCCACTCACGTCAGCGCTAGACTCAGATGCTGGAATTAGTGTAGCAAATATTGGAGCAAGTTTAACAATCCATCTTGTTTCTGCAGTTTGATTTTGCTGTTGTTGTTGATTTTTAACATTATCTGTCATACTATTCCTCTGCTGTTTTGTTTAAAATGGTGGCACAGAAGTGAATAAGTTAACTTTGTGGTTTTAATTTAACTTCTGTGCCGGATAGCTACATTAGTGCAAGTATCTAATCAGCAGAGATATCACCAGGTCAGGCAATCTTTGCTTGAAGCACATGGTCAAGATACGGATAGTAGCACATTCAGTAAATTAGCAGTGGTAGAAGAAGATAAGGTTACCAGCCAAGTAATGCTTAAACCCACTACGTCCTTTATTGAGTATTTAGTAAAACAGCGTCATATGGGGGATTTAAGATTGGCTTTTCAAGCCCAAAATTTTACTTTTAAGCTAGAGCAAGCAGATAAGGAGAGCAAATTAATGGAATTGTAATAGATTGAATAAATATGTTTATTACCTATAAATTTAGTAATTTGTAATAATCACTTCATAAGAGGTTTTGCGTTTCTCTGGGATGGAATATTTTATGTCTACCGTACTGATGTTAAAGCCTTGATAGAGATCTCTGATAAAGGGTGTATCACTATTAGAGATCATGAGTTTAACCCCTTTATTAGCTAATTCTTTAACAAAATCGCGCAGTCTAATTTGCTCAGGAGCAAGACGCGGAGGTAAAAAACCATTGGGCTGTTATTCTGGATTGTGCTAAAGCGCTACTAGATTATTCTAATGATGTAAATGAATTTTTTACAGCCAACGCTGGGCTTACTTCTATAGTTGTGAAAGCATTTAACCCAAAGAAATTAGTAGAACAATCAATAGCTAAAGCTGGGGCTGCAGCCTTGAATAAGGGGATAAGGCTTGTGTCTAATATTCATTATGAAATGCCAGACATTGTTATTGGGGATAGCTATAGATTACAAGCGATATTGGATCAGCTAATTAGCAACAGTATCAAATTTACTGACGAAGGGATGGTGGTAATTACCGCTAATCTATTTCCTGCTAGAAGTACGGAAGAATCACACGATTTTGATGGTTTAGAACAAGGTGATAGAGATCGGATATTGCAAGTTATGGTCCATGATACTGGAATTGAGATGTCTCTAGAGAAGCAACAAGATATGTGTGAAGAGCTGGCAAGTTTTGATTCTGCTAGGCAATATAAAGTATTAGGTTTAGGGTTAACATGTGTGAAACAGTTGGTCCACGAAATGAAGGGGAAGATTGAGCTGAGCAGCATCGAGGGTAAAACCACCACTACTTGAGTGTAAAATACCGGTGCAATTGTCAAACAGTACTGATTAGTTAGGATAAAACAAGTTGCTGTAAGCCTTACAAACTTACAGCAAAAAATATTTTCTGGAAATTACTTAGTGGTCTAATTTATTTATGCTATAATTTGTTATAGTTTAAAGAACTAAAATAATCCTCAAGTATAATCAACTAATATGACAGTTAACCTTTCGGATACTAATTCAATAGATCAAGCTATTAGCCCTGTTGCTATTGGTAATAAGTTACCTAGAATGCTAGTAGGGACCGATGAATTCTATGACCTAGTAGTTAATAGCGACGTATTCGTAGATAAAAGCCTAATGATTAGTGAAATACTGCAAGATAGTGGTAAAGTGATTCTCATTACCAGGCCAAGACGCTGGGGTAAGAGCTTGAATATGAATATGCTCCAGAAATTCTTTGAAATAGAAGTGGATCAATATGGTAATCGTTTACTGCTTGAGCAAAGGGTTAATAATAAATTGTTTGTTGGAGGTAGAGTAGATTTAGGATTAGCTAGTGGTAGAAAGAAGTTGCTTAAACAACTTCAAATAGCACAGCATTCAGATATTATATCTGAATATCAAGGGCAATTTCCTGTTATTTCCATAAACTTTAAGGATGTGAAAGGTAGTAGCTACCAGGAGATAGAGTCTAAGATACAAATGCAAATAATAAAATTATATGGAAGACATAGATATTTAGAACAATATTGTCAGGAAAACGCTAAATTATTATCCACTAGTCAAAAACAACAGCTAACCCACTACTTTAATGGGAATATTAGCAAATTAGATATAGAGAATAGTTTAGGCTTCTTAAGTGAATTACTTTTTATGCATTTTGGCCAAAAAGTGTACATACTAATCGATGAGTATGATACACCGATTAATAGTTCTTACCTTGAGTTTGGCCATAAATCAAAAGAGTTTGAAGATGTTCTCAAAATATTTCGCGGCATGTTTGGTAGTGGCCTAAAAACCAACCCATACTTAGAAAAAGGAGTAATTACTGGCATATTACGAGTAGCTAAAGCTAATTTATTCTCAGATTTGAATAATGTTAGTGAATATAGTTTATTAGATGAAGATTTTTCTAAGTTTTATGGTTTTACTCAAGATGAAGTAGATGGGTTACTCACTATCGTCCCAACAAGTACTGATCCAGAGAAGATTAAAGATTGGTATAATGGTTATACATTTGGCGGGGAAGTCATTTACAACCCATGGTCAATAATGCAGTGTTTAGCACACAAGGGTAAGCTTGATCATTATTGGCTAGATAGCGGGGGCACCGGGCTTGTTGATAAAGCATTATTGTCAGATGCAATACAAGAAGATCTGCAAGAATTATTGGAAGGTAGAGGAATTGTTAAGAAATTATATAAACAAATTTCTTTAGGGCAAATAGAACATAATAAAGATATATTATATAGCTTACTCGTATTTGCTGGTTATTTAAATCCTGCCCTGGCAAATGATAATCCAGAGGATCCAAGATATCATTTAACCATTCCTAATAAGGAGGTCAGAGGGATCTACGCCGAAAGAGTAATGGGCTGGGTTTCGGCTAAATTGAATATGGATATGAGTGATTATTATGATTTTATCGCCTTATTAATTGATCAGCAAATAGAGAGATTTGGCAAAAGATTGCAAGGATATTTATTAAATTCCACCAGTTATCATGATTTAAGTAAGGAAAGAGATTATCATAATTTAATGGGAGGGCTGCTAGCGCCGTTAGCCAGTAGATATATGGTAGAATCTAACAGAGAATTTGGGTATGGCAGGTGTGACCACGTATTGATTCCAATAGCTCGGGCGCTAGACACCGCAATTATCATTGAATATAAAATATGTAAAACTTCGGAAGAGTTAGAATCCACTGCAAAATCAGGGTTAAAGCAAATTATAGATAGGCAATATGATAGCAAAATAAAAGAGTATAAGCATGTGAAAAAGATCCTGAAGATTTCCATGGCTTTTTGTGGCAAGGAAGTGGCCATGCAGTATCTGATGTGGCAACAATAATCCGGACAGTTAGGTTAGTATAAACTTAACAAAAAGGAAGTACAAAAATGTCTGTAAACAAACAAAAAGTCTATAGCTCGGAATTTAAAGAATCGGCAGTCAAATTAGCCAACGAATCAAAAGTGCCGCTGGCCCAAATAGCTAGGGAGTTAGGAATTAATAAGAATAACTTATATAATTGGATTGAAAAATATTCGAAACCTAAGGCAGATGGCAAAAGGACTGATGAACATATATATGAAGAAGTTAATAGGTTAAAAAAAGAATTATATAGGGTTAGTCAGGAACGAGATTTATTAAAAAAGGCAGCAGCGTACTTTGCAAAAGACTCCCCGTAAAGTACGCATGGATAAAAAATAATCAAGCTAATTTTGCTATTTCTGTAATGTGTAAATTTATGTCAGTATCTAGGAGTGGATATTATGAATGGTTAAACAAGCTTGAAAGCAATAAGGTTAAGAAAGATAAAGAATTACTAACCATGAAAAGTTAGGAAGAGATGGGATTGTTGTTAGCCGTCGAAGAATTATTCGTTTGATGCAGGAAGAGGGTTTGGTATGTAAAACCAAACGTAAATTTAAGGCAACCACTAACTCAAAACATAATAAACCTATTGCTCCTAATTTATTGGTAAGACAATTTAATGTTGACGCAATAAATCGCTATTGGGTTGGTGTGTAGAAGTCAAGATTTGATCTTACAGACACTATAAATTTTGCACCTGATTGTCAGTTAAATTTTGACTGTCAGATATATATTCAAGGTACAAGATTTCATTATTCTTTTCAACAGCTAATTTTTTACTATCTTGAAAAGTTTGCATAGGGGTTTTACCATAACAATATTTTCCTGAATGTGGCCTTTCATGATTGTAATACTCTAACCAAATATCAAGATCTAGCTGTAAATCTTCAAGGGATGTATAAATCTTTTTTCGCATAGCTGTATCAAAGAATTCCTGTTTCATAGTTTTGTTAAAACGCTCACACATACCATTGGTTTGAGGCGAGTAAGCGCGAGTAACAGTATGTTCTATACCTTCGATGCTTAAGAATAACTCAAAAGCATGATGCTCTATATTGCCTTTATATTCGCTCCCCCGATCAGTAAGGATACGTAAGATAGGTATCCCTTGGTCCTCATACCATGGTAATATCCGGTCATTGAGCATATCAGCACTCGTCAGCGCTGTTTTCTCAGTATATAGTTTAGCATCTGCTACTCTGGTATAGCTGTCGATAAAGACCTGAGAATAAACCTTACCTATACCTTTAAAATTGCCAACATAATATGTATCCTGGCACCCTAAATAACCTGGATGCTGCGTTTCTATCTCACCATGGGCTTCTTTCTCATTACGACGCTTCTCTAATACTTGTAACTGGGCTTCGGTAAGAACAATACCATCTTGAGCCATCTTAGCTTCTAATGCTTTAAGCCTTTTATTGATATTGTTTAAATCATTACGCAACCAAATTGATCTTACCCCACCAGGTGATACAAGAACACCTGTCTTCTTAAGCTCATTTGATACTCTCAGTTGCCCATATGCTGGATATTCTACAGCCATATCCACAACTGCTTTCTCCACACGTGGATCTACTCTATTAGCTATTATGGGCTTCTTCCGACTTATTTCGTATAGGGCTTCTTCTCCTCCAGTTTCATATAATTCTTGAAATCTATAGTAACTATCTCTACTATATCCCATAGCCTTACATGCTGCTGATACATTGCCTAAACTCTTTGCTAGCCCTAATAACCCTAGTTTGGGCTTTATTATTTTTTGATTTAAGTTCATTGTAACCTTCCATTTTTTTATCTGTATTTTTTATACATTATTTTTATTAAATGTAAGATCAAATGTCAACTAATACAAGTAGAGTAGAATTATGCTAAGGAAGTCTAGTTTTAACTGCCAAAATTTTTGCTACCTCCAAAGCTGCATAGGTAAAAATCCCTCGCGCGCCCGCCCGTTTAAAACCTATTAATGATTCTATTAAAGCGGCTTGCCAATTTAAACCTTGCGCTTCTGCTGCAAATTTTAACATAGCATATTCCCCGCTAACTTGATAAGCAAATATCGGCGCTTTAAAATTGCTAGCTGCTTGTTGAATAATATCTAAAAACATCATACCCGGCTTAATGATAATCATATCTGCTCCTTCAGCTAGATCATGTTCTATCTCTAACATAGCTTCCCTACTATTCCGGATATCCATTTGATAGGTAGCTTTGTCTAAATAGGCCGCTTGATTATTATTTAAGGCGTCTCGAAAAGGCGAGTAAAAGCTTGAAGCATATTTTGCGGAATAAGCTAATATATTAATATTCTGAAACCCTTCTGAATCTAACATCTGCCGTATGGCTATAATCCTACCATCCATCATATCGGATGGGGCAACAATATCTGCCCCAGCTTTTGCCAGAACTAATGCTTGTTTACATAAAGCTTTAACAGTTTTGTCATTATCTACGTCATTGTTATATAAAATGCCATCATGCCCATGGCGGGTATACGAATCAAGTGCGACGTCACATATTATCCCAATATCTATATTGGCCTTTCTGATACTTCTAACCGTTCGGCATATTAAATTGTCTAAATTGTAAGCTTCATCAGCATCATTATTCTTTAATTGTTGATCGATACAAGGAAAGAGCGCTATTGCCTTAATATTATTCTCACATGCTTCTTTTACTGTTAATATTACTTGATCAATAGATAATCTATATATGCCTGGCATAGATTTAATCTCTTGTCGTTGATTCTCTCCTTCTACCACAAATAATGCTAACACCAAATCATTAACATTTAGAGTATTTTCTGCTAACAATTCCCGGAGCCAGGGAGATTTCCTATTTCTTCTTAATCTTGTTAATGGATACATATGTTACTCATAGTTTATATTATAATGAACTATAGATATCAAAGCCTGCAGGATTTAACTTATAGCTCATCTCTGCTTGTTGCAAATATTTTAAAGTCCTGATACATTCAGGCATACTAACTTTACTCAAGGATTTTTTAAAATTTGCTATATTTTTATAAAAAATAGGTGGTATTAAAGATTTTATAGCTATCTCTATATTTATGCCGTTTTCTAATTTAGTTAATACCGTATATAAATTTAAGTAATACCTAATTAATGCCCGGATGATTAGCACTTCATTAATATTTTGTTGTTTTAATTTTTTAAATTCTTGTAAAAAATCTGGAAAATTTTTTAAAGAAAAATAAACACATAAATCATCACCATTTCCGTTATCAACAGTAATCACAGCTTTAGCGTCCTCTACAGTTACCTGAGGTTTGTCATGAGTAAAATAGACTAATTTTTCGATTTCATTAACTATAGCTTGGTGATCTCCTGTTAGGTTGTCTGTTAAATATTTAACAGCATCTGGGTTGATTACTTTACCTAATTTAGCAAATTTGCTTAAAATTATCTGAGAAATTTTTTGCGGGTCATCGTGATAACATCCTAAAGAAGCTAAATAATTTTCTGTTTCAAAAAATTTTTTAATGCTTGCATTAGCTGATAATTCATCAGCTACAAAAACTAAAAAATGCATTGATTCTTGACCAAGAGCTAGTTTTAAAGTTTTATCAATAGAATCTCCTACTGCCCGGACCTTAATTAATTGCTTTTGCCCAAAAAAATTTGGCGTACTGGCGAGTAACTGCAGAGAGCAAGTTTTTAGATCCAGATATTCTATAGTAGTTTTTAATAAGTCAAATTTCTTAATTAAAGTACTAATAATTTTATGGATATATCCTTTATCGGGGCCATAAAGTAACAATGCTCTAATTTGTCCCTTTTCAATTTTCTCCAATAGAGGAATAATTTGCGACAGATAAAATTTCATATTAGTTATTTTTAACCATCTTCTATTCTTTTAAAATATAAAATTAATCTCTTGCGAATTTCTTCTGCCGCCTGGTTAGTAAGTAACTCCATTTCACCTTCTCCTATTATATAGCTAGTATAAACAGTAGAATTCGTATTATAAGAAGTGATATGTTTAAATCGTCCAGAAGTCACTTCTTTATTAGTTAAGGCATCCATTAAGCTATAACTGACGGTTTGATTTATAGCTTCTCTTATTGTATCAGAATTTCTTTGCAGGACAGAAGGTACCTTGGTATTTGAAAATTCTACTTTTAATAAATACTGAGGCTTTATTCCTCTTGAACATGGTAAAATTCTTGAAAAATGATACAAAAATTCTGACCCTTCAACTGAATTGATAGGCTGAATTTCAATTGAGCTTAATTTGGCTAACTCCTTAGCATTATGTTTACTACTATATACTGGCTTTAAACTACACGAGCTCCCTATCAATAAACACCCGAATAATAGGCTTGTTGTATTTATCTTTAGATTATGCAAGAGAGCTAATAAAAGATTCTTATATTTACACCAAGCATAATTGAAATTCATAATATTCTTTAATTATCTACTATTTCAGATTTGGGTGGTTCTCCTGCTTTTTCAGTTTTGTGAATTTTAATGCGAGCTCTAGAACGTGAATACATATTATTTTTCCGTTTTGGTTTTAATTCATTATTAGCATTACTTGGCTCCACCTCCCCTACTTTTGGCTCCTCCTGTTCAGAAGAGACTGCTTGCTTACGAGGATTCTTCTTCTGTCCCAGATTGGGAGTAAAAGAAGTTTTCCCGGCTTTTATATTCTCTTTTGAGTCATTTAAAAATACTTCTTGTGCTATTATAGCATTTTCTAGGCCACCACTAATACTTTCTTCATAAATTTTTTCTTCTATTTTTTTATTTGACTCAGAAACAGAATCTAATTTATTAGCTGTTACTTTCCATTTTTGCTTACTACGACTAGATACCTTACTCGTTTTCTCTTCTTGATAATTGGAAGAGGAGTGTTGCAATAAAGGCTTATTGGCTGCCACAATATTATCAGATTTTTTTGGTAATTTTATTTTTTCAATTGAATAATTATCAGAAGTTGCAAGAGGATCTACATAAAAACTTAATTTTAAATTGTATTTCTCTTCAATCATAGCTATTTCACTACGTTTATTATTAAGCAAATAAATCACAGAATTTACATTAGCAAAAATATTTATTAAATCAACAGTTTCATTGCAAACTTCATTTTCTACTGTTCGTAAAATCAACATTGCATTGGACTCATCAGCTCTAACTAACCCTTTACCATTACAATACGAACAAATTGTAGAATTTGACTCTAAAAAAGAAGGTCTTAGCCTTTGCCTAGACATTTGAAGTAAACCAAACTGGCTAATAGTTGCAGTTTGAATTCTGGCCCGATCACGGCTTAGAAATTCTCTAAAAGATCTCTCAATGATTTTACGATTCCGACTATCATACATATCAATAAAGTCAATGACTAGTAATCCAGATAAATCTCTTAATTTTACTTGCCTAGCAATTTCTCGTGCCGCCTCTAGATTAGTCTTTAAAGCAGTTTCCTCAATATTTTTTTCAGAAGTAGCCTTACCGGAATTGACATCTATCGAGATTAAGGCTTCTGTTGGATTAATTACTATGTACCCGCCAGAAGGTAGAGGTAAAACTGGCTGATACAAATTTGCTAATTGGTCTTCTATTTCAAATTTTGTAAAAATTGGTACTTTATTTTTATATTCTTTCAGTCTACTTAGCTCTGAGGGCAGGATATCTTTCATGAATTTTGCGGCATTTTGGTAAGCTTTGCTGCCCTGGATAACCATCTCTTTTACAGTATGATCGAACATATCTCTAATGATCTTTTGAATTAAACCATCTTCTTCATGAATAAAGCAAGGAGCTACTGATTTTAGAGTCATTTCCCGAATTTTATTCCATAATTTTACTAAATAGTCATAATCTCGTTTAATATCTAAAGTATTGCATCCAACTCCTGCTGTCCTAACTATAATACTTGAAGTATTACTATTAGTGGCTGTTACCTTACTTACTATATTCCGCAGCCTTTTACGTTCCTCCATATTAGAGATCTTGCGGGACACTCCATTTTGCATAGAAGTATTAGGCATTAAAACACAATATTTGCCTGCCAAGGAAATAAAAGTTGTAAAAGATGCTCCTTTGTTGCCCCTGGCTTCTTTGGTCACTTGTACTAAAATAATTTGTCCTTTTTTTATTACTTCGTGAATTTTATATTGTCTTTGCTTATTGTCCGCCTCTTTACTGCTACGCTCGATTGTTTCAATATCATTATCCAAAACATCTAAATTAAATTCACTTTGGATTTTTTCATCGACTAGTTTTTCTATAGCAGTTAAATCAATTTCATCACTATCTATAATAGGATTATACGGTCTTTCTAAGTTACTTTCTGCAAGATCATCTTGATTAATATTAGCCAGAGAAATTTCTTGCAAATTGTTGAGAGGAAACAATAATTTCTCATCAGTATTGGACATATTATAATAATCTGGATGAATCTCATCAAATGATAAAAATCCACTTTTATCGGCCCCATACTCTATAAAGACAGCTTGTAAGGAAGGTTCCACTCTACTGACTTTTGCAAGATATATATTGCTTTTATTCTGCTGTTTAGTGGAGGTTTCATATTCAATATCCTCGATATTGTTATTTTGGCTTAGTAGTACTGCGCGTGTTTCATTAGGAAAATTAGCATCAATTATAATTTTTTTATTCATTAATTTTTTACTCGTAAATTTCTTGGATATATTCAGATTTATAGTCAAAAAGTTAAATTTATCATTAGGTTAAGTTAAAAAACTTAACTATACTTTATAATAATAACTATATTAAAATATTTTGACATAGTTGGTATGTTTTTTTGCCACATTATCTAGCTTAAGTTTATTAAAATCTCTCGGCTTTAAACTAAATTTACAACATAATATTTAAAAAACTGTATATCTTTTTTTATTTAAAGTATACTGAAATATCTATGGGTAATTAATCTTACGACCTGCTTTGATCTTAAAAAATTGCTTTTTCATTTCATCTAGGCACTAACATTCTTACCTAGCTATACCCTAAAATTTATATACCATGTAATTTAGTTTAGCAAATAATTATTTATGAGCCAAAACAATCATTCTAAAAGAGTCTATTGGTTATTTCTTGGAGTTTTTCTTTTTGCTTGTACAACTTATATTAATGCACGCACGGTGCCAGATATCCTAATAAATAAAGGGTTAACTAGAGAAGCCATAGCTAAATTTAAATTAACTGAAATGCTAGGCTATATAATAGCAGGATTGTTTTTCACTTCTTTAATTAATAAGATTCCCTATCATAAGATTGCTATTAGCAGTTTAATCATGCTGATAGTTGGCACTTTAAGTATCCTCATGATTAATGATTATATAATCTTTAAAATTACCTTTACTATCACTGCCGTAGCCTATTACTCTTATGCCACTATCTCTATCATAAAAATTCTTGAAGATATAGAGAAATATACTGCTCTTATTATGTTCTTTTTATTGTGGGCTATTGGATATTTTATATCTTACTTACTCTTAAAAATTTTCCAAGCAACCCCTGAACATTTCTTACTATTATGTGTATTATTTTATATTATAATAATTGTAAGTTGCTGGCATCAGAATAATTTTATTAACAATCAAAATTTTATTTCAAATTTTTCTTTTTTAATGGAAAATATAGAATTACAAATTTTAACAGGTTTTATAGTAACTTATATTACTTTTGCAATATTGTGGTACTATGAAGGATTTGCTCAGCTTAGACATTTTCCCGTGGCAAGTATTTGGACTACCATCCATTACGTTCTTAGCACTATCTTTTTCTTTATTATCCCTATTATTTTCACCTTGAAAATAATAAATAAATATCTTATTAATCTCATGTTAATAATTATACTTCTAAGTAGCTTTATTCTATTACCGATTTATGGAGTGAATTTTACTTGGAATATTTTTCTACTATGTATTATTGGCTTGAACCTTTGCTCTATTTTTATTTGCAATATATTAATATTAGCTGATAAATTTGCAGGAGAAGATTACAGGACAGCGTTGATGATATATTTTACTATGTGCTCCTTAGGAATATATTCTGGGGCTTTATCTTCATATATATATTATGACCCAACAAATCCTCAAAACTTTTTATTCGCTACTTTTGCGGCAACTGGCACTTTTATCCTCTATTATTCCTGGTGCTTCTTTAGACAAAAGCTATATAAATAATATTGACTTAAATTATCTTAAGCTAATGACCTAGACTATTCAAATGCAAGACGATCTTAAAATACTCGGTATTGAATCGAGTTGTGATGATACGGGAGTAGCAATAGTTACCCGCAGCAAAATTTTGTCAAATATTGTTATTTCCCAACATAAAGAACATGAGCTTTTTCAAGGGGTAGTGCCAGAAATTGCAGCTCGGTCTCACTTACAAAATCTCGAAAAAGCACTGACTATGGCGCTCCAAGAAAGCGCTATTGCTCTGTCTGAGATGGACGGAATTGCTGCAACTTTTGGCCCTGGGCTAATAGGTGGCGTGATAGTGGGTTCGATGTTTGGTAAATCCATTGCTAGTGTTTTAAACAAACCCTTTATGGCTATTAATCATCTGGAAGGCCATGTGCTTACTGCTAGGTTAACTGATAATGTCCAATATCCTTATTTACTTCTATTAGTTTCAGGGGGCCATAGCCAATTTATTGCAGTCCAAAGTCTTGGAAAATATAAAATCCTGGGTCAAACTCTCGATGATTCAGTAGGGGAAGCCTTTGATAAAGTGGCAAAAATGCTGAATCTATCCTTTCCTGGCGGCCCAGAAATTGAAAAGCGAGCGCAATTGGGTAACATTCATCAATATATTTTACCAAAACCTATCATTACCCAACCTAATTGTAATATGTCTTTCTCGGGATTAAAAACGGCAGTGCGAATATTAATATCCAAATTAGGCTTGGTAGGAGATCAGGAAATTAATGACATTGCTGCAAGCTTTCAATACACGGTCGGAGTAATTCTCTGTGCAAAGACCCAACATAGTATGGCTATGTATGAAAGATTTATGGCAGGTAGCATGCCTTGCAAAACTTTTGTGATAAGTGGTGGAGTAGCCTCAAATAATTATTTGAGAACTATCCTAAAAGCAAGTGTCGAACAATTAGGCTACCAATTCGTAGCTCCCCCTCCTAAATTATGCGTGGATAATGCAGCAATGATTGCTTTTGCAGGGCTAGAGAGACTACAAAATAACCTCCAGAGTCCCTTAAATTTCTGCCCCTGCGCCAAATGGAGCTTAGAAGAGTTAGCAAATAATTAGCATTAATATAATACTGAAGGAAAAGCTATTCTGCATCATAAGCCCCACCTGCGCCACAACTGTCGAAAGTTCGAAAACACAGTTCCTTATGGGTGATTGTAAGTAGAGCCGAAACGGCTTTCTTAATTTAGCTCTTCTTCTTTAATTCTTGATTTAAAAACTTGCATTATAGTATCCATAATATCACAATTCCTGTTTTTTCCTATAAGAATTACAATAAAAAATAAAAGTTAATTAGTGATCAATATTTTGTAATATATTATTCCAAATAGTAAAAAATTATTAGTAGATTATTAATGATTTTAGTAATTGGAGCATGAAAGGAAGATATATGAAGAATACTAGGTTTTTAATAAAAATGTGCGTGCCGGTGTTTGTGTCAGCTATTAGTGTAGTAGCTGCAGAAGATAAGCCAACCATTAGAATCCTGAGTGGTAATTTAGCTGCGCCCTTTGCAACTGAAGGGGAGTATTATTATGGTCCGTTGAATGGACTATTAGATGATGTTAAACAGGGCCCATTTATTTCTGGATCTGCTTTGAAGTTTAATATTGATAGAAATAAATCAGGTATCAACCTAGAATCTATTGGGCTGGAGGCAGTAATTGATGGAGTAACTCCTATAAATATACAAGCTATAGATGTGAATAATACTGATTTTGGTAAGATTAAAGCTAATTTATCGTTTATAAATGTAAATAAAGATGTTTTTCTTGGCTCTGTAGCAGATTTAAGTGGCAATAATGCTAATGTGGGGATGAAAGTTGCTCTGACTAACAGCACTCTAACGCTTACAGGCACTAGTGGTACAAATTTAGGATTAAATGTAGGAGTAAATGATTATACAGGGCTAAAACGTATTGGATTTATTTACGCAAGTGCTGTAAATATTGATGCTGCTAATGGTGGTGAAATTCAATTTGAAAATAACCCAGTTTATGACTTGAAGAATAACCCAGTTCACAGAGAGAATAGTGGAGTGGATTTTCAGAAACAGCAGGATCCGACAATTAATGTTAAAACTAATTTTACTATTGGTCATTATCATGTTAAGTATATTAAGATAATAAATATTGGAGATCCGAATAAGAGTAAACCAGCAACATTTTGTATAAATATTGGGGCTACGGGCGATATCGATCTGTTATCCTATGATGTCAGATATCCTAACGATAGGCCAACAATTAAATTCCAACGTGAAGATGCAGTGTTGAAGTTACAAAGTGGTACCCATGGCCCTCGCACCGTCACTTTTCATCAAGAAATAGTACCCCAAAAAGACTCTCAGAATATAGTGGAAATTAATTCTATTAGTAAGCTCGATACATCTAATAGTATTGGCGATGTATTTAGTGTCAAGGCTGCTTCAGGTAAGGTAGCATCACTTGGTACTAAAGACAAAAAATTAAAAGAGTGTAACCTTACTGGCGATCAGCCTATTGAGCTTAATATACCAATATTTGCTAAAACTCTGACTAATTTAGAAAAGAGATTAGTAATCCTATCTAAAGATATTAACGCTAATATGCTATTTAAAAATACTACATTTAAAATAAATGGAAATATTAATATTAGAGGTGATGGAGTTTTAGATAATACAGGATGGGATTTAGCTAGGAATACTGTAACTTTTACAGGAAAATCCACATTTACTGGTGATTGGAATATTGATAATATCTATAATATTATATCCGAACAAAAGAGGGGGCAGATAATAGTAGCAGACAAATCTAGCATTGACGCAACAGGCGTAAAGAGCATGAAGGTTAATATTAAGACGGAAGGAGAGGTTAAAAAAGGGGAATTATATAAGATCCAGTACCCGATAGTAAAAACCGAAGGTGATGCTACTATTACTTGGAATACAGCGATGAATATTAATGTTGAGATAAAGCATGAAAATGAGAATATAGTATGGAAACCCGCAGGTCTTGACCAGAAGAATTATACAGTTGCCAAAAATTTTACTGTAGAATGCAGTGGCGGGGATAGTGTTATAGAAGAGCCTAAGCCAGATCTTAAGCCCGATGGCGGAGCAAGTGGTGGCGGAGGCAGTGATGGAAATGGTAGTGGCGGTGGGACAAATGCTGATGGTAGTGGTAAGCCTGGAGGAGTAGGCGGTAGCGATGCAGGCGGTGGTAGCCATGGCGGAACAGGTACCGCTAGTGGCGGAGCGGGTGGTAGTGGTAACGCTGGTGGCATGGGCAGTGGTACCCTTGATGTTGTAACGATAGAGCCTAATCCTAACCCAGGAGATAGTAGCGGCGCCGGCGGTGGTAGCCATGGCGGAACAGGTACCGCTAGTGGCGGAGCGGGTGGCAGTGGTAACGCTGGTGGCATGGGCAGTGGTGGCGGTGGTAATGGGGGAGGTACCCTTGATGTTGTAACGATAGAGCCTAATCCTAACCCAGGAGATAGTAGCGGCGCCGGCGGTGGTAGCCATGGCGGAGCAGGTACCGCTAGTGGCGGAGCGGGTGGCGGTGGTAACGCTGGTGGTATGGGCAGTGGTGGCGGTGGTAATGGGGGAGGTACCCTTGATGTTGTAACGATAGAGCCTAATCCTAACTCAGGAGATAGTAGCGGCGCCGGCGGTGGTAGCCATGGCGGAACAGGTACCGCTAGTGGCGGAGCGGGTGGCAGTGGTAACGCTGGTGGCATGGGCAGTGGTGGCGGTGGTAATGGGGGAGGTACCCTTGATGTTGTAACGATAGAGCCTAATCCTAACTCAGGAGATAGTAGCGGCGCCGGCGGTGGTAGCCATGGCGGAGCAGGTACCGCTAGTGGCGGAGCGGGTGGCAGTGGTAACGCTGGTGGCATGGGCAGTGGTACCCTTGATGTTGTAACGATAGAGCCTAATCCTAACCCAGGAGATAGTAGCGGCGCCGGCGGTGGTAGCCATGGCGGAACAGGTACCGCTAGTGGCGGAGCAGGTGGCGGTGGTAACGCTGGTGGCATGGACAGTACTGGACATGCAGATAGTCATGGCAGTACGGGCCATAGCGGAACAGGTGGAGGTAGTGGTGATGTTGGCGGTATAGGTGCGGGTATAATCAATATGGTTGCTATAGATCTTAACCCCGGCGGTAGTGCAGAAATAAGCACTGGTAATGGTGGTAATACCGCTGGTAATATAGGGACAGGTAACTCTGCTGATAGTATAGGTATAAACACTCATGCAGCAAGTGCTATAACAGGCACTAATGGTGGCCAACTAGCAGTTAGTACGCCTCTAAATGATCAAGGGTTTTTATATATGGCTACAGAATCTAATACATTCTTAAGTGATATAGAAGATGGATCTCCAGAGATGAAGGCATTTTCGGATATGTTGCTGGGGGTTGATAATGAGGCAAATAATAATGCTGGACGCCTGAAAAATGCCCTGGGAAGTATGAGACCACAAGAGAGAAAAGAATTAGGTAATCGGATTATTTCGAGTAATGCCGGGCCCGAAATTATGCGTCAATCATTGAGTGGTACCCAACACGTGTTAAGTAACAGGATGACTAATATTAGCAGTAATACCAGAATGCTAATGGCTGTTGCAGGAGGTAGTGATGACAATAATGGAAATGATAGCATTAATGGTAGCAGTAATGAAAAGCTGGGAGTTTGGGTGCAACCTTTCTATAGTCAGGCCCAGCAAAAGAGGAGAGATGAGGTCAGTGGTTATAAGGTTACAGCAGGGGGGGGGGAATCATTGGTGCTGATTACCAAATTAATGATAGTTCACTAGTTGGAGCTGCCTATAGCCGTATTGAAGCAAGAGGTAAATATAAAGATCAGAAAATTGGGGATAAAGCTGATATTAAGGTTAATATCTTTTCCTTATATGGTTTGCAATATTTAACCAAAGAGTGGTTTATGGAAGGAATAATATCTTATGGATTTGGTAGGCTTAAGAATAATGAAGGGCGGGTAATACAAAATGGCAAGGAAAGAGCATTAGGAAAATATACTGCTACTACTTATAGTGCCCAGTTACTCACTGGTTACCATTATCTTCTTCAAAATATTGAACTTACCCCAGTTGCTGGAGTACGATGTACTAAATTTAAAAATGGCGGTTATAATGAAACTGGTACTTCCTATCAAAATCTGTCTGTTAAAAAAAGCTCTTATAATAAGGTAGAGCTAATTGCTGGGATTAGATCCTCCACTATCTTTGACTTAGAACAAATAATTTTAATACCAGAATTATATGCTACCGTTAACTATGATACTAAAGAAAAATCCCCAAAGCTTGATGTAAGGTTAGAAGGTACTAATAATATGTTGCCCGTGAAAACCTTTAAATCGAGCAAAATATTTTGGAATATTGGTACTAACTTAACCGCTAAAAATAATAATAATATAGAATATGGGATTCAATATATGGCGATGATAGCCAAGAAATATCTGGGTCATCAAGGTAGTTTTAAAATTAAACTATATTTTTAATTTTTAAGAGAGTGATTCATTATAGTACCCTACACTTTTTAAGAAAAAAGCTATATAATAACAGGAGAAATTTACACACTTAAATAGACAGAGCCAACGCGAATTCTGCTAAGGAAGTCTATTAGAATTTTTAAGGACTGCAACCATGGCCTATAAAATCAAAAGGGTTGAGCGGTTGATTATTAAGTAAAATTTCAAAATGTAAATGTTCTCCTGTACTATTGCCAGTATTTCCTTGGAGCCCAATAAGTTGCCCTCTTATCACAAATTCACCTTCTCGGACGTATATTTTTTGTAAATGGGCGTATTTGGTAATAAATTTACTATAGTGTTGGATCTCTATTAAATTACCATAAGCACTTTTTCTCCCTACTGTTATAATTTTTCCATTAGCCGAAGCATAAATAGGAGCAGCCTTATGTCCCTTTAAGTCAATGCCACAATGGAATTTTTTACGTTTTTTTTTGGGGTGTTTACGCATCCCATAATGGCTAGTAATTTTTATCTTATGTTCAGGTAACATAATAGGGATAGAAGATGCTATTTTATCTAATTTTGCTAGTTCATTAAGCGGATTAGAATTAGTATGTTTTTTAAGAGAGTTTAATTGTTCAGCAGTTAAAAAATTATGTTTACTATTTAATTTTAATAGTAAATCACTAACCTTACAGGCTTTAATCATAGCCTGCCCATTAATATCACTGGAGGAACAATATTTTACTTTTTTTAAAAATTCCTGGTTATATGCCCCATCATTAATAATAAGACCAAAATCTTTGGCGTAAATACAATTATCATTATGCAATTTTATAAGATCGTAGGCAATAATTAAAGTCGCGTTAGCGTAATGATATTTTTTTTGTAACTGCTGGACAGTGGATTTTAAAAATGTTTTATTAGTAGCACTGCAGCCTTGTAATAATACAAATATTATAAATAGAAAGTAAATTCTTGTTCTATTTAAGTCTACTATATTATTCATAATTATTGAAAGAATTCAACTGCAATTTATTTTAGCTTTTGTAAAAAGGGAAATAAAGCTGTTGGTAGTAATAGTTGCCACTTCTTCCAAACTTATTCCCTTTAATTCTGCTATTTTTTCTGCTACATATTTGACAAAAGCTGGTTCATTGGGTTTACCTCGCATTGGGCTGGGTGCTAAATAAGGAGAGTCTGTTTCAATTAATAATCGATCTAGCGGGAGATAGCATACTATTTCTTGTAAATCATGGGCATTTTTAAAAGTTACAATACCAGCAATGGAGATATACATCCCTAAATCCAGCATTTTCTTAGCAAACTCTTTGGAAGCCGTAAAACAATGAATTAACCCCAAGAAAGGAGAATTTTGCATTTCACTAGTTAAAATATCTTTAGTATCTTTCTCAGCGTCTCTAGTATGAATTATAATGGGTAATTGGCTGCATGCAGCTGCTTTGATATGTTCGACTAAGGAACTAATTTGTTTGGCTTTCACAGTAGTTTGGTAATAATAATCCAAACCAGTCTCCCCAATGCCAATAATTTTAGGATGACGACAATAATTCACAATTATTTCATAAGGTATAATGTCGAGGATCTCATTGGGGTGTACCCCGCAAGAGGCAAATATATTATCATATTTTTCAGCTATATTGAGAATATCTGGTAATTCCTCCATAGTAGTACAAATAGTTTGCATATAGCCAACACCATTATCCTTAGCTCTCTGTAATATTTCAGCTAAATCATCTTTTAGCATATTAAGGTGGCAATGCGAATCAATTAATGTACCCTGTGCATAACCTAGCCTAATTGACGAGTTGGTAATTGATAATTTTGTTGTTAAACTTGACATTTTTCCTCACCCATACATAAAATGTACAAACAATCTTGTATGGTTATACAAACACTTCTTATAGAAAATCTGCATTCGAGAAATTATCACAAGTTTTTATTACTACGACCTCACTCTCTGTGTCATAAATTACTTGAGAATTTATGAGCATGCTATTGAGTTTTGGTTCTAAAGACCATTGTATATACTCCTCTGATATGAATTTGCGTGCGTCGTTGCTCGATGCTCGCTTATTATCTATAGGTTTCGCTCCATCGCGCAAGGCAGCAAAATCATCGGAGAGGGGTATAGTTACTTCATCTGTTTGACTATTATATGCTATGTTAGTTGTTGATTGCAAACTTTTTCTATCTGCTTTACTTATTTGTCTATTTTCTGCGGCGTTGTGGTCACTATTTAACAAGGGAGTTAGTATACTTTGATTTTGTTCATCTCTATCACTATAGTATGTAGTCTGCAAATTCACCTCTAATTCTCTAGTTTCTGAGTTACTGTCTAAGCTTGCGTCAGTTATTTTAAAACAAAGCCACTGTTTTTTTCTGAAGAACCATATACAGAATGCCGGTATTGCTACACCTACCACAGAACCAATTACAGCTTGCACAATCCCCGAGGTTAATGTTTCTTTCCACCAACTAGAACTTGCTAACGGATCATGGAGAATTTTCACGAGAGTTGGGGTTACTTCGCTAGGCTTTAATTTGTTAACAAGAATACTTTTTAACCAGTTATTATATAACATTTGAGCATGAGAAGCATTATAACTAATTTTTAATGCTTCCAATACACTTTCACGTACCACAGGATGGGCTTCTATTTCCGTTCCCTTATGTCTCTCAAGGCTTGAAGTATAGTACAGTAAAGACTGTATATGGTGATTAAGATCTGGAGCAATATTTAAAGTATTTGCAATTATACTAACATTTACTCCAGGCACAATACATGGTTGAAGCCCCTCAAACCCTTTCAAGTAAGCGCTATAGCCTTTACTCACTTTAAATATAGGCCCTTCTTCGTCATCGTCATGCCCAACACATCTTTTTAAAACATTACGTCCTTGCTCAGTACCATAGGTACTATCAATATTCAGGTACCTTAGGTTAGTGTTATTTGAAAAAATAGCTTGATCAATGTATTTGGATTGTTTGTCAACTATTATTTGATGAAGAGCAAATGATCCATTATCAATAACACATTTTGCTATTTGTTTTTGAGCATCCGCGTTAGTAGAACTAAAAATTATAAACTGATGTTTTGACCCACGATTTTCAACTTGTAATAATTTTTTGTTTATCATGTCTCGAACATTATTTTCTTCCATACATTGCATTACATGGGTAGCCATCTTATTAGGAGTAATAAATTGAAAAATCCCTAGTTGATTATACTCTAGCAATTTTGTAAAACCCTCTCTAATTTGTGGAGCGTAATCTTGCTTAACTATTGCTTTATTAGTAGTAAGAATAGGTTCTGATGTAGAATTAGTAAAACTTGTTTCAAACAGCCAAGCTAGTGAATCAAATAGTACCTCCTCATATTCCGTAGTAGGGGTGTTAGTATCATTTTTTTGTTCAAGATCTATTCCTACACTCTCTTGATTATTCGACATAGATGCCACTTTTTTTGACCTACTATTATGTATCTCATTGAATGCATCAATGGTACAAGTTGAGACCCTAACAATGAACTCATCACTATTATCATACTCGTTAATCTCAATAGTTTCCACGGCTGGACAATCTTCCTTAGAAATAACCTCCTCAAACTTTTCTATTTCTAACAGTACATCGTACGGTAATAATGGGGTATTATTTATATCAGCATTAGCAATTTCTATCGTTTTAGGTACCGGATTAAATTTATTACTATAGTATTTAGTGATAGAGAGGTGATAATTCTTATCTTGAGGAATATCTCTATTATTACTTGTAATACCAATATTATTGCTATTGATAGCTAATGGATTAGTAAAATGAGCGCAAATTCTAAGAAAGAATAATATAGGTTTGAATATATTCATATAATCTCCAATTTAGTTGTGATACATCCTGACTGAAAATGCTTTTGATAGTTTCACTTAACTATGCATTAGTTAGCTAAGGTACAGGCAATAATGAGTATAGTAATTAATAATAGCAAAAACTATAATTAATATAACTAAATAATAAGTAAAATTTTGCAAATTACAACTACAAATATCTTTATATCTATAAATTGTAATTAAATGGAGATTTATTTATAATAAAAATTTATAATATAGTTAAGGTAGGTGCTTACCATAGGATTCTTGAATTTTGCTAGTATAGTCAATTAATTCGTCTTAGCTTATGCAAGAGATCCAATATATATTTTTTGGCGATTGGTAATAATTTTGTAACATTTTTAAAATAAGTTATTAGTGGTCGCTATTAAATTTGCTATACTAATCTCAAACTATAAGCTTAATAAGATATTATATAAAAATGACGATAACCAAAGACACTAAAATTGAGCAGATAGATTTTGGCAATGCTTTATCTGAAAGATATCTAGCATATGCTTTATCGACTATTATGTCCAGATCTCTTCCGGATGTGCGTGATGGATTAAAGCCTGTGCATCGCCGGTTATTATATGCCATGCTGCAATTGAAGTTAGAACCGAGTTCTGCTTATAAGAAATGTGCAAGAGTGGTAGGAGACGTGATTGGTAAATATCACCCGCATGGTGATGTAGCAGTCTATGATACTTTGGTACGGCTTGCCCAAAGTTTTTCTCTAAGATATCCGTTAATTGACGGGCAAGGGAATTTTGGCTCAATTGATGGAGATAATGCAGCAGCAATGCGTTATACAGAATCGAGAATGACGGAAATTTGCACTTTATTAATGTCAGATATAGATCAAGATACTGTTGATTTTCGTGCCACTTACGATGATTCGGATCAAGAGCCAGTAATTATGCCTGCCATGTTTCCTAATTTACTGGCCAATGGGTCAGAAGGTATAGCCGTTGGAATGGCGACTAGCATTCCGCCCCATAATTTACATGAATTATGTGATGCTCTTATCTTCTTATGTGACCACCCAGATATAACACCTGCTAGAACAGGTGAAAATCCTGTAACAGTTACAGAGATTTTGCAATTTGTTAAAGGCCCGGATTTTCCGACTGGCGGCATTATTATTGACCCAATTCAAGTAATCCACCAAGCCTATAGTTCTGGAAAGGGGAGTTTTAGAGTAAGAGCACGTTGGCAAAAAGATGAGCTAAGTTATGGTTTATATCAAATTGTTATTACAGAAATACCTTATCAAGTCCAAAAATCTCGACTAATTGAACAAATAGCTGGTTTATTAAAAGATAAAAAAATCCCGTTAATTAGTAATATAAGAGATGAATCTACCGAGGATATCAGAGTAATTATTGAACCAAGAGATCGTAATTGTGACCCTAGTGTTATTATGGAATCGCTATTTAAGCTGACCGCTCTTGAGAATAGAATTCAGCTAAATATGAATGTGCTGGGTTCCAATAACATCCCTAAAGTAGCTAATATCCTGGAAATATTACAGGAATTTTTAGCTCATAGAAGAAACATTATTACCCGCAGGTCGAGATTTTTGCTTAGTAAAATTGAGCATCGACTAGAAATTCTTGCCGCCTTACGAATAGCTTATTTAAACTTAGATGAGATAATCAAAATTATTCGCGAAGAAGATGAACCCAAACAGCTAATGATTGCGAAATTTAATTTAACTGATATTCAAGTTGAAGCAATTCTTAATACTAAATTAAGGTCGCTGCGCAAATTAGAAGAAGAAGAAATTATCGCACAGCAGATGGCTCTACAACAAGACCATGCAAAACTACTAAAAATTTTACAAGATCCTCTGGAATTAAAAAAACTTCTTAAAAAAGAAATTAAATTTGTGCAAAGCAAATTTAGTATTAATACTAAATTAGGACAACGCCGAACTACATTTGAAGAAGCAAGTAATGAAGCGCAGGTTATTGATATTTCAGCCTTTGTGACCAAAGAGCCGATAACTATAATTTGCTCCAAAATGGGATGGATCCGCGCGTTAAAAGGGCATAATAATGATTTATCAATCCTGAAATATAAAGAAGGAGACAGCGAAAAATTTGTTATTAATGCTTACACTACCGATAAAATCCTGATATTAAGTGCTTCGGGGCGTTTCTTTACTATTCTGGCTGATAATATATTTAGAGGAAAAGGAAATGGAGAATCGATTAAATTAATAGTAGATATAGGAAATGATGAAATAGTCAATATGTGTGTTTATACCCCCAATACTAACCTTCTAATAGTTAATAGTTTAGGTAAAGGGTTTATTATTAACTCAAGTGAGGTGGTAGCGGCAACTAAACTCGGTAAACAAATTATGCAATTACCCAGTAATCATTATTGTCTTAACTGCCTAGTTGTAGATGGTGATCATATAGCTTGCATCGGAGAAAATAGAAAATTATTAATATTTAAAGTCAGTGAAATACCTTTCATGAAAAAAGGGCAAGGAGTTACTCTTCAAAAATTCAAGGATGCCAAGCTGGTAGATGTGAAAATATTTAATGCTGAAATGGGTTTAAGTTGGAATAATGGCGAAAAAATTAAAATAGAAAAAAATATTCTGCCATTTCTGGGAAGGCGCGGGGGGGCAGGGAAAATACCTCCTAGTGGATTTCCCAAAAATAATAAATTTTCATAAAACATGACCATGAATGAAGAACACATACTAACAAGTAAAACTCTTAACCAGCTGAGCTATAATAGCTCTGTAATGGATTATATAGCATTGATGAAACCAAGAGTGATGTGTTTGGTGGTATTTACAAGTTTTTCTGGCTTATGGTTGGCACCACATCCTATTCACCCATTTATTGCTTTCATTTCTATGCTATGTATTACCCTTGGGGCTGGCAGCAGCGCTGCCATTAATATGTGGTATGATAGGGATATTGATGCAATAATGAAGCGCACTCAAAATAGACCGTTAGTCACTAGCGCCATGGGTCCCAATGATGCATTAGCCTTTGGCGTGATAATGGCTGTTTCTTCAGTATTTTTGATGGCACTTTGTGTTAATTTACTCTCTAGCTTCCTATTATTAATAACTATATTATATTATATTTTCATTTATACGATATGGCTCAAACGCTCTACGGTGCAAAATATCGTTATTGGCGGAGTAGCAGGCGCGCTGCCGCCCATGATTGGCTGGGCAGCTGTGACGAATAATGTTTCGCTTGAGTCATTTTCGCTATTCTTGATTATTTTAACCTGGACTCCCCCTCATTCGTGGGCTTTGGCTCTTTTTCGTACGGAAGATTATAAAAATTGTAATATCCCCATGATGCCAGTAATAAAAGGAGAAATTTACACTAAAAAGCAAATTATACTCTATAGCTTAATTATGTTTGCTACTTCCTATCTCCCTTATTATTTGGGAATTGGTGGACTTATCTATTTTATAGTAGCCTTTACTTTAGGGGTAATTTTTTTATATTATGCAGCTTCTTTATTTAATGATCAAAATAATAGGCAAGCTAAAAAATTATTTGCTTACTCTATATTTTACCTTTTTGTAATTTTTTTGAGCCTAGATCTGGGGAGGATTTATTGAGGCAAATCCTTAACCTATTCTTCGATCTTTTACCATTTATTCATCGAGAAAGTGTTACCCTGCTGGCGACGCTGTAGCTCTTTCTCCGCATGCGACGGCTGATTATTAGAGAGAATATTTGTGCACAGAGTTTTGGTGGCAGCATTCCCCCATTTAGAAAGAGTGCTTAGCACCTTCTTAAATTCATCATTCTCAACTTTTTCTCCACCTTTTGGTTGGAACAATTTTAAAATTTTTGCCGCCTGTTCATCCAGCGGCAATTCATATAAATTTTTATTATACATCATATGTTCCAAAACATCTGCTATAAACCTAGTGTAGTGGCCTTCGCAGATTGAATCTAATATCTTAACACTTATCTGAGACTTATCCATATCTTTACAAGAATTTTTGTGTTTTGCAATATTAAGAAATACAGCACTAAACCCCTCTATCTTAACATTATTTAGGGTCATTAACTCATCTATGTTATTGATTTTTATATCCTGTATGTTTACTGTGATATGATGGAAATTATCTAATTTTGATAATATCTCTAATGCTTCAACATTTATCTTACCAATAATGCTAACCCGTACTTCCGACTTTTTTTCTTCCGCATTTAGATTATCCTTTGACATTGTTTGCCTTCTTTATATTTTAATTGATAAACAAATATTATCAGTTTTTGTATTAATTTTTTAAAAACCTAAAATCAGGTCGGTTTAAAAGTTGCACCCTGGAGCTTAAAAATCCAATAAGTACAACCACAAATGTCATTGCGAGCCGGCTAAGGGCCGGCGCGGCAATCCAGGAAAAATATTTAAATCATCGTATTTTTGTAAATTTTTTCTAGATTGCTTCGCTGGCCCTTAGCCGGCTCGTAATGACGTATTCTTAAGGGGAAACTTAAGAACAAAAATCATAGTTGATGACGGTTAGAGAAGCACGTTCTATAAAATAATATAGGGTAGTAAGGATTTATTGACCCCAAATCCTTACCACATCTGCTTCGATCTTTTATCATTTATTCATCGAGAAAGGGTTACCCTGCTGGCGACGCTGTAGTTCTTTCTCCCCATGTGATTGCTGATTATGAGAAAGAATATCTGTGCACATCTTTTTTGTCTCATCATTACCCCATTTAGCAAGAACTGTTCTTATTTCCTTATGACCACTTTTGGAGGGTGGGTAACCCTCTAAAATTCTTGGAGCCAGTTTATTAATTGGGCATTGATATGCTGGTTCATTCTCCATCATATGTTCTAAAGCATCTGATACATGCCAACCATTCCATTTGAAGCGGTGCATGAGGCTATCTATTATTTCAACGCTCATCTGAGACTTATCCACATCGCTAAAAGACTTCTTAACATCTTGTACACATAGGACAAATACTAGAATATTACCACCATCATAACGTATTCCATAACGATCATCTAGTGTTATTAAA
This sequence comes from Rickettsia endosymbiont of Bradysia coprophila, assembly GCA_019468145.1. GTDB lineage: Bacteria > Pseudomonadota > Alphaproteobacteria > Rickettsiales > Rickettsiaceae > Tisiphia. Next base: position 117,663 of record JAHXDM010000010.1, read on the forward strand.
TCATCTATGCTATCGGCTTTTATATCCTTAATAGACTTCTTGCATAACCTAGGATATAGGATAAAATGATAAGATTTCAGGAATTTTATCATATGAGATATGAAGAACTTAAAAAGTTTGGAGAAGAAGAATTTAGACGTTTAACAGGGGTTAAGAAGAATACTTTTGCAAGAATGACTATTATTTTAGAAGAAGCAGAAACAAAGAAGAAAAGATTTGGGGGCAAACCAAACCATTTAAGTATAGAAGAGAGGTTATTGATGGCCCTAGAATATATAAGGGAATATAGAACATATTTTCATATATCAGCTTCATATGGAATATCTGAAAGTAGTTGTTATCGGAATATAAAATGGGTAGAAGATACTTTAATTAAGCATCCGGATTTTGCTCTTCCTGGTAAGAAAGCTTTAGTTAAAAGTGATATGACGTATGAAACCATTCTAATTGATGCCACAGAAAGTCCTATCCAGCGTCCAAAAAAAGACAAAAACGCTACTATTCAGGTAAGAAGAAAAGACATACTTTAAAAACTCAGCTGGTAGTAGACAAAAAGACAAAACAAATAATATGTACAAATTATGCAAATGGTAAACGACATGATTTTAGGTTATTTAAGGAATCCAAAATTAATATCCATCCTGATACTAATGTAATTACCGATACTGGATATCAAGGGTTACAAAAGATTCATGCTAAATCTGAGTTACCAAAAAAGAAGACTAAAAAAAATCCATTAACAAAACAAGATAAGAAAAATAACCAAAAACTGGCAAGTACCAGGGCCCTGAATGAAAATGTTATCGGCATGCTAAAACGTTTTAAAATTATTGCTGATAAATATCGAAATCGACGTAAAAGATTTGCTCTAAGATTTAATTTAATCGCTGGTTTATATAATTGGGAACTAAATTATTAGGGTTATGCAAGAGGTCTATTGTTTAAATCTAAGCTCTTATCAGGAAATTTTTCCAATAGTTTCTCTATGAATTTAACATTTATTTTTTGTCCCTCAAGTTTAACAACCTTTCCTTTCTCAGAAGATACTTTCTCCATTATCTCTATTTCTGTCGCATTTAGATGATTCTTTGACATTGTTTGCCTATCTTTATTTTAATTAATCAATATTATCAGTTTTTGTATTAACTTTCTATTAATTTTTTAAAGACATAAAATGAATAAAAATCTATTTAAAAAACCTATTGTATTTTTACTACAGAAGGATTATAATGTACTGTTTTGCTCTAATATAGTTAATAATACCAAAAGAAATAGGCTTATCTTGAAATGAATAGCAAAATGAATAATTCATCGTTAATAGTAGTTGCTATGTCTGGAGGAGTTGATAGCTCAACGGTCGCAGCTATGTTATGTCAGCAAGGATACAGGGTTATTGGGATCACTTTGCAATTATACGATCAAGGGGCGGCATTAATGAAAAAAAATGCCTGCTGCGCTGGTCAGGATATTTATGATGCCAAAATGGTAGCAGCTAAATTGAATATACCACATTATATACTAGATTATGAAAGTAAATTTAAAGAATCAGTAATGGATGATTTTGCTGATAGCTATCTTAGAGGGGAAACACCTCTGCCATGTGTTCGGTGCAATCAATCGGTGAAATTTAAGGATTTACTAAAAGTAGCTAAGGATTTAGGAGCGAGCCATCTGGCTACTGGTCATTATGTTCGTAAGATCAAGGGATTAGATGGCGCAGAACTCCATACTGGCATTGACCCTGCTAAGGACCAAAGCTATTTCCTGTTTACAACTACCAAAGAGCAATTAGATTACCTGCATTTTCCTTTAGGAGAGTTAAATAAGCAACAAACACGAAATCTAGCCAGCCAATTTGGTTTAACTGTCTCCGAAAAGCCCGATAGTCAAGATATTTGTTTTGTACCAGATGGTAATTATAGACAAGTTATCAGCAAGATGCGAGCGGGCGCAGAAAAATTAGGGAAAATAATCCATATAGATGGTTTTGAACTAGGGGTCCATAATGGTATAATCAATTATACTATAGGGCAACGGCGCAGGCTCGGTATCTCTTCTCCTGAAGCTCTTTATGTCATCAAAATAGACCCTACTACCAACACAATCTACGTCGGGCCTAGCTGCGCATTAGAGTCCACTGATTTTATTATTAAAGAGGTTAATTGGCTAGGAAAAGTGATGCAAGAACAAGAAGAGCTGGAAGTACAAGTTAAAATTAGATCAACTAAACCTGCAACTCTAGCGCAAGTTAAAAAACTAAGCGATACTGAAATCAGAGTCAAATTAATGACCGCAGAAAAATCAGTCACCCCCGGGCAGGCTTGCGTAATCTATGATAATAATAGGGTACTTGGAGGTGGTTGGATCACTAGGGATGGTATGTAATCTTAAGCATCAGTATGAACAATAAATGGAAAATTATATGTTAGTAGCATTTGATCACTGTATTGAAGGGTCAAAAAAAGAGATTTTTGCAATTGCCTATCCTAAAGCACTTGCATTTACCCAACCGCTTAGTCCTCAGCTGGTTAAACTCAGCCAACCACTTAGTTCTCACACGATTAAACAGATGGTGAAGTTTGTTAAAAATATGAAGGCGCCGATAATTACTACACTGAAGATCTATGAACGGTATACATTTCTTGAAGAATTAAATGAATTAGATACTAATTTTTCGGAAGAATTACAAGAGGTCGATGAGGTAACATTCGATAAGTCAAAAACTCAATTTTTTACAGCATTAAGGCAGTCCGGCGAATTGGGAAATTTTGCTAAAATTATTTTAGAGTTAAAACAAGTTAGCCCTAAGGAAATTATGGAATTGACCTCAGTGAAGTTTTCCAATCTTAATACCATCCAATTTAACAAAATAGGATTTGAAGGTTTAAAAACTCTCAGCGACTATGCACCATATTTTTCTACGACGCTAATTAATATTTATGTAGAATCTGACAATGATAGGATATTAAAAGGCATAATACCCATATTTAAAGCATTTCCCCAACTAAAGATGTTAGATGTTACTTATGACAAATTTGCTCCAAGAGAACACCAATATGAAAACCATAAAATAGCAAAATATTGTCAGGAAACCAATACGTGGCATCTATTCCAGCTACATCCTCCTATATGTTTAGATGCAGTAGATAGTTATACTGATATTCAATCGGATATTATGGGGGAGAGCGACCAGTTAGTACCTTCACATTATCAATAATAAAAATTTTAAATTGATATATTCTCTAACATCCTTAACAAATTAGGAGCATTAATGAGTTTTTTTACAAAAAAAAGTTTTGAATCAATAAAAGAACAGGGAGCTACGAGCGGCCTTAGTAAAACTTTGGGAGCTTTTGATTTAATATTATTGGGCCTTGGCGCTATAATTGGCACTGGGGTATTTGTTACCACTGGTATTGTTGCTGCAACCTATTCAGGACCAGCGGTGATGTTGTCTTATCTCATTGCCGGAGTTACTTGTATCTTTGTAGCTCTTGCTTATACTGAACTTGCTACCATGCTCCCTGATTCTGGCAGTATTTATACCTATTCTTATGTCGCCTTTGGGGAGGTGTTTGCTTGGTTAATGGGCAGCGTAATTATATTGGAACTCGCTTTTGCAGCCGGAGTGGTTGCTGTTGGGTGGTCGGGTTATATCCAAGCAATCCTTGCCACTGGAGGAATATATTTACCTAAATTTCTTACTACCCCAGCCAATGGTGGAATAATGAACTTACCGGCTTTTCTTATTGTTGTATTTGTCTTTTGTATTCTCTATTTAGGCACCAAAGATAGTAAAAAATTAAATGCTATTTTGGTATTTATAAAAATGGCGGCTATTTTTGCTTTTATAATATCTGCGACCCCTCATTTTGATATAAAAAACTGGGAAAATTTTCAACCATTTGGTTTTAATAATACGTTGATAGGGGCTTCTATCCTATTTTTTGCCTTCACAGGTTTTGGCACTATAGCTGCTACTGCAGAGGAGTGCAAAAACCCTAATAAAGATTTAATGATAGGCATTATTGGTTCTTTAGTAATTTCTAGTATAGTATATGTGATAATTGCGGGCTTAGTTACAGCTATTGCTCCTTTTTCGGACCTTAATAATGACCAACCACTTGCCCATGCGCTGAGCTTAAATAATAGTAAAATTGGTTCAGCAATTGTAGCAACTGGCGCAGTGTGCGGTATGACTACAGTACTTATGATGAATATTTATGCTACATCTCGTATTTTTTATGTAATTGCACGAGATGGCTTACTACCAAAAAGTTTTGCCAAACTTCATCCAAAATATGATAGCCCTTATGTAACATTGTTAATATTTTCTGCTCTTGCCGCTATTTTAGGAGGATTTTGTCCTACTGCTATTCTTATTCAATTATCTTCTATGGGATCATTAATAGATTACTCAGTGGTTGCTTTAATAGTCTTATTATTTCGAATAAAACGCCCTAATGCTGTCAGACCATTTAAATGCCCGGCAGTATTTATTGTGGTACCCATTGTCCTTATAGCGTGCCTTTATCTTTTAGCCATCCAAATATTTGACTCACAATTCAATCTGATGGCCGCAGGTAAGGCCTTGATATACTGGTTTATTGGTATGTTCATTTTATATATTATTAGGAGTTTCTATATGAAGAAAAATAAAATGAATGGAATTGCAGCAAAATAGTATGAATGATCTAAGTAGATTGGTGCGGGGTACAAAAGACCTTTTACCTGACGATTATATAATTCACGAATATATTAGCAAAACAGCGCAACATATCGGTAGTTTATACGGCTATAAAGCTATGAGCACACCCTTGATTGAATATACCCAAATTTTTGATCGTAGTCTTGGCGAAACATCGGATATAATTAGTAAAGAGATATATAGTTTCACGGATAAGAGCGGCAATAATATAGCGCTAAGACCAGAATTTACTGCCGGCATTATTAGAGCTGTTATCTCCAATAAATTATATCAATCTCTTCCTCTCAAGTTTTTTGGGGCGGGGCCAGTGTTTCGCTATGATAGACCGCAAGCGGGTAGGCAAAGGCAATTTCATCAAATAAATTTTGAATATATTGGGGGGGAAGGACCCTTAGCCGATGCGGAAATTATTAACCTTGCTTGTGATATTCTTAAATCCCTGGAACTAGATACATTAGTCACTTTGGAGATCAACTCCCTTGGATGTAGTCAAACGCGCAATATTTACGAAAAAAAACTTCTTGAATATTTGCAGGATTATCAATCAGAATTATCCGAAGATAGCCAAAGACGCTTACTGAAAAATCCTATGCGGATATTGGATTCCAAAGATGAGAACGATCAGAAAATACTGAAAAATAGCCCCCTAATTTCTGGCTATTATACTAGTGATGCCAGTAAATATTTTGCGGAGCTGGTAAAATATTTAGATCTATTAAACATCCAATATATTATTAATCCCAAATTAGTTCGAGGACTGGATTATTATTGCCATACTGCTTTTGAGTTTACGGCTACTAATCTTGGCGCCCAATCTACTGTCATGGCAGGGGGAAGGTATGATAATTTAAGCAAAATCCTAGGAGGGCCTGAAATAAAAGCGGTTGGTTTTGCTGCGGGGATTGAAAGGCTAGCATTAATGAGGAAATATAATATTGCGCAAGCAAGGCCAGTATTTGTTTTCCCCATTGGCGATAGCAACATTGAATATTGTATAGCTTGCACTCAGAATTTACGTCAAAACAATATTCCTGCTATCTTAGAGACCAGCGGCAAAATTAGTAAAAGGCTGCAAAGAGCTAATGTTCAAAATGCCAAATATGCAATTTTCATAGGGGATGATGAACAAGGGACTAATAACCTGAAGTTAAAAGATCTTGATCAAGAACAAGAATATATAATGCAATTAGCCAATATTGTAGATTTTTTAAAGACAAGCTGTTCATAAAGACAACTATTCATAAGCGGCATTGCATGAATTCGGGATGAGTTGTTATCCCGAATTCATGTAACTGACAATCAAGTGTAATCATTAAAAATTGAACTTAATTTTAACACTCCCCTGATGCCCCATATATTTGCTTGCCATGATAGCGCTATATTGGATACCATATTCCATGGTATTACATTTAGCCGTTAACCCCACACCCACATTGAAGAATGTTTTGGCAGGTTTAAATGACTTGGTTGGTAGTAAAGAATCAATACCATTCAGCCTTGCATCAATCTTTGGTGACTTTCCTCTAATATCATAGTTAACTAACGCATGGAAGGTTGGTATTAAAATCGTTTGCTCTAGCGCTACAATAGTTGAGAGCTTAATCCCCCCGAGTAGCTCAATTTTTTCATATGATTTTTTCTTAACAGTTAAATTTTGATAGGTAGTACCTTTTTCCTGATACCCTCCATCTCTAAATTTAGTGTATCTTACTCCGGCAATTGGGGTAAGCTCAATGTTAGGAGCTAGCGGGTAATGATAACCAGTAATTAATTGGCCAGTATAGGTAGTAGCGGTATATTTACCTATTGCCCTTTCCTTGCCACTGAGTATTACACGTCCTTCATTATTCTTAATTTTACCAAAGCCATGGGATACCGCTCCTTCGACAAACCAGCTAGTAGTTAAATAGTGCATCCCATATAGTGAGAACATATTAACTACTGTACTTGCTTTATCTCCGCTTTTGTTGTCCTTATAGTGGGCATTGGCTTCGAAACGGCTATAGGCAATACCGACTAACGAATTATCATTAATTTGATAGTCAAAACCAACTATCCCGCCGCCAGTCTTTAATTTATAGCCACTGACACCATTTTTCATCTTTTGCTTAGCCTCAGCATAGAAAGGTTGGAGCCAAATTCCTGCTTTTTCTTGATTTATTCGCGGTAGGATTGGCTTTTCTTGTTCTGGATTTTCAAAACAGGCAGTTTCTTGACACCTATTTTCTGAACATCCTTGATTAATCTCATCACCTGCTGCAACAGCTCCACTTAAAATATTGAGCCTGTTATCTACCATGGTCATATTATAAGTTGAGGTAACAACCATAGTCGCGGGCAGCAGCTCAGCAAGAGGTTCTGTAATTCGCTCAACTAATTCTGATGCCTGCTTTCTATCTGTCATTTTCCCTATTTCGTCTTTTAAGTGACCAGCATCCGTGTTAGATGTCTTATCTACTACACACAGCTGTTGACTAAATTGCTGGCTTTGTTCAGATCCTCCCAGTGAACTTAAAAATTTATTAGTTAGATCAATTGGAGTGGTTGGGGGAGTTGGTTTATCTCCTGAACCACCGCCTGGCTTGATAGGATCTATGATAATTGAACCATCACCTGGCTTGGTAGGGTTGGTAGGATCACGATATGGTTTCTCCGGTTTAGGATCTGGATCCGTAGGCTTAGTAGGATCTGTAGGCTTAGTAGGATCTGTAGGCTTAGTAGGATCTGTAGGCTTAGTAGGATCTGTAGGCTTAGTAGATCTGTAGCTTAGTAGGATCTGTAGGCTTAGTAGGATCTGTAGGCTTAGTAGGATCTGTAGGCTTAGTAGGATCTGTAGGCTTAGTAGGATCTGTAGGCTTAGTAGGATTGTAGGTTGTGGATCTGTAGGCTTAGTAGGATCTGTAGGCTTAGTAGGATCTGTAGGCTTAGTAGGATCTGTAGGCTGTAGGCTTAGTAGATCTGTCTTGTAGATCTGTAGGCTTAGTAGGATCTGTAGGCTTAGTAGGATCTGTAGGCTTAGTAGGATCTGTAGGCTTAGTAGGATCTGTAGGCTTAGTAGGATCTGTAGGCTTAGTAGGATCTGTAGGCTTAGTAGGATCTGTAGGGTTAGGATCTTACTTAGTAGGATCTGTAGGCTTAGTAGGATCTGTAGGCTTAGTAGGATCTGTAGGCTTAGTAGGATCTGTAGGCTTAGTAGGATCTGTAGGCTTAGTAGGATCTGTAGGCTTAGTAGGATCTGTAGGCTTAGTAGGATCTGTAGGCTTAGTAGGATCTGTAGCTTAGGATCTGTAGGCTTAGTAGATCTGTAGGCTTAGTAGGATCTGTAGGCTTAGTAGGATCTGTTAGGCTTAGTAGGATCTGTAGGCTTAGTAGGATCTGTAGCTTAGTAGGATCTGTAGGCTTAGTAGGATCTGTAGCTTAGTAGGATTTGTTAGTGTCTTTTAGTAGGATCTGTAGGCTTAGTAGGATCTGTAGGCTTAGTAGGATCTGTAGGCTTAGTAGGATCTGTAGGCTTAGTAGGGATCTGGTAGGCTTAGTAGGATCTGTAGGCTTAGTAGGATCTGTAGGCTTAGTAGGATCTGTAGGCTTAGTAGGATCTGTAGGCTTAGTAGGGTCGGTAGGCTTAGTAGGATCTATAGGGTTGGTAGGATCTGTAGGGTCTGGATCCTTGGGCTTCTCGTTAGAAATCGTTATAGACAAACGATCGTCTTTTCTCTCAGAACGAGTACTACTAGCTTGCCATTCTATCTTTTCATTTGCATCTTTAACATTGACGTCAATCTTTAAGTTTTCCTTATTAGGCCACTCAATCTTAGAAGCCGGCTCTCCAAGTATTAGAAACATTGTTATTGTATATGTCTTGTCAGGAGGAACATCCTCACTATTTGTAGTAGTAATATTAGCAGTGAGCTTTTTTAGCTCATTAACATCCAAGTTCTTTACCCTAAAGAGGCCGTATTTTTCACCTTTTATGTCATAGTTAGCATTAATGGTCACCTCTTCTATAAGTTTTGTATCACCTACGATATGTAGAGAATTTTGCTCTAACAAATTCAAAGTAGGATTCGTCATAGTGGCGTTACCTGTAACGTTCAAAATTGCGTCGTTTACATTTACTGTTGTGCCATTGGCTTGCAAACCAGAATCTTTTTCCTTTGATACATTCATATCTTGCGATAAAGTAATTTCTCCTTTAGGAGGGAGAATCATATTGTTAGCAAATACTGGTACCTCCAAATCCATTCTTCCTTTCTCAATAAAACTTACTTCTTTTAAAAAACTATCAAGAGTACCTAGTGATACCCCAGCATTAGCTGGTTTAATTTTTACTACCTCATCAAGTTGGTCAGTTATTATTATCACTTTACCGTATTCCTTATTTTGAGGTTTGATAGTGCCTCCTATTATAACATTTCCTTTGTCACCTCCCTTTTCAGCAGGGGAACACTTTACTGTTGAATCTGGGGAAAGAAATATAAACTGACTATAACCTATTCCTCCAACAAAAGTAATTTCACCCTCTAGATACGTTCTTTTAAAAGAGGCATCAGTCTGACCAATTTTCACTTCTCCACGAGTAATCCTTAGTTCTTCTTGTATCTTGTCTAGATTTATAGATGGTACATACATCAGGCTGCCAGGTCGAGGTGATAGTGTTACCGTCGTGGGTCTTATGCTGGTGCCTTTGATATTAACTCCCACATCATAGGTATTTAGTGCAGATGTAGGCCAATTAGTAAACTGGGTACCATACGTATTTTCTTCCCCATCTAATATAAGATGAAATGGCGTGGAGGGGGCGTCTTCTCCTAATGCTATATAGATGTTCAAGACTGCTTTTCTCTTTTGCAGCCCCTCAGGCATCTTACCTTGGCGTATAGAACCCAGCCTTAGCTCCTCTATTCTTTTTGCCGTATCACCTTTCTTGTCTCCTGCAATTAAGGATACCGTTAGATCGTTATTTACACCAGGGGTAATTAGAAGGGAACGTATATTTACGTTTTGATAATCCATGGAATTCATAAAAACCTCAAGCTCAGGGACCCCTTTATCCGGTAGAATCGTAATGCCGCCTTGAATAACAAGGCCTTCACACACCAGACTAGATCCATTTACAAATGGTTTCCTGCCGCCGTCTAACCCCTCACCACTCTCTAAATTAATTGGAGTCACTACACCCCAACGTCTTTCTTCTGGCTGGGCCCTTGCCTCAGCAACTAACAAAGCTACTATAGAAGCAGTTGTGAATATTTTGGTTAAACCATTAACTATCTTCATTTTGTCCTCATTAATTTTAAGAATATATCTTTAAAGATTCCTTTTTGTCCAATAGACTGCATACCTTTTTGTAATATTATTATTATATATTTCTAAATTTTACTTAATAGTTTAGTTATTATTTAGGGGATTTTTATGGAAAAAATAGAAAAATGTGCTATTATAGATACAGTATTAGCGGTATAAGTGACTTGATTGGCAAAAAAATGGTGTAAAAAGATACGTAAAATCCAACTTTTGATTTGCGAACTAGCATGGTAGTTTCAAAAGTCATCTTTTAAAGAGATTGTAATAAATAGTTTTATCCTACCTTAAAGTTTTGTCATAAAAATTTTTAGGTAGCCCTATCAATTGTAGTGTAAAATATCGGTGTAATTGCCTAACAGTACTGATTAGCTAGCCTATAACATTGCTGTAAGCTTTGCAAACTTACAGCAAAAAATATTTTCTTAAAATTACTTAGTGGTCTAATTTATTTATGCTATAATTTGTTATAGTTTAAAGAACTAGAATAATTCTTAAATATAATCGATTAATATGATAGTTCAACTTTCGGATACTATACTCCTTACGGATACTGGGAGTGACAATAAACCACCTAGAATGTTAGTAGGTACCGATGAATTCGATGACCTAGTAGTTAATAGCGATGTATTCGTAGATAAAAGCCTAATGATTAGGGAAGTACTGCGAGATAGTGGTAAAGTGATGCTCATTACCCGCCCAAGGCGTTGGGGTAAGAGCTTAAATATGAATATGCTCCAGAAGTTCTTTGAAATAGAAGTGGATCAAAATGGTGAGCGTTTGTTGCACGAACACAGGGTTAATAATAAGTTGTTTGTTGGTGGAGAGGTAGATTTAGGATTAGCAACCGGTAGGAAGAAGTTACTTAAACAACTTCAAATAGCCCAACATTCAGATATAATATCTGAATATCAAGGTCAGTTTCCCGTTATTTCCATAAATTTCAAGGATGTTAAGGGTAGTAGTTACCAGGAGATTGAGTCTAAGATACAAATGCAAATAATAAAATTATATGAAAAACATAGGTATTTAGAACAATATTGCCAAGAAAGTACGAAATTATTATCCAATAGTCAAAAAAAACAACTAACCCTCTACTTTAATGGTAATATTAGCAAATTAGATATAGAGAATAGTCTAGGCTTCTTAAGCGAGTTACTGTACAAACATTTTGGTCAGAAAGTTTATATACTAATTGACGAGTATGATACACCAATTAATAGTGCATACCGTAAATTTGGCCACAAGCCTGAAGAATTTGAACAAGTGCTTGAATTATTCCGTGGAATATTTGGTAGTGGCCTTAAAACGAATACACGTTTAGAAAAAGGAGTAATTACTGGCATATTACGAATAGCCAAAGCTAATTTATTCTCAGATTTAAACAACGTAAGTGAATATAGTTTATTAGATGAAGATTTTTCTAAGTTCTATGGTTTTACTCAAGATGAAGTAGATGGGTTACTTACAAAAGTACCAACAAACACTGATCCAAAGAAAATTAAAGATTGGTATAATGGTTATACATTTGGCGGAGAAATAATTTACAATCCATGGTCAATTATGCAGTGTTTAGCACATAAAGGTAAGCTTGATCATTACTGGTTAGATAGCGGTGGTACTTCGCTTGTTGACAAGGCGTTATTGTCAGATGAAATACAAGAAGATTTGCAAAATTTATCTGCTAGTAAAAGTATTATTTCTCCTATTACCAAGCAAATAAGTTTTGCTGATATTAACACGCGGGCCGGATTATTTAGCCTATTATTATTTAGTGGATATTTAAATCCAACTGCCCTGGAGCCGACAAAAAACATTTATGAATTATCTGTGCCTAATAAAGAAGTAGGCTATATATATGAAACAAGGCTATTGCAATGGGTAAGCAATAAATTACAGATCGATAGTTCCCTATATTATCCTTTTGTTACTTTACTACCCAGCGCTAGACTAGAAGAATTTAAAGAGAGATTGCAGGAATTACTAAGTGGTGCGACTAGTTTTAACCAGACAGGTGAAAAAAAAGCCGAGCTATTTTACAGTGGTTTTATGCTTGGTTTAGTTCATACCTTGTCTGCAAGTTATATAATAGACAGCGAAAGGGAAACCGGTAGCGGGAGGGCAGATATTATCTTAATACCGCAAATTGGGAAACATGACAGTGCCATTATCATTGAGTATAAAATAGCTAAGACTTCGGAAGAGTTAGAATCTATTGCAGAAATAGGATTAAAGCAAATTATAGATAAGCAATATGATACTAAACTAAAGGAACAAACTCATATTAAAAAAATTATCAAGATTGCTTTGGCCTTCTGTGGCAAGGAAGTTGCTATGCACTATCAAGTTGATTAACTCTTTTTAACCGCCCTGGGATATCTTACCTAAAATTACTCTAGTCATTAGTTAGCTTTTATGTTAATAACTAAGGAGGTACTCAAAGATCAACCTTGTGAATACAGTCTTCTATTGAATACAAAGTTTCAGGTCTTAAGAATACTGTTCCTCTAGTTATTCACTAAATACCGTTTTTAAGATACAATTAAGATACAAGGGTGGTATGAAAAATAGTATACCTCTTCAGATAACACTAACGGGTAAGGTGTATATAAAATATATTGATGATATAATATATCCTAAGCTAGGCGACATTAAACTTTTATTATATAATGATGCTATAAGCCCTACCAAAGGAGATTATGATAATTTGAAAGTTAGTGGGTATATTAAAGCAAAAATTTTTGATGGATATGTTTGGCAAAACATTAATATCAGTGATTTATGTTTAAACAAGGAATATAAATTTGTAAAAAAGCAAAAAGCTATAGATTCTGCTATCTTATGTAAAAATTTAATTACGAATCAACAGGGTACTATTTTACATAGAACGTATAGAGGACATTTTTCTCTCCAAAGATAGATATCATAAATTTGTTAATTTATCTTATAAAGTTTTTGTAAAATGTTAGTAGCAACTGTTACGAAGGTTTTTATAGGATTTTTGTTAGCAGAGTTTTACCAACAATAGGCAAATTGTGTTAAAGTAACCTAAAAGACTTTAGGTATAGAACCTAAGTGGGAGACTAATAGATGGAAACAGATGATAAAAATTCTCAAAATTTGCATCCTAAAGATTTACAGCCTAAAAATTTGCAGGAATTAACAGATAGAATTAAAGAAGCGCTAATTAGCGGTAATTATGATGATCTTGAATCCAAGGGGGCGTTGGCAATTTTTAATGAGCTAAGTGAAAATGAAGAGTTTACTCAAGAAATAGAACAAATTTTAGCGTGCCTTAATGAACAAACTCTAGATCTAACAAAATTACAAACACTACTTATTATAATAATAAAGAAATATGTAGGTAAATTTAACCGCAGAAAAGTAGAGCTTAAATTAGATGAAAAAATGATTATTAAGAATATTGCAGAAGTAAGCCATTATCTACTACATCAACGTTCACTTCTAGTAAAAGAAGCTAATCGTGGGTTAGTGAAATCTAAGGATAATTTATATGGTATCAGCAATAAACTTATAAAAGAAACCAAACGGGTAATAAAAAATTTTGCTGTATATCAAATATATAAATTTATGAACCCTAAAAGGATTGCGGGTGAAACGAAAAAAGAAAATTTTGCCTATAATTTTATAAAAGGCGGAGCGGAATATGCTAAAAAATATGAAGGAGGGTCAAAAAGAGATCTTGCGCAATATTCTCCCCAATTTATTAAAAAATTAGAAAGGGAACACCGAGGTTTTAAAGGAGGAGGGAGGACTATTTATTAAATTAACCTTCAATAGGATTCTTGCATAAGCCTTTCTAATGTTAACTTGCGGGATATTAAGTTCTTTCGGCAGTTCACGTTAATTGAGATTAAGTAATGTCTAATATTTACCTACAAAAATTAAAATTATCTAATTATCGTAATTTGCATGATTTAGAGCTTAGTGTAGACAATAATTCTGTTATACTAGTGGGAGAAAATGGTAGTGGAAAAACTAATGTCCTAGAAGCAGTATCATTATTTTTTCCTGGTAAGGGATTACGATCAGCAAAATTAGAGGATATCTGTCAACAAGGCAAGGATCATGCTGCAGCCTATACATTATTTCAAAGTAAACTAGGACCGGTTGAGATTGTAACAACTTTAAAACGGGAATCTAGTAGGAGGGTAACAGAATGTAATGGTAGTAAAATGCAAAATAACGAGTTAAGTAGATTTACTTCCATGATATGGCTTACTCCTCAAATGGAGGGAATATTTTTTGCAAGCTCCAGTGAGAGGAGAAAATTTTTTGATAGGATAGTATATAATTTCATTCCAACTCATGCTTATAGTGTTTCTAAATATGAATATTATATGAGCACCCGGAGTAAAATTTTAAGTGAAGAACAACTAGATCAGAATTGGCTTAGCATAGTTGAAGAAAAAATGGCTGAATTGTCGCTTGAAATAGTAATTAATCGATTGAAAATTTTAAAAGATATTCAAAAAACTATAGATGAGTTAGACAATAATTTCCCCAAAGCTATTTTGTTCGTTAAGGGAGTAATTGAAGAAAAAATATTAAATAATGATAAGGTAGATGTTAATTTGATAAAACAGGCATTTCTTGCATCAAGAAAACAAGATAGGGCTTCTAATCGTACAAATTTTGGGGTACATAAAAGTGATTTTGTGGTTGTTCATCAAGAAAAAAATACTTTAGCTAAACACTGTTCGACGGGTGAACAAAAAGCGATGCTAATTGCTATAATGCTGGCTCAGGTGAATTATTCTATTAACACAAATATATCTATGCCAATTTTGCTATTAGATGAAGTTTTTGTGCATCTTGATAGCAAAAGAAGGGAATATTTAATTGAAATTTTCTTAAAGATAGGGCTGCAAATATGGGTTACAGCCACAGATTTAAATGGTATAGAGCTATTAGCAAAAAAGACCCAATTAATAAAATTGTAGACTATAGTCTATAGACTCATATATTTTAAGTGATAATTGATATGAATAGGTAAAAAAATAAATAATAACCGAAGTTGTCCGTTGAAGGTAGAGAAAATCTAAGGTTAAAATAGGGGTCTGGAGGGCCGTAGTGGACAATTTCGGAATCTCTCAATTTATAGTTCCTTATTATTTACAAGAGTAATAGATTGTTTAGAGCGTACCATTGTTTTTGAGATCTTTTTTGGGTCAACCTCAAACCGATTATCCTTAAGAGTCTTTGAGGATTTTATAAATTTTTTATCTGTTAAAATGTTTTTAATCTTGCTAATTTGGGGAGCATGAGTAAGTGTTAGGGAAATAATTTTTTATTCCATCTCTTATCTTTTTGATTTTTTGTGGCCAAGCTAATTTTCTACCAGCAATCTCAACATATTGTCTTACTATAAGTCCAGCAATTTGTGTAATATCTTTTTTGCTGGCTTTTAAAGATAAAGGGGACAATATTTCTCTTACTTTGCTTATCATTGCCTTTGTATAAGTAGAATTAACTGATTCCTTATTCTCTAACTGTTCCTGAAAATATTTTACTAATTGTTCTTTAACTACTTCAATATATGCATCTTCCAGTATAGCTACTAGTGTCATATTTCCCCTCCTGCGGGCATTTTCTAAAGGGGTAAAGCCATCAACATCTTTTTCAACTACTAAGCTACGTCCTGTTGGGTAGCTTAGTAGGGTTTCTATTACTTTAATTGTATTGTGTGGGCTTTCTAATGCTATATCTAAGAGAGTGCTTATTTTCCCTTCTATTATTTTGCTAAGGCTTGAATCAGCAAAAGAAATTCCTTTGTCTGCTAATTGCTTAAATAATGAATCTGCTACTTCTATATTTCCTTGTTCTATTGCTTTATGTAACGCCGGAAGATCGATATCTATATTAATAGTGGTAGTTATTGGTCTTACATTTTTAGGAGCATCTATTATAGCTATTAATTGACTTGCTTCTGGGATTGGATTCACTTCATTCTTTAACTGCTTAGGAGTAATTTTTTTCTCTAATAACTGGGTTATTTGCTTAAAATTATATTTAAGTATATCGTCGGCTGCCAACTGATCACTTTTTAAAATAGATACTATCTGATCATAATTTTTACATATAAGTTTTGCTATATTAGGGTCATTATTATATATCCTTAATAATTTTTCATATGGCATTTTATACATAGATAACCAGTATATTATCCTAGATTCGTTGGTTAAGAATTCAGCCTGTGCTATACTATTTTTATACAAATCAATGAATTCCTGCAAAGTAGGACCGTTTTCTATTGTCAATAGATTCCCTATATCACGTCCCCTTGAAATAAAAAATTCTGTCATTTCTTTATCCTTTGCATACATCTCTCTTAACTTCGGAACATTTATCTTAACCTTACCTAACCTGAGGATATTGTAATTATTATTTAGGAATAATTGGGCTTGTATTTTATCCTTATCAAAGATTTCCATTATTGTTTGAGGTGTCCAGCCTATTTCCAATAGAAAAACCATATCACTATCTACATTTTGATTGCCATACTCAAACAATAATTCAGCTTTTTCCTTATTTTTATCATATATTTCACTAAACTTTTGGTATGATAACCCAGCTTTAACTAATCTTGCTATAAATACACTGTGATTTATAAAAAACTTAGCTTTTTCTTTACTATTGGCATCCCCATCAAGCATTTTAATTAATTTTTGAATTGATTCACCTGATTGGACTAAACGTAATATGTCTGAGCTATTTTCAATTAAGATGATAGTTGTTTTAAAATTAACAATGGACATTTTAAATAACTTTTGAGGTGGCAGATCCGCTTCTGATAAATTTGCAATATTAATTATGTATTTAAAAAGAAAAGGTACAGTATTTAAGTTACTTTGTTGAATATCTTTAAATTCTGCCCAGCTAATTGGAAGTCGTGGTATAAAATGAAGATTATTTAATTCTTGTTCTAAGTCAGGATATTGTATAGATAGTTCTTCTAACATTTGTAAGCGCGTATTAACTAATTTTATAATATGGGCAGTATTCTGGGCTGATGGCACGATAATCCCTAATGGTCCTGCCAGCTCAAAGCTCGTAACAATAGAATCATTAACTTGTGCTATCAGGGCATTTACTTGTTCTTCATTGTGAATTTCTACCTCACAACTTAACACTCCTGTTTGTTTATTGTAATATGGCTTGCTTCTAAATTTACAATTACTCTTCATTAAGCCTAAATAAAGATCTAACTCTATATTTTTCATCCGATCTCCTTCTTCTTCGCCGAAGACAAAAAATTGTATAGATATAGTATCAGTTTTAGGGATATATTTAATTTTTGCTGTAGCTGAATGACTTCTTAAAGGTAGGTTTTTGCTGATAGTTAATTTACCATCTTTTATATCTATTGTAGTAGACGGGTGAATTTCTTTATTGAGCTCTCCTCGTATCTCATTATTAAACTTATCATTTAACCTTTGCACTAAAGGAGGATATTGTTGCTCGATAATCTTATTAATATCTTTACTAGCATGATTTAAGGCTACTAAAATATTTTGGTGACATAGGGTAAGGAAATCTTCTAATGTCTCAGGTTGAGGTAGCACCCCTTCTATATCCAGAGTCGCTCTATTAACTACAAAATGAGGGGAAGGAGAAAATTCGGCTTTAGTTAAAGTCCCCTTTTCTTTCTCTTGTTCTTTCTTTTGTAGGAATTGTTGCATTGCAGTTAATCGAGCTTGTACTCTGGTGTAATCTGCACCTTCAAAGCCAGAATTTTCCACCCAAATTTCCATCAGCTCATGAAATTGGGTAACCATCTCCAAAAATCTAGCGACTTGTAAGTTATTACCTTTTGAGTCTTTTAGCCCTTCAGGATATAGGCTAGAGTGCTGTAGGGACTTGGTGCTTTTGTCAAGTATATCATTGGCTAATTTATGAACCTGCGAAGAGATTAAGATTTTTTCTAAATTATTGGCCTTAGCATTCCACTTTAAGTTTTGGTTAATCTCTGGAAGATTCTTGTGCAATTGCTTAGACAAATCATCATATTTACCAGGATCGCTCCACTGTGAAATTTGCCCCTCCATTCTGCCTATTAAGGTAGTTGCTTGATCGATTTTCTCTAAATCAATATTAGCAAAATCTTTTGTTAACTTGCCTAAAGTTGGTTTAGGATTTTTTGGCTCATTTACTTGGGTAAAAATATAGTTAATCCACGGTTCATGAGCCTTATATGAAACTAATTCTTTAATAAGATAACCGAGCTTTTGAGCAAATTCTTCTTTTACGCAAACGGTAGCACCAAATTTATACCATTTCTCTTTCTCTTCTTTACTTATCAGATAATCCCCAAGCTTTAAGCTATCTATCAAAATTTCTTTAGTATCTCCAGTAATCTTAGAGTTTAACTTCTCTGCCAATTCTTTATATTTATTTGCTTGTAAACTAGTAGTTAGAGAATCACCCTCTCCGGTTATTAAACCTTCAAATTTCTTTAACACATTAAAATATTCAAGATAAGTTCGGTCTTGTTCTGCTTGGCTTAAGTTTGCGGGTGTTAGCTGAGCCATTTTATCCAACAATACTTGTAAGTTTGCCCCAGCCATCACTGCTTGCTTAATTAGACCTCCAGTGATTACCTTCTTCTTATAAGCATCGTTAAATACCGTTGCAACATAGCTAAATGCTTCTCTAACACTATTATTATCACCACCCAGTTTAGGGTTAGATAACGCTTCTATATTATCCCGTAGTTTTTTTACTTTATCTTCGCTACTCTCACCCTGTTCGTGAATTGCCGGCTTGCCATAGGTCATAGGCTGATAAGCAAGAAAAAATAATTGCCCTGCACTCTCCAGATTACCTGCTTCTGCTTCCGCTATTAGGTTACTCAGAGCTTTATTTTCTAAGGCTAGGTCAGTTGCCAATAGACTTCTTGCATAACCTAGGATATAGGATAAAATGATAAGATTTCAGGAATTTTATCATATGAGATATGAAGAACTTAAAAAGTTTGGAGAAGAAGAATTTAGACGTTTAACAGGGGTTAAGAAGAATACTTTTGCAAGAATGACTATTATTTTAGAAGAAGCAGAAACAAAGAAGAAAAGATTTGGGGGCAAACCAAACCATTTAAGTATAGAAGAGAGGTTATTGATGGCCCTAGAATATATAAGGGAATATAGAACATATTTTCATATATCAGCTTCATATGGAATATCTGAAAGTAGTTGTTATCGGAATATAAAATGGGTAGAAGATACTTTAATTAAGCATCCGGATTTTGCTCTTCCTGGTAAGAAAGCTTTAGTTAAAAGTGATATGACGTATGAAACCATTCTAATTGATGCCACAGAAAGTCCTATCCAGCGTCCAAAAAAAGACAAAAACGCTACTATTCAGGTAAGAAGAAAAGACATACTTTAAAAACTCAGCTGGTAGTAGACAAAAAGACAAAACAAATAATATGTACAAATTATGCAAATGGTAAACGACATGATTCTAGGTTATTTAAGGAATCCAAAATTAATATCCATCCTGATACTAATGTAATTACCGATACTGGATATCAAGGGTTACAAAAGATTCATGCTAAATCTGAGTTACCAAAAAAGAAGACTAAAAAAAATCCATTAACAAAACAAGATAAGAAAAATAACCAAAAACTGGCAAGTACCAGGGCCCTGAATGAAAATGTTATCGGCATGCTAAAACGTTTTAAAATTATTGCTGATAAATATCGAAATCGACGTAAAAGATTTGCTCTAAGATTTAATTTAATCGCTGGTTTATATAATTGGGAACTAAATTATTAGGGTTATGCAAGAGGTCTAATGAATTATTTCAGTAGGTGTAAAGATTACATTCACTCTCATATTGCACAGACAGGATCATATTTGGCACATTTTAGTTTTGCTGAGAATGACAAGCTTGGCTGGCCCGGGACGGAATATCTTATGCACTCTCTATATAATACTCTTAAAGACAAGGTGTATGGGGTAGTTACCTTCTATAATAATAGTATGTTCGCTAACTCTACTATTACTGAACTTGTAAGTAACTCCCTATTTGCTAATTGTTCAGCAATTGCAAGCAACTCTACCACAATGAATAATACATACTCTAGCGTTTTTTTTATTAATGGTGAAGTTGCTCAGAATAATTCATGCCACATTAATGATATTGAAACAGCAAAATATTATTTACCATTCCATGAAGAAGCTACAGGAGAATATAATAAAAAAATACTGGAAGGATTAGGAATCTTGTTGTTTTTAGCTTTTGTGGGAGTAGGAACAGCAGCAACATGTTTTTCTCTTGTTAGTAAGCAAGCTAGTAGCGTAGATAATGACCCTCTAAATGAAGAAATGCTGCAACAAGATCTTACTTTACTAGGTGAACCATAATCATCAATACTCCGTTTAAAACGGTCTGCATAATACAAAAAACCGTTTTAAACGAAAAGTACTTGCAATTTATTAATAATTATAGTATATTTTAACTATAATTAATTTTTAAATAATAAATTATAGGGAAAAAGATTATGCCACATGTAAATCAAATAAATTTTAAAGATGATAAAGAAAGATTAACAGAAGAAACCCTAAACAATAATTTCGATGAAAAAGCAGTGGACGACTTACTCTCATTAATACGGGAAGACAAATTGATAGAAGCATCTGAATTAATTCAGGCACTAAAATCAACCGCAGGAGATCAGCAATCTTCTACTCCTTTAGTGGAAGATAATACCTCTACTTCTAATAATGAATTAGCAGAAGCATCTGCGGGACCTAGCAGAGCGGAAGGAAGCAACAAAACACCCTCAAAAGGTAACAGTGGCTTCTTTAACACCGTACTAAACTTTTTTGAAAGTCCTCCAGTACAGAAATTGTTTGGTGATCCTATCTTCGATTCGCTAGCAGCGGTGGGTACTCCGGCAGTGAGTGCTGTAGGTAAAATTATTAGACCATACATAGATACTTCTCAACTATCAGAAGAAGAGGAAAACGAGCTGGCAATAGCTGACAGCAGGCAGACATATCTAGAAGAGCAAAATAACAAAGAATCTCAATATTCTTCTGCGCAAGAGCTAAGCAGTGGAAAGATCGTGGATCAAAATACCTCAACAACTTCTAATACTACCGAATCTACACAAGAATCCGCTAGCGATAGAGCAATGAAGAAGCTAGAAGACGATTTCATTGGACTTATAAAAACTACGGTGCAGCAGGTAGGTGGTGATGAGGCGGTTACAGTTCTTAATAATGTTACCGAGTTTGTTAAGAACAACATAGCTCAGCCTAATGAAGGTAATTCAGAGGCTAGTTCCTCTACTCAATCATCTGCAGATAGCGCTGGGAGTTCAGAGGTAGAGAATGCCACCGTATTAATAGAAGAAACAGCATCAAGTTCAGCAGGGGCTTCATCTTCGAATCTAGGAGGCATCTTCACTGCATTCCAACAAGTGATGCCGGAAATGATGAAAGACGTGCAGAAGATGGTGGAACAGGTCGAAAAAGATCCTCTACAGGCCATACTCAATTCTAGCCCACAATTCCTGGCAACCGTTTCTGAATTCTGTGAGAAGTATAATAATTTATCAGAGATTTCTCGTGGTCAAGCTGAAACTCCTGGCACAGGTGAGAACCCTGCAGTAGAAGCAACAGGGATGGTTATAGATGAAGTTCTTGAGTAAATATTATTAATCACCTTGGTTACTAAAACACTCTACTAACAAGCTAATTTAGGATAATTTTAAAACAGAATTATCCTAAATTGACTTCCTTAGCATAATTCTCCTCAAGCCCTAAAATGATGCTGACCATGGGATGGTTACCAAAAAATCTAAAACGTTTTGCTAATGCTTTAGTAAATATTTACTAATTGTTCATCAGGTCGCCGTGCCTACGGCCTACTTTCGGTCGTGTACTGTGGGGCAGTAGTTAGAACGTAAATAAAAATAGATTTCCCCGGTCAATTAAAATTTATTACAATACCCGGTATTTTAGAATGCTATTGCCAAAATCTCTATGAGCTCTTGACAGCAGAATTAATTTTATATATACTTGAGTAGTATAGATAATTAACTGATATTACATGGCAGCGTATTGTTGCTTTGCGGGCCTGAATTGCCTTTTCATTTTATATCTGAAGCATTTTAAGCTATTTACTTATTTAGATCTCTTTGCCAAACTAGCTTCTGGTAGGGAGTTTCAAGGGGATGAGGCGCACAAAACTGCAGCATATTGTTAGTAGTACGAAAGGAGTTGATTCTAGATCGACGTGCAAATTACTATCTCGAGTAGAGTTTAGCAAAGAGGTCTATTGCTATAGGTATAATCGAAGCTGCCGGTAACTTGTTATTCGCCACTTCGTGGGTTTTGGATTTTTGTTCAGGGATGTAGCTTAAATATATATGGGTGATTAAATCTCCACTTATTCTCTAAATAGTTATATAGTCAACTTCTGATGAATTAGGTACAAGGCGTAAGGCGTGAAGCCCACAACTGTCGAAAGTTCAAAAACACAGTTCCTTATGGGTTATTGCCAGGAGGTTATAAGCCGACGTTCGTAATCCAGAAGCATCGATTTGTTTATAATTGTCTTCCTAGATTGCTTCAGCAGGGCCCCGCAATGACTCTGAGAATAGGGATGTACAGTAACTTATCGATAGTTGTGGTGAAGCCTAGAACTACGATGGTAGAGCAACGAGCATCCTTAAGTTTATATTAATTGCCTATAAATAAACTCTATCGGGGGGTGTAGCTCAGTTGGTTAGAGCGTCTGCCTGTCACGCAGAAGGTCGCGGGTTCGAGTCCCGTCACTCCCGCCACATATCTCTCAGGTTCTCAAGATTTCCTAATTTTACCAAAAATTCTATATGCTGCATATATGCTGCTAATATTTTAAAAAACTATAGATTTAGTTGCCTTAAATCCCTATCTGGATCTGCTCTTCCGCTGGAGGGCTTATGCTAAAATTATGCAGCTCAACTTCTGATACCCCTGTTACTACCTATGAGAATAATACCATTTTCTATAATTTCGTTGGTAATTTTGTTCCACCTGAATGGCGAGATCTTAAAAATAGTTGTGGTAAGGCTTTAAGTAAGACCGCTAGGCAGCTTTTGTCACTAATAGTTTTTCGTCTGCAAGTTTATTATAATAATTGTCACAAACTTCACGAGGAGGAGTTACAAGAATCTTATCATTTCTTTGAGCAATCATTGGGGGTTTGTCAAAGACGTATCAGGCAATGTATGTTAGAATTGCAGGAAGGTGGGTTTATTTCTTTATATAATGCAACTATTATCAAACAACACATAAAATGTCGTAACACCCCATGTATCAAATTGGCAAAAAATTTTCAGCCTTACCCGAAAAAAATTTCGCATGAAGCTAAAAAAACTTTCGGGTTGACCCGAAAAAAATTTCAGGTAGACAATATTATAGATATAGATAATAAATCTAATATATCTAGATCTAGCGAATCTGATTTTTTAAAAATGTCTAGTGATGAAAATAAACAGCTTGAAGAGGTTCAAGGCGAAATGGTAGCAAATACAGCTAAAACCCTTGATGAAAATGTTGTAGAAAGCACAGCAGTATCAGAAGAAATAAACAAAATTGTGAAAGAAAATGAATTGGGAGTAACAGATGGTGCTAATCAAAACAACGCAGCAGGTAATAGCAATAATGGCTGGTTCAGAAGAAAAAGTTTAAGGGATTTCCATCCACTAACTGACGATGATGCTGATTTACTGCAGTTAAGGTCAAATCGAGAATTTAACTTAAACTTTATCAACAAGCTGTTATTGAAATTAGCGCAGCAATACCCTAATCATCATTTTTATAGCAAAAAAGTAGTAATGAACTATATGGTTAAAGCTTTGCAACATGAATTGCGAGAATGTACTAAAGTCAATAATAGCAATTTTCAGTTCAAATCTAACGATCCCGAAAAACTAAAAGAACAATATTTGGAAAAAATAGAGCGAAGCCAAAATACCAGCAAGCAGGCACAATTGAAACGCAAAATTGCAGGAATATTTGAGCCTAATACCGCTTATCAGCTACTGACCTCTGCTGAGTTCTCTCAAATAGCAGATGATCAGTATCAAATAAAATTGTTAAAGGATATTTTGTTGTCAGAGCACCTTCAAAACAAAATATTAGAACAAATCCGAGCAGTTTATGGCAATAAAATCAAACAGTTACAGGTCATTCCCTTTAAGTCTGTTATGGCTGTAAAACAAGAGGATAACACAAAAGGCGGTGATAAAGCTTACCTCTTGGAGCTAAATTCTGATTCAATTTGGTGCAAAGTCAGGAAATCTCTAATAGAGCGCCATGGCAAAAATATGGATAGTAGTGTATTCAGTAAATTAGCAGTAATAGAGGAAGAGAATATAAACAACAAAATAACCCTAAAACCTACTACACCATTTATTGATTATTGGGTAAAACAACGGCATATGGAAGATTTAAGAACAGCTTTCCAAGCCCAAAATTTTACTTTTGAGCTGCTTGCGGCAGATAGATGTGCTTAGAAGTAAATTTAATAATTTTTAATTATTACTTCATACGAAATTTTCCTTTGCTCCGGCATAGAATATTTAACATCTACAGTACTGATGTTAAACCCTTTATAGAGATCTATGATAAACGGTGTGTCACTGTTAGAAATCATCAGTTTAACCCCTTTACTATCTAGCTCTTTGGCAAAATCTCGTAGCCTGATTTGTTCATTTTCATCAAATGGTAATATGGTATAAAATTTTTCACCTGATTGATGATACGGTGGATCAAAATAAACAAAATCATTTGCTTTAGGAGTGATAAAGGAGAAGTCAGTTGCATAAATAAAAGTATCCACTAAAAAACTGCTACTTTGGTGTAATCTTTGATCAATATCAGATTTGTTATAGTTTTTTGTAGAAAAAGATAGCGCCAATTTACCATCTTTCTTTATTCGGTAGATACCTTTAAAAGCATAGCGGGTAAGATATATTGTATTAGTTGACATTTGATCTTACATTTAATAAAAATAATGTATAAAAAATACAGATAAAAAAATGGAAGGTCACAATGAACTTAAATCAAAAAATAATAAAGCCCAAACTAGGGTTATTAGGGCTAGCAAAGAGTTTAGGCAATGTATCAGCAGCATGTAAGGCTATGGGATATAGTAGAGATAGTTACTATAGATTTCAAGAATTATATGAAACTGGAGGAGAAGAAGCCCTATACGAAATAAGTCGGAAGAAGCCCATAATAGCTAATAGAGTAGATCCACGTGTGGAGAAAGCAGTTGTGGATATGGCTGTAGAATATCCAGCATATGGGCAACTGAGAGTATCAAATGAGCTTAAGAAGACAGGTGTTCTTGTATCACCTGGTGGGGTAAGATCAATTTGGTTGCGTAATGATTTAAACAATATCAATAAAAGGCTTAAAGCATTAGAAGCTAAGATGGCTCAAGATGGTATTGTTCTTACCGAAGCCCAGTTACAAGTATTAGAGAAGCGTCGTAATGAGAAAGAAGCCCATGGTGAGATAGAAACGCAGCATCCCAGGTTATTTAGGGTGCCAGGATACATATTATGTTGGCAACTTTAAAGGTATAGGTAAGGTTTATTCTGAGGTCTTTATCGACAGCTATACCAGAGTAGCAGATGCTAAACTATATACTGAGAAAACAGCGATGACGAGTGCTGATATGCTCAATGATCGGATATTACCATGGTATGAGGAGCAAGGGATACCTATCTTACGTATCCTTACTGATCGGGGGAGCGAATATAAAGGCAATATAGAGCATCATGCTTTTGAGTTATTCTTAAGCATCGAAGGTATAGAACATACTGTTACTCGCGCTTACTCGCCTCAAACCAATGGTATGTGTGAGCGTTTTAACAAAACTATGAAACAGGAATTCTTTGATACAGCTATGCGAAAAAAGATTTATACATCCCTTGAAGATTTACAGCTAGATCTTGATATTTGGTTAGAGTATTACAATCATGAAAGGCCACATTCAGGAAAATATTGTTATGGTAAAACCCCTATGCAAACTTTTCAAGATAGTAAAAAATTAGCTGTTGAAAAGAATAATGAAATCTTGTACCTTGAATATATATCTGACAGTCAAAATTTAACTGACAATCAGGTGCAAAATTTATAGTGTCTGTAAGATCAAATCTTGACTTCTACATTTTTACAGCTCTTTAGATTTCCTGACAAAAATCTGTGCAAACTGATCAAAAATCCTCTGTACTCCTCAAAATAATGCTGATATCTCTGCTGATGATGCGACGCTAATGAGTATCAAGCACAGAAGTTAAATTAACCGCGAAGTTACGTTTTAACCTCCATGCTACCATTTTTTAACAAACAGTAGAGGCATTTTATGACAGAAAACGTTAAAAATCAACAACAAGAGCAAAATCAAACTGCAGAAAAAGGTTGGATCGTTAAACTTGCTCCAATATTTGCCACACTGATTCCAGCATCTAAGCCTAGTGCTGACGTAAGTGGCTATCATGAGCATTATGTTGATATTACTGAATTTAAAAAAATGGAATTAGAATTGCAAAAAACAAAAGAAAAGTTACAAACAGCGGAGCTATCTAAAATAAACTTAATCAAGAACGTGAGTCATAGTATTAATGTTCCTTGTAATGGAATTTTGGAACAAGTGACTAGGCTTTATGAAATGGAGCAAAATCTTGAAGTAAAAAACCATTGGGCTAGTATCCTGGATTGTGCTAAAGCACTACTAGATTATTCTCATAATGTACATGAATTTTTTACAGCTAACGCCGGTTTAACTTCTATAGTTTTAAAAGCATTTAACCCAAAGAAATTAGTAGAACAATCAATAGCTAAAGCTGGAGCCGCAGCCTTGAATAAGGGAATACGACTTGTGTCTAATATTCATTATGAAATGCCAGAGGTTTTGGTAGGTGATAGTTACCGCTTGCAAGCAATATTGGATCAGCTAATTTGTAATAGTATCAAATTTACTGAAGAAGGTATGGTGGTAATTACTGCTAATCTATTTCCTGCGAGAAGACTAAGCGAAGATGAAAATGATTTTAATATTTTAGAACAAGATGATAGAGATCGGATATTACAATTTATTGTCCATGATACTGGCATTGGCATCTCTCCAGAAAAACAGCAACATATTTGTGAAGAGCTCGGTAATCTTAATTCTGCTACCCAGTGTAAAGAACTAGGGTTAGGATTAATATTTGTGAGACAGCTAATCCACGAAATGAACGGTGCAATTGAATTATCAAGTGAAGAAGGTAAAACCACTACTGCCCTGTGTAAAATACCGGTGCAATTGCCAAACAGTACTGATTAGTTAGACTACAACATGGCTGAGCCTTACAAACTTACAGCAATAAATTATTTGCTTAAATTACTTAGTGGTCTAATTTATTTATGCTATAATTTGTTATAGTTTAAAGACCTAGAATAATTTTTAAATATAATCCACTAATATGACAGTTAACCTTTCTGATATTAATTCAATAGATCAAGCTATTACCTCATTCCCAGTCGGTAATAAGCCACCTAGAATGCTAGTAGGGACTGATGAATTCTATGATTTAGTAGTTAATAGTGATGTATTTGTTGATAAAAGCCTAATGATTATGGAAGTACTCCAAGATAGTGGTAAAGTGATTCTCATTACTCGTCCAAGGCGCTGGGGTAAGAGCTTGAATATGAATATGCTCCAGAAATTCTTTGAAATAGAAGTGGATCAATATGGTAATCGTTTATCGCTCGAGCAAAGGGTTAATGATAAATTGTTTGTTGGCGGTGAAATAGATTTAGGATTAGCGACCGGTAGGAAGAAGTTACTTAAACAACTACAAATAGCACAATACCCAGATGTTATCGCTGAATATCAAGGTCAATTCCCAGTAATCTCCATAAACTTTAAAGATGTTAAAGGTAGTAGTTACCAGGAGATAGAGAATGGAATAAGACGGCAAATTATAGGTCTATTCTTACAGCACCAATATTTAGAGCGGTATATAAGAGAAAATACAGGGGTACTACAAGATGTGCAAAAAAAGGAGCTGAAGAAATACTTTACAGGGGAACTTGATACAGATGATCTAAAAAGTAGTTTAAAATTTTTAAGTGAATTACTTTTTATGCATTTTGGTCAAAAAGTTTACATACTAATCGATGAATATGATACACCGATCAATAGTGCCTATATTGAATTTGGTGACCAGCCAAAAGAATTTGAAAATGTGCTAAAAATATTCCGTGGTATGTTTGGTAGCGCCCTAAAAACCAACCCATACTTAGAAAAAGGCGTAATTACTGGTATATTACGAGTTGCTAAAGCTAACTTGTTCTCAGATTTAAACAATGTAAGTGAATATACTTTATTAGATGAAGATTTTTCTAAGTTCTATGGTTTTACTCAAGATGAAGTAGATGGGTTACTTACAAAAGTCCCAACAAATACTGATCCAGAGAAGATTAAAGATTGGTATAATGGCTACACATTTGGTGGAGAAATTATCTATAATCCATGGTCAATAATGCAGTGTTTAGCGCATAAAGGTCAACTTGATCACTACTGGCTAGATAGTGGGGGAACTTCACTTGTTGATAAAGCACTGCTATCTGATGAAATGCAAGAAGATCTACAAAACTTAATTACGGGTAAAAATATTACTTCAACTATCGTTAAACAAATAAGTTTTGCTGACATTAATAAACCAGTAGGATTATTAAGCTTGTTACTATTTAGTGGGTATTTAAACCCTAATGCCAAAAATCCAGAAGAAAATATTTATGAGTTATCAATACCAAATAAAGAAGTGCGGTATATATATAATACTCGAATGTTGCAATGGGTTACTGATCAGCTAAAAATTGACAGTTCTAGGTATTATTCCTTTGTTAGCTTATTACCTGCATGCCGTATAGAGGAATTTAAGGAGAAACTACAAAAATTGTTGTTAAATGCCACGAGTTTTCACCAGACAGGGATTGCACGAGCTGAGCTATTTTACAGCGGCTTTATGCTTGGTTTAATTAATATGCTTGCATCAGATTATATTATAGAAAGTGAGCGAGAAACCGGCAGTGGTAGGGCTGATATTGTCTTAGTTCCTCAAGTAGGTAAGGCTGATAATGCTATTATTATTGAGTATAAGGTATCTAAAGCGGCAGAAGAGCTAGAATCCGTAGCTAAATCTGGTTTAGCCCAGATCAATGATAAGAGATATGATACTAAAATTAAGGAACATAAACACGTTAAAAAGATCATAAAGATCTCCATGGCCTTCTGTGGTAAGGAAGTTGCCATGCAGTATCAAGTTGACTGACGGTTTTTTATAATCCTGTGCTTTTTAGCTAATAATTTACGGGGATCTAGCGTGGTTTTAGCTAATTGTATCAACTCCTTTAACATAGAGTGTTGTTTATTTTGCTCATTCATAGCAAAGAGTAGGAATCCTGCCAGAAGCTGATCATCAATAGTCATGGCATTACAACTATTAACGATTTCTAATAAGTCCTCTCTGCGGGTTATCAGTACTTTCTGTTTTTTCTCCTCAATTTTCTTCAGTTTTTCTAGTGCGGTTATCGGGTCTCTTGACATAGTATATGTTCCTATATTTTAATAAAATAATCAATAATATTTTGGCACAACTTAGTATATATAATAGTACAATCTATGTCAAGAAAAAGACCTAACTAATAGAGAAAATACTACATATTTTGTCCAAGAAAGTTGCTTTTGTTCTGCTAGAAAACTATAAGATTAGTTCCGTGTTGATAGGATAAA
Organism: Rickettsia endosymbiont of Bradysia coprophila; assembly: GCA_019468145.1. Lineage (GTDB taxonomy): Bacteria > Pseudomonadota > Alphaproteobacteria > Rickettsiales > Rickettsiaceae > Tisiphia. Next base: position 147,481 of record JAHXDM010000010.1, read on the forward strand.
ATGCTGGTTCAAAGAAAAAGTTTTTAAAGTTTGTTATACACTATACCGTCTACCCTCCCCTTACTTAGAATTTACTTGAGATTTAGATAAGATCTTATAATAAATAACGCTAGTAAGTAGCTAAAAACATGTAACATAATTACCGTAAATTATCTAATAAATAGTATAAATAAAGTACATTTTTGTACTTTATTATTTGACTATAATTGCGCTCTATTGTACAATAGGCTGTATGGAGGAATAAACTTTGTACGATGTTTTTATTTCAACTGACAAGGTTAATAATATGACTAATATACATTATAACAATTTATTGAAGCTCGAAGAATTACAAAAGGAATATTCGCAATACGAAGAAAAAATAAGAGAGAAACATGAATATTCTAACCGGCAAAAGGCACAAATGACTTATGCTCAAAACTTAATGAATCTATCTCTTGCCCAGTACCAAGATAAATTTTGTCTGAAATATACCAAGGAAGATCATCAAGCGATGCTCATCCAACAGAAGGAAATATGCAAAAGGTTGGCAAGTATCATCCTGGAAAATAATCTTGAGATCACAAAATATTTCCACAAATTACGCGAATTAAATATGGCATCACAGGATTATCACTATCTGTTAGTTCTGTCCCACTATGCCAAAGAAATCTTGCAATTAAGACAAGAAATTGCAAAACTTAAGCCAAGAATAAGTGCACTAAACTCTGATATAGCCTTGTATCTTGATATTGTCTTTAGTGAGAAACTATAAGATACTTAAGGGCACTTAAGTAAGAAGGCTAGATATACTGTGTATAGCCTTAGGACAAAGATCCTGTCGTTTAGATAAGTAACTAGCCTTCATCTACTCATTGAAGATCGGACGGTGTCTTAGGTCTTGAAGTTTACACCAATGAACCTGTATTTACAAGGTTGGTCTTTGAGTATTTTATTAATTATTAACATAAATAGTATTATATGGACAGTATAATTTTAGGTATAGATATTTCTAAACAAACATTTGATGTAGCATTGTTAATTAATAACAAAATAAAAACTAAAAAATTTGATAATAATTCCAAAGGTTTTAGTGGGTTAATAGAGTGGTTAAAAACTAAAGAAATTGATACTGCTCATGCATGTATGGAAGCTACTGGCTCTTATGGCTTAAAGTTAGCTCAATATCTTTATGATAAGAATTTTAAAGTTAGTGTAGTAAACCCTGCTCGTATCAAAGGTTTGCAATGAGCAAACTTTGTCGTGTTAAAACTGATAAAGTAGATAGCGAATTAATAGCCCAATTTTGTATAGCAATGAAGCCTGACCTTTGGTGTATTAGTTGACATTTGATCTTACATTTAATAAAAATAATGTATAAAAAATACAGATAAAAAATGGAAGGTCACAATGAACTTAAATCAAAAAATAATAAAGCCCAAACTAGGGTTATTAGGCTAGCAAAGAGTTTAGGCAATGTATCAGCAGCATGTAAGGCTATGGGATATAGTAGAGATAGTTACTATAGATTTCAAGAATTATATGAAACTGGAGGAGAAGAAGCCCTATACGAAATAAGTCGGAAGAAGCCCATAATAGCTAATAGAGTAGATCCACGTGTGGAGAAAGCAGTTGTGGATATGGCTGTAGAATATCCAGCATATGGGCAACTGAGAGTATCAAATGAGCTTAAGAAGACAGGTGTTCTTGTATCACCTGGTGGGGTAAGATCAATTTGGTTGCGTAATGATTTAAACAATATCAATAAAAGGCTTAAAGCATTAGAAGCTAAGATGGCTCAAGATGGTATTGTTCTTACCGAAGCCCAGTTACAAGTATTAGAGAAGCGTCGTAATGAGAAAGAAGCCCATGGTGAGATAGAAACGCAGCATCCAGGTTATTTAGGGTGCCAGGATACATATTATGTTGGCAATTTTAAAGGTATAGGTAAGGTTTATTCTCAGGTCTTTATCGACAGCTATACCAGAGTAGCAGATGCTAAACTATATACTGAGAAAACAGCGCTGACGAGTGCTGATATGCTCAATGACCGGATATTACCATGGTATGAGGACCAAGGGATACCTATCTTACGTATCCTTACTGATCGGGGGAGCGAATATAAAGGCAATATAGAGCATCATGCTTTTGAGTTATTCTTAAGCATCGAAGGTATAGAACATACTGTTACTCGCGCTTACTCGCCTCAAACCAATGGTATGTGTGAGCGTTTTAACAAAACTATGAAACAGGAATTCTTTGATACAGCTATGCGAAAAAAGATTTATACATCCCTTGAAGATTTACAGCTAGATCTTGATATTTGGTTAGAGTATTACAATCATGAAAGGCCACATTCAGGAAAATATTGTTATGGTAAAACCCCTATGCAAACTTTTCAAGATAGTAAAAAATTAGCTGTTGAAAAGAATAATGAAATCTTGTACCTTGAATATATATCTGACAGTCAAAATTTAACTGACAATCAGGTGCAAAATTTATAGTGTCTGTAAGATCAAATCTTGACTTCTACACCTTTGGCAACCACTACCTTCTCATATCCATGAATTACAACAATTGGTAAACCGTTTAGATGCTTTAATTGCCATCAAAAATCAAGAAACTAATCGGTTAGAAGCATCATCTGATATAGTTACTGTAAATGTTCAAGCTCATATTAAATTTTTGAATGAACAGATCAAAGAAATAGAACAGCTAATTAGCAATCATATCAAAAACCATAAAGAGCTCGATGATAAGGGTACTCTTCTTGCTTCAATTCCAGGAGTAGGAGAAAAAACAATAGCCGTAGTTCTTGCTTTCTTATCTAATATAGAGAATTTTGATTCTGTAAAACAAGTAGTAGCATTTGTTGGCCTCAACCCCAAACAGCGTCAATCTGGTACTTCAGTACGGGGAGCTAGTAGAATATCAAAAACAGGTTGTTCAGATTTACGTAAAGCTTTTTATATGCCTGCTATTGTTTCTCTTAGATTTAATCCAATTGTTAAAGAATTTGCACAGCGCTTAAGTGGTTTAGGAAAACCTAAAATGCTTATAGTGATAGCTGCAATGCGTAAGTTGTTACATATTATTTACGGAGTACTTAAAAATAAAAACTCCTTTAATGAAAATTTAATTTAAAATGCAGATAATTTTATAAAAATGTAACAATAAATTTTTATAAAATTCTTAAAAATTTGTTGACTCTCAAGACGGTATCTATAAGCAATGTTACGCTAATGAATATGCTAACGAGTATGGTTATAGTGTTGATGATCAAAACGAGAATAATTTTAATGAACTTGAATTGTCAGAAGAGGCCTTAGATCTATGGCGTAATAAATTAGTAGAGATGGAGTTAAGGTTCCTGGAGGAAAATCTACCAATATACTCACATAAATGGATACGCAAATGCAAGCATAAATTATAATTATTACCCCACCCCTAATAAACACAACACTCAAGTAAAGTGTTGTGTTTTATTTAACAATTTCAATTTGATACTGAATATCCAAAAGTCCGCTTTTTAAAGCAGAGATATTAGAAACATAACCGTACCACTCTTCTCGCAAGGCATTCCACTTAAGGCCATGCTGCCTGATATGAGTGCGGATTGACTCGATAGGCTTAGTTTCAAACTTCAAGATAACAGCAATCCTAATGTTGTCCTCATGGTCAAGGAGCTCCCGGCCTACTGCAGTCCATTGTTCTTGGATCTCAGGAGTTTTAGCTAACTCTTGCTTTAACGAAACTAAAGCACCAAACAAACTGTTAGCAGGTAAGTTGTCAATTTCTGCTTTAGCAACCCACCCTCCCACTTGAATTAAATGACGAGTACGCATTTTACGTTCTTTAATTTTAAAGTTTATTTCTTCCATAATCAAACGAGCTTTTTTCTGCTGGAGCTTAATTTTTTGCTGAGCAGTTTCAGCATTGTGTTCAGTGCTACTTAACATAATTTTATATCAATAATTTATGTATGCCATGATGCTCAAACTGCTAAGAGCAGTCAAGAGATAGATGCTACTCCCTTAAATTTTTCTTGAACCAGCAGAAGTAAACTCTAAACCAACACCTCTTACCATCCATTATACTGATCCCCAAAACCTACCTCGCCATAAAATCGTCAACACAAATTCAGCTGTCTCTAACTGGAGACATAAGACAAAAGTAACGAGCCTAGAGGTTATAGGCTGCATTCAAAGAATCAGGCTATACGCAATATAGAAACTGAAGTTTCTTGCGATGTGGTTTGCTCTTTGTGCTCGCATCTGCAATTTTTCCATGCTACCCTACCAAGTAATGTAATGCCAGGTTAATATTATCGTGTAGTAGTAAACCATGGCAATACAGTTTGCAAGAATAGAGATCGTAAGTAGGAGCAAAGGTGATAACGCTTGCTGTAAAGGTGCTTATAATGCTAGGACACAAATCAAAGATCAGCAGACTAATATTACTTATGATTTTACCAAGCGGGGTGGCAATGTTTATCACATAATTTTACTACCTAATCATGTAGATCAAAAATTCAAAAACACTTCAATATTAATGAATGAGGTAGAGAAATCGGAGAAACGAAAAAACAGTCAGTTGCTAAAAGATGTAGTGATTGCTTTGCCAGATGACAAGGAACTGTCTCTAGAAGATCGAATAGCCATCACTCATGAAATCATTGATGAAATGGGATGGGTAAAAAATGGCTTAGGGGTGCAGGTAGATATCCATAAGCCGCACAAGGGAGAAAGAAACTGGCACGCACATGTGCTAGTAACAACTCGCAGATTCACTAAAGATGGTAAAAATTTAGGAGCTAAGGCGGTAGATTTAAATCCACAATTTAAAAATACGAAAGGAGGAAAAGGCTTTATTATTCCCGAAGAAGAAATAATTCACGAGAAGGCTAAGGAGGTGATTAACAGGTATTTTGAAAAATTAGGTTTAGATAATAGGGTAGATGCCATTGGTGCGGTACCGCAAGAACATGTAGGGCCTAGCAGGATGAGGAGCCTGATCAATAAGGTAGCTGATAGCAATGAATTAGTTAAGGATGCCAATTTAAAGATTATTAAGGAAGCAAATGGATTATTAGATCACATTACCAAATATCAAGCGATCTTTAGTAAACAAGACGTGCAGCAAGCAATCCAGAAGGTAGAAGATGAAACAATATGGGGCCAAGTAATACAACAAGTAATGAATTCCGCCAGGTTAGTAAAATTATATAATCAAGACGGTAAAGACACAAAATATTATACTACTGGCGAAGTCCGGGCAGAAGAATTACGCTTGCTGCGGCTAGCTGACCAAGTGAACCAGCAGACTAATTATGATAATATTTATGCTTTTAAAAAAGATATAGAAAATTTAAGCAACGTCAGCAATCTACAAAGAGAAGCGCTAAAAACTATATTAGTAACCGATAAAGGAGTAAGAATGCTGCGAGGCAGAGCTGGCAGCGGTAAATCTCATGTTTTAGGCATAGCGTGCCAACTTGCCACTAGCCGAAGACAAAATGTCATAGGCTTAGCACCAACTCATAAGGCTGTAACCGAGCTCAAAGATAAAGGTTATGAGCATTGTCATACAGTTAAAGGGTTTTTATTTAAACTATATAATAATAGAATAAACTTACCCCGCAATAGTCTGCTAGTGGTTGATGAAGCAGGCATGGTCGGAACCTCAGATTATCTAGAACTATTCAAGGTTGCCAGGAAGTATAACTGCCAGCTCATATTAGCGGGTGATGAGCGGCAATTAACCTCAATTGAACGTAGCGGTATGTTTGAGGTCTTTACCAAGAAATTTGGTTCATATATCTTAAGTGATATTAGACGGCAAAGTCAAGCATGGGGGCGCCAGATGGCGATGTGCTTTGCAGAAAAAGATATTATAGGAGGCGTGCAATTACTAGCCAAAAATCAAGGCCTAAAGTTTAACGGGATATTACAGCAATCTATCGATAGGCTAGTTAATGATTGGAGCAATAGCCAATTTCCCGTAGAAGAGCGTCTAATAATCACCGTGGGTAATAAGGAAGTAGCTGCCCTAAATCTAGAGATACGGAAACTATTAAAGGAGCAAAAGGTGCTGACAGGCAGGGAATATAGGCGCATTACCTTCGATCAGCAATTAGGTAAAGAGCTAGCTGAAGATTATATGAAAGGTGATCGTATTATCTTTAAAACTAGCAATAAGGAGCTGCAAACAAAAAATGGTGAATTTGCTACTTTAATTGCAGTGAGTCAAAATAAATTTACTGCTAAAACAGATAAGGGCCAGACAATAATATTTAACCCCCAAGATATCAACTTCAAACACGGCTATGCCAGCACAGTCTATAAAGCGCAAGGGGCTTCTATCAAAGATGTTTATGTTCTGCACAATTTAGCGGGCAATAGCAGAAGCTCTTATGTTGAGATGACTAGATATATCGAGCAAGTAGGGCTTTATGCCAATATGGATGCTACCAAGGGGGCAGCAGGTTTAATATCACAGCTGAGTAGGATAAATGATAAATCTGCTAGTATAGGTTTTTGTACAAGGGAAGATTTAATAGCAGAGAAAAATAATAGACTTCTTGCATAACCTAGGATATAGGATAAAATGATAAGATTTCAGGAATTTTATCATATGAGATATGAAGAACTTAGAAATTTTGCCCAGCATATTTATTCACTTAATATGCTCCTCATATGCTCCTGATATTTTTAGATATGAGCATAATTGAATAATTATTGACAGAAAATACAATTTTACCTACACTTTAAACTTTAATTTCGATAGTAGGAGAAAACAGTATGAGTACTAGGACTATAATAGCTGCAAGACAAGGCAATAAGGTGGCTTATGGTGCCGCTAGCAGGAATCGAACCTGCGGCCACATCATTACCAATGATGTGCTCTACCTCTGAGCTATAGCGGCTTTGATGAAATTGAACTTCAAGAGGTTTCCTTCTTAAGTCAAAAAAGCTCTCGGGACTTTCAGGGAAAATGAATCCGAGCTGCGTACTGGGATGTACATGAGGAGCGTTAAGCTGTACGCGACGTTTTAACGACAAATGCTCCAATAAATCATCCACTAGATTGACTTAGGCAGGAAGTCTAATACTATATAAGCTATCTTTTTGACATATCTTGCTGTAATGGTCAAGTGAAATTTTAAGAATTTAATATATTAGGCTTCTTGAATTAAAACTTTATTATAGATCTTTTTTGAAACAGGAGAAGAGATATGGGGAGATATGGGGAAATATGAAGAATTTAAGAATTTTAATGCTGAGAAATTTAGGAGTTAACTGAAATAAAAAAGCAGACCTTTGAAGAATATATGGCTACAAATGCTTCGAACAGTTAAGTTTAGAATAAATTTAACCAAAAGGAAGTACAAAAATGTCTGTAAGTAAACAACAAGTCTATACCTTGGAATTTACAGAAAATTTGTTGTTTTATCTCACTAAAGCATCTTCATTCAACTCTTAAATTTAGAAGCCCCGCCTTATTCTCTATACTAATTCAAGAAGCTTTTTTACTGCATCTACTGATTGATTAAACAACATTTTTTCTTCTTCATTTAATTGTATTTCTACTATTTTTTCTACTCCATTTTTACCAATAATCACTGGTACCCCAATATAACAATCTTTTACTCCATATTCCCCTTGCAGATAGGCAGCGCAACCTAATATTTTTCGTTTGTCTCTTAAATAGCTTTCAAGCATTTCAATTGCCGAAGTAGCCGGAGCAAAATAAGCAGATCCTGTCTTAAGTAAAGAAACAATTTCTCCGCCGCCATTTCTAGTACGTGCCACTATCGCATCAATACGCTCTTTGGTTGACCAACCCATTTCTACTAAATCTAAAACTGGTATACCGTTAATTGTTGAATATCTAATCAGAGGAACCATTAAATCCCCATGCCCGCCTAGAACAAAACTGCTAACGTTTTCTACAGAAACATTAAATTCATTAGCTAAAAATAAATTAAACCTTGAAGAATCAAGAACGCCGGCCATCCCAACTACCATATTAGAGGGTAAGCCACTTTCTTTTAGCATAATATATACCATAACATCAAGCGGGTTAGTTATAACTATTACAAACGCCTCAGGGGCATATTTCTTAATATTGCCAGCTACCGTCTTGATAATACTAGCATTAACGTTAATTAAATCATCACGGCTCATTCCAGGAGTACGGGGTAGCCCAGCTGTAACAATTATAACATCTGAATTTTCTATATCTTTATAATCATTAGTGCCTTGTAAATTTCCATCCGATCCAGTAATAGCACCAGCTTGAGATATATCAAGAGTTTTACCATGGGGTAAACCTTCTGATATATCAAACATCATTACGTCCCCCAGTCCCTTTAAGTTTATAAGATGGGCTATTACCCCTCCAATATTACCGCCACCTATTAAAGAAATTTTTACCCTCTTAACCATATTATCTCTCCCCATTTAGTTTATTATTAGAGTTTATTCTATTCGAGTTCATTAACTCAAAAAATTCGGCATTTGTCTTAGTATTTTTTAATTTATCTAATAAAAATTCTGCCGCATCTATAGTACCCATTGGATTGATAATTCTCCTTAGCACCCACATTTTCGGTAAAATTGTTTCATCGACTAGCAATTCCTCTTTTCGTGTGCCCGATTTAGTGATATCAATAGCCGGATAAATTCGCTTATCAGCAATTTTACGATCAAGTACTATTTCAGAATTGCCTGTACCTTTAAATTCCTCAAAAATTACCTCATCCATACGAGAGCCTGTATCAACCAGAGCAGTCCCTATTATAGTCAAAGATCCCCCGTTCTCAATATTTCTTGCAGCTCCAAAAAACCTTTTCGGTCTTTGCAAAGCATTTGCATCAACCCCGCCAGTTAGAACTTTACCAGATGATGGTACTACAGTATTATATGCCCTGGCAAGTCTGGTGATTGCATCAACTAATATTACTACATCTTTTTTATGTTCTACAAGTCTTTTTGCTTTTTCAATTACCATTTCAGCAAGTTGAACATGCCTGGAAGCTGGTTCGTCAAAAGTTGAACTTACTACTTCTCCACGTACGGAGCGTTGCATATCAGTTACTTCTTCTGGCCGCTCATCGATTAGTAAAACAATTAAAAATACCTCAGGATTATTAGTAGTAATTGCATGGGCTATATTTTGCAATAACACCGTCTTCCCGGTTCTGGGAGGAGCAACAATCAATGCCCTCTGTCCTTTACCCATTGGAGCTACTAATTCAATTATTCGTGTACTACAATCCTTATTATTATTTTCTATTTCTAAGGATAATTTTTCTTCCGGATAAAGCGGGGTTAAATTATCAAAATGTACTCTATGATAAGCCTGGAAAGGATCATCAAAATTTACCTTATTGACTTTTAATAAGGCAAAGTAACGCTCTCCTGGCTTTGGGGCTCTGATTTGCCCTTCTACTGTATCTCCTGTTCGCAAACCAAAGCGACGAATTTGACTCGGAGAAATATAAATATCATCTGGACCGGCTAAATAATTTACTTCGGGGGATCTCAGAAAACCAAACCCATCAGGTAAAATTTCTAAAACTCCTTCCCCAAGAATATATCCACCTTGCTCAACAGATTTTTTTAATATAGCAAAAACTAATTCTTGTTTTAATAAAGAACTAGCATTTTCTATGTTCAAACTTGCAGCCTGTAATTGCAATTCTTCGGGAAGTTTGCGCTTTAATTGCTTAAGGTTTATGGTAATTATATCATCTTGAATAAAATCTGTCGGTTTTATGTCATTGTTATGATACTTATCAGGTACTTCTTTATTATAAGTAACTATATTTTGGGTCATACATATTTTTTATTAGATGTTATCAACTCTAAGTTCGATGTAACTTTGTTAGATCAAGCTTTAAATTAACTTAAAGTAAGTATAAAACGAAAATACCGAAATTTGCGTTAAACGCGAATTTGGTATAACCAATTATTCTAAATTTATAGTATTACAAGATTATCTTAAAACCAAGGGAGTGATAAAACCTTAGGATGGTTACTTTAAAGATATTTAGAGAACTGAAGATTATCCAATCAGAATTTTAGGAGCTAGTATTACTTATAAGCTAATCGATAATTTTACCTTATCGGAACTTACCTTTTAGTTTTCACATACATAACCTGGACTTGACCTATTTCTTCTAAAAACTCTGTAAGGTTAAGACCTTTTGGCACATAAGTAGTGATAATATATTCTTTCATCCCTATATTATAGCTAATTATTCTTAACTTGTCAAATAACTTTGGTTAAATTATTGCCATTTTAACAGATGGCTAAGAATTTAGTTGAATTATCACTTTTTAGACCTTATATCAGCAATAATTTGTTGTAATTGTTGTAAATCCATCATTCCTGGCATTAATCTATCATTAATAATATAGGCAGGAACCCCTTGTAGCTTTATACCTTTTGCAAGGCTCGCATTCTTTTCAAGAATATTCTTTATTGTTTCTTTATTGGTTTCGGTCGTTATTAACGAAGGATCTATATCGTTATCTACTAGCAATTTGTCTACTGCTTCACTAGTGATATTTTGCATTGCCATTAAACCATCATGGATAATTTTAAATTTAAGAGGAGCAATTGTGTTCACAGCTAAAGCAACAGAGGCCGCATAATAAGATGAATCACCCAGAATTGGAAAAGGTTTTAAAACAATTTTAACTTCCGCATCTAGGTTAAGTAGTTGATTAATAAACTTATCACCTTTTTTACAATAGCTACAATTATAATCATAAAACGCAGTAACCACCACGTCTCCACTACTATTGCCTAGCACTGGGGAGTCAACAGCATTAATGACCTCAGAGTGATGTTCTTTGATATATTGCTGAGTTTTTTTCTCCATTTCTTCTTTTTTACGCTGCTGCAATACTTCCATAGCCTGAATAATTATTTCAGGGTTATTAAGTAAGTAGTTTTGGATAATTTTTTCCGTTTTTTGTATATCTTTTTGCGGATCATTTAATTGTAGTTGCGCAGGTTGATGGCTGTCAGTATCAATAGAAACCTTAGCCGCAGCGGTATTAGGGGCCCTGATAGTTTTATAGGCAAACAGTCCTATAAGCAAAATTACAATAATCAACAATACTTTACTAACAACATTATTCATAAATATCTTTTTTAAAATTATCTTAGAGTTAACCTAAAAATTCAAGCTGTACAAGCGTTTCAATACTAATTGTTTTTTTATATTTTATCTAGGCGTACTACTAAACTATAGATAACTTATTTAGTAAAGTAAAGATTAACCTACTTCTCTTTATTCAACTTACGCGAATTGACGTAACTTGAAGCCTCTTAAGTTTTTATATTTGAAGATTATACAGATCTATTACAAGAATATACCCAACAACAATATGCGATAGCAAGAGCATCAGCTTCATCAAAATTATTAACTGCAGCAGCCCCTGGTAATAATAGTTTAATCATGTGCAGAATTTGACTTTTCTCAGCATGGCCATAACTAGTTACCGATTTTTTAATAATATTAGGAGTAAATTCTTGAAAAACTATATTATAGCTTCCAATAAGTGCCATAACGGCTCCTCTTGCGTAGCCTAATTTTAAAGAAGAAGCATTATTTTTATTAATGAATGTTTCTTCCATGCCAATAATAGCGGGTTGATATTCTAATATTACTTTATTCAATGTTGAGGTAATTAGAGCTAATCTTTTATGCATTGCTTCACTAGCCTTGGTAGTTATGATGCCACTTGCTAAGTATTTCAAAGAATTGCTAGTAGCATTAATTACTCCCCAACCCATAGCAGTTAAAGATGGATCAATTCCTAGGATGAACATCAATGACTCATAATTTAGGGTTTGTAAATATACTATAGTCAATTAATCTTAAGATAGTAGTTATTAAATTATACAAGTGTTTTTAGTAGTTTATTCTTTAATAATTTAGGCTGATATCACGGTTAAAAAGTTGTTTTGATGTAAAATAGCTACAATTTTATTTAAATTGGCTTATAAAATAAATATATTCAAAAATTCTAGGGAAGTGTAGGTTGTAGTGATGGTAGTGTTTGGTATAATGTAAAGAACCAAGGTTGATTAATCTTGTTGGCATTTTGTTATAGTAATATATTAATGTCTAAAAATGTCCATTTAGTGTTAACAATTTATTTAGAGAGACTAATTTATGAGCAAAGAAAAATCAGTAAACAACAAAAGAGAATCAGTAAACAAAGGGGGGTTTATAGACGTTATGGCGGAGGGAACCAGCTATACAAAAACTGAGTGTGAAAAATTTGCTACTTTATTCATGGAAACTATAGTAAAAATAGTGAAGAGTGGAAAAGGTATTAATATGGTAAGTTATTTTTCATTAGATATCCAAGATAGACCTGCGCGTGAGGGCCGTAATCCAAAAACTGGAGAAAAAATGCAGATTCAGGCTTATAAGCAACCAGTATTTAGAGCTGGTAAAAAAATTAAAGATGCGTGTAATGAATGATAACATATTAACTCTGCTCCTATTATAGTTAAAAGTAATGGTTATAATTTATGCCACTCCTTAAAGCCTGCTCAAGTAAAATACACGAATTGGGAATAATAAATTATCTTAAGTTTAAGGTTATGCAAGGCAGGCTTTATAATAGTTGGCTGATTGATACCCCAAGTCCCACTACAACTTTAGAAGATTTACAGCTATTTATAGAGAATGATTTATTCTTAAATGATATGGCATTAAAAAATCATCCAGACTATCGGTTAGTGGCAAAGGATAGCAGCCACAATACTAAAGAAATATCTATTGAACAAATTAGAGAGTTACAACAGTTTTTTCACAAAACTCCTTCTCTCTCTAGATATAGGGTGGCTATTATTTATCAAGCAGATTTAATGAATTTAAACGCTGCCAATTCATGCCTTAAACTTCTAGAAGATACACCGGCAAATGGCTTTATTTTTCTGGTTACGGCAAGAGCGGCTGCTATAATTTCTACTATAAGATCTAGATGCGCTAAAATTAACGTTAAGCCTGCAAATTATTTAGATAATATACTCCTCTCCGATGATTTTGCTGCCTTGCGCGATGGAGCAAAACCTATAGATAATAGGCAAGCATTGAGCAACGACGCACGCGAATTCATATCAGAGGGGTATAGTGATGTATATTTTAAATTTATTACTTATCTAGCGGATTACCAAAACCCTTCTACCCGATTAGCCTTGATAGAAGAATTTACAGATAAAAATAAAGCCTTATGGAGTGATTTTGCTAGCAGTATGTTATATGTAGTTAATAAAATTATTAAAAAAGCACTTAACTGCAATATTGAATTGCATCACTTAGAAAATACCATTTTTAGCAAATTATCTACTCATTCTCCTAATTACTTGATAAAAAAATTCTACAATATAAAAAAAATAATGAGTAATACCATAGATTATGATCTAAATTTAAAAGCAAGTACTATAGATTTAATAACAGAATTATTTTATAATGATATATATTCTAAATGATTCTAACAATTTAACCATGCTATAGTCAATTAATAATTTTAAGGAAATTAATTTTAAATATTTTTTATTTTTATTATTAATATTACTTAGTGGAGCACTCTTTTTATGGTAATACTGGAAAAGCGAAGAGTATACAAATAAAATAAGAATAAACATATGCTAATAGAAAAAATTAAAAATATAACTGATAATAAAGAAATAAATGTTATTATCGAAATTCCGATGAATAGTAACCCCGTAAAATACGAGATGGATAAGGAGTCAGGAGCAATATTTGTTGACAGATTTGTTCAAAGCGCCATGTTTTATCCATGTAATTACGGTTTTATTCCTCATACACTGGCAAATGATGGTGATCCAGTAGATGTCTTGGTTGTGTCACATTATCCGGTCATGCCTGGGTGTATTATTAAATCCCGACCTATCGGTGTTTTAATGATGGAAGATGAATCGGGTTTGGATGAAAAGATCATTGCCGTCCCCATTTCGAAATTAGATATTAGTTTCGAGGGCATAAAAGATTTAGATGATCTTTGTCCGATGTTAAAACAACGGATAAAGCATTTTTTTGAGCATTATAAAGATCTTGAAAAAGGTAAATGGGTGAAAATTAAAGGCTGGGAAGGAGTTGAAAAAGCAGATATTTTAATTCAGGAAGGTATTGCAAGAATAAATCCATATTTGGGCTTAAGTTGTATTGTATAGTCAATTATAATATATAAACTAGGGAGGGCAATAAACTCTTCCCCCGAATATTCACACGGCTTTGTCTCTCGCCCCTAATTCATCTGAAATTGACTATAATTTAAGAGGAGGTAAATCAAATGTCCAAAAGTAATATTAGTAAAATACAGCAAGTAGCAGTTATTGGTTCAGGTGTAATGGGATCAGCAATTGCCGGTTTAATCGCAAGTGCATCTTGCCGCGTAGTGCTGTTAGATATAGCCAGCGATAACCCTGATGATAGAAATGCAATTACTAAAAAAGCTCTTGAAAAAATTCAAAAGCAACGCCCAAGTGCCTTAACTCACCCAACTAAATTAGCTTTTATTACAATTGGTAATCTAGAAGATGATTTACACCTTATTAGTGAATGTGACTTAATTATCGAAGCTATTATAGAAAAAATTGAAATTAAATATCAGCTATATGATAAAATTATCCCATATTTAAAAAAAGAGGCAATTTTAGCTTCCAATACTTCAACGCTACCTTTAGAAAAATTAAAAACAAATATGCCTGATTCTATTAAATCGAGATTTGTTATTACTCATTTCTTTAACCCTCCACGCTATATGGAATTACTTGAACTTATAAGTGACCAAATGGTGCTACCCCAAATTATAGAACAAATAACTGATTTTTTAACGGTAAAATTAGGTAAAACTATCGTTAGAAGCAATGATACTCCCGGTTTTATTGCTAACAGAATAGGGTGTTACCTACTTGAGATGGTAGTGCGCCGCAGCATAAAAGAAAATTTGAACCCTATAATTATAGATAAAATTTTTACTAATTTGTTCCACTTACCAACTACCGGAATTTTTGGTTTATATGATCTAATAGGCCACGATGTGATGAAATTAATTTCCACATCGTTAGTTAATTCTTTACCATCTAGTGATAATTATAAACAAATTTATATCCCCTCTCCTCTTCTGGATCAGATGATTGAAAAGAATTTAATAGGGCGCAAAGGTTTAGGAGGATTTTATCGCATATCAATGATAAATAATGTCAAAACTAAAGAAGTTATAAATTTCTCCGATCTCTCCTATAAACCAATTGAAGACCTTGCAGCCCAATATAACTCTATTAATGAATTATTAGATAGCAACTCGCTATATGGCAAGTTTTTTCAAGATATTTTAGTAGAATTCTACCTCTATTTAACCAGTTTAATTCCCACGGTAACTGATAATATTTATGATATCGATAAGACAATGAAACTTGGATATAGTTGGAAAATGGGTCCATTTGAACTATTGTCTCATATAAAAGAAGGGTTTGACTGGCTTAAGGAACAAGCTCTACAGCGTAATTTACCATTACCTGAATATATTACGGCCAGTCACTATAAAATTATTGAGAGTAGCAAATTCCAACTTACTAGAATTAATTTACAAGAACGCCAAATTCTATTACAAAATAATGCGGTGCAAGCTTTCTTATATCACGATAAATTAGTTTTCAGTATTAATACGAAAATGAATTGCCTTAATGAAGATGTGTTTAACCTATTGCTAGAGGCAGTAGATTTAGCAGAAAGCAGGAAACAAGATCTATATATTATCCCCTTAATTGATCATTTTTCTGCCGGCGCTGATTTAAAGCTTATTGCTGGGTATGTAAAAGATAATAATTTTACTAAATTAGAGGAATTCCTAAAACTGGGACAAAAAACCATGATGCGGCTAAAATATGCTACTATCAACATTATTAGCTGTGCACTAGGCGCTGCTTTAGGGGGGGGGTGTGAGATCTTACTGCATAGTGACTTTATTATTGCTAACCAAGAGTTAAATGCTGGCCTTGTTGAAGTAAACTGTAACCTAGCTCCAGGATTTGGTGGAATTAAGGAAATGTTTTACCGGGCTAATGATAAAGATAGGTTAATAAAAAATATCCAAAATATTTTGACATCTAATAAATCAAGCTCTGCAGATTATTTTATATTAGATTATGGGGTTTTGCATGCCCAAGTAAATAGGAATAAAAATTTGCTAGTTTTGGAAGCTTTTAATGTCAAGATGCCAAACAAACTAGTAAAAATCAGCAAAAAAATTACTTTACCGCAAATTATTTTATCTCAAGAACTAAATATAACTGAATATAATGATCTGCAAATTGGGCTATTAATAAAATTTCAAGATATTATTTCTCAGCAAGAAATTGACGAGCCACAATTATTAGAATGGGAGCGAAATATCTTTTTAGAGTTAGCTCAAAATACCGCCAATTCGAGATAAGAACATTGTTCTGATCAGTCGATAACTTTTCCTTAAGTTTTTACGGAAGATTGATAAAATACTAGGTTTATCTTTCGTACTCGACTTAACAAAAGAATATTACTGCCAATAATGATGGTACTGTAGTGAACCTTAGGTGCTAAACGATTTTCCACAACCACAATGCCCAGTAACATTCGGATTATTAAAGGTAAATTCTGCTTTATATTTATCCTTATCCTCTACATAATCCATTTCACTTTCTATCAGAAACATTACAGCTGTTGGTTCTATCAATATTATGACACCTTTAGTTTCTACTACTTCCTCAAATGGGAGTTTTTCTTCAGCATATCCTATAGTGTATTCCTTACCTGAACAGCCTGCATTAATTTTTACTCCGATTCTAAGTCCTATAGCTGGCTTATCATATTTAGCCAATTCTTTTTGAATTTGGGCTGCCGCTCTATCAGTAACTGTTAAAATATCTTTACGCATAAATCTTCTTTAAATTAAGATTTTTTATTCTTATAGTCAGCTATTGCGGCTTTTATAGCGTCTTCTGCTAATAAAGAACAATGCAGCTTTACTGGCGGTAAGGCTAATTCCTTAGCTATTTCAGTGTTTTTGATAGACCCCGCTTCATCAAGAGACCTTCCCTTTACCCACTCCGTTACTAACGAACTAGAAGCAATTGCTGAGCCGCAACCAAAAGTTTTAAATTTAGCATCGGTAATAACTCCCTCTTGATTCACTTTAATTTGTAATTTCATTACGTCTCCACAAGCAGGAGCTCCTACTAGACCTGTTCCAACATATAAATCCTCTTTGTCTAAGGCTCCAACATTCCGTGGATTTTCATAATGATCCATTAATTTTTTACTGTATGCCATTTTATTTTCCCTGATGATTCTTTATTATAAACTTCGGTTCTAGTGATTATTTTTTGTTATTCTGTAATTTGCATATTTCGTACGTCTCCCCAATTTACCCATTACCATGACAATATTTATATTTTTTGCCAGATCCACAGGGACATAACTCGTTTCTAGCTACTTTCCCCCAACTTGTGGAATCAGAAGGGATCCTATCTTCAGGATGCACCTGATTTTTAATAGTTTTAACCTGACTTTCAATACTAATGCCGGCGTTATATTTACTAAAGGCCGGATCTTCTCGAGTTTCAAGCATAGTTTGAAGTTTTTTATGCTCCAAAGACATTGCTTCTTTATGAATATTGTTAGTATCTATATGAAGATGACAAACTCTTTCGATAAATAACTCTTTTAAGTTATTAAGCATTTGTTCAAATAAATAAAAGGCTTCTCTCTTATACTCATTAAGAGGATCTTTTTGGGCATAAGCTCTAAGTGAGATACCTTGTCTTAAATGATCTAAATTATGTAAATGATCTTTCCACACTTGATCTAAAGTTGTGAGCAAAATATACTTAATTGCATCATTCATTAATTCTACACTATATATTTCTTTTTTGGAATGATATAAATCATTTATTATTTTCTCGATATTAGATATTACTTCTATTTCAGTACCATCAGCTTTTATTATTGTTTCACGAGCTAATTTTATAGCAAAAATACGATGTAATTCTCCAATCAACCCATCTACATCCCAATCTTCTCTATAAGAACCAGGTGGCATAAAAGTTAACACCACTTTTTCCACCATTTCTTTTGTCATATTGTTTAAAAAAACGTCGGTATCTGTTGCCGCAATAATGTCAGTACGTTGGTTGTAGATTATTTTACGCTGCTGGTTCATAACATCATCAAAACGTAATAGGTTCTTACGTATTTCATAATTATATGCTTCCACTTTCTGTTGGGCTTTTTCAAGGGAACGACTAATCATCGGATGCTGGATGGCTTCCCCATTTTTTAAACCGAGCGTTCGCAAGACCCCAGAGATACGATCTGAAGCAAAAATACGCATTAAATCATCTTCTAAAGATAAGAAAAATTTTGTATTCCCTGGGTCACCTTGCCGGCCTGATCTTCCTCTTAATTGATTATCTATCCTACGGCTTTCATGCCTTTCGGTACCTATAACGAATAATCCTCCTGCTTCTATTACTCGCTTTTTTTCTTCCTCTATTTGGTCTTTTATTTTAAGCACTTCTAATTGATATTCTTCTTCTAGTAGTTTCTTTAAAGAAAGCTCTTCTATTAACATATCTGGATTACCTCCCAGCATAATATCAGTTCCTCTACCGGCCATATTGGTAGCTATAGTTACTGCTTTAAACCGCCCTGCTTGCGCTATAATAAAAGCTTCTTGTTGATGAAATTTAGCGTTTAAAACATTATGGGGTATTGTATGTTTATTAAGCAAATTAGAAATTATTTCAGATTTTTCTATACTCACAGTTCCAACTAAAACTGGTTGTCCACGATCATAACATTCTTTTATTAATTTAATGATTGCCTCATATTTTTCTTGCTTACTCCCATAAATTTCATCATCATGATCAATTCTAGTTATTGGATTATGGGTAGGCACAGTCAGGACATCCAGATTATATATATCTTTTAACTCGACAGCTTCAGTCATAGCTGTGCCAGTCATCCCAGACAATTTTGGATAATTCCTAAAATAATTTTGAAAAGTAATAGATGCTAAAGTTTGATTCTCGTTTTGAACTGCTACATATTCTTTTGCTTCTAATGCTTGATGCAATCCTTCAGAATATCTTCTACCACCCATAACCCGGCCAGTAAATTCATCAATAATCATTACTTTACCATCCCGAATCAAATAATCCACATCAAGGTTAAAAAGAACATGGGCTCTTAAAGACTGGTTGACATAGTGAACTAAATTCAAATTTTCAAAATCATAAAGACTTGAACCATTTTTTATAAGCTTATTTTCCATAAGCAGTGATTCTATATGGGTGATACCTTGTTCAGTTAAATTAACTGTTCGTAATTTTTCATCTTTTTCATAATCTTCATCTTTAAACTCTCGTACTAATTTATCAATTTTAGTATATAAATCTGAAATATCATCAACTGGGCCTGATATCACTAATGGAGTCCTTGCTTCGTCAATTAAGATTGAATCAGCTTCATCAATAATAGCAAAATTAAAAGGACGTAATACCTTAGAATCTTCACTATATTTCATATTATCTCTTAGAAAATCAAAGCCTAACTCATTATTAGTGGCGTAAGTAATATCGGCCCTATAAGCTTCACGTCTTTCCTCATCACTAGTATTTGCTATAATACAACCCACGGATAATCCTAGAAAATTATAAATTTTTCCCATTCCTTCCGAATCACGTTGCGCTAAATAATCATTGACAGTTACTATATGAACTCCTTTCCCAGTAAGTGCATTAAGATAAGCCGGTAAAGTAGCCACTAAAGTTTTACCTTCTCCGGTCCTCATTTCTGTAATCATGCCATGATGTAATATTAACCCACCAATTAGCTGCACGTCAAAATGCCTCATACCATAGACTCTTTTTGTAGCTTCTCGAACCACAGCAAAAGCCTCATAGAGTAGGTCATCTAATGTTTCACCCTTTTTAAGTCTCTCTTTAAATTCTTGTGTTTTATCCCTTAATTGATCATCAGGAATTTTTTGTATTTCCGGCTCAAGTAAATTAATTTTGGCAATTTCTGAAGATAATTTTTTTATCGACCTATCATTTGCCGTACCAAATAGTTTTTTAAGTAAAGAGAGCATTTAAATCCTAGCTTATAAAATACAAATACCATAGTTTATATGATATTTTACAAATTTATCAAATAATATTGTAAATAGAGATTGACGTAAAGTCGTTATCCTTATAAAACAATATATGTTAAGAAATACAATATATTAATGGATAACAAATGAAAAGAACATCTATAATTTTTTTATCTGCTAGCTTACTAGCGAGTGTAGCTTTTGCAGATGACGATAAAATTCTTGCTACCTATAAAGGTGGTGAAGTCAAGGAATCTCAGGTGATGAAAGAATTCCAGCCGCTTTTAGCTAATCAACCTGGTGTTAAGGATAAAAAATTCTCTGATTTTGAGCTAAATTTGCAAAAAACTTTAGTTCAAGGGTATATAGATGCAAAATTACTTGAACAAGAAGCCGCAAAGTCAGGTATTGAATCTTCTAAAGAATTCCAAGACAAATTTGACAATATCAAGAAACAAATGGTCAACCAAGAACTATTAGAGCGTTATGTCAAAGCGAATGTTACTGAGCAAATGATAAACGCGAGATATGACAAACTAATTGCTAGCTTAAAAGGGAAAGAGGAAATAAAAGTAAGCCATATTTTAGTAGGTAGTGAAAAAGAAGCCATAAAGGTAAAAAATAGGCTTAATAAAGGAGAAAAATTTGCTAAACTTGCTAAAGAACTTTCAAAAGATGAAGGAACAAAAGCCAATGGTGGAGAAATAGGTTATGTAATGTCTGGTCAGCTAGTACCGGAATTTGATAATAAAGCCTTTTCTATGAAAATAAATGAAATATCTACTCCGGTTAATACTCAATTTGGGTGGCATATCATTACTGTCCAGGACAAAAGACCGGCTAAGGTTCCTACTAAAGAGGAAGCTACTGCTAATATTACAAGTGCCCTTGGAATGGAAGCTATAAAAAAATATGTTGCGGATCTTGAAAATAAGGCAGATGTCAAAATCCTGTTGCCAGAAGCCCCAACAACTACTAATGAAACTCCTAAAGAATCACCTAAAGAGCTAAATAAGGCCTCTTAAATCCATAGTGCTTTTTTAAAAGCACTACTGCATCACTCTTGTCATGAGCTAAGGTGGGCCTTTAGGCCCCCTTGGTAATTCCTAAGAAAAACTTTCAAAAATATGATGATTTAACTAATTTTTTTTGGATTGCTTGTCTGGGCGGTTATGCCCCTTCGTATCTCAGGACGCAAAATAACTTTCTTCTTATAAAGGGCTATACTCTGATGATTTTTAAAAATAAATTTTTGGTTATATTTTGTTTCTTGGGGCAATTTACACGCAGAGCTAGTATTTTTGTAGTTAGAGACATTTTAATACGTTGGCGGCCTCTATGCTGGATTTACTATAAGATGCTAGGAAGGAGTAAAATCAATATCCCTAATAACTTGAAAACACCTGAAGTTACCCCACATTATAGAGAGTTTTTTGAAAAAGTACTTCTTGACTCTTTCTTTGCACCCCACTTGCAAAAAGGTAGTACCATTAATGAGTTAAAAGGCGATATCCTTGATCATGTAGAGAATCGTTACTTAAATTTTAGAGATAACCTAATACCCTGGGTCCAGAAATGTCAACCAGATATGTCTTACATGAATGTAATTGAAATAGGGTCTGGCACTGGTTCCAGTACTCTTGCTATTTGCCCTTATGTAAAAACGGTTACCTGTTTTGAAATTGATGATGTTGCTAATAGTGCTGCTCTTAAACGTCTTAAATATTTTGATATTAATAATTGTACCATCAGATCAGAATTATTTAGTTCACAATCTAGGTTTATACAGTCAAATAAAATACATGCAGTTTTTTTGTGTGCCGTACTTGAACATATGATTTTTTTTGAAGTTAGAGAAGTCTTGAAAACAGCTTGGAGCTGCCTTACGCCAGGAGGAATACTTGTTGTTGCTGATACCCCCAATAGATTAAATTTTATAGATCGTCATACTAGTTTATTGCCCTTTTTTTCTATGTTACCAGTTGAAATTAGAAGAGAATACGCAACGTTCTCCCCTCGTAACAATTTTAAAGATGAGATAGCGCATACTACAGATGACAACTATATCCATAAACTTGCTAGATGGGGAAACGGTATTTCTTATCATGACTTTGAGCTTTCTATCGGCAGGGATTTTCATAAACATATAGTACTAGATGGCTATGAGCTAGAGCTCCGCAATTGTGCTCCTGTATTGCTAGATGATATTATATTACAATCATTATTTATTCAAAATAATGTATCAGCGCATAAAGCCTTTACTAGAAGCAATTTATATTTTATTGCCCGAAAACCGTAAATATTATTATGTGAGAATTGGGATGATAAATTATCCCAATTTCACCTATTTGATTATTCAACAAATTGTTCTAGCTCTTCTGTGGTGCTACTCCTTCATGACTTGAGAGTCGAATCTTCTCTTTCTCTACATAAGAAGAAGGCTTCTCTCTATCAGAAGAAAGAGAGTAGGAGCAAACCTAGAACGTCCTGTTGCTAGTTCTTTTATACTAGTTACCACCTTCTCACTTGCTTCCTTTAATTTATCTCCCGCTACTTTAGTATGAGAGCCTAAGAATTCAAGAAAAGCGTTGCACCATCCTTTTACTATATTAAAGAGTTTTATAACATTTTCTTTTATATTTACATTTTTTTAAATTGACTATCAATCGCTAAAATTACACCATAAATTGCTCCAAAAAGGGAAAATCGGCACTGGCCAGATGAAAAATTTTAGGTAAATATATTTTAGCAATAAATTTATCTTCGTATTTAACTTTAAGAAATAAAATTATCTGTACATTCCTTGATGCTTCAGAAGTGCTATATGCTACTTTAGGAATAGCAGTAGAGCCTATTTTGTTACTATTATTCTGTGATTCATTTTGCCTACGACTTTGCAGTAAATTAACTATTTTTTGTAATTCATCTGGGTTTTGGGGATAAAGCTTTAACTCTCGTTGCGTTTCATTTATTATTTCCTCAATAGTGCTAAAGCTTTTGGCAATTAATCTAACCCCCCCGCTATCCTTGAATAAATCACAATGGGCAATCACCCTACTTTGCACGTCAAGCAGATGGACAAAAGATTTAAGCACTTCTTCACTATAAATAGTTATTTCAAAAATACCAAACTGATCGGATAATTGTAAGGTGATAAATCTGCCACGCCCTGACATCCGGGAATCTTTTTTTTGGATTATTCCAGCAATTTTTATTTGACTAGAGCCGCTAGGTAGATCTTCCTGTAAATTTAGAGAAGTAATAACATTGAATCGTGATAGTAATTCATGATATTTGGCTAGCGGATGTAGGGTAATAAACAAGCCTAGCACCTCAAATTCATCCAAAGATATATCATGATCTTCTGCCACCTGGTTATCTACTAACACTTGATTCCGTGCAGTATTAACCTCAATTAAACTAAACTGATTTGAGACTTTTTCCGCATGATAGGAAGAGGCATAAGCCAGCAACTTAGGGATACTCAAAAGTAGTTGATGACGATTATTATTTAATTCATCAAAACATCCGGCTTTAATAAGATTTTCTAGTAATTTTCTATTTATAGATTTTAGGGGCAAACGCTCCATAAAATCCATAATACTAGTAAATTTACCATTTCGTGCTCTTTCAAGTTCTAAGATTTGACTAAAATTAAGGGTAACACTTTTAATAGCCGCTAGGGCATAGACGATACATTTTGTCTCATTAATAGACTTCTTGGATAATTCTACTTCTGTTGGTAATTGGAGCAATGAGCCTAAACTCGAATCCTCACTATTACTGCCGTACGCTGACGGACTCTTAAGTTCCGTGTCTCCTACAAATTCCCTGCTCGATGCAAATTCTGCAAGAAGTCTAATATTAAAATATCCCATAGAGAGATTAATATTAGGCGCAATAATGGGAATATTATTATTTTTAGCTTCTTGGATAAATAAATTTATCTTGTCATGATTATTTAATTCTAGATTCAAGTAAGCTACTAAAAATTCAGTAAGGAAATTTGCTTTAAGATAAGCTGTTTGATAAGATATTACCCCATAAGCTGAAGCATGGGCCTTATTAAAACCATAGCCAGCAAATTTGGCTACTGTTGCAAAAATAGACTGCGCTTGCTGGCGAGAAATATTATTTTGCATAGCTCCTTTAACAAAAATCTCTTCTTGTTCTTCCATCTCGGATTTTATTTTTTTTCCCATAGCTCTACGCAACAAGTCAGCCCCGCCTAAAGTATAATTGGCAATTACTTTAGCAATTTCTAGTACCTGCTCTTGATATATAACCACCCCATAAGTTTCCTCTAAAATGCTTTTTAGCATTTCATGTAAATAATCTGGCTGTTGCAGCCCATGCTTACAAGCAATATAGGTAGGGATATTGTCCATGGGACCTGGCCTATACAATGCCCCTAATGCTATTATATCTTGGATAGAGTCCGGCTGAAGACGCCTTAAAGCTGATTCCATCCCGGGACTTTCAAACTGGAACACCCCGACAGTTTTACCTTTACAAAGTAGTTCATAAGTTTTTTTGTCATCAAATAAATTATTATTAAAATCAATATCTATCTGTTGCTTTTTGAGTAATTCTAAGCATTTGGTAATTACAGTAAGAGTCTGCAATCCTAAAAAGTCAAATTTAATTAAGCCAGCAATTTCAGCATATTTCATAGAATATTGCACTATCAACATCTGGGAGTTTTGGTCCTTATAGATGGGAACGATCTCTACCAAATCTTTGCCTGCTATAACAATTCCTGCCGCATGGGTAGAAGCATGCCTATTGAGCCCTTCTAGTACTAACGATGTATCTAATACCTGCTTAATTAACTCTTCTTGCCCTTCTAAATTATACAAACCTTTACCGCGAGCTGCGGCGCTCAGCTCCTTTACTTCTTTGATAGCTTGATTTAAGGTCACGGGAGTAACTGCATTAAAGGGAATAAGCTCAGTTAAATATTCAGCATATTTGTATGGTAATCCTAGAACCCGTGAGACATCTTTGATAACCGCTTTGGCCTGCATTTTACCAAAAGTAATAATTTGTCCAACTTTATTATCGCCATATTTAGAGCGAACATAATTAATTACTTCTTCTCGTCGTTCTTGGCAAAAATCAATATCAAAATCTGGCATTGAGATACGCTCAGGATTTAAAAACCGCTCAAATAACAGCCCAAATTTCAAAGGGTCCAGATCAGTAATGAGCAGGCTCCAAGCAACCACAGATCCAGCCCCAGAACCTCTGCCGGGCCCAACCATAATCCCTTGGGTTTTGCACCATTTTATAAAATCAGATACAATCAGGAAATAGCCAGAAAAATCCATACGACAAATTATATCCAACTCATAATTCAAACGTTCTAAATATTGAGCTGTAATAGATTCATGTTGATCTATAGGTATGTTTTCCCATTTAAATTTGATGTTTAATCTTGCGAGTAACCCTGCTACTGCCTCTTTTTTAATTAAATCTATTTCATTAATATTTCCACTGGCAAAATTGGGTAACATTGGTGGATTAGGATGAGCCATAAAATGGCATCTTTGAGCTAAATAGACGGTATTTTCTATTGCTTGGGGCAAATCCTTAAACAGTTCGATCATCTCTTTGGGGGATTTAAAATAACAAGCGTTACTAACTTTTTTACGCTCCTCCACCTCTTTATTTACCCCAAGAGATATGCATAATAATACATCATGAGCATCATGATCATCAATGCTACTAAATAATACTTTATTGGTAGCAACTAGGGGAATAGCTAAATCTGTGGCTATTTTTATATAATCGGCCTCTATCAATTGTTCTATTGCTACATTATGGCGCATAATCTCCAAATAGAAACGATCCCCAAAAATACTTTGCAACTTAGTTGCCCAATAAATTGCTACATCACTTTTTTTAGCAATTAAGTTTTTACCAACCACTCCATCTAGGTAGCACGATAAAATAATTAAGCCTTCATTCAATCGTACCAAATCTTCAAAAGTGATATGATTACAAATCTTACGATCATTTTGAGTAAAACTATCGCTTACAAGTTGAAGGAGATTTTTATAACCTATTGCATCTTTAGCTATTAAGAGAATTTCACAAAAATCCCCTTTTTCAAAAGTAATATTGACAATAGCACCGTTGATAGCTTGCACTCCAGCTTTGGAGCTAGTTAAGGCAAATTCTAACGAACCGAATAAGTTACCCTTATCAGCTAAACAAATTGCTGGCATTTTATGTTTGTAGGCAAGCTCTACTATTCTTTCAATAGTAAGAGCACTCTCCAGAAAGGAATATGAACTTTGGGTCCTTAAATGGACAAAATCAAACGGCATATAAATAGTACTAATAGTTTATATTTTATTAGACTTCGTGCATAATTCTACTCGAGATGGTAATTTGTGCATCGAATTCGGTGCGGGGATCCTCACGTACACCCCCGTACGCTGCGGTTTTGCTTCCTTAGTCTCCTTCAAATTTCCTACCAGAAGCAATTGCACGAAGTCTATTAATCATCTTACTTGACTCTCCCAAGGCAATAATATTTCAATCCCAAGGACTCTAGCTTACTGGCATCCAGAATATTGCGTAAATCAATAATGATCGGCAGGCTAGTTTGAGAGCTAATGGCCTGCCAATCTAACTCTTTAAATTCCGGCCATTCAGTAGTAATTACTATTATATCACAATTTTGGCATGCACTAAGTGCTGTTTTAGCATAAAATATATTTTTATTATAATTTAATTTGTTTAAATATTCTTTTGCCTGATCCATGCCCATAGGATCAAAGGTTTTAAGGATTGCTTTTCTTTCCAATAGAATTTTAATAATTTTAATGGCTGGGCTACTTCTAATATCATCAGTTCCTGCTTTAAAAGTAAGCCCCAGGATAGTGATAGTTTTATTAGTAAAATTTATTTCTGGTGGTAAGTTATCTTCGGCAATAGGGGAAGAGTGTTATTAAGGAGATGGTTATTATTTTGTATAATATAATATATTTTTTTAACCATATCATATGGTCTTTGATCATTACTCTTGATAACCGTCTCAATTATTTTACTTGTTGCTTGAAATGTTTTAGCTATTTGAGAAAGTGCTAAGAGATCTTTAGGGAGACATGAACCACCAAAACCTGGGCTAACCTGTAAAAATTCGGTTCCTATTCTTTTATCCAAGCCCACAGCATAGGTTAAATCTTGGATATTTGCTTCAGTTTTCTCGCATAAATTGGCCATTTCATTAGTAAAAGCAATTTTTGTGGCTAAAAAAGAGTTGGCAGCATATTTTGCTAGTTCGGCAGTTACTAAATCAGTACTAACTAACTTGATATTTCTACTAGTTAACGGGAGATAAATTTTCTTTAGTAAATCTTCAGCAAATTTGCTATTTGTACCAATTAATATTCTATCAGGATTTAAAAAATCATCTACTGCATTGCCTTCTCTTAAGAATTCAGGATTTGAGGCAATAGGGAAAGGCAAATTTTTTTCTTTTAGGTAGCTAATAATTTGATTACAAGTTGTAGGAGGCACCGTTGATTTAATAACAATTAGGCAATCCTTTTTAATCCACTGCCCTAGCTGATCGATAGCTGAAAAAATATATTGTAAATTTGCTCCTCCAGAAGGAAGAGGGGGAGTGCCAACAGTAATAAATACTGCCTGAGAATTTTGTAATTCACCACTATAAGTATCAACAAATTTTAATTGACCAGATTTTGCTAAAGTAGGTAAATATTGTTCAAGTTTTGGTTCATAAATGGGTAAGATATTTTCTTTAAGTTGGACAATTTTCTGAGTATCAGTATCTAAACATGTAACATTGTGTCCTAAATAACTCATCATTATTCCTGATACTAACCCTACATAACCAGTACCTACAAAAGTGATGTTATTCATAATATACTCCTCTGATATGAATTTGCATGCGTTGTTCTCAATGCTCTTCTAGATTTTACTAAGTCTCTACCCTCACGCAAGGCAGCAAAATCATCTTAAGAGGAGTATAGCTCCGCAAACTTAAAATAAATGTTAAAAGATATTTCAATAAATTTGAAGTTTTAAAATTTTTAAGCTAACTTCTATTATTGAATGGACTATTAATGATCAATTAAAAAACCTATGAACTGACGTTAGCTTAAGGAGCTTTATTTATTGACACTCATGCCCATTGTCGTGTT
Organism: Rickettsia endosymbiont of Bradysia coprophila; assembly: GCA_019468145.1. GTDB lineage: Bacteria > Pseudomonadota > Alphaproteobacteria > Rickettsiales > Rickettsiaceae > Tisiphia. The sequence goes on from JAHXDM010000010.1 coordinate 175,823, forward strand.
AAACCCGCAATCTACGTAATGTATTTCCCCGGTGACACCAGCAGCCAAATCACTAAGTAGATATAATGCAGCACCGGCCACATCTTGTTGGGTAGTATTTTTTCGTAAAGGAGCCGTAGATTCATGCATAGATAACATACTTTTAAAATCATTAATCCCGCTAGATGCCAGCGTTTTAATAGGACCAGCAGAGATAGCATTTACGCGAATATTATTAGGACCCATATCAGTTGCTAGATATTTTACACTAGATTCCAGTGCAGCTTTAGCAACGCCCATCACATTATAGTTAGGCACTACTTTTTGAGCTCCATAATAAGTTAAAGTGAGGATACTTCCACCATTTTGCATTAAAGGCTCTGCCCGTTTGGCAAAAGCTGTTAAAGAATAACAAGAAATATGCATACTATTTAAAAAATTAGATAATGTGGTATCGATATATCTACCTTTCAACTCATTTCTATCAGAAAAAGCTATAGAATGTACCAGAAAATCAAGTTTTCCCCATTTTTTTCGGATTGTTTCAAATAAATCATCCATAGATTTTTCATCTGTTACATCACATGGCATTACAAAATCACAATTTATCTCTTCCGCAAGAGGCATAACACGTTTTTTTAGGATTTCTCCTTGATATGTCAAGGCCAAATTTGCGCCATGGGCTTTAGCTAGTTGAGCAATAGCCCAAGATATTGATAGATTATTAGCAACTCCTGTGATTAGGCCAGTTTTACCTTGGAGTAAGCCTGTGATATTAGTTTGCATAGATCGTCCCATTGTTAAAGATTTATATTATTATTCCCGAATGATTCCAATCATTATTAAAGATTTCTAGGCCTGATTCTGTTAATGGGTGGATTAAAAGTTGTTTAATAACTTTACCAGGCATTGTGACCACATCTGCTCCAATCATCGCACATTGATAGACATGTTGAGGAGTTCTTATGGAAGCAGCAAGGATTTTTGTTGGCAAATGGTCTTTATAATTGTTATAAACCTGTCTTATATCTTTTATTAAATTAATTCCCTCTTGATTTATATCATCTAATCTACCTATAAAAGGTGATATATATGTTGCTCCTGCCTTGGCTGCAATAAGAGCTTGGTTAACCGAAAAGCACAAAGTCATATTTACTTTTTTACCTTTCGAAGAAAAATACTTGCAGGCTTTAATGCCGTCCCATGTTACTGGTAGTTTTATCACAATATTATGGGCCATTTCTAAAATTTTATTACCTTCAGTAATCATATTATCACAATCATTAGCTATTACTTCAATGCTTACATCTGTATGGATAATTTCGCATATTTTAGTAATGGTAGATCTAAAATCATTTTTTGTTTTGGATAATAAAGAAGGATTAGTAGTTAGGCCATCCATTATACCTAGTTGGCTAATTTCCTTAATTTCATTAATATCAGCACTATCTAAAAAAAATTTCATCTTAACTTAACCTCGATAAAATTGAATCAAGTTCATCTAAATTACTATAATGAAATATTAACCTGCCGCCAACTGGATAATCTTCAATGGTTATTTTGATATTAAACTTTTCTGATAATGATTTCGCTAATAATTGCAAGTCATTCTCTTTATTCCCTTCTTTTAAAAACTTTTGTCCTATCCGTTTGTCACGGTCTGGAGAATTCGTATATTCATTTTTACTCCAATTTCTTACTAGCTCTTCAGTTTGGCGGACATTCAATTCATGTTCAATAATATATGTAGCAACTAATTCTGCTTGCGGGTGATTTACCAAACACCGCGCGTGTCCCATAGTTAGCAATCCTTCATTAATTTTATCTTTTATAGAGTTAGGCAACTGGTTTAATCTTAATAAATTAGCTATATGGCTACGGCTTTTACTAAGTTTTTCTGCTAATTGTTCTTGAGTGTAACCAAATTCTCTAATTAAACGTTCAAAGCCTTCCGATTCTTCCATCACTGATAGACCTTCTCTTTGAATATTCTCAATCAGAGCTATTTCTATGATTTCTCTAGCATCTAAATCTTTTATAATTACTGGGATATCCTGCATTTTTGCTATTTTACAAGCTCGCCAGCGTCTTTCACCAGCTACAATTTTATATTTCCCATCGCTAGCAGCTGGGCTAACAATAATCGGTTGTAGCAAACCATTATTACTTATAGAATCTGCCAATTCTTTTATTTTATCATATTCAAATTTTTTCCTTGGCTGCTCTTCTCGAGCGGCAATTTCATCTATATCTACAATTTTTACTAGTTCATCTTTTTCTAGATTAAACACATTTTCACCCAGTAGAGCAGACAACCCTTTACCTAAGCCTTTATTTTTCATATATTTCTACCTAAAAGTTCTTTTGTTAATTCCATATAAGCAATGGAACCAATACATTTATGATCATAAATAATTGCCGGTTGACCATATGACGGAGCTTCTGAAAGCTTTACATTTCTGGGAATAACCGTTCTAAATACCAACTTCCCTAAACATTTTCTTACATCGTCTTCTACTTGCTCTGTCAAACGATTACGTTTATCATACATAGTAAATAAAATGCCTGCAATTTTTATTTTAGGGTTTAAATTTTTTCCTATAATTTTAATCGTTTTCAATAAATGACTCAGCCCTTCTAAAGAATAAAAATCGCATTGCATCGGAATGATAACTTCATCACAAGCTGTTAATGCATTAACTGTAAGTAAATTAAGAGAAGGAGGACAATCTATAATAATATAATCGTATTTCCCCACCACTTTACCTAACGAAATTGACAATAAATATTCGCGTTTTTTAAAGTTTAATAAATCTGATTCTGCTCCTGATAAATTAGTGTTAGAGGAGACTAGATGTAAATTGGGAATGTTAGTAGTTAGGATAGCTTCTTCAATTAATTTTGAACCAATTAAAACTTGATAAATAGTAACTTTCCTATGGCCGTGTTTAATACCGAAACCTGTACTACTATTCCCTTGAGGGTCAAGGTCTATTACTAGAATTTTTTTATCCATTGCAGCTAAAGCCGTAGATAAATTTACACTAGTAGTAGTTTTGGCGACCCCACCTTTTTGATTGACTATTGCAATGATTTTAGTCATGTCATTCTTTTTACTTCTAAAACTTTACTATTATTGGAAGTTATACTCTCATATGCTAAGTAATCAAAAGCCCATTTTTTGTGAGCTTCATCAATTTCTTTCTGATATTCTTTACCCTTAAGTAATAAATATTTATCCCTTACTCTAATATTTTGTGTATTAATCAATATCTTATCTAACTGTGAAAAAGCTCTAGAGGTTAATATATCACAATCTAATACAATATTCTCTATTCTTTTATTAACAACAGTTATTTTATTATTAGAAAATTGGGACGTCTGTAATAAAAAAGCTGATTTTCTCACATCAGATTCAATTAAAGTAACATTTTTCACTCCAGCAATAGACAACACTACCCCAGGGAAACCTCCTCCTGAACCAACATCCACTATATGTATATTTAAATTATTTATATATTTCATTAACTGTAAAGAATCTAAGATATGTCTTTCCCATAACTCATTTTCACTCCTATAAGAAACTAAATTAATTACCTTATTCCATTTCAATATTAGGGATTGATATTTTTTTAACGCTTCTACCGTTCCACATGAAACTTTCTCAATATCATACATTAATTTTTGTATTTTGTTTTAATATAAATTATAATAGCTGTTAAAGCTGCCGGCGTAATACCTGATATTCGTCTAGCTGCCCCTATAGTACCAGGACGATGGTAGTGAAGTTTTTCTTTCACCTCGGTAGATAAACTAGGGATTAGAAAATAGTTAATGTTTTCATCTATAATTTCAGCTTCTTCTTCTTTAAATAATTGAATATCAGCATTTTGCCGAGTTAAGTAAGAAGAATATTTTGATTCTATCCTAATGTAATTAAGTAATTTCTTATCTATTGGGGAAAGCTCAGGAAAAATTTCTATTATTTTGTTTATATCTAAATTTGGCAGTCCTAACAAATTAAAAGCAGTTTTATAGGAACCATCTTGAGAAGTTGTTATTCCAAAATTTATTAACTTAGAAGTAGTTATAGAAAGAGTGTTAGTAATAATTTTTGCTTTCTGAAGAGCTGCATATTTTTTTTTAAATATTTCTTTCCGTAATTTACCTACTATTCCACGATCGACAGCAATTTGGGTAAGTCTCAAATCAGCATTATCTGCTCTAACTGAAAGCCTATATTCTGATCTCGAAGTAAATATTCTATAAGGTTCAATTGTGCCAAGCGTAATTAAATCGTCAATCATAACACCAATGTAAGCATCCGCCCGTGTTAAAATAAAGTATGGTTGTTTTTTTACTGATAAAGCTGCGTTAATACCAGCAATTATTCCTTGCCCGGCAGCTTCTTCATAACCAGTAGTACCATTAATTTGGCCAGCAAAATATAGACCCTTAATTTTTTTTGTTTCAAGAGTTGCCTTGAGTCCTTTAGGATCAATATAATCATACTCTATTGCATATCCTGGCCGTAGCATAGTTGCACTCTTAAGACCAGGAATTGTTGCTAGTAATTGGAGTTGCACCTCTTCAGGTAAGGAAGTAGATATTCCATTAGGATAGACAGTATAGTCATCTAACCCCTCTGGTTCTAAAAATAATTGATGGCTTAATTTAGCACTAAATCTAGTAACTTTATCTTCAATAGATGGACAATATCTTGGCCCCCTTCCTTCTATTTGACCAGAATACATAGCGGATTTATCTAAATTATTTCTAATGATAGCATGGGTTTGCTCAGTCGTTCTAGTAATAAAGCAGTTTATTTGTTTTACTTTAACAACCTCTGTAAGTTCTGAAAAAGGCCTAGGAATAATATCTCCAGGTTGAATCCCTACTTCATTGTAGTCAATTGTTCTCCCATCTATTCTCGGCGGGGTCCCTGTTTTTAACCTACCTAACACAAATCCTAATGTTTTTAAGGTATTTGCTAAACCATAGGAAGGGTTTTCTCCCACCCTACCTGCTGGTATTTTTTGAGTTCCAATATGTATTAGACCTGATAAAAAGGTTCCGGTAGTTAATACAACTTTTTGGCATGCAATTCTAGTACCATTATCTAAAATGACTGCTTTTATTTCAGAATTGTAAATTTCTATATCTTCTACTGATGCATATAAAATAGTTAAATTTGGATGATTTATTAAAGCATCATACATAGCATTTTTATAAAGTTTTCTATCAGCTTGAGCCCGCGGACCCCACACTGCTGGTCCTTTACTCTCATTTAACATTTTATAATGAATACCTGCCTGATCTATTACCCTTCCCATAAGGCCATCAAGGGCATCAATCTCTTTTACTAAAGTACCTTTTGCAACGCCCCCTATCGCAGGATTACAAGACATTTCTCCAAGATTTTCGGGTTTTAAAGTTATTAAAAGAGTGTCAATACCAAGACGTGCCGATGCTGACGCTGCTTCACAGCCTGCATGACCACCTCCAATAACTATAACGCTATGCTTCATATATTAATATTACCTAAAAATTAAATATATTACAAAATAAATAAGAAAAGTTAGTATATTTTTAATAAACTACTATGATTCACTAATGCAGTGAAGAAGTTACAGAAGGAAAAAGTCTAAGTGATATGTTATAGTAATTAATAATGTACTTTAAAAGTTCGTTACCCTTAACTTAGCATCTTCTAGCCTTCACGCCTTTTCTGGCAGCATCCCTAAAAGTTACCTAGAGCGACAAAGTTACCAAAATATACTTAAGTTAAGTAAACTATTAATCTAAAATTTCTTGTTGTTTAAAAAAGAAATTTATTTCTCTTTGCGCACTTTCTAAACTATCAGAACCATGTATACTATTAGCCTCAATGCTTTCTGCAAAATCTTTTCTAATAGTCCCAACTTTAGCATCACTTGGATTAGTTGCTCCCATTATTTCACGGTTTCTCATCACAGCATTTTCTCCTTTAAGAACTTGTAATACTACCGGTCCTGAAGTAATATACTCTACTAAACTATTAAAAAATCCTTTAGATTGATGTTCTTGGTAAAAAATTTCTGCCTGCTCTTTAGATAACAGCACCATTTTTTGAGCTACTATTTTTAGATCTTTTTCTAAATAAGAATTAATTTTACCAATTAAATTTCTTGTTGTAGCATCGGGCTTAATCATTGAAAATGTATATTCGTAAGACACTATGAACCTATATTATGTTTTATTGTCAATATTTATATAATTTTTTAATTTTTAGCAAGTAAATTCTATCAATTTACTATTAATTAAATAAACTTATTATTTATGGAATCTATGCACGCAAAAGTGGCAATTTTAATTATTTCACTTGCTGACATTCCCATTTGTAATATTTGTACCGGATATTGCAGTCCATTAATTATTGGACCTATAAAAATACCTCCTGCTAATTCTTGTAGCAATTGAGTTGAAATTTTTGCTGAATGCATACCCGGCATAATTAATATATTCGCCGGCCCCGATAATCTACAAAATGGATATAAATTTCGTAAATTAGGATTTAAAGCAACATCGGCGGACATTTCTCCATCATATTGAAAATCTAATTTCATATTATCTAAAATTTTAATAGCTTCCCGAATTCTGTTAGTATTGTCCCGTATTGGATCACCAAAAGTTGAAAAAGAAAGGAGGGCTACTTTTGGCTCCATACCCATATTTTTTGCTATCTTCGCTGTTTGTAAAGCTATACCTACTAAATCTTGGGCATCTGGAATCTCCGATATACTATTATCAGCAATAATTATATTATGTTCCTTGGAAACCATAATTGAGTAACCCAAAATTCTGTTACTTTCCTTGGCTTCCATTACTTTCATAATATCTTCTAAACTATTATGATAGCTTTTAGTTATACCTGTAACCATACAATCCGCATCACCCCACTCTACCATAATAGCTGAAAATATATTTCTATTACTTTTAACTAATCTTGCACAATCACGGTATAAATAGCCTTTGCGTTGTAATTTACTGTAAAGTTTATCTATATATTTATCAAGATTATTGTTAACAGCCGCATTCATAATAGTGATGCCTGCTAAATTATCTTTTAACCCCATTCTTTCTAAAGCAGCATATATTTTATTAGCTCTCCCCACCAGTATAGGCTTTCCATAAGAAGCATTCCGCATCATAATCGCAGCCATAATAACTTCTTCCTCTTCCCCTTCGGCAAATGCTATCCTTTGAAGAGGAGACACATGAATTTTCTCAAATAATAAATTCATGTAATGAGAAGTAGGACTCAGTCTACCTTCTAATTGTTTTTTATAATCTTTAATATCTAAATCAGTAATTTTAGCAACTCCACTCTCAATAGCTGATTTAGCGACCGCTATTGGAATAGTAGTAATTAATCGGGGATCAAATGGCACAGGAATTATATATTCAGGGCCAAAACTCATTTTTCGACCAGCATATGCTTTGTAAACTTCATCAGGTACAGGTTGCCTAGCTAACTCAGCTAAACTTTTAGCAGCAGCTATTTTCATTTCTTGATTAATAGTAGTAGCCCTAACATCTAAGGCCCCCCGAAAAATATATGGGAACCCCATAACATTATTAACCTGATTATTATAATCAGATCTTCCAGTAGCAATAATAGCGTCATCTCTCACTGCCTTTATATCTTCAGGGGTGATTTCTGGATCAGGATTTGCCATAGCAAAGATAATAGGGTTTGCCGCCATTGTTGCTACCATCTCTTTGGTGACTACTCCTTTGGTAGATAGCCCTAAAAATACATCAGTTGAGCCCATCGCCTCACTTAAAGTGCGTAAATTAGTCTCCACTGCATATAACTCTTTCCATTTATTCATTCCTTCTGGGCGCCCCTTATATACAACACCTTTAGTATCACATAAAATAATGTTCCTGTTGTTAACACCAAGAGCGATTAGCAATTCAATACAAGCTATTGCAGCTGCCCCGGCACCATTTACTACAATTTTTATCTCATCAAATGAACGATTGGTAAGATAAGCAGCATTAATAAGACCAGCAGCAGTAATAATAGCAGTACCATGCTGATCATCATGCAATACTGGGATCTGCATGATATTCTTTAATTTTTCTTCAATTATGAAACACTCGGGGGCCTTAATATCTTCTAAATTAATTCCTCCAAAACTATAATTAAGATATTTTACTACATTCACAAATTCATCCGGGTCAGTAGTATTGATTTCAAGATCAATAGCATCAATATCAGCAAAATTCTTAAATAGAACTGCTTTACCTTCCATTACAGGCTTTGAAGCAGCAGCTCCCAAATTACCAAGACCCAAAACAGCAGTACCATTGGTTATTACCGCAACCAAATTACCTCTAGCGGTATATTTATAAATATCCTCTATATTTTTTGCAATTTCAAGACAGGGAGCTGCAACCCCAGGGGAATATGCCAAAGCTAAATCTTGCTGAGTAATTAAAGGTTTAGTCGGAACAATAGCAATTTTCCCTGGCCTGTTTTTTTGGTGATATTCCAAAGCTCTGGTATAATTTAGTTTATTCATTTCATCCATAATTTATTAAACCTATTGTAGAAAAAATTTACGTAATGCCAAGAAACAAGTTATTCGGCAGTAATTGGGATTAACCCCATAAATACATAAGAACTGATAATGATATTACTGAAAAAAGAGTTGTAAAAGTAATAATTGATGCCATAGATTCTGGATCTCCACCAAGTTGACGAGATAAAACATAAGCCGTACTAGCACAGGGCAAACAACTATACAATACTCCAACTGATTTAGGGGTGCCGGTAATAGACATTAATGATAAAACAAGCGCCGTTATAATAGGAAAAATTACTAATTTAACAAAGCTAGTCAGCAATACATTATGTAGCAGAGTTCCTCTCATCGCGAATTTAAGACCAGCACCCACATTTAACATGCCGATAGCTAAAGCAGAATCTGATAAGCTAGATAAAGTCTTTTTTACCCCCACATGTAATTCTAAATTAGAATAATTAAAAAGAAACCCTATTATACTAGCTATAATTAAAGGATTTTGTCCTATTAATTTAAGCATTAATAAAAAACTAGCTTTCGGACTTTGCGCCAAGGAACTATCCGGAATGTAGCAGGCAAAAATTATTACGGAAATAATATTAGTAAAGATAATCATGTATGAAGAAATTACCGATACTATAGCAAGACCACTGGTTCCTAATAAAGGACCACTAATAGCAAAAAAGATATAGCTATTATAACGTACTGCTCCTTGAAAAAGTGAGGTAAACTGAATTTTATCAAAGTTAGTTTTTTGTTGATAGATAATTAACCCTAATGAAATAATAGAAGTTGAAATAATTAGGGCAATGACAAGTCGACTAATTGCTGTGGCACTTAGGTCAGCTACAGATATGTAATTAAATAGCATAGTTGGAAAAAGAAAAAAATAGGATAATTTTTCTAATCCTCTCCAAAATTCTTCAGAAGTCAACCATTTCCTTTTGATAATACTACCAAGCAGGGTAATTAAAAAAATAGGTAAAGTACTAGAGAAAATTTCGTTCATTAGTCTACGATTAAGATGCTTATCATGCATAATATCAGAATTTACTTGTAAGGCAAGGCATATACTGCTATAAACTTCAAGTACAAGGGCATTGCTTAAGAAGGCCATAAATACTTAAATCTTCCGTGCCTAAAAGAGTAACATACCAAGGTTTATATACATTTGAACAGTTCTAGATATATACCAGATAAAATCAAACTCCACATATTATTATCCCTTCTCAACTCCTTTACTTTTACGAGTAACAGGAAACTGCCGACGAGATTTAGAAGATTGTTGTTTATTATTTTTGAATGTTTCAATAATTTTTGTCAATTCTAAATCTTGAGTACGAGGAATATTAACTGTAGAACGGATGACTTCCAGAGGTTTACTTATATTTATAGGGTTTAATTGTGATTTTGGAAATTTTTCTCCACCCTTTATAATAACCCGATCTAAAGGAGACATAGAAGACAAAGCTTTTGTAACAATTTGTGTCATATCTTTGGAAAAAAATAGATTTTTAACTAGGGACCCCATAGCTTTTTTATTCAGTTCATCTACTACTTTAATAGGTATATTATATTGTTCTTTCAGCAAAACATCCGGGGACAAATTACTTAATGATTCGAATAATGCCGTAGATAGATCTCTTTGATTAACACCCTTAATCTCATTACACTTGTCTAGTGTTCTTTTTATTATAAGGTCAGTCATTGGTTTAACTAATGACTTCATAATAGAATTAGTAGTATTGGCTTGATTAGAAATTCTGGTTGGGATTTGAACATTCTTTTCCAATAAACCTTGGGTTAAAAGAAAATTTGCGCTTTTTTTTATTTTTTCATCCCATTCTTGAGGGGGAATTTCTCGTTTTTTATAAAAAGTTTCTTTCAGAGTCTCATAATGTTTTATTATTGGGGATGATAATTCTAGATTGTTTTCTTTCTCATTATACCTCGTTCCCGTAAGAGTTGCTTCTAATAATATAAGGTGTTGAAATATTTTGCCCTCAGCAGGACGCAACATCATAGTAGGGTCATCATTAGGTACTAAATCATTTATATTATTCATTACTACATCATTCAAATCATGAATTTGCTCATCATTTAAATATTTACCTAATGAACTCACAAAATGCATCCGTACTTCTTTAGTATCACCAATAGCAAAAAAGTCTCCCATTATTTTTAAATCTTCTTTGTTTACTTTTTTATTGACTATTCTATCAATCATTTCCTTATCTATAGGAGTTCTAGTGTCATGTGTGGCCATAAGTAACTACCCTAATTAATTTGCTTTATATAAAACTTTATACTTATTTACCAAAAGTTATAACCTTATTTAATCAAAATTAGACTATACAAATTTTATGCCATGCCTTTATCCAGCAAATTCGCGTTTAATGAGCGGCCCATTTAATTTGTTTCAAATCTACCCCTTCTTGTACCATTTCCCAAAGAGGGCTCAATTCCCGTAATTTATTAATCTTGGATGTAATTAATTTTACTGCATAATCTATTTCTTCTAACGTAGTAAATCTGCCTATACCAAACCTAATAGAAGTATGTGCTAATTCTTCATCAACCCCCATGGCACGCAGCACATAAGATGGTTCAAGTGAAGAGGAAGTACAGGCAGAGCCTGAGGAGACTGCTAAATCTTTAATGGCCAAAATCAAAGATTCTCCCTCTACATAAGCAAAACTTAAATTTAAATTACCTTTATGTCTATGATGCAGATCTCCATTCAAGTAGACATCTGGTATTTCTTTAGTAATACTGCTATAAAATCTATTAAAAAGCTTTTCAGCGTGCCTAGAATCCTTTTCCATCTCTGATGAGGCTATTTCAGCAGCGCTCCCCAGTCCAACAATTAAAGGGGTGGGCAGCGTTCCAGAACGCATTCCGCGCTCTTGCCCTCCGCCATTTATGATGGGAACAAGCCGTACTCTTGGTTTTTTTCTGACATATAAAGCCCCTATTCCTTTAGGACCATAAATTTTATGGCCAGAGATACTTGCTAAATCAATATTATTTTCATTCACATCAATAGGAATTTTACCATATCCTTGCGCAATATCTGAGTGAAAAAATACTTCCCGGGCCCGACAAATTTTTCCAATCTCTTTAATTGGCTGGATAACCCCTGTCTCATTATTAACAGCCATGACAGAAACTAGCATCGTCTGGTCGCAAATAGCATTTTTTAAAGTTTCTAAATCAATTAATCCGCTTGGTTGAATTGGTAAATAGGTTACTTTAAATCCTTCGTCTTCCAAGTGCCTACAAGCATCCAAAACACATTTATGTTCACTGATCACAGTTATGATATGCTTCTTCTTACTACCATAAAATCTAGCAACGCCTTTAATAGCTAAATTATTAGACTCAGTGGCGCCGGAAGTAAAAATAATCTCTTTAGGCTCGGCACCAATAAGCCGCGCTACTTTACTCCTAGCAGTTTCCACAGCTTCTTCAGCCTCCCAACCAAAGGAATGACTCCGAGAATGCGGATTACCAAATTTACTAGTAAAGTAAGGTAACATCGCCTCTAACACCCGTGGGTCAAGAGGAGTTGTTGCTTGATAATCCATATAAATCGGCAAGGACTTGCCGCTTAATTTTACTTTTTCTTGTAATTGTTCTAATTCATCCATTCTTTATTACTCATAAATAGTCGCAATATATTTCTTCAAAGGCTTTAATAAAAATTGCTACATCCTCAATAGTTTGCTCATAATTAAAACTGATCCTAATGGCCGATCTTGCTTCTGCTTCGTTAAACCCCATCGCCGCTAACACTTGCGAGCTGCTCACTTTTCCCGAGGAGCAAGCTGAGCCTATACTGACGTAGATTCCCCGTAAATCAAGCGCTATTAACTTTGTTTGAGCATCACTCCCTGCGATAATCATCAGAGTAGTATTGGGCAGCCGGAAAGCATTTTGTGATACTATCTTAACATTCTTATGTTCTAGCAAATTTTGCTCTAAATAGCGTTGCAATTCCTGCATTTTGTGCTGCCTACTCTCTATCTCTTGGGCGGCGATGATGCTTGCAAGGCCAAAGGACGCAATTGCTATAACATTTTCTGTACCAGACCTAATGTTTCTCTCTTGCCCACCGCCAATTATCATAGCGTTAATTATATAAGGTTGTTTAACAATTAAAACACTGCTACCCTGCAGACCTCCTAATTTATGTGAAGAAATAGTAGCAAAATCCACCCCTAATTCTTTAATATTAACAGCTATTTTACCTACTGCCTGCACACAATCACTATGAAAAGCTGCCCCATATTGTTTGGCAATCCTGACTAAGCCTTGTATATTTTGGATCACCCCACTTTCATTATTTGCCAGTATTATAGAGACGAGTTTTTTGTGACTCTGACTTAACTGTAATAATTTCTCTAAATGTTCAACATCAACAATACCTTCATTATTAACATTAATAACTTTAATATTATCTCTATATTTAACATGCGCAAGAATTGACAAATGCTCTATACTAGAGACAAAAACGTCCCCATCACGATAATTATTTAACAATAAATTATTACTCTCCGTCCCCGAAGAAGTAAAAATTAACTGATATTCTCGAGAACTTATCTCAATACCTACAGATTTTGCAATCTGCATTCTTGCGGTTTCAACTATATTTCTCGCCTGCCGCCCACTTGCATGAATAGATGATGGATTATACACCCCTTCAAGCAAACTTACTACCAAATCTTTCACTCTCGGATGTAAGCTAGTCGTGGCATTATGATCTAAGTATAACATAATTTATAACTTACACTAAGTGTGTTTTATCTTTTATTTGATAATAATACATCTTCTATCGAAATATTATTAAAATAGCTCCTAATCTGCTGACTCAAACCAAACCATAAAGTATGGCTATTACATTTTTTTTTACTATCAATACAACTCAGCTGAGATTTCCTTGTGCACCTAGTCATCTCAATATTTTCCTCAACTGCATCCAGAATATTAGCAATCTTAATGTCCATTAATGCTGAGTTAATGACATAACCACCATTGGGACCTTTTACGGATTTAACTAAATTAGCTTTTTTAAGTTTAGCAAAAATTTGCTCTAAATACCTAACGGGTATTTGTTGGTGCAAAGAAATTTCCGATAAAGTAATAGGCTGCTGCGATATTTTTGAGGCCATCTCTAAAAGAGCCATTACGGCATATCGTGTTCTAGTAGTTAACTGCATAACAAACTTCTTTAATACTATATTATAATAATATCATACTAATTTAGTCAAGTATTATTATAAATAATTCTGGATCTAATACTACAGTTGTAGATTAGTTCTATTTTCATAATGATATATCCGAGCTATGTATTGATGTTGGCGACGCCAGGCAGAAGAAGCAAGGATAAATTCTTGTGTTAGAAGTTGCAATTGCTCTATTATATGTATTAGTTGACATTTGATCTTACATTTAATAGAAATAATGGATAAAAAATACAGAATCTAGAGAAGCTCTTAGCTATAATCCCAATGCCGCGATCAAGCCTCTCATGAAAACGAAGTTCAAATGACCCTGGGCTATAATAGCATTATAAATTAATAGCAAAGAAATGTTAATCATTAATTTTATTTCATAATTGGTATATTAAATAACAAACATTAATGTTTGTTATTGTCTCTGGAAGTCATAAGTTGTATTGTTAATTGTTTAAGGAATAGTATAATCTAAAATTAGCAATAAAAAAATGGCCAGCAATTTAGTGCGTGATATTCCCAGCATTGATAGTTAGGGGGAAGGTGTTGAGAAAAATGCTAAAAAATATGGAGAAAATAAAGTAGATGCAATTGAACAAGGTATATCTTCAAGTTTGTGACATTTTAAGGTTAGTACAAGATTTTGAATATACAATAAAAGAAGCACAATATTTTGAAAATTTGGATGCAATTCCAAGATTAGATGACTATTTAGCAGCTAATTTTATGAATACTCTCCAAGGAGAAAAGTTATTAATAGAGGCTTATCAAGTAATTTTTGATAATAATCAAAATGATTTAAATGCTTTTGTTAAGGGGCTAGAAAGTATGTATAGACAAAATTATTTTTGTCAAAATATTTTAAAAGACCAAAGTGATAAAAAAGATTATTTAATAAACGAAATAAGAGAGAAACTTAAAACAGATAAAGAGGCATATTTATCTTGTATTAATGAGCCTGTCGATGAAAACGGTGTATACCATTATAATATAATAAAATATTTTGAAGAAGATGGGGGGTATTATAGAACTTTTTACAATACAGGGTTAGGTATAATGGGAGATAGTAAAAAGCTAGACGAGGAAATTTTGAATCAAATTCGTGATACGAGACTAATTTATTCAGCTTTAAAATATCCGTACAATAGCGTTGAAGAATTCGAGAGTGCTATTTTAAAGGATATTAGCATAAGTGTAAATACGGCTGATCTTTTAGAATCAGAAGCAGAAGGAAGCACCATCAGAAAGGAGCAAAGACGCTTGTTACCAAAAGCAACTCCAGCTAATGATAAAAGAATGTATTCTCAAAAGACTTCGAATTGTATGACACGTTGTTGTAGAGAAGCATTAAGGGATAATGTAGATCCTAAAACTTTCTCTGAAATATTTGATTTTATTACAAATACTAAATATTCGTCTATATTGGAGATGCTTGAATATAAGAAAAAGGCTTTTGAACAAGAATTTAATATAGAGCCCGTAGAAGTAAAAAACCTTAATAATTTCAATCCATCCCTAGATTCTAAAGAATCATATCAAAAGATATTTAAAAATGAGATTGATAATAGATTAGGGATAGCTTTAGGAACAGAAGTTAAGAATAACAAATTAGTAGAGATACTTGAAGAAAAGTCTTTGAATGAAAAAATTTTTTTAGCAAAACATAATGCACAACAATTAATTAGTAATGAACGCATTATAGTAGCTAATAATACCGCTGTTTTACCAGATTTTATTCCTATATATAATAGAGTAATTAGAGGTTTGGATACCTGGTCTACAAAAATTGTACAAGAAAGTTCAATAGACAAAAAGACATTAGGGGCGCGGTATAAACCAAAGTTTACTAATTATGAACAATGGTGGGATTTGGTCAATAGTGTAAGGCACAACGTACAAGAACTCAAATATGAATTGGGATCAAAAGAAGATATACAGAAAAAATTAAGAGAAATTTTACCGTATGATTTACAAAAAGCATTAAACATCAGAGAACAAATAAGCCCACAGAGTGTTCCTGGGTTCAAGCCCAAAAATGATAAGAAGCGGGAGATTACCTAAGAATTTGATAGAGAAAGTATGGTTAAATTATTTAATAATTAACCGATATAAATTTAAAGAGGAATTTTTATGCAAGTAACATTTGATACAATAGAAGCTATTCATAAGCTATTAACTACTACTGATTGGATAGATAAACACAATCCACAAAGACGTTTTAAGATATTACAGCAAGAGCTTACAGTAGCTAAAAATGATCAAGAGAGGCAAAAGATTCAGAGTGCAATAGCTAGGGTTGAAAAAGTGGTCAATTCTGACTTTAAGCTAGATTTAAAGAGCAGCAGAATTGGAGATAATAATGCTAGAGTTCTACTTGCGAATATCAATTTATTAGATAATAAAGAAGGGTATTATAACCCAGTAGCTTGTAATACGCTGAATAAATTACTTGAGGATAATTTTCAGCAGTTAAATACCAACGAGTTATATGAAATAGTGGAAAAAATAAAAATACCACCATACCCTAAAGTAATAGCCCCTTTAAATGTAAACCAGGAGGTATATGAGAAAATATTACCTTACTGCCGTATTATTGCAAATATGTATAATGGAGTGAATGATGAATTAAATCCTATAGATCTTGCCAGTAAATTATCTGGCTATTTTTCTAATATAGATGATGTAAAAAAATATTTAAAAACAGTAGATTATAGTTCTAGAATTACTATAGAGCTAAGCTTTCAATATATTTTACCAAATTTCAGGGAATTACCGAGTGAGATATTGGCATTTTGGCAAGATTTGAATGGGTATGTAGCAGATTTTGGTAGAGATTCGCTATTGTTATTTAGTAATGCAGTTGAATTAAAAGACAGCACAAAATTTAAAGAATTATTAAATAATGAAGAAATAAAAAAATTACTATTACCAGAAACAAGAGAAGAATTTTTTAAGGTCGGTTCCAAGTTATCTGCAAGACAGCAGGAGACTAGAGCTGAAATAAAGAAATTATTAAAAGACCTAACAAATATCAATATAGAGGTTAGCTATCAATATAATCAAGAAAATTTATCACCAATACTGAGGCCTTTAGTTAAAGAATTAGCAGAAAATGCTGCAAAAGTAAAATTAAGTAAACTCGCTTTTAACACAGCTTTAAATTTTATCAAGGAAAAGCAACTAAAGACTGAAGATAGTATGCCAGATATTAAATTTGATTTTGTAGTTGGAGGTAAGAAATATCATTTTAGTAAATTACCCCCAGAAGATATGAGAGGGTTCATGTTGGGGAAGTTAAGTAATTCGTGTCAATCCGTTGGTGACCATTCGGAAAGATGTGTTTTAGATGGGATGGGTAAAGCAAATGCTGGGTTTTATGTTATTACTGACGAAAAAGGTAAGATACATGTCCAAAGTTATGCTTGGCTTGCAGGAGAACAGCAAGGAGCAAACTCATTAGTATTAGATTCATTTGAACATTTAGGACAGGAAGATACAAGACTATTTATTCCTGCTATGAGTCAATTACGAGAGGAATTAACAAGACATAATCTAGAGCTTTTTGTCGGCACAGGTGGGCAAACACCTAAAATCCAGTTACAAAGTCAACATCGGCCTAGGGCAGTAGAAAAAGGTCTATATCTTTATGGTGATTCAATCTCTGTATATAATATCAATAAAAAATCATTAGAATCTGCAAATATCACTGGAATAGAAAAAAAACAAATAAGTAAAGTAAAGGAAAATTTTCAGGAGTTTAAAAAAGGTCAACCATATCAACTTTATACTGCTTTTAAACAGGACTCTCAAAGAGACCCCCAGATAGTGGGTTTAATAAATAATCTTAATCAAGTGCAAAATTTAGTTTCTATAAAAGATTTATATCAGTTATATGAAACAAATACTAAAGAATTGCTTATTATCTCTGGTAATCTTGGCAAAATATCTAGTTTCATAGAATCAAGGATATATTCTCAAGACGAGCTAAAAGAGATGTATCAAAAGAAGCCTGATGAATTTTATCCCTTGGCTAATCTTGGTTACAATCTGACTTGGCTAGTAGAATCAGGGATATACTCTAAAGACGAGCTACAAAATATGCATCAAGCCCAGCCTGCTGAATTTTATCCCTTGGCTAATCTTGGGGCAGATCTGCGTGCACTAGTAAAATCCGGAATATATGTAGAAGTCAAGATTTGATCTTACAGGCACTATAAATTTTGCACCTGATTGTCAGTTAAATTTTGACTGTCAGATATATATTCAAGGTACAAGATTTCATTATTCTTTTCAACAGCTAATTTTTTACTATCTTGAAAAGTTTGCATAGGGGTTTTACCATAACAATATTTTCCTGAATGTGGCCTTTCATGATTGTAATACTCTAACCAAATATCAAGATCTAGCTGTAAATCTTCAAGGGATGTATAAATCTTTTTTCGCATAGCTGTATCAAAGAATTCCTGTTTCATAGTTTTGTTAAAACGCTCACACATACCATTGGTTTGAGGCGAGTAAGCGCGAGTAACAGTATGTTCTATACCTTCGATGCTTAAGAATAACTCAAAAGCATGATGCTCTATATTGCCTTTATATTCGCTCCCCCGATCAGTAAGGATACGTAAGATAGGTATCCCTTGCTCCTCATACCATGGTAATATCCGATCATTGAGCATATCAGCACTCGTCATCGCTGTTTTCTCAGTATATAGTTTAGCATCTGCTACTCTGGTATAGCTGTCGATAAAGACCTCAGAATAAACCTTACCTATACCTTTAAAGTTGCCAACATAATATGTATCCTGGCACCCTAAATAACCTGGATGCTGCGTTTCTATCTCACCATGGGCTTCTTTCTCATTACGACGCTTCTCTAATACTTGTAACTGGGCTTCGGTAAGAACAATACCATCTTGAGCCATCTTAGCTTCTAATGCTTTAAGCCTTTTATTGATATTGTTTAAATCATTACGCAACCAAATTGATCTTACCCCACCAGGTGATACAAGAACACCTGTCTTCTTAAGCTCATTTGATACTCTCAGTTGCCCATATGCTGGATATTCTACAGCCATATCCACAACTGCTTTCTCCACACGTGGATCTACTCTATTAGCTATTATGGGCTTCTTCCGACTTATTTCGTATAGGGCTTCTTCTCCTCCAGTTTCATATAATTCTTGAAATCTATAGTAACTATCTCTACTATATCCCATAGCCTTACATGCTGCTGATACATTGCCTAAACTCTTTGCTAGCCCTAATAACCCTAGTTTGGGCTTTATTATTTTTTGATTTAAGTTCATTGTGACCTTCCATTTTTTTATCTGTATTTTTTATACATTATTTTTATTAAATGTAAGATCAAATGTCAACTAATACACATTAGGTTCTGTCTATTTACTTTTCTAAATTTGAGGTACTATGCCTTCTTACTCTATCAGTTGTTAGTATTTTCTTCTTTTGTGGTTCTTGCAGTTCTTTACCAGAGCTTTGCATATCATCATGGTTACTATACCGCCTTTTTCTACTTTCTGGTATAAAATTACTAACTCTACGTCTTGTCTCTAACACTTGCTTCTTCAACTCTAGTTTTTTATCTAGTTTTTGGGCGTAATTTGTGATGGGTTGCAAGCTAGTAAGTTCTACTATTACCATTTTATATTCTTCATATTTGGGTATTGTTCTTGTATAATTATCTATTAACCTATTTAACTTTTTGGGATTGAAATACAATTCGTTAATTTTGGCAAATATCTGTTGTGCTTCTATGTTTATTGCGTCAGACTTATCTACGTCCACATTGCCAAAAACAATATTGACAAAGCCCTGCTTTAATTTTGAATTGGCTTCAATAAAGTTAATCAATTCTTGAGCTCTATCTGAAAATCTAATAATATTATCTGCTAACAGTGTCTCTTTATTGTCATAATTGTGCATGGTTTGATTTATCTTTTTTATAACTGCAGGTAGTTCTATTTCTGAACTGATAGTTTTGTTTTCTAAAGATAAAATTCTGATTTTGTTTAATATTTCCTTTTGTTCTTTTGAAGAGTTATTTATATCAATATTATCAAAGATAATTTCAGCAAAAGCTTTTTTAAAATTAGAATTTTCATTAATAAAATTAATAAGTTTTAAGATTTCAACTGTAGGGTTATCGTGTACCAACCTGATGACATTAAAGTGCCCTTGTTGTTGTTTTTCATTTTTAAACGCAAAGTACTGATCAAAAAAATTAAGATTTATATCATCAACAGTTTGAAGAATTCGTGACCATGTTCCCGGAGGACACGCAGCAGTATCTCCTCTATTACCATAAGTTTTACCTACTAGATATAATTGTTTTGCTAATATAAAGTGCCTTTGATCTTGCCATATTTCTAATAAATTAGCATCATGAACAATTTTAAATAACTGTTCAAGTTGTTCATATTTTACATCTTTTAATAATTGCTTACACTGTTTTGCATTAATTAGATTCTCTATGCTACAACCAGGCATTAATCTTTCAAGTGCAGCAAAATTTTTCTTCACTTGTTCTGCATTGTCTTTAAAACTATCTATGCATAGATGGCTTGCTACTTCGATTGAGGGTTTCGATTGATTAATCAATAACTGTACTAAGGCTATGGAATCAAATAATGATATCTTTTTATTATCTTGGTATGAAATCATCATTTGTTCATTACTACGAAATGTTTGTGTAGTAGTCAATGTTTTTACTGCTTCTTTAATTATGTATTTGCTAAATTCTTGATCATTGGTCATGTATAGAATCCGCTGCTCTGGATTATGGACTGCAGCTAATACACTACTTCTTTCTTCTTGTGTTATAGGTAAACAAAGGAAGGCTGTTTTTTGTTTATCATTATAAATATTATCAAGTTTTTGAATATTATTAATCGCTGCCAAAGCTGCTGTTTCTAACTCTTGTTCATTGCACTGTACTTCCTTCATTAATTTTTCGACATAAAATCTATTTCTTGCTATTACTTCTGGATCATGTGATGAATGCGCATCTGCCGCTATTCTTGCTAATTGCCTATCACGATCAATTTCTTTTTTAGGAATATAGCCATGTTCAAATAAAAGTTGTAACATTTGTGGATCATGACTAAAGTAATGTGATAAAGAGTTGCCATGCTTATCTATTGTATTGATGGGAAATGGATATTCATCTAGATGTTCGATAAAATATTTGATAAAACCTGCACTATGTTCATAAGGAGCTAATTCAAAAATAATATCTTTTATTACTTGCTCGCTAATATTATTATCACTAGTTCTATAAGCAGAGGATAGTAAGTTAAAAGCTCTCTGATCTGTACCCCTAGGGTCGTCATCAAATTGGTAAGCGAGTTGTCTCCTGTTTTTACAAGATTTTGCAGCTGCTATTATCCCTTTAGCACCAATATTAGGGTTAGTAACTAAATTTACATTAGTGAGGTTATTGAGAATATTTGATTGTGTTAAAAATATCACTCCTTCATCGCTAATATTATTACTCTCTAAACTAAGGTGAGTAAGATTAGCTAAGGAGGGTGATTGAATTAAAACCATTAACTCTTTATTACCTATACCATTTCCATCTAAAATAAGATTGGTCACATTAGTGAGGTATGGTGATTGCGCTAAAGTTATCGTTCCATCAGCATTAATGCCGCTATATCCTAAATCTAGGTAATGAACTTTACCAAGATTTTCTGAGTTGGCTAGCTCTCTGGCTCCGTTATCCCCAATTGTGTTACTTCTCAAATCAAGAACCATAAGATTATTTAGATATGGCGAGTGCGCAAGCGCTTTTATTCCATTAAACGTTATGTGATTTACTGATAAATTGAGTATCATAAGTTTTGTGAGAATTTCTGCTTGTGCTAAAGCAATTAATCCTTCATTACCAATCTTATTGTAAGATTCTATAATACTTTCAGTTCCTAAATCTAGGTTAACAAGTTTACCTAGATTTTTTGATTGAGCTAGTTCTCTCATTCCATTTGCTGTAATATTATTACCCCTAAAAGATAGATCACGAAGATTGCTTAGATTCTCTGAATTTGCTACATATTCCATTCCATCATTGCTGATACCATTATATCCTAAATTTAAACTAATAAGTTTGTTCAAATTTTTTGATGCCATTAATTCTCTTAAGCCATCATTACCAATGTTATTTCTATATAAATTTAGATCCGTAACATTAGTGAGATATGGAGAGAGTGCTACTGCTCTTATCCCATTCGCATCAATATTGTTAAAACTTAAATTTAGAGTACTAAGGTTGCTGAAAATTTCTGACCGTGCTATTATCTTTGCTCTATTAGCATTAATCTGGTTAGATTGTAAATTTAAGTGAGTAAGATTACCTAAAGTTTTTGATTGTGCCAACACTCTTAGTCCTTTACCTTTAATGTCAGTATGTTTTAAATTTAGATGAGTAATATTAGGAGTAATTTTTAAAAACTCTATTAAATGTGGTATATCCTCCTGAATTGCCCAATTACTAAGATCAAGGGTATTGCCATCTCGCACTTTATTATCAAAGTTGATCATCTATATCTACCCTTAGTATTGTTTTACAACGAAAATTATAAACTCTTAATTAACTTTAATAAACACCCAATCCTGCTCAGAGGATTGACTTTCATGAAATTGATAATCTAGTTCTGTAAATTTTTGCAGTTTTTCTGGAGTATCGATAAGATTTTTAGCGATATAATTTATCATTTTACCTCTAGCTTTTTTAGCATTGATACCTATTACCTGTAATTTATTATTTCTTTCTTCTTTAAAATGGATATTAATTATAGGGTATTGCAAATTATGCTGCTTTATGGCAATAGCATAATCATTGGACGCTAAATTGATAAGATATTTACTTGAGTGAGTTACTAATATTTGATTGATATAAGCAGTAGCATGATCTTGCCAAAAATTTGCTAATTTCTCTAAGTTTGGTAAGATTACTGACATTTCTAAGCGATAAGGTTTAATTAAATCTAGAGGTTTAAGTACTCCATATAATCCTGAGATAATCAGTAAATGATTTTGTAAAAAGTTAATTTGTTCTTGAAAAAAATTTTGTGTATCAATCTTTTGATACACATCTCCGGTATAAGCGAGTATAGCTTGCTTAGAAACCTGGTTGTCAAAATTTTGGAATCGCTCATAATTAAGTTTGGCAATTTTATCACTAACCTTCATTAATTGCTTAATCTGATCTGTAGATAAATCTTTACATATTTGTAATAAATGATGAGTTTTCTTAGTACAATAAGGTTGTGTTGCTGGGGTGCTAATTGTGGCATGCAGGAAATTCTGAGATTTCGATGAAGAAATAATACTGAGCATGACGATTTATTTTAAATGAGCAGAAATATTATAACCCCTATTTTAAATAGGGGAAATACTAAATTCTATAATGTACACCCTTAATTGATAAAACCAAAGTTTAATTAACATACAGAGGTTCTTAATCTACTAATTTGTCAGTTTCCTGGAATTCGTGGTCCATACATCTAAGCTTTGTTCATTCTTAGAACCCCTAGCATAACCAAATTTCATTGATCATTTACTGTCTGCTTATTCTTTATTAAAAACATGTCCCAAAAACTCAAATGATAGAGTATTTTTTCGTAAAGTCAATTGGTACTAGTTTTAGAGCAGTTTTTTAGCAAAGTATGTTATAAAAATGTTTTAATGTTTTGGGATACCAGAAATACGTGTTTTTGACACAAAAAAGTGATTAAAAATGTATTAATTTTAAAAGAATAAATTTTGGAAAATAAAAAAATATTCCTTAATGTACCTTTTAGCGGGGATGGACAATTAACCCCATGATATTTTTAGAGAAAAATAACTTTATTCATTCAACAACCCCACTTAATAATAGACTTCTTGCATAACCTAGGATATAGGATAAAATGATAAGATTTTAGGAATTTTATCATATGAGATATGAAGAACTTAAAAAGTTTGGGGAAGAAGAATTTAGACGTTTAACAGGGGTTAAGAAGAATACTTTTGCAAGAATGACTATTATTTTAGAAGAAGCAGAAACAAAGAAGAAAAGATTTGGGGGCAAACCAAACCATTTAAGTATAGAAGAGAGGTTATTGATGGCCCTAGAATATATAAGGGAATATAGAACATATTTTCATATATCAGCTTCATATGGAATATCTGAAAGTAGTTGTTATCGGAATATAAAATGGGTAGAAGATACTTTAATTAAGCATCCGGATTTTGCTCTTCCTGGTAAGAAAGCTTTAGTTAAAAGTGATATGACGTATGAAACCATTCTAATTGATGCCACAGAAAGTCCTATCCAGCGTCCAAAAAAAGACAAAAACGCTACTATTCAGGTAAGAAGAAAAGACATACTTTAAAAACTCAGCTGGTAGTAGACAAAAAGACAAAACAAATAATATGTACAAATTATGCAAATGGTAAACGACATGATTTTAGGTTATTTAAGGAATCCAAAATTAATATCCATCCTGATACTAATGTAATTACCGATACTGGATATCAAGGGTTACAAAAGATTCATGCTAAATCTGAGTTACCAAAAAAGAAGACTAAAAAAAATCCATTAACAAAACAAGATAAGAAAAATAACCAAAAACTGGCAAGTACCAGGGCCCTGAATGAAAATGTTATCGGCATGCTAAAACGTTTTAAAATTATTGCTGATAAATATCGAAATCGACGTAAAAGATTTGCTCTAAGATTTAATTTAATCGCTGGTTTATATAATTGGGAACTAAATTATTTGTATTAGTTGACATTTGATCTTACATTTAATAAAAATAATGTATAAAAAATACAGATAAAAAAATGGAAGGTCACAATGAACTTAAATCAAAAATAATAAAGCCCAAACTAGGGTTATTAGGGCTAGCAAAGAGTTTAGGCAATGTATCAGCAGCATGTAAGGCTATGGGATATAGTAGAGATAGTTACTATAGATTTCAAGAATTATATGAAACTGGAGGAGAAGAAGCCCTATACGAAATAAGTCGGAAGAAGCCCATAATAGCTAATAGAGTAGATCCACGTGTGGAGAAAGCAGTTGTGGATATGGCTGTAGAATATCCAGCATATGGGCAACTGAGAGTATCAAATGAGCTTAAGAAGACAGGTGTTCTTGTATCACCTGGTGGGGTAAGATCAATTTGGTTGCGTAATGATTTAAACAATATCAATAAAAGGCTTAAAGCATTAGAAGCTAAGATGGCTCAAGATGGTATTGTTCTTACCGAAGCCCAGTTACAAGTATTAGAGAAGCGTCGTAATGAGAAAGAAGCCCATGGTGAGATAGAAACGCAGCATCCAGGTTATTTAGGGTGCCAGGATACATATTATGTTGGCAATTTTAAAGGTATAGGTAAGGTTTATTCTCAGGTCTTTATCGACAGCTATACCAGAGTAGCAGATGCTAAACTATATACTGAGAAAACAGCGCTGACGAGTGCTGATATGCTCAATGACCGGATATTACCATGGTATGAGGACCAAGGGATACCTATCTTACGTATCCTTACTGATCGGGGGAGCGAATATAAAGGCAATATAGAGCATCATGCTTTTGAGTTATTCTTAAGCATCGAAGGTATAGAACATACTGTTACTCGCGCTTACTCGCCTCAAACCAATGGTATGTGTGAGCGTTTTAACAAAACTATGAAACAGGAATTCTTTGATACAGCTATGCGAAAAAAGATTTATACATCCCTTGAAGATTTACAGCTAGATCTTGATATTTGGTTAGAGTATTACAATCATGAAAGGCCACATTCAGGAAAATATTGTTATGGTAAAACCCCTATGCAAACTTTTCAAGATAGTAAAAAATTAGCTGTTGAAAAGAATAATGAAATCTTGTACCTTGAATATATATCTGACAGTCAAAATTTAACTGACAATCAGGTGCAAAATTTATAGTGTCTGTAAGATCAAATCTTGACTTCTACAGATTTAAAAGCTAAAAGTAATACTAATGAAGATATTACTTTCAAGGACCTTGCTTTACTCCAACTACTTAATCCAGTTAAATTTAAAGGGTTAATCATTACTGCTATTAAACAATCAGATGGTAATTTAATACTTTTTAACGATAAAAATACGCCTGACATTTCAATAGCTGATGCTTGTAGAGCTTCTGCTTCTCTACCTCTTGTTCTCCAACCTCATACCATAGATGGAGAGAAATATATAGATGGAGGTTTTGCAGATCAGATTCCAATGGGATATTTTAATGAGGGCAAGTTATCACAAGATCAGGGGACAGAAATTGAGGATATTACTCATGATAAAAACAAAATACAAGAAGCAAAAACTCAAGGACGCACAATGTGTTTTGCTTTTGATCTGATGTTTGGTGATGACGCAGGGTTTAAGGCGGTTTATAGCGCCAAAAAAACTCTTGTTGGTTCTCATAAAATAGCCAATTTTCTAGTTAATGTGATATTTAAAAAAATTTCTGGGCTAAAAGGAAAGTTCTCTTTTATTGAAGAACAAAATAAATCATATGAGAATTTAAGAAAAAATGCTGGTAACACAGTACTACTTAATACAGGAAAAATAGGTGTCCTTTCTTTCAATGAAGCTCAAAATCAAAGTGATTATTTAAATATTAAAGGTTATCTGCAAGTAATGAACTATGTCAATAATTATGAATTTGCTCAAGAAGTTGATCTTAACTTAGAGTATAAAAATTTTATACTTGATACTTATGAAAAAATTTCACATCAATCCTTTATTGAAGCATTAATTAATACAAAAATCAATAGTCATACAAAACAATTAGATAGTCTTCTTAATCTTTGTAAAGAAGAAGCTTGGAAAGATAAATTACCTAATGAAATTTTATCAGAATTAGTTACTATTGTTGCAACTAATAAAGTAGGAGGAGAGTTAACTACAAGTACTAGTAGTATGAAAAAATTAATTAAACAATTAAATAATCCTCAAACCCCAGATATTGTTAAAGAGAAGTTCATAAAATTACTAGAAATTGATAACCCAAACGATAGATTAAATGATTCAAAACAGCAAAAGAATTTTGTTAAATTTCAATTCACACCTAAAGATTTTACTCTCCTTATTAGCAATAAAGTGCCACATAGAAAAGAAGATTTTACTAAGCCCCAGGGTATAGGTTTTGCAGTGCCAAATAAGAAAAACCAGCGCAGCCTAAATATTTAAGCATGGCGTCCTGGTGAATAGGGAATGTCAGCGGAAGTGTAAGAAAGCTGAGGCATCAGTCATAAAATTCTTTTTAAAATTTTAAGTTACTATTTCTTAATCTAGCAGAACAAGGCTACTTATCTTAATACATTTAGTATATCATATTATTATATAAATAATTTTTACAAAATCTAATATTATGTATACAAAGTTAATAAAAATTTTTTATTCAGGTTAATTAGCGGTAAAGAGTTTATTTTTACTTTACAAGTTTATAGATAATGAATATAACAATTTAGTTTATATTAGCTAATAAATAGAAAAATAACATGTTTAAGCTTAAAGAATTAACCGCAGATACAATAACTCCCGATGAAACAAAAAGATGTCAAATGCTGTTTGATTACCTGTTAGGCCATGAAGAAACATTCTTGGAAGAAAAACGCTTATCAGAACATGTAGACAAAGAACATCCTCTACTTATAAACCAAATGTTTAAAGATAGAGATCAAATAAGACAAAATAATAGACATCTAATATTTGCATTAGAAATATTAATACAACAAATAAATTTTAATTGGACTATAGAAAATAAAACTAAACTAATAAAAGCAATAGTTAACACAAGTAATGAGCAGCTAATTACATATCAACCAAACTCTGCACAAGAAGATCACAGGCTTGCTAATTCTTTCACCAACTATATAAAAAAGAGAGATAGTGCTAATCAAGGTCATAAAAAATTAAAGGCAAGTATTAGTATTTGATGACCACTCTCTATTGGAGTCTTTTTATTTAAGTATGTAAAATACCGGTGCAACTGCCAAACAGTACTGATTAAGTTAGCCTACAACAAGTTACTGTAAGCCTTACAAACTTACAGCAAAAAATATTTTCTTGAAATTACTTAGGGGTCTAATTTATTTATGCTATAATTTGTTATAGTTTAAAGAACTAGAATAATCCTCAAGTATAATCAACTAATATGACAGTTAACCTTTCTGATATTAATTCAATTGTATTAAATATAAGTTGCACTTGCAAGAAATATTTTTTAATAATATTAGAAATTACACTTAGTGCAATAAAGATTATATGATATAAAAAGGTTATAAGACAAAAAATATGTTACAAGACAAATATCAGAAATATTTTCATGAGTATAATGACTATTCTGCCAGGTACTTATTGGGTAATAATTATTTAAAATTAGGGAGACAAATAGCAAAAACACCATATTATCAAATTTTATATTATAAAGGATTAAAGAATAATAATGAGAGAAGTTTTTTAGTTATTCCTTCAATTTTTAACTCCCCAGAGATTCTTTTTTTATCTAACTCAAAAAGTTTTATAGATAATTTAAGACAATATGGGCAGGTATTTTTAGTTGATTGGTTTGAGCTTAATGAAGCTGATTATTTATTAGAGGATTATGCACTAAGAGTAATAGAAATTATTGGAGAATTAAGGCAAAAAAATATTCATGCTATAGATTTAATAGGACATTGTATAGGGGGTAACTTAAGCATTGCCGCTGCTGTAATAGTGCCAGGTTCAATTAACACCGTAACTTTATTATCTACCGGCTGGGACTTTTCCCATTTTTCTCTACCCTATAATATATATCAATATTTGGGATTAGATTTGCATGTGCAAAATTTGCCAATGATTCCGAAGCTATATATTCAGATACTTTTTTTTCTGCTATTTCCTAATCAGTTTAATGATAAGCTTGATAAATTCTCTACTCTTAAATCAGAAGAAGAAAGAGATCTAGCTTTTAGAATAGAAAATTGGTTATTATCGGGAACTGCTTTACCAAAAAGTACCTATCTGCAAATTATGAACGACATAATAAGAGATAATATGTTTGTAGAGCTGCAATGGAAAGTAAATAATATTATTATAGACCCTTCCTTAATAGTAAAGCCGATATATCAGATAACTGCAAATAATGATAAGCTAGTACCAAAGTCATCTATTTTAGCTTTACATAAATTATTAAAAAACTCTACCTTCTTTGAAGTAGAAGGGGGACATATTAGTTATTTGATTAATGATAATATTCCTAACTTATTTACAAGATATGTGAGGTGAAAATTATATAGACAATTAAAACTTATAGACTTAAAAGGTTGCTTCACCCCTTGCAAGACCCTTAAGAACAACTCTTGAGATTTGGCCCTTATTCCACTATCCCAATTTCATTTGAAGTCATTATACTCTTCAAAACTAAATATAGAAGCTGCAGCTTCCATATCTCTTAACTCAGCTATCTCTTGCTCTAAAGATCTCTTATAATCTGCCATTAGGTTAAGCTCAGCTTGAAGAGCATTCTTTTCAATCAAAAGCTTATCGAGGTCATAACCTTGAGGAGTGCCAAAATTATTACCACCTACAGCTTCTATTATATCTCCTAAGACAGCTACCTGTTGCTCTAAAGGAGGATTATCTAACGGCACATCAGGCTCCGGCTCCGCCGGCATATTAATATCAAGATCATCTTGGAGAATATCTTTTTCAATCATAAATTTACTTGGGTTATCATTCTGGGTAGTAGGATAATATGGTATTAAGCTATCAAATATTTCTTGAAATATTTGAAAATCAGAATCACTAAGTAGCTTTTCTTTTTGGTAATCCTGATATAAGACTTGATTACATATACCTCTTAATTGTTGAACAGCTTGAAATTTTGTCTGATCATTTGCTACTAACTCTTCTAAAACATCTTCTATTAATTGCTTGCCTTGTTCACTTGCATAGAGCTCATCCAATATTCTGTGCAATAATTGTGTCACTTTAAGAGAGTTCTTACCAAATTCTCCTGCTTCTAATACCGTATCATCTATTGGATCAAAAGGCACAGCTGTAGAAATTATTACATGAATAGCCCCACGAATACAAGTTGCATCGGGGACTTTTTCTGAAATAGTTACAGCGTCGGATAATATATTATCGCTACTACTAGTTGAAGCGTCTAGAGCGCAAAGTAACTCTACATTATCTTTTTCTAAGGTCTCAACCTTACTATATTCATAAGAAGCTTGGATTAAATTTTTAATTAGATTACTTTTCAACTCACAATTTCTCGCTTCTTCATCTTGCTTTATTTTTAACCAGGCTAAGCTTAATACTTCTTTAATATTGAAGCTAGGGATTGCGGTTGGATTTTCTAGTAAATAATCCACCATCTTTTTAGCATTTTGTAAGCCATCTTTTACCAAAATTTTCTTACTCAATGTGCGGATTGAATCAGAATCTCTAATACCAATGGTTATTTCATCCTCTGCAAAAGTAATAGTTTTATCCCGTGCTGCTTGGTCAGTTTGTAACAAGTAAATATAGTCTTTTATTTCTGCAATAATTTGTTCGATATTCTTATCTGTATCTTGCTTGTGAAATTCTTCCTTTAAGTTAGATAGTATTTCCAGTACCTGTAGCTCTACATATTTAGAATGGCTAGATTGAGGATTTTTAATAAAACTCTCAACAGTGTTACTATCTGGCATTGGCTCGCATGCTCCCTGTTGTCTTAGCACTTGTTTTACTGAATCGTCAGTTGAAAAATAAAAAATTGCTGTCTTACCAAACTCATCTACCTGATTAATATTTATTGCAGGTCTACCCTTACTATCTTTTAATTTACTTAATAATTTAACTATTTCTGGAAATCCTTCTTGCGCCGCACACAATAATGCTGTATTACCGCCTGGATCAGCATAATTAATATCTACCAAATATTCACCTTTCTTATCCTTGAAGGTAAGTAATTTCTTCACTATATCAATATCGGTATCTCCCCCGAAACTAATTAAATCAATAAATACTGTATTCCCTTCCTTATTAAGGTCATTAATATTTAATCCTTTGTCTATAAACTCCTCAAGTTTCTGATAATCGCGTGCTTGTAGTGTTAAGGACAATCTATCAAAATCACTCCTTATACCCATCTGGCGATATAATAGGTTTGTAATCTTCTCCTCCTTTTCAAAAGGCATTTCATATTTATTTCGCAGTATTGAAAAATATTTATATGCGCCTTCATAATCATACTCATCACCAAATTCAACTATTAAATTTTTAATTGTCTTAATATCTTCTTTAAAGATTGCAAAATATAGTTTTGTAGCCAAGTATTTGGGATATAAATAATTTACTATTAACTCTCGACCCCCTAATGTTATGGCTTCTGCTTTCAGGACGATATTTTTAAGATCCTGATTTTCTGCTAGGCTTTTTCCTAGATCTCGTGCTATAAGTACCTTATATAAACATTTTATCATTAAAAGTTTTAAGGAATTATCTTCTGTTAATTTCCCTACTATAAAATCCGTTATAAACGGATCTTCTTCGTCATCTCCTTCTGTTTTAAGTAACGTTAATTGTAGCAATTCTTTGATAGCATTTATTAGAAGTCCATCTTTATGGGTAGAGCTAATATTTAATACCGGCAGGCTATGTTTTCTCATTGCTAGGAATAAGTCTTGGGCATTATCTAGCTGCTGATCATTAATTAATACTAATAACATATTATCAAGCAAACATTGCTCTTGTTTTCCAATATTTAACAATAATTTATCATTGGCATCTTTTAATGACATTAATAATAATACGATTTCCATATTACCAAGCTTTAATGCTAAGGTAAGTGGGGTATCACCTTTGTTATTTGTTATATTAATGTTTGCGAGATAATTACCAGTTTCATCTTGCAAAAGTAATAATTCCTGTAATTTTATTATATTTTCTTCTTGCACCGCTAACGAAAATGGTGTATTACCATCATTTTGATCTATTTTATTAACATCTACTAAAGGGAAATAACAAGGATACCTAATAATATCAAATCTTATTAATTTCACTAATTCTCTAACTTCTTCAATATTCTCTTTATCAACTTCTGTGAAAAATTTTTCTTGTAGCTCCTCGCCTGTTTTCTCTACTGGCCCTTCGCCTGTTTTCTCTACTGGCCCTTCGCCTGCTTTCTCTACTGGTTCTTCGTCTGTTTTCTCTACTGGTTCTTCGTCTGTTTTCTCTACTGGTCCTTCGCCTGCTTTCTCTACTAGTTCTTCGCCTGCTTTCTCTACTGGTCCTTCGCCTGCTTTCTCTACTGGTCCTTCGCCTGCTTTCTCTACTGGTCCTTCGCCTGCTTTCTCTACTGGTCCTTCGCCTGCTTTCTCTACTGGTCCTTCGCCTGCTTTCTCTACTGGTCCTCTTATTAGTCCTTCTAGCATCTCTCCTCTCCCCTCTTCTAGCTGTTCCACTAAATTTTCCTTTGTCTTTATTACTGGTTTTGCTATTTTTAGATTACTATTATTACCTTTCATATTATTATTGATAGTAACCTTTGCAGGTGTACGTATAGGAGCAAGCTTATGATTCGTTATTAAGGTCTGTTGAATTTGAGGGGCAGGTAATTCTTCCTGTAGTTTATGGCGCGAATTAATATTCTCCTGACTCTCAATCTGACTTTTCAAGTAAAGGTTGCTTGAGTGCAGATCATTATTTATATGATCTACAGTGATATTAATTAAGGAAAATATAGGAAAATAATAAATGTTTTCTGGCACTGATTCATTAACTTCAATATCTTCTGAATTGCTTTCAATTATACTGAAAGACCTGCTTAATTCTATCGGCATAAGCACTACGTTATGCTTATAAATTCTATCGTCATTAGTACTAATTGGTAAAATAATATCCATATTTTGGGCAATAGGGATTTCTTTAGTTAGAAGTTTAGGCAATACTAGAAGTTGCCCCACCCTCTCTTGCTCTGGTGTTCTCGTGATATTCACCAAAGGCAAATATACTGTTTGATATAAATATTGATACACAATATACATTCGATCTTTAATAGTTGTTAAATTACTTTTATATTTCCAATGTGCTGCCGCCCCCTGTTCAGCACGCTTATTCATAGCGTTAGTACGTATTTGTATTTCTATGTTACATTGATTTGGCCCAATAACTACTGTATGCAACGATTGATAACCATTTTTTTTCGGTTTGTTAATATAATTACGAAACCTTCCTTTAACAATCTTATATCGACTATGAATAATACCCAAAACTTTATAACAATCTTCTACCTCATCAACTATAACTCTAAAAGCAATGATATCATATAATTGCTCTACACTAATATTTTTTTGTAACATTTTTAGCCAAATAGAATAAGAAGATTTAATTCTACCAAATATTTGTGCTTTTATACCCATTGCACTCAAACTATTCTTCAGTTCATTAATAATCTTATTTATTAGATTTTCTGTTCCATCATTCGAAATAAAACGTAAATGACTTAAAATATATTCTCTTGCATCAGCTTCTAGAATTTTTAAACAAATTTCTTGTAATTCATTTTTAATTTCTAGGAGCCCCATTTTAGCCATTAAGGGTATATAAATTTCCATTAACTCTAAAGCAGTAATAGCCCGTTTTTCAACGGATGAATTTTGGGAAAATACACTAATATTATGCAGTAAGTAAGCTAGTTTAATAATTATTACTGTAACATTTATATCGGCTGGTATTAAATATAATAAGTCACAAAACTTTTGCGCTTGAATTCTGTTATAAGGTAAGTAACTAATAGTCGATAGTTTGGTAACAGAGTCTACTATTTGGGATATTTGGAAGCCGAAATTATTTTCAATTTCTTGGAGCCGTAAGGCAACTGCAGGCAGATCTATATCTATTAAGGTAGTAGAGAGTAAACCTGCAATAAGAGCATTATTAGTTGGATAAATCGCTAAAATAATTTCAGCTATTTCTAAAGGATAATCAATATGGTTGCTATGATGGATAATATAATCTATAGCTTTATGTAATTTTTCTTTATTAAAGCTAACAATATTTTTAAAGAACATACCTATAATAAATAAGAGTCTGTAATAGATCTATTGCAGAATTCACTATTCTGCTAGGGAATTTTAAGAAGAGATACGGGACTTCGATCTATACAGCTGCAGGCGGGGTTGAATGTATTTAAAATTCCCCCTGCATTTGCACATTGCCCACTTGATGCGAAATTACCCGAACTGCCTGCATAAGTTGTTATGCGGATAGTTCTCGTAATTCAGATTAATTACCTACTAATGGGTGCTGATTGTGGTCTTCCAACTACCTGTGTAGGTGAATAGGTAGTTGTACCTGATGATCTTAAAGTATTCTTTAAGATGTCAAAGAACACTGGTTCAGACGCACGTAGTTCTTGTTTTGTGGTACTTCCACTTAGTAGATCCTTTATTTGGTCTAGAAACGCATACCCCCATTGCCTCCAACTCAGTACTTTTCCTCCAGAGCTACCCAAACCTCTAACTAATTCCTCCATCTTCTCAAACTTCTTTTTCTCTTCATCCTTAAGGACTGGCTCAAGAATAGCGATGATCGTACTAGCTAGTCTCGTAACCGTAGAGGTATCTAATTTATCGATATCAGTTTCATTTTTTAAATATTCTTCTAATTTTTTAAATGCGAATTTCTTTTGCTTTTCTAAGTTTTGTTCAAAACTTACATAGTGCTGAACAGCTGATTTTTCTTCTTGTCCTCCTATATCATATAACATATCGTATTCTAATTCTTCTGTATCATATCCTGACTTTTCTTTATGGAGTGTTAGACTATTTAACCCAGCTATTACTTTTTTTAAAGGGGTATCTTCCTTAGTATAGGATTTATCCTGCGGCAAAGTCAACTCAGCAATTTTAATAAATTTCTTATCTTCTGCAGTTAACTCCTCTCCTCTGGTTGTTATTTTAGCAATTAATTCAGCCGCTAAAATCTTTATGGGATCAGTAAAAAAATTCTCTCCTCGTTTTTTTATAATACCTTCTAGCACTTGACTTGTCTTGTTGTCGTCAAGATCTGAATTTACTATACTTAAAAGTATCAATTCTGGTGCTTTCTCTTCTCCTTGAAAATAGATAAGTGGAGGAATAGCTTTACCAAGCTGCGGTCCATGAGCAAGGATTTCCTCTAAGTACGTTGCCGTATAATCTGGATTCAGATAGGGATGTGGCTGAGTTACATCGATTAGTTCAATGGGAAGATCAGCTGGAAGATCGAATTGGAGCTTGGGGTCAAGGGAAGATATATAAAAATTGATTTTCGGCCTCTCAGCACAACCAGGAATAAAGCTTTTGCCTTGTAGATTAGAAACATCAACTTCTAAAACACCAATAGTTAAATCACGTAAAGCCGAAGATTTCAGTGATGCTTCTTGCATATAACAACGATTGTACAACTTGACTTCATTTGGTGTAGTAATATCAATTACTAAACTTTCTCTTTTGGTAAATCTCATATTCCAGTCAATCCTTTCTTCTTTACCAGTAGCTTTAAATATTTTTGTCGCTAAACCTCCTGTCATACATGCATTGCAGTAATATCCAGATATAAATGTACCTTGATGCCAACTAGTTTTAATAAAATCTTTTTGTTCGTCAGTTAGAGTAGGTAATTGTTCTAATTCATCCATATCAATTAGCTTGGTTTGTCCATCTTGATCTTTTAAGAGAATAGCACTTCTTCCTGATCCAGGCTCTTTTGCTATTCCTAAATCTAGTTCTACTTGGGATTTATACACTTTTGCGTAGAGGTCAAGATATTTTTTCAATTGTCCTTGTAATTCATTTATTGTCATACCTTCTTCGTTGCAATTAAGCAACATCATTGTAGAAATAAATTCTGGAGAGGTAATATTTTGGCCGTTCTTAAGAAAAAAAATCTCTTTATTTTTTGCCGCAGAAAAAAACTCTAAAAATTTTTGTAATTCAGCGGATCTCTCATCATTTGGCTTCTCTAATTCCTCATAAAATTCTTGTTGAAAAATTGGAGCGCCTCCCGTAGTACGATCCCCTTCCTTAGTATAATAAATTTCATTAGTATAATACTCTTTACGTTTACTATACTTTTCCAGATCTGCTAAAAGGACAGGAGCACATAATGATCTTACTTCTTCTATAGAAGAAACAGTTTTATTATTCAGACTATCATATAATAATTTTAATCCATCAGTTCTAAATTCTGACATTGCATGTATGTATATATCTAGCGGAAGAGAACCCGGCATAGGATTTGCCGCATCAAATCTATGAGAGTTCAGATATCGTTGTAAATCACCATCTATATTAAGTTTAAATGCTTGAACAGACTGCATCTGGTTAGCTATATCTTCTTTCATATTACCTTAAAATTTTATAAAAATTATCTTGAAGAACTCGATCAAATTGTGGCAATGTTATATTAATATTCAATTTTTTTAAAGAAGTTAGGGATAAATTCTTAATACCACAAGCAACAATTCCCTGAAATCTCTCAAGGTTAGTTGAAATGTTAACAGCAATGCCATGATAGGTAACCCATTTTTTTACCCTTACTCCTATTGAGGCAATCTTGGCTAACTTATCATTTTCTTCTACCCATATGCCGACCTTATTTTCTATAGTAAAAGCTTTAACTCCCCAATATGAGAGGCTACTAATAATCCATTTTTCTAATAATCTGATATATAATTTCAAATCTTTTTGGCGCCTTGGGTGTGATAAGTCAAGGATTGGATATATAATCCTTTGACCTTGCCCATGGTAAGTAAATTTTCCACCCCTATTAGTATAAACTATAGGGATATTGCCAGGATTTATTAATTCCTCTTCTTTAAAACCACTGCCCGCTGTATAAATATCGTTATATTCAGCTAAATAAATTACCTCATCTGACAATTTATTTATTACCTTACTTACCGTATCTTCCATTAATTTTACGGTATCGTCATAAGAGGAAAAAGGTGGTAAGGTAATAAATTGAACCATAGTTTTTATACTCTCACTCTCTAAAGTAACTTTTGTCCAGAATAGACTTCCTTAGCATAATTCGTTTCTGGTAGAAAATTTGTAGGAGACACGAAACCATAAGGCCCCGCAACTATCGAAAGTTATTGCACATCCTATATCTTCAGCGTCATTGCGAGCTCCACGCGAAGCAATTCGTAAAATCTGCCAAAAATACGATGACTTAACTGATTTTTTCTTAGATTGCCACGCTCACCTTCAGCTTGCTCGCCATGACGATTGTAGCATATTATGAAAATTTGTGCTATCAGTAATTTTTATTTATCTTTCAAAATTTTTACTTATACTTTAAGTTATTCTCTATTCAAGAGCTTTAAATTAGTGGTTTCACCTTTATTATTTAATCCTAAACCGAATTTAGAATAAATAAGAAAAGCCGTTATAAGTACTAGTAATTATTACCACTATTAAAGTACTAACTTTTTTATCTAAACTAACTTTATAATTAAACTTATACTCAATATAAAGAAAGGCTATAGGCACAGTAAAGAACATATGTACTATTAAATTAAGAGCTAGTAATCTTCTAATTATTAAAGTTTTGTTGCTAAATTTTAGAATCATCATTCCCTCTCTACTTATTAACTTATTACACAATCTTTTCCGCCACTTTTCAAGTAATTGAGTTTAATAAGTGTAGGAGAGAGGGTATGGACATTAATTAAAAGCAACCTATTTATAGTGGATCATCCTTATTTTTATCAGTATCTTTCAACCCTTCCTTAAAGGCTTTCAGCCCTTTTGCTAAATCTAACATTACCTGCGGTAATTTTCCCGCACCAAATAATAGCAAGACAATTAGTAATATTACTAATAAATGCGCAAAACTCATCCCCATACATATCTATCTTTTAGTTTTAAATTTATTTATTCACTTATTATTATAGATGCTCCCTCAAAATTATTATCTAACTGAGTTTTTAAGTTTTTATATTCAGTAGTTTTTAATTCTTCATTGGTGATAAAACTTTTTTTTATGGATATTGTATCAATAAATTCTGTTCCTTTATCTTGATATTTACATCTTCTAATTACCGAAAACCATGCAGAATCTATTTCAAAATTTAATTTTTCACAATTTTTAATTGTTAGGTTTTTTAATACCATATGCTTTTCCCGCGTTTCAGGAGTACCTATAAAAATATCTGATATTTGATCCGGAACTGTATCTACCACCTTGTACAACCAATGATTAGACCCTAAAGTTAAAGCCCAACCTAGATTAGTTTTAAAAAGTTGGTTTTTTTGTTGAAGTTCATATTTAATTACCACGTCTTTTACAATACGGGAAGTAAGATCAGGTAATTCTAGATTTTTCTTTTCCTCTTCATTAAGATGCACGCCACTGATTGTATGAAAAACTAAATCTCTTAATTGTTCACTTGAATAATATAGCCCAGTCCCTGTTATAAAGAAAGCTGACTCTCCTTGCATAGTAATTTGGCCTTTTTCATCTACAATATTATTATCTATAGTTAATTCATGATAAGCTATAAATTTTGAATTTTGAAATGAGATATCAGGAATTTTAGTATAACCTGCTTCAGAAGAAGATAACACTAAAGCAAGCTTATTAGCAATATCAGGATAAATCCCCCCAGCCATACTCACTACATTAGTTGGGTCAATCCAATATACTTTTTTATCTTTACTAGTTACCTTAAGCATTACATGATTAAAACTCCCTATATTAGGTAGGAACTGATCCGGTTCAAAAAAATTATAAATTCCCCGGGGCACTAGAATAGGGTGGACTTCAAACCCTATTTTTTTTAAAATAGCGGCTGTGGCCGCAGTAAAATCTTTACAATCCCCTATTTGAGAAGTAGCGATTTTATTTAAATCACGAGGAAAATAACGTCCTTCTACTGAGCGCCAATCGCCCATATATTGTATTTTTTCATTTAATGAAGAAGTAATAAAATTAATTTTTTCCTTATCTTCTTTTTTGCTCTCTGCCAAATCTGCTATATCTCTAAACATTTTAGGCAGTGACTGCTTAATGACTCTATCATAGCCAGGAGCTAATTTTTTAGCTAAATCCCCCCACTTAATTAAACTAGATAATGAAACCCAAGTAGAGCGTTTGACATTTAATATCCCATTCCCAGGCTCATTTATTACCTCTGCATAAAATGGTTTTTCTAAAGTAATCGTGATATACTGCCCAGTTTTTGTTGTTTCATTGACAATTTTTAGTACTTGTTGTGGGTCATTTACTTTAACTTCTAAAGGTAATTTGGAATAAATCTTAGTAGTACTTGCTTGCCAATAACCTCTTATACCATAATACAAATTGCAACTATAAAAACCATCCACAGGAATCTTTTGTTCAACTAATTTATATTTTAAATAGATCTCTGCTCCTAGCTCCACTTTCGGAAATGAGATAATTATTTGCTTAAACTGATCAAACCCTTGCCCAACGCTAGCTAGCGGTTTATCTTCTATCATATCTTGAGTAACTACATATTCTTTGCCATTATAGATCGTTTTGGCCTCTATGATCTCAACTTTAGAACTATCACCATTATAATTAAAACTGTATGAAGAAAAACTACTTCTGCCCCCTTCCTTCAGAATTAACGCCTTCGTTGTTACGATCACCTCATAAGTACCATCCTTATTGACAATAATATCATTATCAAACAACTTGAATTCAAGGGAAGCATCCTCATATTTCGCCCATCTTGCTTGAGCAGACGAAATTATAAACCAAGATAATAAAGTTACAGTAACAAGAGTTTTTAAATATTTTATTATAACAGCCATAGTCCACGTTAAAAATTATCTATAATTAATTTATAGGGGTTCTCACAATATATGTCTATCTATATTTTAATTTCCGTCGCTTTATAACCTGTCCTATACTGTACTAGAATAAGATATTTTTTACTTAAAAGATATTCTCTTCTCCTTACCAGGAATATAAATAATTCGCTCTTCAGGATTATCAGAATTATCATTAGACACTTTCTCCATAATTCCTACATATTGTTCACCATAAGGTACTAACATCACTATTACCCAACCATCTTTCATAGCTTGTTCTATTTTTCTGATATCAGATGGATCGGTTGAGAAAGATACAAATTTACGTTGAGGTTTTATTTTTTCTTTCAGTTTTGCTGTTGCCATAGATTTACCGTTTATTAAAAAAGATTTCTTCAATTATACACATTTTAGTTTACACTTTTTATTAGATAGTTGCAACTTTAATAAGTTTTATTTATAGATTTTTTATGTTTTTTCCACCTATTATGAAACCAAAACCATTGTCCTGGGTTTTCTTTAATCCAATCACCTAACATTGTGTTAATAGTGCACATTATATTATAACAATCTTTTTTATTATCAATAGTTTTTTGAAATTCTATTGGAGGGTGAATAATCATCTTAAAATAACTTCCTTTAGTACGCACAATTTGGACAGGAACAATTGGATAATTAAATTGCAAAGCAAGTTTAGCAATAGAGTCCGCAGTCATAGCAGGCCTTCCTAATAAAGGAACTTCAATCCCATCATTCATCTTCTGGTCTATCAGCATGCCAATAGAGTAACCTGATTTAATGGCAGATATTAATTCCCGTATCCCTGTGGTTCCCTTAGGAATGAATTTGACCTTACTATACCTGCGAGCATTATTAATTAGCTTGTCAACATATGGATTGTTGGCTTTCCGATAAATAACCACACATTTATGATAAAATTTATATGCCATTTTAAGGACAATATCCCAATTAGCAAAATGGCCGGTAAATAGTAAAAAAGGTTGGTGGAGCTGGCGGAATTTCTCTATATTACTTTCTCCTATTATTTCTACTCTTTTTATTACTTCTTCTTCCGACATTTTATTAATATAGGGGAATTCTCCTATAAAACTGCCGAAATTATCCCATATTTGAGTAAGTAGTATCTTACTATCTATATTTGCCCCAAAAACATTTTGAATATTTTCCTTCACCACTTTGTTCACAGGCAATAAAGGTCCAATTTTTCGTGCTAAATATCTACCAACATTTGTGGCAGTATTAATTCCCAACATTTCAAATATTTTGATAATGATTAATACACCAAAATATTCAAGTAAATATCTGGTAGTTTTAAAGAATTTTTTCATATATTAGATTTATTAGCTGACTATTATTATTTATTGATAAATGTACATCACAACAAATTATTGGTAATTTAATACTATAAATTTTTACATAATCTTTTCTAGTAGTAATTAACTGGGCATGATATTTATCTGCTTGTTCTTCTAAATATTGTAAATCCTTCTGGGAATATTGATGATGATCAGGAAAGCTTTTGCAACCTATTAATTTTAACCCATAATTTTCTAAGGTAGAAAAAAAGCGTAAGGGGTTACCTATCCCACTAAATGCAAAATAGTTTAATGTTCTATCTAACTCTATAGAAGGTACTATCTGGGCTTGAAATAATTTATCTTTAATAGACTTCTTACATAATTCTACTTCTGCTAGCAGTCTAATATTTAGAGGTAAACGCTCATAGTAAGTAAAGGTAGAGCTAACCGAAATAATTATATCCGATTTTTCTAAAATTTGTTGGGGATTTTGGCGTAAAGGACCAGCTGGCAATAAAAACCTATTGCCAAATAGTCTATCACCATCAATTGTTAGAATAATAACATCTTTATGGAAATTAGGATTCTGCAATGAATCATCTACTATAATAATGCTAGGCTTAAGTTGCCTAAGAAAAGGCTGAATATCCCCAATCTTCTTTGCGGCAATAACTCTCCCATAGGCACGCAACATTACTGCTTCATCCCCCACTTCCGATGCGGCATGGAATTCG
This sequence comes from Rickettsia endosymbiont of Bradysia coprophila, assembly GCA_019468145.1. Lineage (GTDB taxonomy): Bacteria > Pseudomonadota > Alphaproteobacteria > Rickettsiales > Rickettsiaceae > Tisiphia. The sequence goes on from JAHXDM010000010.1 coordinate 217,485, forward strand.
TTAACTAATACAGCTTTGGTTAGATTACTTCTATATCCTTTAGTAATAATTATAAAGTCAATATTTTGGGCTTTTAATATCTGGGCAACAAAAATAACTATTTGAGTTTTTCCGGTTCCCCCCACACTTACATTACCCACACAAACCACCTTACCAGGAAATTTTATTGGGCGAGCAATCAACTTTCTGATATAAGTAGCAAAAAGATATATCCAACTAACGGGTAATAATAGATAGGCAATAATATTTTTTGTTTGCCAAAATTTAGGATAAATAAGTTTGATCATGGATATAAAAAAATCAATCAAAGTCTATGGAATTCAGAGTATGTAATTAAATCCATACGGCTCCTTATCATTTTTTAGGCGAGATAGTATTTTTAAGGAGTATATATTCACTTATATAGTCAATTAATATAAACTATAGACGTCGTCGCTCGTTGCTCTACCATCGTAGTCCTAGGATTCGCGCCTCTTTCAGCGTCCCTAATTCATCTGAAGTTGACTATAACCCCACATTTTTTATTACTCCTGAATAAACAAGATCTTATTTACAAATTTTTTTAAGAAAGAACCACCTCTTACGTCATTGTGAGCCGGCCTAAAGCCGGCGCGGCAATCCAGGAAAACCTGTTAAAAATACAATGAATTAAAAATAATTTTTTCTGGATTGCCACACCTGCACCTGCTTACAGCAGGCTTGTAATGACGGTAGTGATGCACCTTTTAAAAATGTGGGGTACTATGATATTCACTATACCCATTGATAGGAGGTGCTATCACTAAATATCTGACATAATAATTGGTGATTTAAAGAATGGCTGGTTTTATAACCATAAATATTAGCTATAATCTGAGAACCAGTAATATATAGATCTCCTGCCAGGTCAATAAATTTATGACGTACAAACTCATCTTTATGACGCAATCCCCCTTGATTCAGTATAGTATCTTGATCTATCCCTATGGCATTATCAAGCGATGCCCCTCTGGCCAATCCTTTACTTTTAAGATATTCAAGCTCATGAACAAAACCAAAAGTTCTAGCATCAGCAATATTATCCTTAAAAGATTCTTTGTCAGAAAAAATTAACTGTTGTTTTCCGATAGCTTTACTGCTAAAATCTATTGTCAAATCAACCATCATACTGGTAGAAGGGGTACATATTATCTCACAATCTTTATGGATTGCTTTAACCTCTTTCAGAATTTTTAGGTATTTTTTAGGGGCATTTTGCAATAATTTTCCAGCATATTCTATCATAAATATAAAGGGTTTACTACTACCATCCATTATCGGCACTTCAGGGCCGTCAATTTCCACTATTAGATTATCAATACCACAACCCCAGAGAGCAGCCATTAAATGTTCTATAGTAGAGACATGAATTTTATGTTCATTGGCAATAGTGGTGGACAAAGCAGTATCAGAAACATTGAGATAATTCACCGGGATAAAATTTATCTCTTGGCGTATATCTGTCCTAACAAAAACAATCCCACTATTTTGGGGTGCTGGCTTCAAAGTTAGCTCAATAATCTTACCAGAATGGACGCCCACCCCATAACAACTTACGGGACTTAGTATTGTTGCTTGCATTATTTAATATTATCCAATTTAAATTAAATTTACTTTACTTCATTAAACATGAGGAAGCAAGTGACATTATATTACAAAATATTTCACTCTTAAGTGTGGTGTATCACAAAAATTTATATACTCCTCTTAAGATAATTTTGCTGCCTTGCGTCAGGATAGAGCTGAGTCAAAATCTAGGAGAGCATTGAGTAACAACGCAGGCAAATTCATATCAGAGGAGTCTAGGTTATTTAATTCCATAAAAATCTTTAGCTCCTTGAAGTAAAATATCAAATTCTTTAGTATTGGGAGTTTTACTGGTTGCACCTTTAATAAAAGTACCGCCTATTACGCCAATATCATTAACTCCCGTATTTGCCAAGTGTTTTGGAAAAATATAAAATGAACGATCTACTTTTTGCCCCATCTCATTGACATCTTCATTTAAATGAAGGGAGATCATATATTGTAAATCCTGAAGGGTTTGATCTTTTAGCATAATCAAATGCCCTTGTACAGACAGCATTTTTTGATCATCATTCAGAGTACCTGCACCCAAACCACTACAATTAATGATAAATCTACTCTTTATTTCAGAAAATGATTTAACTTTTTTCTTGATAAATTTAACTCTGTGGTTTTTTAAATAATCCGTAAGATTAATCATCATTTGAGCGGTATCTATAAAAATCCCATCGTCATAGGCAACCATCTCCCTAGTAGTACCATTACCAAAATCTAGAATAACATTCTTGGGTGGTTGCATCACTTTACCAACATAAGGGAGTAAGCGAGAATCAGGGAAGTCCAAATATGTTGGAATAATTAGGGCGCCATTCTGAAAATCCCGATGTATTTTTTTACCAATAGATTCATAAAATTTATAGCTAGTAATCCCTAACTCCTCAATAGTTTGTTGCATTTTCTGATCATCACCCATAGACGATACAGCCAAAAGCCCTCCTGCATTATGGGAAGTCAAATTGTCAAATTGTTCTGCAATGATTGTGATATTATTAAAGCCTCTTTTTTGTAAGTCATAAGCTGTAAATAGCCCTAAAGCGCCTGCTCCAATAATCGTTATGGGGGTATATTCTTGGAGACCAAATGTAAATTTTGAGTTTGGCCTATATTTTGAAACTAATAAGTCATTAACATATTTAGCAGCCCCAGGTCCCAAAGTCCATCCGCTGCCACCATGCCCATAATTATGAGCAATAACTTTCCCATCTTTTTGTTCTATTTCCATCTTAGGAGACCCTTCCCTCATAGGTCGATGGCACAATATTTTTTTTTCCTAAATGACCTTCTTCTAAATTTGGTGGTGTGATCTTCCTTATTTCTAATTCAGCAGCTGAAAGACAAAGCGGACTCCCTAATAAAATAGCCAAAAGAAATTCCTTAAATTTATTCAACATATATTATTCGTCTTCAAAGAGTATATTTTAAATTGCTAACTGCTCTTAACGTAGTATATAATACCTCATAGTATCCACACTTTATTTTTGTTAAAAATCATAGTTGATGACGATTCTGGTATATTGCTAAAACTTGTACTAGTTAAGAATTTTTATTTTAACTTTTTCAATTAAGTGTGAGGTACTAGCGTAAAGTCAAGTTAATTAACTTCAAAGGTATATATATGAAATTTAAAAACATTACAACATTATTTACATTTATCTTATGTCTTATGTGGTTATGTTTTGCAGCCCAAACTTTTGCAACTCAAACTACCACTACTACCTCTGTTTCTATTCCAACTGCCCCGCAAGGCCGAGTAAAAACTAAGGCCCTCAAAGCCTCTCCTTTAAGTGTAGCTGATTCTATTACAATAAAGAATGCTTGGGCAAGACCTTCCCTAACTACTCAAAAAGATGCGCCCAATAATGCGGCTATATACCTTGAAATTATTAATAATTCTAATACGGACTATAATTTAATAGGTTGGGAATCCCCCGAAATTACTGATACAGTTGAATTACATCTTAGTTATGTTGAACTAGGCAACAGTAAGATGAGACCAGTTGATAAGTTAGCAATTCCTTCTAAAAGTAATGTTATCTTGAAACCGCTAGGATTACATATTATGCTTAAAAAATGCAAGAAAAACCTAGTTGTTGGCGAGAAATTTAATTTAATCCTGAAATTTGACCATAATATCGAAAAGACTGTGCCAGTAGAGGTGAAAACTAGTTAATTATAGTCTAAAAAGTGATTCATTCACCAATTGAATCAACAACGCGAATTGCTAGATAACAAGTTATCCGGCAATTCGCGTAAGCTTTAAGTGTATTATAACAATAACCTTGCTATGAACAAATTAATTCAGCTAATGAAATGGGAATATTTGGTTCAAACCCGCATTAATAATCTCGGAAAGTATCTTTTTATATTTTTTTTATTTTGTACTTTTAGTACTAGTTTAATTAATAATCAAGCAGATATTAAAAAATTTGGGGTGGTTTTCTCTATAATTTTTTTACCAATAGCCCTATTAAGTTTCTCTCATATTATATTCCGACAGGATCTAGAAGATGGTAATCTAGAATTACTATTAACCAGCTTCACTGAGACTGAAATTATTATTTCTAAATTTCTTACCATCTTCCTTATTTCTCTCAGCAGTGCACTACTTAACATACCTATAATTTATCTCTTTTTCGATATTGCCATTGCAACCTTAATCCACATTTTACTCATTTTAATTCTATTATTAATCTTAACTACTGCTCTATTGATTTTAATGGGAGCTATTCAAAGCTATTTTGGCTCAAACTCCAATCTATTATCCATGTTAATTATGCCATTATTAATACCCAATATAATATTGTGTGGTATTATCATTCAAAATCCTGAGCATATAAAACTAATTTTTTCTATGATGGGTATTAATATAATTCTTTTACCCATTATACTGAATCTTTCTTCCTATTTAATTAGGAATATTTACAACGTTTAATAATAATCCTCTATTGGCGTTAATCAATTCCCATAAATATATTGCTTATTATAGACATTTTATGTATCCTCAAATAATAGGGTTTATAAAGTGTTTTGTACAGGATTGTAACTCGATCTTTAAGATCCTCCTACCTTTCGTAATTCACTTTATGGTTCTCAAAAAGGAGTGTCCCCAGATTGCTTCGATTTTTTAATCAATTCCGAAAACGGTATCATTCCTTTCCACCCTACTTTGACTCATTTTAACGATATTTTTAAGTTAAATAATTTTTACTTAAGGGTTTTTGTGTTACCATTAATTCTAAAAATTAAGAAAAATATTTATAGAGGATAAAATGTCAAAAGATGCAAAAAATGGTGAGCAAAAATCACCATTAGAAACACCTTCATTATCAACAATCCAGCATAAACAGTCGCTATCCGTTAAGCGAAAAGAATTATTAGCTACAAAAGAATCATTACAAGAAAAATTATTACGTAAAGAGGAAGAAGTAAATGTATGCACTAATGAAGAAAAGCTACGTGTTATAATACAACAAAAAGAGAGTATAAGAAAATCTCTACCACAAGTCGGCCCGGACATTAAGAAAAGACTGGAAGGATTGGAGGAATTATTCAAACAAAAGAAATTATCCCAGGAGGAACTGGACGCTCGTTCCCAAGAGGTAAAAAAATTCGAGGCCCAATTGAAGGATCCAGAATTATTATTATCAACGTCTGTCTTTAATAAGTTATCAAATTCTATGAGAAAAAAATTACAACTTGTAAAAAACTCTCATGATTTCCTCGAACAACAATATCCAACAGAGCTAAAAATTTATAAAGAAATAAAACAGAATATAGAAAAATTAAACAGTGAAATACCAGCATCTCCGAGGCGCTTGGGAAATGAAAAGTCAAAAGCCATAGGGCCTGCAACATCGAATCCATCCCTAAAAAACCTACCTAAGAAGGATAGTAGAACGGGACCTAGCTTTGGAAAGTAACGTGCTATAAATAGTAAATCACGGCGGTCTGATAAACAAAAAGTAAGGGAGATGAAGTAATAAGGTTTTTGTAAAAGTTTTAAGTTAAATAATTTTTACTTAAGGGATTTTTGTGTTACTATTTTATTCTAAGATGTAAGAAAAATTTATAGAGGATAAAATGTCAAAAGATGGGAAGAATGATAAGCTAAAGTCACCATTAGAAACACCTTTATTATCAACAATTAAGCATGAAAACCCTGGTTCCTTTCCCCGCGAAAAATTAGAAGATAAATTACGAGAAGAATTAGAAAAAAGTATTGATCAAGATATGCTAAATATAATAACAAGCGTAAGGGGATTTATAAAAGAATCCTTAAAACCATACGTCAACAAGTACCTTAAGGAGGAATGGAAGAAATTAAATAAATCATTCAAGAAAAAGACATTATCACCGGAGAAGTTTGATGCCGATTCCAAAAAGATAAAAGAATTAGAACAAAAATTACAGGAAGATCCAGAAAGGTTATTAGTCTCTCCTCACTGGGATATTCTATCCGAGTCTACTCAATATCGACTAAACGCTATAATAGAGATTTATACTAAGTTAGAAGACAAACATCACAAAGACCTACAAACTTATAAAGACATAACAAAGTATCCAGGCCTGAAAAAAATAATTAGTAAACCGAAACCATTGGGAAATGAAAAGTCAACACTCACAGCGCCAGCAAATTCAAATTCATCCAAGAAAAAGCGATCTACCCCAAATAGAGGATCTTGGACCTTGCTGTGAAGGAAAGGTGACAATATCAAATACAGGTTAAAACATATTCTATTGAGCTGGCTACATGGTTAATTTCGAGTTTATATCCACATTCGGTAATTAAATAGTGAGTATAATATTCATGAATATTCCCTATCTCTACCTTGTTAATATCGCCTTTTCCAAGTAAAATATCAATTTTATCTTCATAAACATTCAGCTGTTTGCCTATTACCATAATCTTGATATTAATGAAATTATTATCCATCTTTAGATCAATTTTTATAGTACCATCTTTTTTTAAGAGCTCAGATGCGATAAAAATGAAACACATAATAATTTTACTGATATTATCTGGGATGCTAGTACTTGTTAATTCTTGAAATATTAGTTGAATATTGCTACTCTTTAGTTTCAAAAAGTTGATACCTAGTTTATTAACTTCTACAATATCTATAGTATTTTTATCTGAAGGAATAGAATATAGATAACGATAGAATCGCAAACGCTCTATAAGTTTACTTGCGCTAGTTTGGACTAAATTGATTGCCTTTTTTTGGATAACGTTTTCGTGGATAGTATGTTCTTGAGGATTGTTAGATTTTATTAAACGAACACTATTATCTATTACACCGATGGTACCCGCAAAATCATGAAATATTTTTTCACTTAAAATTTGGCATAACCGAATGGATAACATAACTACTCGCTTATCTCTTTAAGAATTCTGCAATTGCTACAGGGCAAAAACCACGCTTTAGAGCTTCTATACCCCTCTGATATGAATTTGCGTGTGTCGACATTGCTCAATGCTCGCCTATTATCTATAGGCTTCACTCCATCGTGCAAGGCAGCAAAATCATCTGAGAGGGATATAGTATCTTTTATCTCTTGCGCTGTTAAATTACCATTAATCCATATATTGCAAATCTCTATAACCCTATCTTTTTCTGACTTGGTCCATGTTCCTAGGAAGTAATCCATTGTTAAAGTAGCCATTTATCCTGTAACTTATATATATATTATTACTGCCTTTAATAAACCCTTTTAGCTGGAGGAATTGCCTCTACTTCATTGCTCAAGGTAGTAAGGGTTACAGCTTTATAATCCAACGTTACTTTACCCTCCTCATCAATTAACGCAAGTGTATGTTTCATCCACTCCTCGTCATTACGTTCCTGATAATCTTCTCTAGCATGGGCTCCTCTACTTTCCTTCCTATTAGCAGCCGAATACATAGTAACTACTGCTTGATCTAGTAAATTAGCTAATTCTAAGCTTTCCATTAAGTCGCTATTCCATATTAAAGATCTATCATTTATTTTTATATTTAGATACTCCTTTCTTGCCTGATCAATTAATTCTATTCCTTCATCCAAAACTGTTTGGGTTCTAAATACCGCCGCATGATTTTGCATGATTCTTTGCATTTTAAGCCTTAAGGTAGCCACTGGTATATCACCTTTCTTATTTCGTATATCATCAAATCTATTAATTATCTTCTCTAATATAGAAGGGAGTAAAATTTTATGGGGTTGCCCTGGTTTAATAATTTCCGCAGCTTTAAAAGCCGCCGCTCTGCCAAATACTATTAAATCAAGCAAAGAATTAGAACCTAAACGATTTGCTCCATGGACTGACACACAAGCAGCTTCACCTATGGACATTAAACCTTGGATAATCTTACCTTGGCTTATAACTTGCCCGTGATAATTGGTGGGGATTCCTCCCATATTATAATGTACAGTAGGTAATATTGGTATTGGCTGCGTACTGACATCAATACCGGCAAAAATTTTTGCTGTTTCTGAAATGCCTGGCAGACGTTCATGTAGGATTTCAGGAGATAAATGATTTAAATGCAAAAACACATGATCTTTATGCTGGCCAACACCTCTACCTTCTCTAATTTCCATAGTTATAGCTCTGGAAACTACATCTCTGGATGCCAGGTCCTTAGCTGCTGGAGCGTATCTTTCCATGAACCGCTCACCGTTAGAGTTTACTAAATATCCACCTTCTCCTCTAGCCCCTTCTGTGATCAAACAACCAGAACCATAGATCCCCGTTGGATGAAATTGGACAAATTCCATATCTTGCAGGGCAATATTGCTTCTTGCCGCCATTCCTCCCCCATCCCCTGTGCAAGTATGAGCACTAGTGGCAGAGAAATAAGCTTTACCATATCCACCGGTAGCTAATACTACCATATGAGCATGAAAACAATGAATCTGGCCATCATCTAGGTTCCAAGCTACTACTCCTCTACAATGGCCATCCTCCATTAATAAATCAAGAGCAAAATATTCGATAAAAAACCTAGCTTTGTTTTTTAAAGCCTGTTGATATAAAGTATGCAATATTGCATGACCTGTACGATCTGCTGCAGCGCAAGTCCTTTGAGCCGCTTTGCCTTTTCCATAGTTGGTGGTCATACCCCCAAAAGGACGCTGATAAATTTTTCCTTCTTCTGTTCTAGAAAATGGTACCCCATAATGCTCAAGTTCAAGTACTGCATCAGCTGCATGTTTACACATATATTCGATAGCATCTTGATCTCCTAGCCAATCTGAACCCTTAACTGTATCATACATATGCCAGCGCCAATTATCTTCTCCCATATTACCAAGAGCTGCACTAATCCCGCCTTGGGCGGCCACGGTATGACTTCTTGTGGGGAAAACTTTACTAATGCAAGCAGTATTAAGACCTTCTTTTGCCATACCAAAAGTAGCTCTAAGGCCTGCTCCTCCTGCTCCCACTACTACTACATCAAATTCATGGTGGATAATATTATAAGATTTGGGCATTTTTATATTCTCTGTTTTTATTACTAACCAATAGGCCTTAAATTATTTCATTCTTATTAAGAAACTCTTGAATTTTTAATATATCATACCAACTAGTCTTTTTTTGTAATGGTTGCCTTAAAAGATAAGCTGGATGGAAAATAGCTGTAGTCGAAATGGGCTTACTAAGATATTGATTAGTATATAAATAATATTCTTGTCTAATTTTACTCACCCCAGCATTTTTACCCAGCAAACTTGTTGCTGCAACATTCCCTACTAACACTATTAACTTTGGATTTATTAAAGCGATATGTTTTTCTACAAATGGCCGACAAATATCTATTTCTTCTTGAGTTGGGGCTCGATTAGCAGGAGGACGCCAAAAAACGGTATTAGTAATATAAGCATTCTGTTTCCTTGAAATATTTATAGAAGCTAAGATATTATCCAACAATTTACCACTCTCTCCACAAAAAGGGATGCCTTGGGCATCTTCTGTGCTACCAGGTGCTTCCCCAATCAACATAATAGAGCTTTGGGGATTACCATCAGCAAATACCGTATTATTTGCTAGTTTCTTTAAGCTACACCCATCGAAATCTAATAGTAATTTTTTTAAATCCTCTAAATTATCAGCAGAATCGGCTAAAGACCTCGCAAGTGTTATAGCAGATGGATTAGAATTTTTTAAAGAATCTATATTACTATTGACCATTTTTGTATTTAGAGTATCTTTCGGTATCTTTTGATCATTTAAATCCTGTTTAGGTATGGAATTGTAAGACATAGGAAATACTGTTAATTTTTTATTCTTGTTAGTATTAATTAAACTCTTAAAGTTTTTATTAGCTTCTAAAAAATAGTAATCTATTCCTACTGCCCGGAGCCATTTAAGGTGGTTGATTTTGTTTATTAGATGATTCATGTTATACTTAAGCTTTTATACTCAACTAATTTACTATTAAAATCTTATCGATGATAAAAAAATATATTCTGCCAGCCAGCTTGACCGGCTTTAGGCTTGATAAAGCATTAGCCTGCCTTATCGATAAAACTTCTAGAAGCCAGGTTCAACGAATTATTCATGACTTACAAGTAAAAATTAATGGCTTAATTATTTCGCATTCTGACTGTAAGGTCAAGGAGAATGATGTTATTGAAATAGAGTTTAAAGAACAAACTCCTTTAATAATGCAGGAAGCTGATATTAAACTTGATATTTACTATGAAGATGAAGATTTAATAGTTATTAATAAGGCATCCGGCATGACAGTCCACCCGGGGAATGGTAATCAGCAAAATACTTTAGTCAATGCGCTGCTCCATTATACTAAAAACTTATCCAGTATAGGAGGCGGTGAGCGTCCTGGCATCGTTCATCGTTTAGATAAAGATACTACGGGTTTGATGGTAGTTGCAAAAAATAATTTTGCGCATGTTAATTTAGCAAATCAAATCGCTATCCGTACCTTAATACGGAAATACAAAGCAGTGATTTGGGGAGTTATCAATCCTTCAAGCGGTATTATTAAGAATAATATAGGACGCAGTCGCGTAAGTAGGCAAAAAATGACTATCTTAAAATTTGGCGGGAAAGAAGCTATTACTCATTATGTTACCCAAGAAATATTATTGGGTGGTTTAATAAGTATAGTAGAATGTAAACTTACCACGGGTAGAACTCATCAGATCAGGGTCCAATTAAGCCATTTAAAACATTCTATAGTAGGAGATCAAACTTATGGAAATAATAGTAGGAAAGTTCAACATACTTCCCCTATAATACAACAAAAACTAGCCAATTTTAAAAGACAAGCTCTACATTCATGGTTTTTGAGTTTTATGCATCCAGTCAGCAATAAATTGCTGGAATTTCAGGCTCCTCTCCCACAAGATATGATAGAAATAATCTCATAAACTTGAACTTGTAAATGAAAAATATCAAAGAATTGTTAACTGATGCTGCTAAAAAATTACAATCAATCAATATACAATCAGCAAATTTAGAAGCTAGAATATTAATGCAACATGCTACTGGTAAAACCTGTGAATATTTATTAGCAAGATCTGAAGAAGAATTACCTCAAAACCCGCACCTTATTTTTGAGCAATTAGTAAATAGGCGATTATCTCGAGAGCCCATAGCCTATATTATTGGTTTCAAAGAATTTTATGGCTATGAGTTTATTGTCAATAATAAAGTACTGATTCCAAGAGATGATACAGAAATTATAGTAGAAGCAATTTTAAAGAGTAATAACCCAGAATCATCCCTAACAATATTAGAGCTTGGGACAGGCACGGGTTGTATTATAATAAGTTTATTGCAAGAGATGCCGTATGCCGAAGCCACCGCTACGGATATATGTCCTGAAGCGATGATCATTACTTCCCAAAACGCTATAAAACATGGGGTAACTAACCGGTTAAAATTAATCTATAGTGATTGGTTTAAGAATTTAGAAAATAAAAAATTTGATATTATTGTAAGTAACCCACCTTATATTTCTTATAATGATAGTACTTATATGGCACCTGAAACTTTAAAATATGAACCTCCTACCGCTTTATTCGCAGAAAATAGTGGTTTAGCAATCTATTATATAATAGCCGAGTCCGCTAAAAATTTTCTAAAAAAACATGGGAAATTATTTTTAGAAGTAGGTTTTAATCAATCCTCTGCGGTTAGAGAAATTTTTAGTAGTCACAATTATATATTTAAAGAAGTGTACCAAGATTTAGCTGGACATAATAGAGTGCTGTTATTTATGGCGGAATAATAATAAGCCCCTTATGCCTAATATTTTAATAAATCTATGTGATTTTTATAGTCTTTTGTTTGAAAGATAAAATTACCGGCTACTAACATGCCTGCTCCAGCTTTAATACATTCTTTAGCAGTAATATTATTAATTCCTCCATCAACTGCAAGAATTATTGACTTATTAGAGTTTTTAATTTTTTCAGAAATAATTGCAATTTTTTCTAATTGATTATTTATAAATTTTTGACCTGCAAAACCGGGATTTACTGTCATTACCAGGACCAAATCTAATGTTTCCAATATATAATTTAAAGAGTCTGGTAAGGTCGAAGGCAATAAGGCTACTCCTGCTTTCACCCCTAAGCTTTGAATATAGGTTAAAGTCCTATGCAGATGGAGAGTAGTATCTGGGTGAATAGTGATAATATCTGCTCCAGCTTTTACATATTCGTCAATAGAATCTTCTGGAGAATTAATCATTAGATGAACGTCAAACGGCAGCTTACTATAAGATCTTAAGGCCTTTATTATAATAGGTCCCATTGTTAAATTAGAGACAAAGTGCCCATCCATAACATCTATATGTATTAGATCAGCTCCGGCTTGCTCCAGAGCTACAATTTCTTCTCCTAACTTAGCAAAATTTGCGGACAGTAATGATGCAGAAATTTTAATAGTGGTATTCATAATTTAAATTATAGTTGTGCCGCGGGCCCCGTGAGCCGTACTTAAATGTACGTGAGGATTCAATTCTAAGTTCATTGCTCCAATTACCATCTCGAGTAGAATTACGCTAAGGAAGTCTAATATAGAATCAACTACGAGATAATACATGTTTATCTCTTCAGAATCTATAAAAAATAACCTAAATATAGCATTGCCGATAAATAGTTGATGACAATGCTCCGGCATCAACTATTTATCGGCAATGCCCTAAATATCTAGTTCTTGATATGATATCTTTAAAACTTCATAGGTTTTTGAACCCTTAGGTGTCGTGACCTCCACTATATCTCCTACTCCTTTCCCGATAAGAGCTTTGGCAATTGGCGAGACTATCGATACCCTCTTTTTAGTAATATCAGCTTCATATTCTCCAACAATATGGTAAGTAACTACCTCTTCTGTTTCATCGTCTACTAGCTTGACTGTTGCTCCGAATTTTATGCTATCACCCGAAAGTTTAGAGATATCAATAATTTCAGCCCTGGCAATTTTATCTTCAAGATCTAAAATACGACCTTCAATGAAGCTTTGTTTTTCACGCGCTGCATGATATTCTGCGTTCTCGGATAAATCTCCAAAGTCTCTTGCTGTAGCTATTGCTTCGATCACTTTTGGTCGCTCTACATGCTTAAGTTGTTTTATTTCTTTTTCTAGATTATCAAACCCTTTATGTGTAATAGGAAATTTTGCCATAATAATTGTCTTGTCTAAGTTATGTTTTATAGTATATTTATAGAGTGAAACTTTGTCAAACAAGCCTTTTAGGTTCTTATGCAAACTGAAGTTTATAATTTTGAGATACAACGCAAAACCTTTCATCTATATAGCCTAGTGGTACCGTTTATTTATTTATTTATATCTAAATTAGCAGCTATTATCTTATTATTCTTACTTACCATCCTGGTATTATACATTGATATGACTAGGCACTATGACTTACGAATAAGAAAATTTACGGATAAATTTTTTGCAAGTCTAATGCGCCCTAATGAACAAAGCGGGACATTTGGATTAAGTGGTAGCACTTTTATGATAGTTGGATTTTTTCTCACAGCTTTGTTATTTTCAAAAGGTCTTGCCATTTCTTCGTGGTTTATATTAATAATATCCGATTGCCTTGCAGCATTAATCGGTACTAAGGTTGGAACACCACTGGCAAATGGAAAATCGCTAGAAGGTTCGACCGCTTTTTTAGCTTCAGCAATTTTCATTAGTATGATAGTATACTTCTTTATAGGGTATAAAACCAGTTTTAGTGTTATCATAATTAGTTCCATAATTTCTACTATCAGTGAATTTTACTCCAAAGAATTATCTATAAATGATAATTTATCTGTTCCCCTTTCTTATTGCTTTTCTACAGTTGTATTCAACTTTATTTTAGGTTTATGAAAATTCCCTTAGAATTTTATGAACTTCTTAGAAATAGAATTAATTTATCGGATATTGTTAGGCAAAAAGTAGTATTAACCAAAAAATCTGGTAATTACCTTGGGTTATGCCCTTTCCACCTTGAAAAAACCCCTTCTTTTACAGTAAATAATAATAAAAAATTTTATTACTGCTTTGGCTGTTCAGTTCATGGAGATGTGATAAAATTTGTTTCTACTATAGCTGGGCTATCTTATAAAGAAGCAGCTATTAAACTCGCCAATGATTATGGCATTGAATTGCCTAAACTAACGGTAGCAGAGCAAAAACTTCATGAAGATTCCGATGAATTATTTCACATTTTAAAAATGGCTGAGCAATTCTTCAAATCCCAATTAACTAACGAGACATATAATTACTTATGTAACCGGGGAGTTAATAAAGAAACTATAGAGCAATATTCTTTAGGTTTTGCTCCATCTGGTTCTGCTTTACAAAAATTTTTTAAAAAAAAATCTATTTTATCGTCAAAACTTCAAAAAGCAGGCTTAGTGGGAGCAAGAGAAAATGGTACAATGTATGAAGTGTTTTATAATCGCATAATTTTTCCGATCATCAATATTTATGATAAGGTGGTCGGTTTTGGGGGAAGAACTATTAATGACGGCTTACCTAAATATTTAAATTCCCCTGAAACTATAATATTTCAAAAAAACGAAATATTATATGGAGAAAATTATGCTATTAATGCAGTATACCAAAAAAATTTTTCAATTCTAGTTGAAGGATATTTAGATGTTATTGCTCTTCACCAAGCAGGTTTTAAAGAAGCGGTAGCAAGCCTTGGTACGGCAGTGACAGAGAATCATATTCAAAAATTATGGAGAGCTGGAGATGAAATAATAATGTGTTTAGATAGTGACGAAGCAGGAGTGAAAGCTACCAAGCGGGTAATTAATTTAGTTCTGCCATTACTGGGGGGAGAGAAAAAGCTCTCTTTTATTAATCTGCCCCCTTCAAGTGATCCCGATGATATTATCCAAAAAGGAGGAGCCTATGCTTTTACTCAGTTACTCAACGAGAGAATTAATCTATCGGAAATGATTTGGAACTTTGAATATCAAGGTAAAAATTTTTCCACCCCCGAAGATAAGGCTAGCTTAGAAAAAAATCTTGAAAATTATTGTAAGCAAATAAACGACAAGTCTTTAAGTAACAATTATTACCGCTATTTTAAAGATCAAATATGGCAAAATTTAATTAAAAGACCGAGTAAAAATTATGTAAAAAACTCTAATGTTACAAATCTGACATTGTTAGTACCCGAATATTCGGAAATTGAAATGGTAGAGCAAGCTTTTTGTTTAATGATGATAAAATTTCCTGAAATATTGCAAAAACAAGAAATTAAAGATTTTCTATTAACTGTAAATTATCAAAATAACCTGCTTAGTAACTTTCGAGATTGGTATTTTGAGGAAGTAGTTAGTCACGAGGTGTTTGATAAGGAAAATATTATAAATTTAATAGAAAAAACTAGATTTTATGAGACTTTTTTGATACTATTACGCTCCAATAAATTGTTTCTAGAATTATCATTTGATAAAACCGATATAGATTCATACTTGCTTTGGCAATGGGTGCATAAAAAACATCATTTAGTATTGTTAAAACAGGAATATACTTCAATCACTCAAAATTGCTCAGATGAAGAGTTAAAAAAGGCTACCCTATATCGTGAAGAAATTATAAAAGTTTCACAAGAGTTGTGTAATCTAAACGAATCTTTTACTAATTGACCCAAGGTTTATAAATTATGGCAGAAAATCCTACAAAAAATATAAAGGCGCAAGACGATAAAGTTGGTAACTTAGTTAAAAAAGCTAAAGAAAAAGGCCTTGGTATAACTTATTATGATATTAATAAAATTATCCCCGTTACTAACAATATCTCAGTAAATGAATTAGAAAAAGTTATATCACAATTTTCTGAAGCTGGGGTGGATATTATAGAAGGAGATGATGATGAAATTAAACTTGATATTAATGTAGATGAAGAATTTAAATTAACTAATAATGTCGATCGTGAGCAGGAAGAAGACAATGAGGAAGAAACCTTAGGCACCACCGATGATCCTGTAAGATTATATTTACGAGATATGGGGGGAGTGGAGCTTTTATCTCGGGAAAGTGAAATAGAAATTGCTAAAAAAATTGAAGAAGGCAAAGAGATAATGATTAAATCTCTTTGTGAAAATCCTGTTTCTATGAAATTCTTCATTAAATGGCACGAAGATTTAGTGAACGAGAAAATGTTACTGCGTGATTTGATTGATTTAGAAGCGAATATGGTCCATGACAATCATACCGAAGAAAGTCACCATGAATTAGAGCCAGATCACGAGGAACATGAAGAATCTAACAATTTGTCAATAGCTGCTATTGAAGCTCAATTACTACCAAGTATCATCGAACGGATGGAAAAGATTTCCACAGTTTCTGAAGAACTGCTAGTTGAAGCAAAGAAACATTATGAACGCGCTCCTCAAACCAAAGCTATACAAGAGAATAAAAAATACATTAAGAACTTACAAACATTAATAGAAGAAATTTCTGGTATCCATTTTCACTCTAAAAGGACAGAAGAAATTCTTGATAAAATGTATAGTGTTAATAAAGAATTAGTGGTTAAGGAAGGTAATTTCCTAAAATTAGCAGAAAAATATGGCATAAGTCGCCAAAGCTTCTTAAGCGAATATCTAGGCGTGGTTATTGATGAGAATTGGAAAAAGCAGATGCTAAAAAATAAAAACCTTGCTTGGAAGGCATTTATTACTCAGGAAACTATTGCAACTGATCAAATAATCCACGAATTAAAGATAATAGAAAAAGCCACTTGCTTACCGATTATTGAATTTAAAAAATTAGTAAATACTATCCAAAGAGGTGAAAGACAAGCGCATAGGGCAAAAAAAGAGATGATAGAAGCTAATTTACGGTTAGTTATCTCAATTGCTAAAAAATATGCAAATCGTGGACTACAATTTTTAGACTTGATCCAAGAAGGCAATATAGGTTTAATGAAAGCAGTTGATAAATTTGAGTATCGTAGAGGATATAAATTTTCTACTTATGCTACTTGGTGGATCAGGCAAGCCATCACTAGGGCCATTGCTGACCAAGCAAGAACCATACGTATCCCTGTACATATGATCGAAACTATCAATAAAATCATCCGTACTTCCAGACAAATGCTTAATGAATTAGGATATGAACCAACGCCAGCAGAAATTGCTGCTCGCCTTTCTATGCCAGTTGATAAAGTTAGGAAGGTAATGAAGATAGCCAAAGAACCCATCAGCCTGGAAAATCCAGTAGGAGATGATGATGGAAGCTATCTTGGAGATTTTATCGAAGATAAAAATGCTATATTACCGCTTGATGCTGCAATTCAATCTAACTTACGAGAAGTAACTACCAGGGTGCTAGCAAGCCTTACCCCTAGGGAAGAGAGGGTGCTTAGAATGCGTTTTGGAATAGGAATGAGTACGGACCATACATTAGAAGAGGTTGGTCAACAATTCAATGTTACCAGAGAGCGTATCAGACAAATAGAATCTAAAGCTTTACGTAAATTGAAACATCCAACTAGATCTAAAAAACTTCGCAGTTTCCAAAGTAGTGGCAAAAAACAAGATAATTCTTCTGATTCGGCTTATGGATAGATTATAACTTTTACGAGAACTGCCCTGATAAATTGATTACTTGGGGCAGTTGAGGTAATTTATGAATATACCCTCCTATAGATATAAAATTACTATAGAATATCTAGGTACTGGTTTTGCTGGTTGGCAAAGGCAAGCAAACGTGATGTCTATTCAACAAATATTAGAAGAAGGAGTTTATAAGTGCACGGGGGAAAAGGTCATTATCCATGCAGCTGGCAGGACAGATGCTGGCGTTCATGCTATAGGGCAAGTAGCACATTTTGACTTAAGCAAGTTAATGCCTGCTTACAAAGTGATGCAGGCTATTAATCATTTTGTTAGAACTTCTAATGTAGGAGTAACTAGCTGCTCGCTAGTAAATGAAGATTTCCATGCGAGATTTTCCGCCCTAGGGAGGCATTATGTCTATAGGATCATCAACCGCTTAGGAGAAGTAGTCATAGACCGCAATCGTGCCTGGTGGATAAAGCAACGTCTAGATATTATCGCAATGCAAAAAGGGGGGCAGTACTTGCTAGGGAATCATGATTTTAGTACCTTTAGATCTCGGGACTGCCAAGCAAATTCTCCTATCAAAACCTTGTCACAATTAATAATTACTCAAGAAAGGGAAGAAATAAGCTTATATTTTTCAGCACCTTCATTTTTACATAATATGGTCCGCAATATTGTCGGCAGCTTAGTATTAGTAGGACGTAACATCTGGCACGAGACAGATATAAAAAAAGCTCTGGAAGCTAAAAGAAGAGAAGAAGGCGGCATTAAAGCTCCCGCTTGCGGCTTGTATTTTCTTAAAGTGGATTATTGAAGTTAAGTATATTAGGCAATTCATCATTTAGAAAATGTTTGAACATTACTCTTTATTGTACCCCTTACTGGTGGATTTGTGTGTACAGTGTTCATAGGTTTTACATTATATTTACGTAACTTTTCTAACTCTGTGCTAACATTTTTATCTTTGAAAATGGCTTTATCCATGCTCTTCCTAACCGACAGCTGCGCAGGGTCATCCCTTAAATAACCGAGCAACACATCTACATCTAGCGTTGCTCCATTCTCCTTAAGTAATTTAATACAACCAGTATTTCCCCGTAGCATAGCCGCCATCAAAGGAGTCCCACCATTCACATCTTGTGAAGCTACATTCGCCCCATTCTCTATAAGGATTTTAAAAATCTTACTCTTGCCATTGTGAGCAGCACGATACAAAGGAGTGATATTATACTTATCTGGTGAATCTAAGTTTATACCATGGGTTAATAATTTTTTTATAAAACTATCAAACAATGTAATATTTAAATTGCGCTCAGTACTACACAAACGGTTTAAAATACCAATTACTAGCGTGTTTATGGCCCTGTTATCTAGTGTGCTTACTTCTTTAATCTCTTTTGTAACATCTGCTTTTTGAAATATTTTTTGAAATCTTGCTCCTTCTTCAGCAAGAAATCCATTAATACAATCTGATAGATTCTTCTCTTCATCCATTTGGTGAATGATATAGGCCATTTCTTTTTCTTTAGGAATCCTAATAGATTTAAATTGTGCTATCTTACCATCTGACTCTACTTTAGTAAAAGTAGTCGCTTCAAAACTTTCTCGCAAATCTAGAATAAATTATTGATAAGGGGTCAAATTTTTAACAAAGTTACGCATTAATGAAGCATGTAAACTATAAGTACCTAAGACCGTATCTGATGGTTCTTTAGCTTCTGTATGAGTTATCAAAATGGACCCCTCTCCTAAAGCTTTAGCGCTTTTATTAGCTGACCCCCCAAAACATGAATACATCTTAACAACTACTGGTCTACCTACTAACTCTCTTATCTTCTTAAGCTCATCCTCTGTAATAGAAAAATTTTCAAAAAGCTGCATTACATGTTTTTGTCTTACCCGAAATCCATGAGCAATAATATAGAACATTGGCATTTCAACAAATGGGCGATTATCTATTTTATCTATAATCTCTTGCCACATTAATGGTTTATCGACTGCTCCATTACCAATTAGTAAACCATTATCATTTTCTTCAAATAATTTAACAGTCTCTGGATCAATTTTTACCCCTGGTCCAACAAGGAGAATAGTTTTTATTAATCCTGCTGGTTTTTTTTCGTTCACCATATTATAAACTCTAACAATATATTAATTTATTATCTTATATTATTAAATTTTATTCATCTTAATACTAAAAACAAATTCTTTCGATATTTAATAGATAAATTGGGGGTGATTAGGGTAGGTTTTCGTAATTATGTGATATAAAATTAAAATTTATTCATATAATAAACTTTTAGGAAACAAAAAATTACAATTAGATCTCGGGACTGTCAAGCAAGTTCTCCTATCAAAACCTTGTTGCAATTAATAATTACTCAAGAAAAAGCAGAAATAAACTTATATTTTTCAGCTCCCTCATTTTTACATAATATGGTCCGCAATATTGTCGGCAGCTTAGTATTAGTAGGACGTAATATCTGGCACGAGACAGATATAAAAAAAGCTCTGGAAGCTAAAAGAAGAGAAGAAGGCGGCGTTAAAGCTCCTGCTTGCGGCTTATATTTTCTTAAAGTGGATTATTAATAACCAGGTGATCCCCCACTTCTAAAGGGTTTTCCCTGTAGTAAGTCCTGCTTTTTTCTTGTTACTAGTAGCTGTGGATGAACTGCTGGGTAAGTTTGCAGTAACATGGCTGACACCAGAATTACGTAGCTGTTCGAATGCTATTTTAGCCTCTTTATTTTTTAATATATCTTTAAATTCTGGATTTTTCTTATTAAAAATAAAATTTAGAAATTTAGCTATATTTATAGTAATCTGTTGCCTAGAATCTAATTTTTTACCATCCTTGAATGCTTCTTTTGCAATCATTTTAGCAGCTTTTTTTATATCGTTGTTCATGGGATCATTATATAATGGCAATAGTATAGTGGTTACGTCCTCTGTTATTTTATTAAAGTACGTCGGATCAATTCTCTGCTTATTTTTTATCTCGTGACAAAAATAGTCAATTAATTGACTCCTAACCGGACGAGCTAATTGTTCATTAACCAACATTTTAGTAAGATCAACATTTTTTTGTTCCCGAGCTAAATCAATTGGAGTATAACCATCTTTATCCTTTATATTTAGGTCTGCCCCATTCTCTAGAAGTATTTGGATCATAGTAGTATTTTCATCTAGAACAGCCATATGCAAAGCACTATAACCATTCTTATCCTGTACATTTGCTTTTGCTCCGTTTATAAGCATTTCTTTACCAATAGCATTTCCTACCCTTCTCAACCCTCTTTCACTAGCTAGTATAATAGCTAAATGTAATGGGGTAATACCATCTTTCCCTTTTTTATCTGGATCTGCCCCATTGTCTAGAAGCATTTTAGTAATAACTGTTCCTCTTCTAATAGCCGTTCTTCCTCCTTTCTTAAACATCACTGAAAGAGCCATATGTAAAGCAGTACCACTACTCTTCTCCTCTATTAGATCTAGGTTTTTCCCCATCTTTATAAGGACTTCGGCAATCGCAGTCTTCTTAAAGGCAACAGCCGCAATTAATGGTCTGATAGTATTGCTCAAACCGGCATTTATGTCTATACCACTGGATAATAATTGATTAACAAACTTCTCAAACAAGGGAATATTGATATTTCTTTTAACGCTGCATAGATGACATAAAATACCTGTTACTAGTCTATTTGCACTCTGATCATTCAACTCACTTATTGTTTTAATTTCTTTTGTAACGTCTTCCTCTTGAAATGTTTTTTGAAATCTTGCTCCTTCTTGACCCAAAAATTTATTAACAAAATTTTTTAGATGCTCATGTTCTTTCATTTCACTAACGATATTGAACATTTCTGCTTTTTTAGGTACACGGATAGATTTAAATTGTGTGGTCTTGCTATCTGATTCTACCTTAGTGAAAGTAGTTGCAGTAAAATTTCCTTGCAAATCTAGAATAAATTGTTGATAAGGGTTTAAATTTGTATCCCAAGAACGCTTTAATGAAGAGTATAATATTAGGTTGTCTAGGAAGCAATAGGCTGGTTCTTTACCTTCTATATTAGTTATCAAAATGGAACCATTTCCTAAAGCTTTCGCCTCCTTATTAGCCGACCCCCCATAACATGAATACACTTTAACACATACCGGACCACCTACTAGGTCTCTTATCTTCTTTAAAAATTTTCCTGTATCACACCCACGTTCGGGGTTTGGGGTATCAATCTGTATTCTATGTTTTTTTGCTTTACGTGTTCCATGAGCGCAGATATAGAACACAGGCATTTCAGCAAATGATGAATTGCCTATTTTATCTTTAATATCTTGGAGCATTAATGGTTTATCTGCTGCTCCATCGCCAACCATTAGCCAATCTTCCCTTGCCTCATATAATGCTTTAATTTCTGGATCACTTTCTATCTCTGGGCCAAGAATGAAAATATTTTTTATTAATCCTGCTGGGTTTTTTTCCTGTACCATATTATAAACTCTAACAATATATTAATTATATCATCTTATATTATTAAATTTTATTCATCTTGATACTAAAAACAAGCTCTTCCGATATTTATAGAGATAAATTGTGGGTAATTGTGTAGTTTTTAGTAATTATATGATATAAAATTAAAATTTATTTATATAATAAACTTTTAGGAAGCAAAAAATTACAATTTCAGCTCCCTCATTTTTACATAATATGGTCCGCAATATTGTCGGCAGCTTAGTATTAGTAGGACGTAATATCTGGCACGAGACAGATATAAAAAAAGCTCTGGAAGCTAAAAGCAGAGAAGAAGGCGGCGTTAAAGCTCCTGCTTGCGGCTTATATTTTCTTAAAGTGGATTATTAATAACCAGGTGCCCCCACTTCTAAAGGGTTTTGTATCTATTCACGACCCCGGCAGAAATTCAACTATTAAAGTAATTTTATACAATTTTTTAAAGCCTAAGACTGCAATTTTCACACCTCCAGGGTGTATTTTTCGAAGAAAAATACACTAATGATTGAATTTCTGCCGGGGTCGTGAATAGATACAGGGTTTTCTACTTTGAAGTTCCGCTTTTTTCTTGTTACTAGTGGCTGGTATGGCCTAAAAATAAAAAAATGTGTGAATCTCTAGGAAGTTAGGGTTTACTCATCCTATTCTGCGCCTAAGCATGTAACAATTCCAAAATTGCAGGGAAATATTATATCTTCTTCAGCATAATGCAAAGCAGTATTATCCCCCATATCTTGTAAATTTAATTTTTCCTTATTCTCCTTCAGGATTCTAACAATTTTAATATCATCTGCTTTAGCTGTTACCTGCAAAGGAGATTTACCATACTGATCTTGAGAATCTAATATTGCATTATTCTCTTCCAAGAATTGAACAATTTCAGTGTGGCCTGCCTTAGCTGCCAGTTGCAAAGCAGTATTACTCCATCTATTTGGTACATCTAAGTTTGCCTTATTCTCCGCCAAGAATTTAACCACTTTAATATAGCCTGCTTTAGCTGCATAATGCAAAGCAGTATCACCAAACCTATCCTGTAAATCTAAGTTTGCCTTATTCTCCGCCAAGAATTGAACCACTTCAATATGACCTGCTTTAGCTGCATAATGCAAAGCAGCCTCATCAAACCTATCCTGTGAATCTAAGTTTACCTTATTCCCCAAGAGTCTAATAATTTCAATATGACCTGCTTTAGCCGCTCCCCACAAAGCACTATTCCCATTCATATTTTGTAAATCTAATTTTTTATTATTCTCCACCCAGAGTTTAATAATTTCAATATGACCTGCTTTAGCAGCATCTTGCAAAAGAGTATTACCTTCCTTCTTTTGTGAATCTAAATCTAGCTTGCCTTTATTCTCCAGCAAGAGCTCAATAAGTTCAATATTTGCATATTTAACAGCATTATGCAGAAGAGTAACACCCTGATCATCGGGTATATTTACGTCTGCCCCATACTCTATCAAGAGTTTAACAATTCCAAGGTGGCGGTAGGTAGCAGCTGTATACAAAGGAGTCATGTCGAAGAAATCTTGTGAATTTAAGCCCGCTCCATTTTCTTTCAAAATTTTAACAATTTCAATATTGTCCGACATAGCAGCATGATGCAAAGGAGTATAGCCCCTACCATCTTGTGAATCTAAGTTTATACCCTTGTTTGATAATTGTTTTATAAAACTATCAAATACTGGAATATTAAGATTTTGTTTAACTCTACACAAATGTATTAAATTACCTATTATTAGTTTATTGGCAGTTTTATTGTCTAACTCACTTACTTGTTTAATTTCTTCTGTAACGTCTTCCTCTGGAAATGTTTCTTGAAATCTTGTTCCTTCTTTAGCCACGAATTCCCGAACAAAATCTGTTAAATTCTCCTTTTCTTTCATTTTATTAATGATATCAACCATTTCTTTTTCTTTCGCTATCCGAATGGATTTAAATTGTATTATCTTACCATCTGACTCTACTCTAGTAAAAGTAGTGGTTTCAAAAATTTCTTGCAAATCTAGAATAAATTGTTGATAAGGAGTAGAATTTTTAGCAAAATGACGTTTGAGTGAAGCATGTAACATATCGTCTCCTAAGCGGCTACTTGCCATTTGTTTAGCTTCGATATGAGTTACTAAAATGGACCCCTCTCCTAAAGCCTTTGCAACTTTATTAGCTGAACCACCGAAGCATGAATGCACGTTAAGTACTAGTGGACCCCCCACCAGCTTTCTTAACTTATGAGCAAAATCTTCTGTATTACACATAGAGTTGGGATCTATATTATCAAGCTGTAGTTCATGTTTGCCTTCTTTTGTACGAAGTCCATGAGCGTAGAGATATATTACAGGCATTTTAGCAAATGATGAATTACTTACTTTATCTATAATATCTTGAAACATTAATGGTTTTTTATTTGCTCCATCACCAATCATTAAACAGTTATTATTTCTTTTACATAATGCTTTAGTCTCTAAAAGAATATCAATTTCTGGCCCAAGAATTATAATAGTTTGTAATACCTTTTGATTTTTTTCCTTTTCCATATTATAAACTCCAACAATATATTAAATTTTTAATTAATAATTATTAAAAAGTAACTATTATTTAATCTATTTCCGTGCACCAGAAAAGTATTTTTGATATTTAAGAGATAAATTGGGGGTAATTAGGGGAATTTTTCGTAATTATGTGATATAAAATTAAAATTTATTCATATAATACACTTTCAAGAAGCAAAAAATTACAATTAGATCTCGGGACTACCGAGCAAGTTCTCCTATCAAAACCTTGTCGCAATTAATAATTACTCAAAAAAGGGCAAAAATAAACTTATATTTTTCAGCGCCTTCATTTTTACATAATATACCCCTCTGCCGATGATCTTGTTGCTAGGCGCGATGGAGCGAAGCCTATAGATAATAGGTGAGCATTGAGCAACGACGCACGCAAATTCATATCGGAATATATGGTCCGCAATATTGTCGGCAGCTAGTATTAGGAGGACATAATATGTGGCACGAAACAGATATCAAAAAAGCTCTGGAAGCTAAAAGAAGAAAAGAAGCCGAGGCGTTAAAGCTCCCGCTTACGACTTGTATTTTCTTAAAGTGAATTATTAATAACCAGGTGCCCCCACTTCTAAAGGGTTTTCCCTGTAGTCAAGTCCTGCTTGTTTCTGGTTATTAGTAACTACTGGTGAACTTATGGATACAGGCTTTACAGTAATTTCCTTTCCTTCTTTCTCTCTTGATTAGGGGTGGTTAGTGAATTGGTTAGCACAGATTCTGCAATAGGTTTGACCCCAGATTCATTTAGAATTTTTAGTGCTTTTTTGGCATCTGGAGTATTTAATATATCTTTAAATTCGGACTTTCCTCTATTTAACAAAATATCTAGAAATTTGTTGATAATTATAGTGATCCGATGTCTCAAATCTAATTTTTTACCAGCCATTTTGGCTGCCTCTCCTACAATTCTCTCCGCAATTGTTTTTATATCTTTATCCATATGCTTATTAGATAATTCCTGTAGGGTAGTGGCTACGTGCTCTTTCATCTTATTAAAGTGCGTCGGATCAATTTTCTGTTTATTTTCCATCTCTTGACAAAAATAGTCAATTAATTGATTCCTAACACTAGAAACTTCTTGGGCATTAGACAACTTTGTAACAAGCTCCTGATTTCCTTGTTTTTGAGCTAGCTTAATATCTCGAATATCTACACTTGCTCCATATTTTAGAAGCATTTCAATATTTTCGATATTTTCTTTTTTAATAGCCCAATGTAAGGCAGTATTACCAGCATTATTCTGTACATTTACGTTTATCCCTTTATCTATAAGGATTTTACCAGCAGCAGTATTTCCTTCTGCAGCAGCTAAATGTAAGGCAGTATTACCATCGTTATTCTTTATATCTGGATTAGCTTTGTTGTTTAAAAGCATTTTGATCATAACAGAATTGTTAGCGATAACAGCTATATGCAAAGCAGTATCACCATCATTATTCTTTATATCTGGATTGGCTCCATTATTTAGAAGCATTTTTCCAATAACATTCCCTATTTTTCTAAAATTTCTTTTACTACCTAGTGCATTAGCTCTATGCAAAACAGTGTTACCGTCTTTATTCTTTACATTTGGATTTGCTCCGTTATCTAGAAGCATTTTGGTAATATCCGTTCCTCCTCCTTGCGGAATCATTTCCAAAGTAAGATGCAAAGCAGTACTACCGTTGTCATTTAGTAGGTCTAAGCTTTTTCCTGTCTTTATAAGGACTTTGGCAAGCTTAGTCTTCTTATGGAAAATAGCCTTAATTAATGGTCTGGTAGTATTATCCAAACCAGCATTTACGTCTATACCCTTAGATAATAATTGATTAACAAACTTCTCAAACAAGGGAATATTGATATTTTTCTTAACGTCGCATAGATGAAATAAAATACCTGTTAATAGTCTATTGGCATCCTGATCATCTAATTCGCTTATTATTTTAATTTCTTTTGCAACGTCTTCTTCTTGAAATATTTTTTGAAATCTTGCTCCTTCTTGACCCAAAAATTTATTAACAAAATTTTTTAGATGCTCATGTTCTTTCATTTCACTAACGATATCGAACATTTCTGCTTTTTTAGGTACACGGGTAGATTTAAATTGTGTTGTCTTGCCACCTAATTCTACTTTAGTTAAGGTAGTTGCGGTAAAATTTTCTTGCAAACCTAGAATAAATTGTTGAGAGGGGGTTAAATTTGTATCACAAGAACGCTTTAATAAAGAGTATAATCTTATGTTCTCTAGAGGCATACTGGCTTGTTCTTTACCTTCTATATGAGTTATCAAAAAGGAACCCTCCCCTAAAGCTCCTGCATCCTTGTTAGCTGAACCACCATAACATGACAATATATGGACACACATTGGGCCACCTACCAGTTCATTTAACTTCCTTAAAAAATCTCTTGTATCACACCCAAGTGTGGGGTCTGAGTTATCAATATCCATTGTATGTTTTCCGTTGTGACGCCCTCCATGAGCGCTGATATAGATCACAGGCATTTCAGCAAATGATGAATCGCCTATTTTATCTATAATATCTTGGAAAATTAATGGTTTATCTGCTGCTCCATCACCAATCATTACCCAATCTTTATTTGCATTATATAATGCTTCAATTTCTGGACTACTGGTTATCCTTGGTCCAACAATATAAATATTTTTTATTAACCCTGCTGGGTTTTTTTCCTGTACCATATTATAAACTCTAACAATATATTAATTTATTATCTTATTATTATTAAATTTTATTTATCTTTAATACTAAAAACAAATTCTTTCGATATTTAAGAGATAAATTGTGGGTAATTAGTTTAATTTTTCGTAATTATGTGATATAAAATTAAAATTTATTCATATAATAAACTTTTAGGAAACAAAAAATTACAATTAGTTAACTCAAAGTTGGCATAGATATCAACAAATGATTAATAACAAATTAGTACAAAATTATACGTCTGCTTTATTTGACAATGCTATCAAGAATGCATTAGAAGATAAAATATTAGAACATATTAAGGTTATTAATACCCTTATTCAAAATAATCAAAAAGTTAAAGATACTTTATTATCACCAATCGCTAAATACTCTGATAAATTAGAAATAGTGGAGTTAATTGCCAAAAATTTAGATACCCAGTCTATAGTGAAGCAATTTTTACTGATATTACTAAAACACTCGCGTATCTCAATTTTACCCAATATAATAGTCTTGTATCAAGAATTACTTAATAAAAAGCGCCATATTAAAATAGTCAAAGTTACTTCTTCCAAATTGTTACAGACGGAAGGAAAAAGCTGGCTACAAAGATATTTAGAAGATATTTTGCAGCAACAAGTGGCTATAAATTTTGAGCATGATCCAACTATTATTGGTGGGATTATCATCCAATATGATAATATAGTTCAAGACTATTCCCTTGCTGGTGCTTTAAAAAAAATCAATAAAACTTTGAAAGAAAGAATTATATGAGCAAATATTACTTGGAACCCCCTCTAATAAGAAACTTAAGGCAATTTATTGCAGAAATGAAGACCACCATGAATACTATAATAGAGGGTTTATGCCCCTTACAGTATAAAGAGCAGATAGTGATATTAACCTCTATGACAAAGGCAATTCAAACCAAAAGTCCAAAAAATCTATGGCAGGAAAATTCAACACTACCTTCAGAGTCGAAAAAACTTCTCCTAGCACGATATCAGAGCTTTATAGAAGCATATAACCATTATTTTACTGACTTCAAAATTCATTATTCTAGAGACAAATTTGGCCCAGGAGATTATCACGAACAAGGTAGAGAGAAATTGCAAGAATACTTGGATGATCAAATAACTCATCTTGAAAAACAGCAAGAGCTTATAGAAAAATTAGCAAAAATTGCGGATGCTGATGTAAAATTATATGACCAAACAGTACAAAATTTCTTAGATCAAGAGTTTGAAAGTAATAAAAAAGAGGAATTTTCTCAACAAATTCAGAAAACATATGAAACACAGACCCAAAATATAAGGGATGCTACAGTGCTGCAACAAAGGCCGCCTGTAGAAGACTATATCAATAAAGAACTACCATTAAGACAAGAGCAATGGCAACAACAACGTAAAAAAGAATATAAATTTGCGGTGGGCTTATATAATATCAATCTTCAGCTAGAAAAAACAGTAGATAAAGAGCAATCTGATAAATTATTGCAAGAAAAACAGCAATTAATAACCCAATATAAGGAAACACTAACGCAAACTATAGAACACAAGGCTAGTGAAGTAACAGAATATCGGTTAGTAAAGGATGGATTATTAACGACAGAAGAAGCAGAAGCAATAAATAATCATCAACTATTAAATAGGTGGGATGCAATTAAGCCTACAGACGACCAATACAGGAAATTAAAAAATTTCTTGAAGGTAATTGCTGATTACTATCCAGGAGAAAAACTGCAAGGATTCAAAGAATTATCAACTATGCATTTTGATAAAGCCTTCGTGGTACTAGATGCCCCCATTGATACATCTAAAATAGGCAGCCATATCAGTCTTGCTGATCTAACATATATAGAAACTGAGGAAGAAGCGAGAAAAGTATTTTCTTTATTCTCTTTTAGAGATAGCTTGGAACCGTTTGAAGATCGTCTATTTCAGGTGGGTGCAGTTGAAACCTTTATTAAACTTATTAATGATCCTAATAGACCAAAAATCAAACCACCAGAAACTTTAGAGTTCATGGGGGCGGTGCTTACTAATAATAATCCAGAGATAGAAAAATACCTAATAACGGGGGTGAAACTTGACAGCAGCACTAGTAGCTTATTGTTAAAGAGAGTAAAGAACAAGAGTGATATGATCGATTTAAAACGATTTATTTCTATATTAGATTTAACTGCCAATACTATGGGAAAGAGTATATTACATCTGGCGGCACAATATGGAGATTTAGAAACACTAAAAATATTAAAAGATAAGGGAATTGATATTGACTCTAGTATATATAGGGCTGCAACCCTGCTGCATCTAGCATTACAAAATAAACATCCAGAGGTAGCAAAAGCATTAATAGAGTGGGGAGCTGATGTTAACGCTAAAGATAGTGATGCAACTCCGATGCATCTGGCAGTACAATATAGATATTTAGAGATACTACAGATGTTAAAAGATAGGGGAGCTAAGTTTAACGATGGCACTTCGCTGCGTCGAGCAGTACAATATGGACATTTAGATGTAGTAAAATTATTAATAGAGTGGGGAGTTGATGGTAACTCCAAGTCCATATTTACGGATACTCCCCTGCATCAAGCAGCACAAGGTGGAAATTTAGAGGTAGTAAAAGTATTAATAGCGGCGGGAGCTGATGTTAACGCGAAGGGACACTCTTTTAAGGATCGGGGAACTGAGGTTAAGACGGAAGGAGAATTGCGGTGTGAGAACACACCGCTGCATGTGGCAACCAAATATGGACATGTAGATATATTAAAGGAATTAATAAAGCATCATGCTAATGTTAAAACTAGGAACATGGATGGTTACACGGCGCTGCATCTGGCAACCCAAAATGGAAATTTAAATTCAGTAAAGGAATTAATAAGAGGAGGTTCTGATATTAACGCAAAGGGAAAGGGTGATTCCACTCCCATGCATCTGGCAGTACAATATGGATATTTAGAGGTAGTAAAGGAATTAATAAAGTGCGGAGGTAATATTAATAACGTTGATAGTAAAGGCAGCTATGCACTACCACTAAAAATAATACAAAAAAACTCTACAATGCTTTTTCAAGCAAACATGACGCATATCCGGCAAAATACCCCGCCTGAAGAAATAGCGCCAACATTAATTAAGTTGATATCCGAGTTAAATAAGAGAACAGATGCGAATGGTATGCGTTCTTTTATAAAAAGATTTGAGGCAGAACTTCCCAAAGAAATAGCAAATCAAGTTCCACTATCAAAAGAGCATATAAATGAAAATAGCAGCCGCAGCAATAGCCCAACACCCTCGGCTACAATGCCGAAACCTTCAGGAAGAAATCTGTAAAGGTTACACTTAACTAAATTATTATTAGGTAAATATCTATGGCTTCTACTACACAATTAAAAACCGCAGAAATTGCAGAATTACTTGAAAAAGAAATTGCTAACATCAATTATACCAGTGAGTTAGCAGAAGTAGGGCAAGTTATCACAGTGGAAGATGGGGTAGCTAGAATATATGGGATTGATAAGGTTGAAGCCGGGGAAGTAGTGGAATTTGAATCAGGAGTTAAAGGTTTGGTTATTAACTTAGAGACAGATTCAGTTAGCGTAATATTAATAGGTGATGATTGGCAAGTAAAACAAGGTGATAGTGTCAAAAGAACTGGCAAGATTTTACAAGTACCTGTTGGCAAAGCATTGCTGGGAAGAGTAGTAGATGGCACTGCTCAACCGATTGATGGGAAGGGCCCAATTATCACTGATCTTTACCGAAATATAGAAGAAAAAGCCCCGGGAATAATTGCGCGCAGCAGCGTAAGTCAGCCAATTCAAACAGGCATTAAAGTAATTGACGCCTTAATACCTATTGGAAGAGGTCAGAGAGAATTAATTATCGGTGATAGGCAAATAGGGAAAACTGCTATTGCTATTGATACCATCATTAACCAAAAACAAGCTCATCTTGAAGGAGCTGAAAAAAACAAGATTTATTGTATTTATGTAGCTATCGGGCAAAAAAGATCGACAGTCGCAGGGGTTGTAAAGAAATTAGAGGATGCTGGCGCTATGGAATATACAGTAGTAGTAGCAGCAACAGCATCTGACCCCGTTGCACTGCAATATGTTGCTCCTTATAGCGCTTGTAGTATTGGCGAATATTTTCGTGATAATGGTATGCATGCCTTAATTATTTATGACGATTTAAGTAAACATGCCGTTGCTTATAGGCAAATTTCCTTATTACTTCGCAGATCCCCAGGACGCGAAGCCTATCCAGGGGATGTATTTTATTTACATTCTAGATTATTAGAGCGTGCAGCAAAATTATCCGATAAATTAGGCGGCGGGTCTCTTACTGCTTTACCGATTATTGAAACTCAAGCAGGGGATGTATCTGCCTATATTCCCACTAATGTTATCTCTATAACTGATGGGCAGATTTTTCTAGAAAATGAGTTGTTTTATCAAGGAGTTAGACCAGCGGTAAATATTGGTCTATCGGTAAGCAGAGTAGGCTCCGCTGCCCAGGTAAAAGCGATGAAACAAGTCGCAGGAACTGCTAAGCTAGACCTCGCGCAATTTAGAGAATTAGCAGCCTTTTCTCAATTTAGTTCCGATTTAGACGCGGCAACCAAAAAACTTATTGATCATGGCGCAAAATTAAATGAGATATTAAAACAAGATCAGTATCATCCTTTCCAGGTGGAAGAACAGGTAGTAAGCCTGTACAGTGGAGTAAGAGGTTATTTAGATAATATCCCAACTTTACGAATAAAAGAATTTGAACATAAATTATTGGACGAATTAAAGCTTAGTGGTAGAGATATTTTAGTGTATATTAAAGAACAAGGAATAATTACTCCTGAAATAGAAGAAAAGTTAAAAGATTTTTTAGAAAAATTTGTAAAAAATTTCTTAAAATAAGATAATTAAATTAAGGTAATTACTTACCTTAATAATATTAATATGTTACTCTATAATCATAGATGATTGATTAAATAAAGAGGTTTATATGGCAAAGGATCAAGAAGAAGTTGGAAATAGAGAGTTCTTAAAGGAAGCAGTAGAAAGGGGCGAAGTAAAAAAATTACAGGATAAGCTAGTAACAATAAAGGAAAGAGGGCGGTATTTTGATGTTAATTCTCCAGATGAATTTGGTAATACTCTCCTACATTCTGCGTTAAAAATAGGGCAAGTAGAAGAAAAGAAGCTTTTAATTACCGGGGATGTTAAGCTTAAAGAACTACATTCTGCATTAAAAATAAGCCAGATAGAAATCATGCAGCTGTTAATTGACCAAGGCGCTATTGTTAACCTGCAGAATAAGGAAGGCGATACTCCATTACACGTGGCCTCCAAAATAGGGAATAGTGAAGTTATGGAACTGTTAATTAATGCACGTGCTGATATTACCCTGCCGGATAAGGAAGGTGATACTCCATTACATTTAGCGCGAAAATCTTTATGCCGTAAGGGAGTAGAACTACTAGTTAGAGCAGGAGGTGATATTAATGCTATAAATAAAAATGGGGAATATGCGTTAGACTCTATATTTATAGGAATAGGTAAAAACTTTATAGGTGATGCCCTAATAAAAGGTACTCCCCCCAAAAAATTAACGACCATAATATTCAACTTACAGCAGAGAACTGATCAGAATAATAATATAGCATCTTTGATAAAGGAATGTGAAGATGGGGCAAGGAAAGAGCAAGCAGCAAGATCAGGGCTATTAGCACAAATAACTCAAATAGTAGACAAATATAAAAATAGGAGCAATGCTCATAGTAAATTACCTAATCTTTCAAAAAAGGAGAAGAAGGGTTATAAGCCCTTGCGGTCTCATTAATTTATGCTAACTGTTATGGCAGTGTTATAGAATAATAAGTTAAAAAGTTATGTCTGGTTTAAAACAATTACGGTCGCGTATTAAATCTATTAAAACGACCCAAAAAATTACTAAAGCAATGCAAGTAGTGGCAGCTACTAAATTTACTAAAGCAAAAAGCCTAATTAAAAATTCTGAAGATTATATTGAAATTCTTTATAAAATAATAGGAAATATAGCGACTGAAAATAATTTGCAAGATATGTCTGCAAAAGACAAAAAGTTCTTTTTAGAAAATTCTAATAAACCCTGTTTGTTAATAGTAATTACTTCCGAGAGGGGATTATGTGGTTCTTTTAATTTTCTAATAACTAAATTAGTAAAATCCGATATTGAAAATTTAAAAAATTTAGGCAAAGAAATAAAACTTATTATTATAGGCAAAAAGGGCCATGATATTCTCAAAGGAGAACATTTTTCTTATATCGATAGTTATTTTGAGTTCCCTAAGCCGGATAATGATTTATACTCGCATGATCCTACAAATTGGAACGTAAAACAAGGAGGTAGCGCGCGTAGTAGAGATATACTAGATGAGCACGCGAATACCCCGCAGTTTTGCGAAACCAATTTGCAGGATCAAAAGAGTATAGCTTTAAAAATTAAAGAAAAGCTTATGGATATGATTGAAAATACGGAAATTGGAAATTGCCAGCTTTACTTTAATAAATGTAAAAATGCTATGCTCCAGATTCCCACTAAACAGCAAATATTTCCTATTATTAAACCGGACCCAAGCCCTGGCGAAAAATACTTAAGCTATGAATATGAAGGTGAGGATTTGGTTGTAAATATGGTTAATCTTTATATCTTCTCGCAAATCAATTATGCTATCCTTCATAGTAGGGCTAGCGAAGAAGGAGCGAGAATGACCGCTATGGATAATGCTACCAAAAATGCTAATGGTCTTATTGATAAACTTACATTAAAGCTTAATAAATCCAGGCAAGAGAGTATTACTAAAGATTTAATTGAAATTATTGCTGGGGTTGAGGCTTCGTAATATAAGTTTATTTAAGGAAAAATATGACTAATAATCTAGGTAAAATTGTGCAAATTATTTCAGCTGTAGTGGATGTCCAGTTCAGTAATAATAGCTCTTTGCCAAAAATTCTCAACGCATTAGAATGTGATAATAACGGGAGTAAAGTAATATTAGAAGTAGCCCAGCATATTGGAGATAATATAGCTAGATGTATCTCTATGCACCCCACAGAGGGGTTGGTGAGAAATCAAGCGGTAATTGATACGGGTAGCACTATTAAAGTGCCGGTAGGTATTGAAACGCTTGGCAGAATAATGAATGTAATTGGTGATCCAATTGATGAAAGAGGGCCTTTTAATTCTTCTAATTTTTCTTCTATTTATAAACCAGCTCCGGCTTTTATTGACCAATCAACGGAGAAAAATATCCTAGTAACTGGTATTAAAGTAATTGACCTGTTAGCTCCTTATGTAAAGGGCGGGAAAATTGGATTGTTTGGTGGAGCAGGCGTGGGTAAAACAGTATTGATTATGGAACTTATTAATAATATAGCAAAAGCCCATGGTGGTTATACCGTTTTTGCAGGAGTAGGAGAAAGAACTAGGGAAGGGAATGATCTTTATCATGAAATGATTACTTCTGGAGTAATTAACCTGGATGAACCTAAAAAATCGAAAGTAACCCTAGTATATGGCCAAATGAATGAACCCCCAGGGGCAAGAGCTAGAGTTGCTTTAACGGGCCTTACTATCGCTGAAAGTTTCAGGGATTTGGAGGGGGGACAAGATGTATTGTTTTTCGTGGATAATATTTTTCGCTTTACCCAAGCAGGGTCGGAAGTGTCAGCATTGCTCGGAAGAATTCCTTCAGCAGTTGGATACCAACCTACCCTTGCTACGGATATGGGTGAATTACAAGAAAGGATTACTTCTACCAAACATGGTTCAATTACCTCCGTCCAAGCTATTTATGTTCCCGCAGACGATTTAACAGACCCGGCACCTGCCTCTTCTTTTGCCCATTTGGATGCCACTACAGTACTTAGTAGGCAAATTGCGGCTCTGGGTATTTACCCCGCTGTTGATCCGCTAGATAGTAGTTCTCAAATGCTAGATCCAGTAATTATAGGAAAGCAACATTATTCAGTGGCAAGGTTAGTTCAACAAATTTTACAAACATATAAATCTCTGCAAGATATTATTGCCATTTTAGGAATGGATGAGTTATCAGAAGCCGATAAATTAATTGTAACCCGCGCAAGAAAAATTCAGCGTTTTTTATCGCAACCATTTCATGTTGCCGAAGTATTTACTGGAGTGCCAGGGAAATTTGTGAGTCTTGCAGAAACTATTGAAGGTTTTCAAGGGTTAGTAGAAGGTAAATATGATTATTTACCAGAAAGTGCTTTTTATATGGTTGGCAATATTGCTGAAGCTGTAGAAAAAGGAAAAACTTTAAAAAAAGAGAAGGAATGAATAAGACAATTAGAGTAAAGATTGTAACTCCTAATAATACTCTCTTTGATGGAGAAGCACTGATGGTAACCCTGCCAGGGACAGCAGGAGAGCTAGGAGTTCTGCCTGAGCATACTTTACTACTTGCCAGCTTAAAAGAAGGATTAGTAAAAATTTCCCTAGCTAACCCGCAAGTGAATATGAGTCAAGAATCCACATCGAGTAGGGAATTTGTAGGAGACACGGAACTTAAGGGAGAGTCCTCAAATGTACGTGAGGATTCGAGTCTAGGGTCGACACACAAATTACCAGCAGAAATAAACAAGAAGTCTATAGATAAATCAAGTGATTATATAACTGGTCAGACATTAAAATTTTTGGTCCACCCAGGCATAGCAGAAATAACCGCTACTAATGTAAATATAGTGACAGACTTTGCATCAGAGGTTACTAATGTTTAAGTGAATTATTCAGGTTTTATGGGGATTTTTTTAAACTATAGCATTTTATTTTTAGTAGCTTTTATTGCTACTAGTCTTCTGACACGGCTTTTAACTAGGATTCTACCATTATATGGGTTAGTGGATATCCCAAATGTGCGCCGGGCTCATAGTAAAGTTACGCCCAGAGGAGGAGGGCTGGGAATAGTTATAGTAATAATAAGCGCTATGATTATTTACGAATATTGTTTAACTGCCTCTTTCTCCAACTCTCTTAAGCTTTTACCTAGCTTATTTACCATTTCGATGATTTCCTTTTTAGACGATCTGACTCCCGTCCCGATATTTATAAGATTAATTATTCATATAATTTGTTCTACGATAGCTGTGATGGTGTTTCTCTCCCCTAATACTCTATTTCACCATGAGTTACCTGCGCATCTTGATTTTATCTTAGTAGTAATAGGGTTAACCACATTTTTAAATATTTACAATTTTCTTGATGGAATAGATGGAATAGCCTGCGCAGAAGCCAGCCATTTATCACTTACTTTATTGATATTATGTTATTTAAATGCTGATATAATAATTAATATAGATCTGATAATTATACTTAATATCTTGATTTTAGCATGTTCTTTAAGTTTTTTAATATTTAATTGGCATCCGGCTAAAATTTTTCTAGGGGATGTAGGCAGCATAAGTTTAGGTTTTATGTTAGGCTTATGCTTGCTGTTAGTATCTGCTTCTAGTGGACATTTATTTGTTGCTTCCTCTATTGCTAGTTTATATTACTTAGCAGATGGGGGCCTTACTATTATAATTAGATTACTCAAAAAAGAAAAGATTTGGGAGCCTCACTTACAACATTTTTTTCAAAAGGCGGTAAAAAAAGGAAAAACCCATAGACAAGTAGCAAATAGAATAATATTATGTAATATTCTACTTATGGCTCTTTCTGTATCTTCTCTTTATCTTCCTTTAGTCTCCGTTATCTTTGCGATATTAGTGGTAATAATCACGATAATTAACTTTACAATATGAAACTACTTAGCCACGACATCAATATTATTGTTAAAAGAGTTTTTAAAAAACAACCCTTTCTTGCAGAAATCATGATTAATTGGGATAAAATTGTCGGGCCTAAATTTAGTTCTAAAGTTATTCCTCTAAAAGTACGGAATATTAAAGAAAAGGGTCAAAAGATTAAAGTCCTCCATGTCCAGGTTGACAATTCCAGCATTGCATTGGAGTTCGC
Source organism: Rickettsia endosymbiont of Bradysia coprophila (assembly GCA_019468145.1). Taxonomy (GTDB): domain Bacteria; phylum Pseudomonadota; class Alphaproteobacteria; order Rickettsiales; family Rickettsiaceae; genus Tisiphia. The sequence continues at coordinate 254,888 of JAHXDM010000010.1, forward strand.
GTTCCATCAACAAATAATAATAGAACGTATCTCAGTTTATTTAGGATTTAAGGCAATCCATAATATCAAAACTACTATATACTCAGAAAAATCTTCCTCACTATCTTTGGCAAAATTTACTTGACAAAATCGATAATTTATAATAATTAAGTTAAATAAATTAATAAATAGTTAAAGAATTAAATAATATTTTAGAAGGATTAATATTTATGATTGATAACACATTAATTAGTAATGATACTAAATTTCCAGAGTGGTTTACTTCTGCTTCTGAAAATCCCCAAGGTGGTAATCAGAATGGGGAATGGGGGACACCACAAATAATTCTATTGACGGCAATTTGTGTCATGTTTATTGCCTTTTTTACATTAATATGTCTTATTACTCCTAAAAATCCTTGCAGTCACTTTCTAGACTGGTGTACATCAAAATTAGACGCTGCGGAAAAAGGATTAATGGCTAAAGATCCTTCACATCATGTTCACTTCAGTATTCAGAATGCAGAGGAAGGAATAGTAATAGCTGGTGGCGAGAACGCAAAGCTGATGGACTGATGCTGATGGACTTATTTATAGACTAGACAAAACAACTTTTACTCAATCGGAACGGGACAATAGGTATAGTTTTCCCGTGATAAAGGGGGGCTTTCATTTGAGCAAAGGGTCAAAAGATTAAAGTCCTCCATGTCCAGGTTGACAATTCCAGCATTGCATTGGAGTTCGCGTTCCATCAACAAATAATAATAGAACGTATCTCAGTTTATTTAGGGTTCAAGGCAATCCATAATATCAAAACTACTATATACTCAGAAAAGTCTTCCTCACTATCTTTGGCAAAATTTACTTGACAAAATCGATAAATTTATAATAATTTATAGTATCCCACATTTTTTATTACCCCTGAATAAAAAATGTCTTATTTACAAATTTTTTTAAGAAAGAGCCACCTCTTACGTCATTGCGAGCCGGGCTTTAGGCCGGCGTGGCAATCCAGGAAAACTTGCCAAAATACGAGACTTAAATATTTTTTCTGGATTGCCACGCTCGCTTATGCTCGCTCGCAATGACGACAGTAGAGGCACCTCTTAAAAAATGTGGGGTACTATGATAATAATTAAGTTAAATAACCTTTTAGAGGAATTAATATTTATGCTTAATAATACATTAATATTACAAGAATACAACTACGATAGTAATACTACGGGATTTCCAGAATGGTTTACTTCGGATTTAGAAAATCTACAACGTGGTAATCAAGCTGGGGAGTTGGGAGAGGTAGAAATAGCTATGGTTGTGTTATTTTGCGCCTTTATAACTTCGCTTGTGATAATAGGTTGCTGTATAACTCCTTTGAGCTGTGAACACCTAAAATGTCTGCCCACAGACGGGACTGGGGAAAAAGAATTATTAAGGGCGAAAGATCATTCTCATCATGTACACCTGAGTATTAATGATGTAGAGAAATGGATAGTAATAGCTGGTGGCGAGGACACAAAGCTGATGGACTGATGCTAATGGACTTATTTATAGACTAGACAAAACAACTTTTACTCAATCGGAACGGGACAATAGGTTTTTAGAGCGAATTATTTCTTTGTATTTAACTTGGAAACAACAAAAATTAAATCCCTTCCAAAAGATGTACCACCTCATTTCTTAAACCGCTCTCGTGAAGGGATACTTTCATCAAGGCTTAAATCATAGTACTCTAATCCGTTAATTTTTCTAATGCTTCTTTAGTTAAACCAGTATATTTCATAATTTTTTCTATTGGTTCATTATTTACTAACATTTCTTTTGCCATCACTATAGCTTTTTTAGCTTCACCTTTAGCTTCGCCTTTTTCTATAGCAGCGACTAGATAATCACGTTCTTTGAGAGAGGCGCTAGTATATTGATCATAGGCAGCCAACTCAGCTTTAGTCATGGTGAGTACACTTAAACGCTGAGCAACTTTTTTCATATAGGGTGATTTGAAATCATCTCTTACTTTCGAATGTTTAGCTACATACAGCCATTCGTCTATTTCGCTTTTAATAACATCATCAAATAAAGGTACTGAAATAACAAAATATTCTGGTAAAACATTATAAGCATCAAACATTTGCATACCACGATCAGCTAGGTGAAACCTTTGAGGGTGCTGCTGGTCAATTTCATGAAAGATAGTTTTCCCGTGATAAAGGGGGGCTTTCATTTGAGCAAAGGGAAAATATAATAAATTAATATGGAAGACTTTTTTAATAGTAGAATAATCTTGATTGCTGGCAATATTATCGACAATTAATCTACAACTGTTAAAACAGGCTTTGTGCAGAAAGAGATTAGTGTAAGATCGATCTATTTCGATAATAAACTTCTGGCCTTCAGTATCTTCAACAATAAGATCAGCGATACTGCGCTTCATAGAATCTGCTTCTTTATTACTTTCAGTCTCAAGTAAAGCAGTAATTTTCACAGGATTATATCCTTCAGTAGTAAAGAGAGCAGAGATAAAGCCTTCTACTATATCATAATCACTTTTACTTTTTAATAAATATTTGATAGCAAAATCAAAGCTAATTAAATTTGAGCCAGTCATGTTCATTAGTCCAGAAGATGTTACAAGTATATTTAAGCTATTATAGCATAAATATAGCAAAGATACTACATAAGAGGGAAGATACCTCGAGCTTTTCTATGTTCAGCGATAGCATATCATATAAATATCAAGTTGATTTTTACAGGATATGCCAATTCTGGATAAGATAGATTATTCTTATCCAGAATTGACGTAATTAGCTTGAATTAGCGATCCCCTAGGGCACGAACTGTGACGGATTGTTATCTCAAATGCGGCTGCTGTGTGATTAATACTGATTTTGGAATAGAAAATTAAAAAACAAATAAGGGCCATTCTTCTCCCCATATTTCCCAGGTATCAGTAATATAATTTAACACGTCAATAGGGCAGAAGGTTTTAAGCTGTTCCTTTATAGATACAGATTGAATTACTTCGGGGAAAGGATAAATTATTGTTTTGGGTTCTATGGGAGGAATAAGGGGTGGCTCAAATATTTCAAGATTTTGCTGTATTTTTTGGTATAGTAAAACTAACTCTTCTTTTTCTTTTTGTTTTTCTTCTTGTTGTTTTTCTTCTTCCAATCTTTTTGCCATCTGCATCTGTTCTATCTCCGAAACCATTGATACTCCTTCCTGAACTTTGAGTATATCACTATTGGTAATTAAAGTATCTAGAGAGTAACTATTAATAGAGCCCATAATTATTTCCTCCTATTTATACTATTATTATAAACCACTTTAAATTAAACAACCTATAGCTTTTAATTGTTTTCATAATAATAATTAGTATGTTGTGGTATAAATTATTACAATAGGCCTTTTGTAAATTAAATAAAAATTTTCATAAATCATAAATTTGTTATATTTCAGTTTATTTATAAAAAATAAATTGCTTACCTCGAAGGAATCTTGTAGGAATCAATATATATATTTGTTTTTGAATTGACACAATACTTACGAAAAGGTGATGATGATTTGGTCGACAAAAGATTTAAGTGATTGCCTAGAAGTGGATATACCTTTTGGTATTTATGGAGAACGAATACAATTTAATTCAACTTCTATCGTGCCGGGAGATTTGTTTATTGCCCTGAAAGGTAATAGAGATGGCCATGAATATGTATCAGATGCCTTAAGCCGAGGGGCCAATGCGGCAATTGTTAGCTGCCATTTAGAGAAGGTAGCTAAGGAAAAAGTTATTATGGTTCCTGATACATTTCAAGCTTTACAAAAAATGGCTGAGTATAAACGTAACAAGTCTCACGCAATCTTTATTGCGGTTACCGGCAGCAGTGGAAAAACAGGTACTAAGGAAGCAATTAAAACTATCTTAAGCCATTTTGGTCCTACCTTTGCTAGTAGAGGGAATTTTAATAATTATTTAGGGCTGCCTATTAATCTTGCTTCTATGCCGGATAATATAGAATATGCAGTGTTTGAATTAGGGATGAATCATGCCGGCGAGATTAGGGAATTAACAAAAATGGTAAAGCCTAATATTTCAGTGATTACCACAATATCAGAAGCTCATCTGGAATTTTTTGAATCTGGGCTAGAGATTGCCGATGCTAAATGTGAAGTGTTTGAAGGAATGTCAAAAAGCGACATAGCTATTATCAATATAGATAATAAATATTACCAGAGAGTTTTACATAATCTTAACAATTTATCAATGAATAACATATTTACTTTTGGTACATCACCAGAGGCAAATGCTAGGTTAGTTTCCTATAAACCACAAGGAGACGAAGTTCATTTACAATATTCCATTGCTTCGAGGAATCTTAAGATGGCAATGCCCTTAATACCTATGCATTATGCTATAAATTATGCGGCCATATTGCAAGTAATATCGGTGCTTAATAAAGATTTGGGAGAGGCTAGTAGGCAATTAGCAGGGGTATTACCTACAGAAGGGCGGGGGCTTCTGGTTAAAGCTGAATATAATAATTTAAAATTTGATATTATTTGTGATTATTATAATGCCAACCCGGAATCCTTAACTGCTGCTTTATTATTTTTAAAACAGCTTAGTGGAAGGAAAAAAGTTGCTATAATTGGAGATATGCTAGAATTGGGGAAAAATTCCGCTAGCTTACATCAGGCATTAGTACCTGCAATAATGGAGGTTGGCCTTACAAAAATTTTGCTAGTAGGGGCTAATACTAAATATATATATGATTTACTCCCCACTACCATAGAGAAACATCATTTTGATAATGTAGATATTCTAATAAATCAACTCTCTCCTCTGCTCGGCCAGGATGAGTTACTTTTAATAAAAGGGTCAAGAGGTATTAAACTTGATAAAATTATACAAATTTTTAAGATATTGCAATGATATATAATTTACTCGCTCCCTATATTCACACATCACATATTGCTAACCTTTTTCACTATATTACTTTCCGTATGGGGCTTGCTATATTATTTAGTATAGTTGTGTCGTTTGTAATAGGCCCTAGGGTAATTAGGTTTTTACAAAATCTGCAAAAATATGGCCAACCAATACGTAATGATATACCCGAAGCCCATCAGCTAAAAGTAGGAACTCCTACTATGGGAGGGATCATGATCATTTTATCGGTTTGTAGTTCAACTTTACTATTTACCGATCTTACTAATAAATATATCTGGGTAGTATTATTTGTATTTATTAGTTTTGGAATTGTAGGATTTCTAGACGACTATGCGAAAATTACTAAAAACCATTATAGGGGGATTAGTGGAAAAAAGAGATTGCTGTTGCAACTTATTATTGGTTTAACTGCTTGTCTAATATTAAATAGCTTTAATAGCCCTAATAATAATATACTGAGTATTCCCTTTTTTAAAAATCTGATTATTGATTTGGGAATGTTATATATCCCATTTTTAATGTTTGTGGTAGTAGGTGCTGCCAATGCAGTTAATTTAACGGATGGGCTGGATGGGCTTGCTATAGTACCGATAGCTATTACAGCTGCTTCTTTTGCTTTAATTATTTATTTGGTAGGCAATAGTTTCTATGCCAATTATTTACAGATTATTTATGTACCCCACATCTCAGAATTAGCAATTTTCTGCATGGCCATTGTCGGAGCTAGTTTAGGGTTCCTGTGGTTTAATGCTCAGCCAGCACAGATTTTTATGGGAGATATTGGTAGTCTTAGTTTAGGAGGGGCTCTGGGTATTATAAGCGTTATTACTAAACATGAAATTGTTCTGGCAATTATTGGTGGTTTATTTGTGGTCGAAACAGTTTCAGTAATTATTCAAGTATATTATTTCAGAACTACTGGAGGTAAAAGATTTTTCAGAATGGCACCCTTGCACCATCACTTTGAAAAAGCCGGCTGGCCTGAATCAAAGGTGGTAATACGTTTTTGGATTATAGCAATAATTTTTGCGTTAATAGGGCTTGCTTCATTAAAATTGCGCTAATATATAGTTATTAAGATATACTTCAATTCTAGGTAAAAATAGTTATATACTCCTCTGATATGAATTTGCATGCGTTGTTACTCAGATTTTGACTCAGCTCTACCCTCATGCAAGGCAGCAAAATCATCTGAAGAGGATATTCTTATCCAGAATTGAAGTCAAACTAAAGGGTGATAGGTTTAAGCTGCTTGCTCTTCCTGGTCTCCTGCTACTGAAACCGCTTGCTCTTGCGGCGGGTGTGCTTGTTGCTGCTCTTCTACTAATGTAGATAGTAACGAAGATGGAGGGAATAACTCTGGAGGTGCATCTTCTACTGAACTATAAGAAATATCATCATTCGTATTTGATAGTTTATTTTTAATATAACTAACAAAAAATGTAATACCCATAATACCAGCTACCGCAGCCCCCACCGCTCCAGCAACTACTCCTCCTGTCCAATATTTGAGCAATACTATTCTGCTGTCTGTAATGTTCTCTTCTTCTTTTTGCTGTAAAGCCAAAGCTGTAGGACGGTCAACAGAGATTATAAATTCTTTCTTTTGATCTTCAGCTATGGAATAAGGTAATAATCCGCCTCCCTCTCCTCTTCTTGCGGCATATTCCTGATCCATAATTCTTTCGCGAAAATCAACCTGAGATATTGCTTGTTGAGCTTTATTTATTACACTCTCAGCATATTTAACGGTAGTGAATTCTTCTGGGGTCATTATTTTGATACATCGAGAATCAAAATTTGCGGTATCTGTCTTAATAATTTCACCTTCATCAATATAGACAGCACCCCGATAATTAACTTCCTTAAACTGATTGCGTAACTTTGGCATTGCTTCTGCGAGATTAATATCAGTATTATTTTGTTTAACTATCAATAATGGAGTATCATTACTATTTAAAAGGGGATGTTTCAACTGATTCCTACCTAAGGCCATTACCACAAAATCTCCTTCCACGTTTATATTTGCCTCACATTTAGAATGTTTAGCAAGGGTTGTTAAGGCAGTGATTAGAGTCGAAGAATGTACATTAGCCAAGGGAATATTTAGTAAGTTTTCGGAAGAAAATTTAGAGGGTGGCAATTGCGTCTTTTGGGGTAATGGTGGTAATTGAGCTACAGGATAACTATCTGATAAAGTGGTTGTTTGATTATATATAGAGGATGTATTATATATATTATCCTGCTGTGATTCTATTGCTTTTTTAATCCTAACGGCCTTAGAAGCTGAAGTTGAAATAGTTTCATTTATCTTCTGATTCCAACCAGGAAGCATATCTTTAAGACTCCGGCCTTCCGTCAAATATTCACCTTTCTCTATTGTATCATTAGAAAAAAAAATTGAAGGAGGTTGGGAAGGAGAAAGTCTATTAGAAGAATGAGGTTGCACAGGACTTAAACTGTTAAAGCTAGTAGTTAAATTATTAAGGATATTAGATAGCGTATTAGTTGTAATATTATTTGAACTTGATGGCATAATAACCTCTTTTATAAACTATGTTATACGAAAAAGTGAAAAGCAATTTAGTTTTATAAGTAACAATAGAAAGTATGTGGTATTAAAAATTAAAATATTACCCTACTACCAAATCAATTGTTGCATTAAAAAAAATAATTAGCAAGCTTTTTGGTAGAATTATTTTATAATTTTTTAACTACTAGTATAACTAGGGAGTGGGGGAGAAAACTTAAAACGCCATGGTTCTTGATTTTATGGGAATACAGCCTAGACTATAAAATCTAAATCTTTTCCCTCGTTGATATATTGTCTAATTCTCTTCATTAATCCTTGAAAATAAGCTAAGTTATGCCAAGTCATTAGCATTGCACCTAGAATCTCTTTTACTTTTACTAAGTGATGTAAATAGGCTTTAGTGTAATCTTTACATGCGGGACATAGACAATCTTCTTCCAGAGGGGTATTATCATCCTTATATTTACTATTACGAATATTGACAACGCCATATTTAGTAAAAGCTTGACCATTTCGCCCCGATCTGGTTGGTATAACACAGTCGAACATATCAATACCTTTCTTAACTGCTCCAATAATATCAGCTGGTTTACCAACCCCCATAAGATATCTGGGTTTATTTATTGGTAATAAATCTGCTATATAATCTAATACTTCAAACATTATTTCCTGCCCTTCCCCTACTGCCAGCCCGCCAATAGCATATCCTTCAAAACCTAATTCTATTAAATCTGCAGCCGATTTAATCCGCAGATCCTGATATATGCTACCTTGGACAATACCAAACTGTCCATATCCTTCTTTCTTACTAAACGCCTTACGTGACCTTTCTGCCCACCTTGATGTTAATTCCATCGAGATTTTTGCTTGCTCATATGTGGCAGGGTAGGAAGTGCATTCATCAAAGGCCATAGTAATGGTACTACCTAAAAGACGCTGTATTTGAGTTGAATATTCAGGCGATAGCATAAATTTACTGCCATCAATATGCGAATTAAAAATCACTCCTTCTTCCGTAATTTTACGCAATTTAGATAGTGACATAACCTGAAAACCCCCTGAATCGGTCAAGATAGGTTTTTGCCAATTCATAAATTTATGCAAACCACCAAGCTTAAAAATTCTCTCAGCACTGGGTTGGAGCATTAAGTGATAAGTATTAGCAAGTACTATATCAGCCCCGGTAGCTTCTACTATTTCAGGTAACATGGCTTTCACCGTCCCTTTGGTACCAACTGGCATAAAAGCTGGGGTACGAATCAAGCCATGCTGGGTATTGATAATACCAGATCTTGCCTTTTTATGTTGGCATTGTAAATCAAATGAAAAATTTTCCACTTTTATTTTTTATTTCAGTTACTTGAATATAGAGTTACAGCCGTATATTAAACCGACTCCACACACATCGCAATGCCTAGCCCACCTCCTATACAAAGGGTTGCTATTCCCTTTTTAGCATTAATCCTTTTCATTTGATGTATTAAACTTACTAAAATCCTTGCTCCACTTGCTCCTATTGGATGACCCAAAGCTATCGCTCCACCGTTCATATTAACCTTATTGATATCCCACTGCATCTGTTGATTGACGTAAATAGTTTGAGCTGCAAATGCTTCATTGGCTTCTATTACCTCTAAATCATCTACTTTCCAGCCAGCTTTGTCTAAGGCTTTCCTAGATGCAGAGATTGGAGCAATTCCCATAATACTAGGATCCACTCCCGTGCTAGCATAGGATACAATCTTAACCAGCGGTGTTAAATTATATTTCTTTAATATGTTTTCAGATACCACCATCACACAAGCAGCACCATCATTAATAGAAGAGGCATTACCGGCTGTAACAGTCCCTTCCTTATCAAAAGCAGGACGAAGTTTAGTTAAGGCTTCTAAGCTAGTATTTGCTCTAATTCCTTCATCATGGGCAAACATCACTATATCTTTTTTAAGCTTAACTTCTATAGGCAATATTTCATCCTTAAAACACCCTTTTTCTGCTGCAATATTAGCTTTTTGATGAGAGTGCATAGCATACTCGTCTTGCATTTCTCTACTAATATTAAATTTCCTGGCTATCTTCTCGGCAGTAAGCCCCATGGAATTATGAGAGAAAGCATCGGTTAAACCATCATGTTGCATTAAATCTAGCATTTGTACATCGCCTAACTTTTGGCCCGCTCTTACATAAGCTCCATGCAGCCCTAGAGACATATTTTCTTGCCCACCGGCTATTACCACCTCATTTTCACCGACTATAATAGAGCTCGCTGCTAAACAAACTGCTTTTAATCCAGATCCACATACTTTGTTAATCGTAAATCCTTTTACTTCTGTAGGTAAGCCCGCTTGTATCAAAGCTTGTCTGGCAGGGTTTTGCCCCGCCCCGCCAGTAATTACTTGTCCCATTATTACTTCATCTATCAACGTTTCATCTAATTTACTTTCTTTTACAATTGATTCAATTAGAAGAGATCCAAGTTTAGGGGCAGCAATTGTTCCTAAACTTCCGAGTAAAGAACCCACTGCTGTTCTTTTAGCATGAACTATATAAGCTATTTTTCTATCCATTGTTATTACACTCCTATGTTAATGTTAATTTACTATTATAGATTTACGTTTCGTTGCTCTTCCTACGTATCTTCGCAAGGCTTCTCCCCATAACTATCGAAAGTTATTGCGCACTTCGGCTTATGCGCCCTCTTCGCAATGACCCATAAGGAGCTGGGTTTTCGAACTTTCGACAGTTGCCCCTCACATCTCTAAATTCATCTGAAGTTAACTTATACAATTGGGCAAAGAATTCTATTGGGGTGGTGTATAAAGAATTTGTCCTTCTTTAGTAAGTACCATTTGTTTAACTAATTCATCATCAAAATTGAATTTACCTCCTTGTACAGCATAATCAAGCAAATTATAAAGATTTTTAGAGTATAATTTAGAACTATTAGTAGCAATTCTGCTAGGTAAATTACTATAACCAATTATAATCACCTCATTTTGGGATATTACTTGATCAATTTGGGATCCTTCAACATTCCCCCCTGTAGAGGTCGACATATCAACAATTACGGAGCCGGCTTTCATGGTTTTTACCATTTCCTTAGTTACTAAAATTGGGGCTTTTTTCCCAGGAATTTGAGCAGTAGTAATAACTATATCATAATTTTTAATTATACTAGCTAAAAATTCTTCTTGTTTTACTTTATAATCATTAGAACATTCAGCAGCATAACCCGAGCTATTCTGTAAATCTACTTCTACCTTAGGCGCCACAAACTTCGCTCCCAAACTTTCTACTTGTTCTTTGGTAGCACTCCTAACATCATATCCGCTAACAATCGCCCCTAATCTTTTAGCTGTAGCAATAGCTTGCAAACCAGCCACACCTATCCCTAAAACAATAATTTTACAAGGCAGGATTGTACCTGCTGCTGTTATCATCATAGGAAATGCTTGTGAAAAATGGTAACTAGCTTCAATTACAGCTCTATAGCCTGCTAAGTTGCTTTGAGATGATAAAACATCCATAGGCTGGGCTTTGGTTATGCGAGGTAACAATTCCATAGCAATGCCAGTTAATTGTTTTTTGGCTAAATGAAAGATATATTTATGATTAGTATGGGGAGATAAAAGACCTATAATAATAGCTTGAGCTTTGGCAAATTCTATTTCACTACAATTATCTTCTAGAGGTGAGGGTTGTACTTTTAAGATAATATCTGCATCGGAAATTATTTCAACTGGTGTGGCAGAAACTTTAGCCCCCGCTTCTAGATAATCTTTATCTAGAAAACCGGCTAATGTTCCTAGATTTTTTTCAACGACAATTGAAAATCCTTTTTTTATTAAAAGTTTAGTAGTTTCAGGAGTTAGAGCAGTTCTAGTTTCATTAATATGTCTTTCTTTTAGAGCAATAATCTTCATAGTTTATATAATAATTAATAGTTTATTGAAATTATAAATATCTCGATATAATATGCAAGAAGTCATATTAATCTGTTTAAGTAGTAAAAATGAAAAACTGGATATTGAATATTATTATTGTGGGTTATTTTTTATTAAATACAGCCAATGCTAGGATGATAGAGGATCCAGTAGCAAAGAGTTATGATATCGCAGATTTTAAGAAATATTTACAGGCAATAGAAGCAGTGGCGATAGATTTTACTCAAGAAGATTTACAAGGGAATAAGGTAGAAGGAAAATTATTAATAAATAAACCTCATAAATTTCGTTGTAATTATTATCCACCGTTTCCTTTGGTAGTGATAGGAAATAGTAATTATGTTTCGGTGTATGATTATGATATGAAATATGTAAGCCGTCTTAAAGCACAAGAAAATATATTTAATTTTTTATTAGAAAATAATAAAGATTTTGATAAACATATTAAATTTGAATCTATAAAAAATTATGATAATATCTTTGAAGTAACTATTTATCATAGTTTAACAGAAAAGCGTAGTCAGATAGACTTTAATAAAAGCAGTGGACAAATAAAAAGCTTAAAAATATTTGAGGGAGACAATATTATTACTATAACTTTTAATTATATTGCCAAAGTAAAAATGTTTGATCAAGATTTATTTAAACTAAAAAATCCTGATATATTTGGCGCGCCAAATAGGTTAACCAAAAGTGACATTGAAAAGAAATATGTTTTAAGATAAGTTTTTAATAAGGACTTGCTTTAGCTTAAAAAAATGGTTATTCTCTTTAGTTAGCTAGTAGTGGGCATTAGTTCTGCTCAGGTGGTCAGGTCTGAAAGGAAGCAGCCAAAGTAGTTTATGGTGGGTCATTACTAGCACTAGATTTTGGGATAATTTAAAAATTTGGTTGTAATCCGTATAAAATCTTTGGAAAAAATCTGTAATTAATTTGGTTACTTTTCCTTTTACCTATTATATTTTTGTGAATATTAAGTAGTGTTAGAATCACCAGAGCAATATATTACCTTCGCAAGGAAATATCGTCCACGTAATTTTTCAGAAGTGTATGGGCAAGAAGTCCTTACAAAAATTTTAAGCTATACAATTTCCAAAAATCGAATAGCGCAAGGCTATCTTCTAACTGGGATTAGAGGAGTGGGAAAAACTACTTCGGCGCGTATTATTGCAAAAACTATCAATTGCACTAACTTAAAAACTGTAGAAAAAGATATTCACCCTTGTGAGAATTGTCAAAATTGTCTTAGTTTTAACAAAAATAATCATCCTGATATAATAGAAATTGATGCTGCTAGTAAGACTTCGGTGGATGATATTCGCAAGATAATAGAAAGCAGCGAATATAAACCACTTGTTGGTAGATATAGTATCTATATTATAGATGAGGTACATATGCTATCTAAAGGGGCATTCAATGCTTTACTTAAAATTCTTGAAGAACCACCTCCTTATCTAATATTCATCTTTGCTACCACGGAACCGCAAAAGATTCCCCTAACAGTAATTTCTAGATGTCAAAGATATGATTTAAGAAGATTAACTTTTGATGAAATTTTTCAATTAATACAAGAAATTGCTAATAAAGAACAGGTAAAAATTGAAAGCCAAGCTTTAAAGATAATCGCTTCCAGATCAGATGGGTCAGCACGAGATGCAATTTCAGTATTAGATCAACTAGTAGGATTCAGTAAAGGTGATATAATTATTCCTTCCGATGTTTGCCAAATACTTGGTTTAGTTGATACTCTCAATATAATTAAGTTTTTTGAAACTATCATTCAAAAAGATATTAATAAATCAATGAGTTTGTTGCATGAACTTTATATGTCATCAGCAAATCTTGAAATTTTTGTAATGCTTTTATCGGAGTTTATTGCCCATCTTAATAAGGTAAAATTATTACCTGGTTATCAAGATCCGATATATAATTCTTTTAATATAGAAATAACTAATATTCTTTCGCAGGTTACTGTAGCTCAACTATCTGTTATTTGGCAAATATATAGCAAAGGAATTATGGATATAAAAATGTCCCATAATCAATTAATAGAAGTTGAAATGTTGGCAATAAAATCCATCTATTCCCAAATGCTACCCTCTATTGAAGAGCTGGTAGACCAGAGTGATATTGAATTATCTTTAAGCCCCTCACCTGCTCAAGCATCAAAAGCAAATGGACAAATTACCGATTTTCTTAGTTATTTATCCTTGCATAACGAAATGGAAATATATTATCAATTAATGAATGAAGTAGAGATAAAATCTTTTTCTAATAATAAAATAGAAATTGCTGGTAATAATCTGAATATAAAAATAAAGGAACAACTTCATAATTTACTGCGTAGGTGGTCAGGTAAAGATTATAACGTTATTGTCACAAAGCAGCCACAAATAGTGCCTTTCAAAGAACAATTGATAGATAAGGTAAAAACAAGTCAGGATTGGAAAATGCTAATAAAACACTTTCCAGACATTACTATCTCAGATATATTATTAGCTAAATAACAACCCTTAAAATGGTTACTTACAGCACTTAAGGAAACAAAATAAGCTGTAGGTAATATATAATACCTTAAATAAATTAAAGGATAAATTAATATGGTAAATTTTAATCAGTTTTTAAAACAAGCACAATCAATGCAGAAGAAAATGCAGGAAATGAAAGATCAAATGGCCAACACGGAATATGTAGGAAAAGCTGGGGGGGGACTTGTAGAAATTACTATGACAGGGCAAGGTACTGCTCGTAAATGTTTTATAGATCCTTCATTATTAAAAGAGTCAGAAAAAGAAATGTTGGAAGACTTAATTGTTGCTGCTTTAAACGATGCGAAAAATAAAGTTGATGAAGAATCCCAAAATGTTTTTGGGAATGTGGAATTACCTGCGGGCTTAAAGATGCCATTTTAAGCTATGCACTATACCCCTCTGATATGAATTTGCGTACCTCAGATGCTCGCCTATTATCTATAAGGCTTCGCTCCATCGTGCAAGGCAGCAAAATCATCGGCAGAGGGGATATAACTTGGCGTTAAATTAACTAGGGAATTATTGTATGATACTTTTTATTGGTTATGGCTTAATAGCCTTAGGTATTATAGCTATATTATCTGGCATTATAGGCTTTTTTAGATTGCCAGATTTTTACACTAAGATTCATGCCGCAAGCCTCATTGAATGTTGTGGGGTTCCTCTATCTCTTATGGGCCTTACTTTTTTACAAGAGAATTTTTCTAACTCTTTTAAGTTAATTTTTGCTATAATATTGATCTTAATGTTAAACCCAATTTCAACTTATGCAATTGGGAAAGCTGCTTTACTTAGGAAAAACTAAAATTCATGATAATCATCGCCTAAATTCTGAAATATAAGAGTAAGTATCTTCATAGCAATTATCTATTATGGCATTAGAAATAATAAATTTTCAATTTAGTATTTGGCTCCTTGCTAGTATCCTGATGATATTGTCTGTGATATCCATTAAACTTATTTTTTGTAAGTCTTTATTAGAGACAGTAATAATTAACTCTATTTTTAGCTTGCTTATTAGTCTTTCTTACTTATTGATGGATGCTCCCGATGTTGCCATGACAGAAGTAGCGTTGGGTAGCTGTTTATCCACTTGTGTTTTCTTAAGTTTTTTAAGTAGACTCCCCCTTTTTCAAAAATTCGATGGCAAATATGAGACGAAGCCAACACGTTTAATAAGTTCAAGCTTAGTATGTGCAATTTTTATAATAGTATTTACCTTTTTAGGGATAGAATTACCGGAATATGGGTATGATAATTCTCCTCTTCACACTAATATAACTAAATACTATATTGAACATACTAAGGAGGATATTGGGGTGCCTTCATTTGTAGCAGCCATACTTGCTAGCTACAGAGGATATGACACACTAGGTGAGACTATAGTGGTGTTAATAGCAGGAATCTCTGTATTATTGCTGTTTTCAAAAAAGGTTAAACATGCTTAAAAATTTGATAATTATAAAACACCTAACCCTTTTTATCTTACCTTATATATTTCTGTATGCTTTATATATTCAAGTTAATGGGGAAATATCTCCAGGTGGTGGTTTTCAATCCGGAGTAATATTTGCTTCAACGATAATTGGTTTTGATTTAGTCCACGGACAACGAAAATTAAAGCAATATTTCTCTCTTGAAAATTTGCTTTTTATTGCCACTATTGGAGTATTAATCTATGCCACAACTGGCATAATATCCTTATTATTTAATGATAATTATTTAAATTATTACTCTCTTACCAACAATAAATTATTGTCCCAACATATTGGTATTTTTATTATTGAAATAGGAGTAGGATTATGCGTTACAGCAACAATGTGTTTAATATATTCTGTAATAAATTCCCTTACCTCATCTAATTTATAGTCAATTGCCGATGAAAAAAATATTAACTACTATCTTTTTATTATTATCGGCTTTTTCTAAGCCAACTCTAATAAAGAATAATATGGAATCCACTAGATTATTAAACAGTCCCTCTAATTCAATTTTTAATAAAAATAATGCTGAGTTTATGGAAGTGTTAAAAGACATCAAAATTAATGTAGTAGCTCCCGCATCTGGTATAGGCCGTGAAGAACTATTAAGATTAAAAAATATTAACTCCTTAACATTAAATATTCCTGATAATTGTTTTGATGAAAAGAAGAGCTTGTTTCATTCTAATAGTGATGAAATGCGATATAAATGTTTAGAAAATGCCCTATTGGATGATTCAAGGAATGTGATATGGACACTTAGGGGAGGATATGGGTCAGCAAAATTAATTCCTAGTTTACAAAAATTAACAAAACCTATAAAAGAAAAATTTTTTATAGGTTTTAGTGATATAACGGCGTTGCATATTTTCTTAACTCAAGAATGGGGATGGAAGACTATCCATGGTAACGGAATAGCTGAGATCTTAAATATAGATAAGGAGAGGCAAAATTTTACAAAAATAGCTAAAATAATTTCTGGTAAAGAAACTATTGTAACTATCCAAGGTCTATTACCCATGAATTCAGAAGCTAAGAGTAGTAAACTAATTACTGGGAATCTGACTGGGGGGAATCTGACTCTGGTAGAAAATTCCCTAGGAACAGAATGGCAAATAAAAACTATTGATAAAATACTATTTTTAGAGGATGTAGGGGTAAAGCCATATCAGCTGGATCGTAGTTTGTATCATTTAAAACAAGCTGGAATATTTAATCATGTAAAGGCTGTTATACTAGGATCTTATAATAAAGATGAACAAGATATTATAATAGTACTCCAGAATTTTTCAGATAATCTATCAGTTCCGGTCTTTAAAACTAACAGATTTGGACATGAACGGTTTAATGACCCCATTATTTATAACACTACTAGTAAAATTACCCCATCGTTCAATAATCAATTTGAGTTGATAATGAAATTATAATAAATACCTAATTATTATTAATCTTTTAACCTCTCTATGCCGTGTACTGAGGATAGAACTCACTTGTTATCTTTCATTTGATGGGTTCTTAGTTAAGGGTTTACGGTGCGGAGGTGGCGTACTAGAGGAAGGTGAAGGTTGCATTAACAATGGCAAGTTATCAGCTATTCCTTGAAGATCTATATTTTGTATGCCGACCTTAATATCCTTATCTTGTTTTGGAATATTATTAATTACAGATTCTATCATTTGCTCAGCCTCCCCTTCATCTATACTATATTTTTTTACTAATGTATTAACTAATGTTTTTGAAAATTGAGTGTCACATGATGTATTATAATATTTTGATTGCTTTAAAATATTTTCATAATTATCAAAAAATTCTATTGGGTGATTATGACAAACATTATATATTAAATTAGCTGTTGCTTCAAACGTTTGTTGGGCCCGTTGATATTCCTTTGATTTTTCTATAAAAGATTTATTATCTTCAGAGCTATCTAAATCAGCACCGCTTTGGATTAATAAATTTACCATCTCAAGATTTTCCTGGCGGTATGCCACATCTAGAGGAAAACTAGAGTCCTCAGAGTTATCAGAGCCATTATGCGAATTTACGTTAGCTCCATGTTCAATCAATTTTTTTGCTATTTCATAAGATCCATATACTACGGCTAGCTCCAAAGTATAGCGACCAGATTTCCTACTTCCTCCAAAGTAGTTAACATCAATATCAGGAAAATTCTCCAATACTTTTACTACTTCTTCAATCTCTACAGTTTCTACTGCTTTATATAAGAGGTCTTCCTTATGATCATGATCATCAGAGTCAGAGTCAGAGTCAGAGTCAAAGTCAGAGTCAAAGTCTTTGCCTTTTAATAACTTTTGCATTCCTCTTTTTAACAAATTAGCTCTATCTATACTTGTTGATTTATTAATAAACTTATTAATCACCTCAATCATCTCTTGCTTTACAGGGTCTGATAGATTCGTATCTTCCCATAATTTCTCTAATGGATTTAAGCCAGTCTGAAGAGCTAGTTCATGCCCACTATTAGCAAATGTTGACAACCGATTTACCATATCCCGTATGTCATGCTTTCTAACACCAACTACCCTCGTATCTGTGCTATCAGTAAATGCTACCCCTTGCCCTTCAAGAATATTTATTATTTCTTTAAAAACGGACTCTTTTGCATCTGCTATCTCTGGTTTAGACATTTGATTTACCTCTTATACTTTTTATTGGCTTACATTGATAAAGCAACAAAATTCCTGTAAATTCATTATAGGCTCCTATAAGTCTATTCTGCTATTTCTCTTAGTACTCCTCTGATATGAATTTGCATGCGCCGTTACTCGTCGCTCGCCTATTATCTCTATAGGCTTCGCTCTATCGCACCTAGCAGCAACATCATCTGAGAGGAGCATATTCTTCGCCCATTAACTAACAAGTGGTTGCGAATTTTGAATAAGGTAAGATCCTATGCATTATACTCTTGTAATAAGAAGTTTACGGTTACATTGCTAAGCTTAGCATATTTCATATGAGCTGATCTGTCAACAGCTTTCCAGACACAGGTTACATAAAAACCTGTTAACATTTTAATCATTTACTTCACTACAATAAATTCGCATGTAACCTCAATAATAAATCCCAGCTCTACCTTGGTAAGGGCTGAAGGGATACTTAAAATCATAGTTGATGACGATTGGGATTCACTTATCATGGGCAATATGATACTGGTTAATCACTCCTTCAAGAACGTTCATTCTCATCTTTAAATTGCTTTTGTACTTCATGCAAGTTAAGTAAACAATAATGCCAAAGATTTTTAATTTCTCTTTCATAAGCTATAAGATCAAAGGTAGTCCAATCAAATTCTTCCAAGATCTTATAAGCTTTATGGACAGATATTTTATTTCTTAAGGTGTTAAATAGTTTTTTTACCCTTTCGCTTTGTTCTTTCTTATATTCATTATGGTTTGCTGGTCCAAATTCTGCTATTGTATGCATCTGGCCAGTACGTATTTGAATTTCTATATTACGTCCTGAAAAAGCATTAACAACTACTACATGTAAAGACTGATAACCATTGCCCTTAGGGTTACTGATGAAATCTTTAAGCTTTTCCAAATTAATTTGATACATATAATTGATTATTCCAAGGCTTTTGTAACAATCTTCTTGGGTTTCTACTATAATTCTAATAGCAATTACATCTGTTAAGTCCTGAATATCAAGACCTTTACGTATCATTTTCTTTAATATGGAGTAAGGATCTTTTAATCTATAGGATATTTTGGGTACTACCTGATTTTGAAGTAAGTTCGTACGAATTGTGGTAATAATTTTATATAAGCTTTCAGTATAATCATATAGCATAAAAGGCATACCCCAATAACCTCAAAAAGAGATGAATAATTTTCTGAGGAATAATAAATTAGTTAATATGTTAAAAAAATTATTTAGAAAACGTACGCAATAACCTAATTTATAAGAATATATTTGTTTTTGGATCATAACTTACATTTAAATACAGCAAAATTTATAAAAAAGGAACCATTATCTTTAATTAATTAAAAAAGCTTCTATGAAAAATAAATTATATTAATTTTTAAGTTATTGCTTTCTATCACTTGCCCTATGCAAGAAAATTCTTTAACAAATTCTATTTTATCTGCAGTAGTAACATTTTTAAGATCTAATACTAAATCTTCCGGTAGCTTTTCTCCTATAATTTCCAATAATTTTATATTAGCTTTAACTGAAAAATTCATGTCTGATTTAGCTTTTCTAACTAAATCTAATATTTGAATAAGCATCTCAGGTTGAGTTTGATTTATAGAAGTAAATAAATTTAAGGTATCAGGCCAGCTTCCTTTCGAATGGATAGAAGTTTTACTATATAAAATTTGCCATATTTCTTCGGTTATATGAGGTATAAAGGGAGCTAATAATTTAAGTAAAATTTGCACGCAATAATATAAAGTAACAATAGCACTATATTGTCCTTTATCATCGGAATTTTCTTGATTATAAACTCTACTTTTAGTAATTTCCAGATAATTATCACAAAATACTGACCAGAAAAATTTCTCTATTAACTCCATACTATTGGCGTATTCATAATTTTCCATATTAACTTTAACTTGTTCCATAAGTTTACTTATGGTAAACAGCAACCATTTATCAAATGTATGACAAATTTTTTCTTCTATGGCAGGCATCAAAGCATTCTTGTCTAATGGGAGTAATTTACCAAAGTGAATAGATGCAAATTTACAAGCATTCCATAATTTATTAATAAGTCTCTTACCGTTTTTAATAACATCTTCAGAATATGCACTATCAGCCCCTAGCTTAGATTTAGAAGCCCAATAGCGCACTACATCAGACCCATAGCGCTCCAGCAATTCTTGAGGAACTATAATATTGCCTTTTGATTTTGACATTTTGCTCCTATCGGAAGCCAAACACCAGCCACTAATCATAATATTTTTCCAAGGTAGCTTATTTTCATGTAGCTGGGCTTTGAGTATTGTATAAAAAGCCCAACTTCTTAGTATCTCATGAGCTTGCGGCCGCAAATCCGCAGGAAATACCTTATTATGACGTTCTAGGTCTAATTTCCACTTCTTAGAAATACCATAACTATTGAGTTGGGGAGAAACGGAACTAGTAGCCCATGTATCCATGACATCATAATCTGGCTCCACTTCTTCTTTAGAATAACCAATAGGAAGATCGCAAGTAGGATCAACTGGTAACTGTTTTATGTCAGCAAATAAAGCCTTTCCTTCTTCCCCTGATCTTTTGGAGTACCAAACAGGAAAAGGTACTCCAAAATAACGCTGGCGGCTTATACACCAGTCCCAAGCAATACTATTAATCCAACTTTCTAACTTAATTTTCATATTTTTAGGATGCCAATTTAACTCCTGTGCACGCTGCATCAAAATTTCTTTATGTTTTATTGTATGCACAAACCATTGGGAAGTTGTAAGTATTTCTAAAGGAGCTCCTGAACGCTCAGCACATTTTATAGTTCCCATAATTTCTACTTGTTTAATTAGGAGCTTTTCTTCTTTTAAAATATCTATAATTTTATTTCTCGCATCTTTTACCTTTAAACCATTTAACTGATTATAAAAACGGCAGGTAGACAATTCAGGAGGAAGGTTTATTTGTCCTGAGTTATCTATGATAATTTTTAAAGGTAATTTGTGGGTTTTCCACCAAGTAAGATCCAGGGTATCACCAAAAGTACAGCACATCACAAGTCCACTACCTTTATCTATTTGTACTAATTCATCTGCTAAAATTGGAACTTTAGCACCAAAAAGGGGGGTAATAGCAACTTGCCCTTTTAAATGTTGGTATCTTTTATCATGGGGATTATAAAATATAGCAACGCAAGCTGGTAATAATTCAGGTCTAGTAGTAGCAATAATAATTTGTTGACTATTATTAGTATGAAAAATAATATCGTTCATCTGGCAGGTTCTTTCCTTATCTTCAATATCCGCTTGGGCTAAAGCAGTGCCATCTACTGTATCCCATAATATCGGTTGATTATCACGATAGATTTCTCCTTTGTGGACTAAATCTAAAAATGACATTTGAGATATTTTACAGGATATAGGGCTGATGGTTTGATATTCCAAATTCCAATCAACGGATAAAGCTATTTGGTTAAAGAGAGAACGGAATTTTTCTTCTTCAGCAATAATAACTTCCTGGCAAATATCAATGAATTTTTGTCTGCTCATACTGGAAGCTTTAATGTTTTTTTGCTTTTCCACTAATCGTTCTGTAGGCAGACCATTATCATCAAATCCTATAGGATAAAAAATGTTTTTGCCAATCATCCGTTTAAAACGGATTATAAAATCTGTTTGGGTATAGCTATATACATGACCAATATGCAATTGCCCGGAGACAGTAGGGGGAGGAGTGTCGACTACAAAACTATTTTCCCGGCTTTCATTTGGATCCCATAAGTATATTTTTTGTTCTTGCCAAAATTTTTGCCATTTTTTTTCACTTTCCGTAAAGCTATAATTTTGGAGAAATTCTATCATAAAAATTCGTTATTATATTTCAGATCATTAACAGATATATCATAGTTAATTTAGAATGCAAAATAACATTTCACACCAATTTTAATATCTTGTTATGCGTCAGTTCTATGTGAAAATAATTTAGAATATTATTGATAAATTTAATGAATTTTCTGGAAAACTATTCCAAATTATTTTAAAATTTTTAATAGATATTTAATTTAAGTAGGAATATTTATGAAAAAAATAGTACATGTCTTCAGTTATTCCAGTGTAATCCCAACCGATCAACGAATAACAATATACAAAATTAGTGAATATAGTGATGTACCAATAGAGATGATTGTAAAAATGGCGAAAGATGAAGAACAACCAGAGGGAATAATATATCAATATAAAACTGGTTCTATTAAATCTACAGAGTTTTATAACAACATAAATGAAGCTATCACAAGTGAAGACGGTCTTCCTTTATCCAAGGAATATTTTAAGGAAGCTTGGTGTAGTATGTGTCAACCAAACCAAGACGAATTGAAAAAATTAGCTGATTTACAGGCAAAACATGACTTTGAAATACATGTCCTAGGATGTACTAATGAGTTACAGCATGAAGTTATTCAAGAGAAAATTAAAAGTTTTGAAACGCCAGTCCCGCAAATATCATATACTCTTTCCTTTATAGAACAAACTCTAAATATGGAGGAATTAAAAGAAAAAGTAAAAAATAAATTCCTTGCAGATAAATATTCAATAAAATGGCACCATGAAGAGCAGAACAAAGCTACAGATATCCTTTTAAATATATTAGGCGAAGATTCTGATACGTTGGAATATGCAGCTTAATTATTTGGTTGCAGAGAACGTTTGCAATAACTCACGACTTAACTAATAGACTTCCTGCATAAAGAGTTTTTGATCTAGTTGGTGATTTTGTCGTCAAAATTTGGTCTAACGCTCTTCACGTAGTCTCATGTACGCGCAGGTAGACGACTTCATTTTTCCTCAAAATCCCGAGGGCTGTTTCGACTTATGCAGGAAGTCTATTACAAAGTCATTAAAAAATCTAGAAAATTTGTTGCTATTATATTAATAATACTGTATTAACCTTTTACGGGAAATTAAAAAATTAATAACTTGTTAATTAAATAATTAAAAGGTATTTATGAGCACATTAAAAGAGTTACAAGAAGAGTTAGAGAAAATTTTGAAGAATAAAAAGTCAGATCAAGATAAAGGGCCAAAGTTTTCAGCAACGGATATACAAGCAGTGCGTTCCATACTTATGGAGCAAAGTAAACACCTTGAGCCAAAAGAATTGCAAGACCTACTAGATACTAAAATACTCATAAAAGAAGACGACTATAGGATTGTAGATACCCCCCTTTTTGTTCTTGTAGTACTTATGCCAATGCCACAGCAGTTAGATCTTGTAAAATACATGATCGATAACAAAGTTTATATGTCTGCTCAGGAGGGAAAGGAACACCGTACTGCTTTGCATACGGCAACAGCACTGACAAATAATTTAGCGTTAATAGATGTGCTCGCTAAAGGGAGTAAGGATTACAATCTAGTAAATATACAAGATAAGGACAAACGTATTCCTGTGCACATCGTGGCGTCTAAAGGCGGCGGTAAGGTGAGTACGGATGCACAAATAGCCAAGTTGTTGATGAGTTATGGTAGTGATGCAAAAGCAGAAGATTCAAAAGGTCGGACTCCCATAGCACGTACCTTAGCTAATAAAAAAATAAACGTAGACATAATGAAAGAAATAGTACCGTATAGTGATGTAAACGAGCTCAATTAAAGAAGGAGACAACTTACTACTAGCTCTACTATATTCCAACATACAGGCGATGACTCTTGATCTTGACAAAGTAAAGAAAACATATGAATACATAAAAATCTTGGTCGAGCATAAGTTAAATTTAAGCAACAGCTTAGAATTAATAGGGAAAATCAATAGCGAGCTATACGCTCAAGAAGACAAATTAAAAGAAATATGGGAAAACGATCTTAAAAGGCACAGCACCGCACAAGAAAGATTGGTAACAGAAAAGAAAAACAATGACAAGAAGTACGAGCAAAAAAAACAAGAACTGGAAGTATTAAGGCAAAGTGATAGTGAGTTGTACGAGCAAGAGTACAAAAAATTGGAAAAAGAAAGAAAAAACAGTGACAACAAATACGAGCAACAAAAAAAACAAAAAGCGCCAGAACTAAAAGATTTAAAGTTAAGTACTACCAATGCTTTTGAGGCAAT
The DNA here is from genome assembly GCA_019468145.1 of Rickettsia endosymbiont of Bradysia coprophila. Classification (GTDB taxonomy): domain Bacteria; phylum Pseudomonadota; class Alphaproteobacteria; order Rickettsiales; family Rickettsiaceae; genus Tisiphia. The sequence continues at coordinate 279,054 of JAHXDM010000010.1, forward strand.
CAAGGCTGGAATAATGGAGAAAGCCAAGCTTCCGGAAACAATTAATTATCAAACATTAGGAGCTTCGATTGCAGAACTGGAACTTGCAAAGTACGATAATAGCAGTAATACTAAGGCGATAGATAGTCTTCAAAAGATTATTAGTGAACTGAAATCAGAGTACGAAGTAACAGGGAAAAAGTGGGAGGATAGTATCCAAAATATAGCAGTACAAAAAACAATTCAAGAAAAAATTGCTTTAGCGCAGGAGCAAGCCCTTATGAATAATGTTGAAGAGGATAATGAATCAGAGAGCCATTTCACAGCTATTTATACGGGTTTTAGTAGTAGTACTGTAGGAGCAAAGAAAGGACTATTTACTAAAATGAGTACACTAGAACCTATAATGGATTCTGAAGTTATGGCGGGTTTTAGCTCACCACCGGTGCATAGTAAAGAATGGGACGAAGAACTGAGAGTCCGCACAACAAAATATGGGGAGCTACTTAAATCGGGAGCAATAGAGGAAGCTTTCTTATATTCTCAACAATCATTTGTTAGGGGGAGTCTTATACGGGATCTGGGGGAGATAGAATATATAAGTCAAATGCAGGAACAAGGCGATTTTGACTCAGATGGTGAGGATAACTTGGAAGATTCGGATGATGAGGATAACCTGGAAATAGTGACCCCTCAAGAACAACTAAATATTGATTTACATTCGGCAATACATGCTCAGGATGCTCAAAGGGTAAAAGATTTATTAGCGAAGGGTGCGGATCCAAGTTATCAAAAAGAAGGTTATGATGCTTTACATATAGCCGTACAATTGGGGCTTTCTAGTATAGTACAACAACTAATAACCAAAGGCGCCCTTTTGGATGCGCCAAATAAAATAGGTATGACACCTTTAAGTGTAGCCGCATCCAATGGGTACAATACACTATTTGATAAATTAATTGAGGCAGGTGCAAAAACAACCACGCTAAATATATATAAAAATTCTCTCTTACATCTAACGGAATCTACTCCCATAGTAAAAAAACTACTTGCAATGGGACTGGCTATAGATCATCCAAATAAAAACGGGGACACTCCTTTAATCTATGCAACATTGGCACAAAATGTTAACAAAGTACGGCTATTACTGCAAGAAGGTGCTGATGTTAATCATATAACTATAAAACTATCTAGTGGTATACCATTGGAGTGTTATACACCCTTACAGTATCTAGTAGAACACTCACGGCATAATTTATCTGATGCAAAAGTTGTTGAAATGGTCAAGTTATTTATTGCATATGGAGCAGAAGTAAGCGGCAAGGCATTGTACGGACCTAATAGGGAGATCACATCAGTTCCTCTGGATAGTACTAATCATATTGTAGTAGAGGCTATAGAAAAATCTAAAATTATAAGAGATGTTTTAATAGCTAAAGGTTTTGAAGTTAATCAAAACCAAGATAAGGGTGATCTGTTTTATAAAATTATCAACTCTACTATAGATAAAATTGAAGTAGCGGATAAGCAACTAACACCAGCTTCTTTAATTTTTGTAAATGATATCACTAAATACTTAATAGCCTCACAATCAGAACAAATGGCAGATCAACAAGATACATCCTCTTCGCAAGAGCAACCATACTCTACAAAGGAGCTAAGTGGTCAAGAGTTGGGTGTCCAGCTAGCTGATCTTGTATTGAATAAGAGTGCCGAAGACAACCTAGAATATCCAAATGCCACGCCTTCTCCCATCTCTACCACTGAGTTGAAACATACAGAGGCGGTAATTGAGGAGATAATGGGGAATATATTAGACTATGACACTCAGTCCTAATTATCTGATTCGCACCAATTTAGCAAGACTGATTTTGAGTTACTTCTCCTCTTACTAAGGTATAGTAAATTAACTTGAGATAGGGACGGAATCGCTTCGGGGCTTAACCTAGTAGCTCTAGGCTTTAAGCCTCGCTCTTAGTCCCTAATTCATCTTAATTTACTATACCACTTGCAAACGGATAGGGGGCAGGAGACATAGCCCAACTTCATGAAGAGCTAGAACATACCCTAGTTGAAGAGGAAGCGCAGCGTATATAAAAATTACCTGCGCCTCCGTGCTCTTGAGGACACGACGACGCCAATTCTTGAAGTTTCTATAGTAACGCTATGTTCAACTTTTTTTACAAAGAGGCTAATTTTTGTATCCTTTCAGCCCTCACCCAGGTAGAGCTTGGATTTATTATTGAGGTTATATGGGCATTTATTATAATGAAGTAAATGGTTAAAATGTTAATGACGTCCAATCTATCCTTTATTTATAAGTCTTGCACCTTAACTTGATGTTTGTGGCATTGAACTCCAATCTCTGGATAAAAGTATTACTTATATCCAGAATTGAGATATTATGGCAATTCTAGCTCAATCAAAAGGCTTAACAATTACCATAACCACTGCTACTATCATGAAAATGGTTGGTACTTCATTAATGGTACGAAAAAACCTTTCGGTGTGGTAATTTTGGCCATTAGCAAAATTTTTTCTCCATCTAGCAAGTAAACCATGAAAAACTGTAAGTCCTAGCACGGCTGTCATTTTTATATGAAACCATGTACCAAGAGCCACTAGTCCGTATAGATATGCGTTTGTTAGACCAAGTATATAAGTAAGAATCATAGCAGGATTCATAATTAGCCGCAATAATCTGTTTTCCATTACCTGAAAAGTCTTATCAGTCTCACTGCCTATTGCAGCTTTAGTATGATAAGCATATAATCTAGGTAAGTATAATAAGCCAACCATCCAACAAATCACTGATACTAGATGAAAAGCCTTGAACCATAAGTAGTAACTAGCCATATTTTACCTTTTATAATTATATAAACAATTAGTAAATTGAGGAGGACATATTTTTTCATTAATTGAACTAACTGTTAAGTTATCTACATCTTGATTATTATCGTGGTGGATTAAATTAAATATCATGCTAGCTAAGCTATTAATGAATAAATTATTTGTACCCAGCGTTGGAACTCGAATATATTCAATCCCATATTTATTAGCAATATTAATATACTCTATATCTAATTCCACTAGCGTTTCAACATGTTCTGATACAAAAGCTATGGGTACTATTATTAGAGATTTATTTTCGCATCCAGCCTTCTCAATTTCATCTTTAGTATCTGGCCCAAGCCATTTTACCGGACCAATTTTACTTTGATAGACTATTTTATAGTCTAAATTAGTTATATTAATCTCAGATAGTATTTTTTCTACTGTTTTTTCAATTTGCCATTGATAGGGATCTCCTAATCTTATTATTTTTTCCGGAAGGCTATGGGCCGAAAACAATATACGATAGTTTTCTTTGTTTTTCAACTTTTCTAAAGATTTTTTTATTAAAAATGAATGTGAATTAATAAAGTAGTTATCTAATGGGTAACAACAAATAGTTTTTATAGGTATTTGCCTCAAGTTACTTTTACTTAACAAAGCCTTAATATTTTCAATTGAAGACTTAGTGGTAGTAGTAGAAAATTGAGGGTATAAAGGTAGTAATATTACCTCTGAAGGGTTATATTCAATTATCCTATTTACCGCTTCTTGTGAATCTGGCATTGAGTAACGCATGGCAATGAAAATCGCAAATTCTTCTGGCAAAATTTGCTTTAATTTTTCAGTTATAGCTAATTTTTGTAATTCTGTTTCGTGTAAAATTGGTGATTTACCGCCTATTAAAGAATATAATTGCTGCGATTTTTTCTCTCTAATAATTGAAATAATTTTTGCAATAATAAATCTTAAAGGATTGGGTAAATTGATAATAGATTTATCGTAAAATAAGTTAAATAAAAACTTTTTAACTGATCCTAAATTATCAGGTCCGCCAAGATTGAAAAGTACAATGGCTATCTTTTTCTGTATTTTACTATTCAAATTTTCTAACACAATTAATTAAAAACTCAACATTTTCAGGGGAAGTCTCTGGTAGCACCCCATGTCCGAGATTAAATATGAAATTTCCTGCTGGGAAATTTACTACCAATTCTTTTACTTTTTTTTCAATAATCTCTTGATTGGTAAGCAATATAAGCGGATCTAAATTACCTTGAACTACTATTTTTTTGCTCCAATTTTTCATGATCCCAATTGGCACAAACTGATCTACACTAATAGCACTTACTCCTGTCTCATTAATATATTTCTCATATAAAAACCCAGACCCCCTTGGGAATCCTATGATAGGTAAATGAGGAAACTTATCTTTTAATTTTTCCACAATTTCTATAGTTGGCTGGATAACAAATTGTTGATATTCCTTCTCAGCCAGAACTCCGGCCCAAGAATCAAATAATTGTATTATATCAACTCCAGCTTTTACTTGCCCTATTAGATGATTGATAGTTTTATGGGTAATAAATTCTGTAAGTTCTTGGGCTAAACTATTATTTTCATAAATAAATTTTTTACTTATTTGAAAATTTTGTTTACCTTTTCCTTCAAACATATAAGTCATTACTGTCCAAGGGCTTCCTATAAACCCTATCAGTGCCTTATCTGGCTTTAAATTTGCTTTAATTTTTTTAATTATTTCATAAACTTTATTTAATTTTTTTTGATCTAATTCCTTAAAATATTTAAAATCTTCTTTTTTTTGAAATTGTTGCAGTATAGGCCCTTCTTCTTTTTTAAATTGCACATCCCAACCTAGTGCATCAAGCAATACAAAAATATCTGAAAAAATAATAGCTGCATCAGTATTATATTTTCTTACTGGTTGCAAGGTGACTTCTACTGCTTTTTCTACATCATAGCATAAATCTAGGAACCCACTAACACTATTTCTTATTTTTTTATATTCCAGCAAATGTCTACCAGCTTGCCGCATTAACCAAACCGGGGTTTTTATATTTTTTTTTAAAAAGGTTTGTAAAAGATGGTTTAAAGGGTCAATCATGATTGTTGCTATAATAATAATATATAATAATATTCTTTTTCTTAGTTGTAGTATAGGTGGATTATATGTAGATTATTGAGATAAACACATAGTTATTAACATTATACACCTTCTTTTTACATGCTACTAACTCAAGGATTATAATTATTACTCACATAATTCATAGAACTATTTTGAAAGTGGATAAGTTATTGTAATGTATGTGGTTAATTTGAGAAACCATGAAAGATACGCCGTTTCCGGTCATTTACGCACAAAATTATCCACATAATTATAATTTTGGTTTTATTAGCCTACAGGCCTATAAGATATGATGTATACAGGCCGATTTTTAAGTGTTTTACCTAGATAAAAATTAAGGGTAATAAAGAATTATCCACAAAACCTCAATTTATGGGGATTTGGGATAATTTACTATCTCAAACTCTCAGGCAAAGAGTAACTTATATATGAAAAAATTAATTATTCATCTGGTTTCTGATTCTTCCATACAAACAGTTAAGCATGTAGCTAACTCTGCTTTATTACAATTTAATAAAGTTGAAGGGAAATTATATCACTGGCCGATGATAAGAAATAGTAGCTTATTAAACGAAGTTTTAAATAAAATTAAGATAAAACCAGGAATAGTATTATACACTATTTTAGATAATTCTTTACGGAAGGAATTAAGTAAATTTTGTTATAACTTAAAAATTCCTTGTATTTCAGTGGTAGGAAAAATAGTAAAAGAATTTTCAGTTTTTCTAGGGATCGAAACGGAAGAAAGCGGACCACGGGATCAGGAATTTGATGATAGTTATTTTGATAAAGTTCATGCTATTGATTATACTTTTAGGCATGATGATGGGCAGATGACTAATGAATTAGATGAAGCAGATATTATTCTAATTGGGCCTTCTAGAACTTCTAAAACCCCTACCTCAGTGTATTTAGCATATAATGGTTTTAAAACAGCCAATATACCGTATATATATGGTCATCCATTTTTGAATCTTTTAGAAAAAGTAACCTCTCAGCTAGTAGTAGGTTTAGTTATTAATCCTAATCGCCTTATTGAAATAAGAGAGACTAGATTACATTCTCTCCAAGTAGCTAGCGATACTAACTATACTAATTATCGAATAGTTCAAGAAGAATGTATGCAAGTAAGACTAATTTGTGAACAACATGGTTGGTTGGTAATTGATGTTTCTAGGAGATCTATTGAAGAAACAGCTGCTTTGATTATGAAAAATTACTATGACCGAAAAAAGAGTAACTTTAAAATTTAGGCATTGCCGATAAATAGTTGAAAACAGATCAAAAATTGTGCTATTAGTAATTTTTTCTTATCTATTAGAATAAATAGTAACACAAAATTCCTTAACTCAAATTTATTAAATAAATAATGCATTAAATGTCAGGTATGTTTTAAATATGTTGATTCTGCCACATCTGTAAGTAAAAAATTAACTACTTGAGAAAAATAAGGAAATCTTGTATTTTCAATGGGTATTTGGCAGTTAAAAGGCAACTCCTAGCAGTAAGAAAATATATCAAATCTTAACGTTTTAAATATGTTTAACCACTCTTCCTATTCTCAATTTCCAATATTCGAACTAGATGATATTGTGCTGCGAGAATTAACTCTAGATGATTCACAAGAATATTTTAGCTATATGAATAACCCCGAGATGTTACCGTTTCTAACGGATAATAATATTCCAAGCAATATTCAGCAAGCTGGTGAGGAAGTAAGATATTGGGCTAGTTTATTTCGTAATAGGAGAGGATTTTACTGGGGCATTGCCCTGAAAAATACTAATAAACTTATAGGAACTGCGGGTTTTAATAGTATTTCAACCATTCACCTGAGAGGGGAAATAAGCTATGATCTTGATCCCCACTATTGGAGTAGAGGGATTATGTTGAAATCTATTAAAAACATTGTAAAATTTATTGAATATGCTGGCATTGTTCGCATTCAAGCTACTGTAGTTAATGATAATATACGTTCAATGAATGTTCTGGAAAGATGTGGTTTTATGCAAGAAGGTTTACTTAAAAAATATGAAATTATTCAAGCTGTCCATCGAGATTATTATCTTTATGCTAAAATAAATTAACATAATAAAATAAAATGACTAATATCTATACCCAAAGAACATTATTAATGCCAAAAACAGGGGTAAGGGTAGTTGCTGACTCTACATTTGACCCAGTAAATTCGAATATTAAAGATAGCTTGTTTATTTGGTTATATAACATTAAAGTAGAGAACTATACTGCGGATAATATCAAAGTAATTAGTGGCCGCTGGGAAATTTTTGATAAATATGGCAAGGCGGAACTAGAAGATAAAGCTTTATTTAATAACCCTTATATTATAAAATCCGGCCAATCGTCTCAATCTACAAATATTATTCGTCTATTCTCTGATTCTGGGATAATTTATGGGAAATATTTTTTTCTCAATTTACACACGAAAGAAGAATTTTTTGTTGATATAGAAACCGTCTCTTTGGATAATAGGCTAGAAGAAAAAAGCTGGAACTAAATAAATTATGATAAATTCACGATTTTACAAGAACATTGCTTCTTATAAACTATCTGAAATTATAAAATTAGTGGAGGATGACTTAATATCATTACCAACTAATTATGAAGATACCTTAATTGAGGATATTAAATCGTTGGAACAAGCTGGAGCTAATGATATAAGTTTTTTAATCAATAGTAAATATTTACCTCAGCTTCAAGAAACTAGGGGCTATTGTTGTATTGTCCCGGCCACTACCACTAGCGGCCCGAAGAATGGCACGATTTTATTAAAAGCCAAAAATCCCCATTTTGTTTATACTAAATTAGTTGATTTATTTTATAAGCCAATCAAAAATTCTCCCAGAAAAATTATGCCCTCGGCCTATATAGCCAAGACTGCTACTGTCGGAGCTAATTGTTACATAGGCCATAATGTGGTTATTGAAGATAATGTTACAATAGGTGATAATGCTGTAATTGAATCTGGAACTTTTATAGATTATGGTGTAGTAATAGGTAATAGAGCGCTAATATATTCCAATGTTTCAATAAGTTATAGTATCATTGGGGATGATGTGGTAATTTTACCAGGGGCAAAGATTGGTCAAGATGGGTTTGGTTTTTCCACAGAAAAAGGTGTACATTATAAAATTTTTCATACAGGTATAGTAAAAATAGGCAATAATGTAGAAATAGGCAGTAATACCACTATTGATAGGGGATCTCAAAATAATACGATAATAGAAGATTTTTGTAGAATAGATAACTTAGTGCAGATAGGACATAATGTTATAATAGGAAGGGGGACGATCATTGTGGGGCAAGCTGGAATCTCTGGTAGCACCAAAATAGGAGCCTATTGCGCCCTTGGGGGCCAAGTAGGAGTAGCTGGGCATCTAATAATAGGAGATAAAGCTCAAGTAGCAGCTCAAGCAGGAGTTATGAAAGACGTTGAACCAGGTAGTATAGTCGGGGGGTCTCCTGCTGTGCCAATGAAAGAATGGCTTAGACAAGCAGTAATATTGAAACAGCTAGCAAATAAAAGAGTAAAAAATGAAGATTAATATTTATTATTAGAGTGAAATATGCCGAGAATATGCGAATTTTTTGGAATTTTGATTTATATGTATTATGAAGATCACTTTTCAGCACATTTTCATGCTATGTATGGGGAATATGAGGCATTAATTGAGATAAAAACTTGCTGTATTATTAAAGGTTATCTCCCTCCACGAGCTTATGGACTAGTTGTAGAATGGGCAATGCAACATTTAGAAGAACTCATGGTTAATTGGGATAATGCAATACACTGTAAACCATTAAAAAAAATTGAATCTTTAAAATAAGAAAGAACTATGTTTGATGAATTTAAAATAATAGAATGTACTCCTTTAAATGATTATAAATTAGATATAAAATTTGCTGATGGTAGACGTGGTATTATAGATATGAGTTATCTAGTGGGTAAAGGGGTGTTTAGTCTATGGGATGATTATGATGAGTTTAAAAAGGTTACAATTGATCCAATAACTAAGACAATTTGTTGGTGTGGGGGAATAGATTTAGATCCTATTAATATTAGAAATAAACTCACCGCAATAGATAACAGCTAAGTAAAATAAAAGAGTAAAAAATGAAGATTAATATTGTAGAAATTATGGAGATGTTACCTCATCGTTATCCATTTTTATTAATAGATAGGGTAGAAGACTTAACACTTAATGAGTCAATTGTTGGTATTAAAAATGTCACAATTAATGAACCTCAGTTTATTGGACATTTTCCTAATAAACCTGTGATGCCTGGAGTGCTAATAGTAGAAGCTATGGCCCAACTTTCTGCAATTTTAGTTGCCAAATCACTGGACTTAACTAATAATAAAGATGTCTTTTTTATGTCCATTGAGGAAACAAAATTTCGAAAAGTTGTAGAGCCAGGAGATACATTATATATCTATGTTAAAATAGAACAGAATAGAGGAACTGTTTGGAAATTCTCAGGTCATGTCAAAGTCAATGACCAGCTAGTAGCAGAAGGCAAATTTACTGCCATGGTAAAAAATAGGAATTAATAATGTTAGGTTCAGCCATACATCCCACTGCCATTATAGATCCAAGGGCTGCAATTGGTAAAAATGTTAAAATAGGGCCTTTTTGTATTGTAGGGCCCCATGTAATTTTAGGAGATAATATAGAGCTAAAATCCCATGTAGTTATAGAAGGGAGAACTACCATTGGTGCCAATACGGTTATTTATCCATTTGCTTCTATTGGTCAACCTCCGCAAATACTTAAGTATGAAGGAGAAGACTCTGAGACGGTAATTGGTGATAATAACATTATCAGGGAATATGTTACTATTCAAGCTGGGAGTAAAGGTGGGAATATGCTAACAAAAGTAGGTAATAATTGTTTATTTATGGTGGGGGTTCATATAGGTCATGATTGTGTGATAGGTAATAATGTAGTTTTTGCTAATTATGTTAGTTTAGGTGGTCACGTTAAGGTAGGTGATTATGCAATCATCGGGGGCCTTTCCGCGGTGTTACAATTTGTCCGCATAGGAGAACATTCTATGATTGGAGGATTATCTGGGGTTGCTAGGGATCTAATCCCCTTTGGATTGGCGTCCAATGAAAGGGCCTCCCTTGAAGGAATCAATTTAGTAGGAATGAAAAGACGTGGCTTTGACCCTACTCAAACCCTTGAATCCGTGAAAGCTGTCGACGAGATTTTTATGGGGGAAGGTATTTTTATTGACCGAATTGAAGCAGTTTCAAAAAAATATCAAGGTAATATGATTGTGGAACAAATTATCAATTTCTTAAAGCAGGATGATAGTAAAGCATTCTGTCAACCTAGGTCAGTAGATTATGGTAAACCTTCCGAAAGAAAGTAGAATTAGACTTTTTTTGAAAACTGCAACGGGAGAAGTATGCACGAATTCCAGCTTAACATTGCCCCAACTGCTCCAGTTACCAGCCGAAGTAGCGTGTCAGAAGAGCCTATTGGGATTATAGCTGGCAATGGCTCATTACCTATATTACTTGCCAATAAATTTATTCAGGCCGGCAAGCAATGCTATATCGCAATTTTATCCGATGAAATAGATTTAACATTATATAAGAATTTTTCCTATCAAATTTTTAAAATTGGGATGATAGGAGCAATAATTAAATATTTTCGCAAAGCTAATGTAACTAATATAGTTCTGGCTGGCGGGATAAAGCGGATGAATTTAAGATCAATTAAAGTAGATTTAACAGGTTCTATATTACTTGCACGAATATTAAAACAAAAATTTTTGGGAGATGATAAGCTTTTAAGTATAATAATTTCTTTTCTACAAGATAAGGGATTTAATGTCGTGCCGTACTACGAAATAATAAATGCCAATGAAGTAATTATTACTAACCACTCTCCTTCCGCAGAAGATTTGCTAGATATAGAGTTAGGGGTAAAATTATTAGATAATATAGGGCCTCTTGATGTAGGGCAATCGGTAATTGTAGAAGATGGGTATATACTTGGTATTGAAGCAGCAGAAGGGACTGATAATTTAATAAAAAGATGTGTAGAGTTACGCAAAAAACCGACCGGCGCGGTATTAGTTAAACTAATGAAAAAAGGGCAAGATAGTAGAGTAGATATGCCTGCTGTTGGACCCAGCACCCTTTATAACCTAGCGAAATATCAATATCAAGGTTTAGTAATTCCTGCCGCTAAAATAATTGTTATCGAGCCAGAGCTAATGGTTCAATTAGCTAATAAACATGGACTATTTATTCATAGAATTTAAACCTTCCCCTGCCCGGTAAGAATCACTATGTAGAAGGATTTTACCGGGCAGGTTAATCCTACCTTGTAGGTTTTTTCTTACCATCGGCTTTTGGATTAAATCTACCAATATTTTTTACAAATTTTTGCAAAATATTAAGCTCTGTACCATGAGTTGGGGTATATTCTTTAATAACCGCTATGTCATTTTTATGAGAATTATTAAGCATTACCACTTCTTCAATAATATCATTTTGGTTGAAAGTAATTTTTACTATCCGTTGTTCCAGTACTTTGGGTTCAAACCATGCTCTTTTGGATAAAGAACGTTGAACATAATACCAGGTGTTAGGTGAATAGTTTGGGATAATGGTTGCTGTACCAATTAAATCTTCCACTTCACTTTTGCTAAGTTTTTTATTTTCAAGGGAAAGTAATGAATTATCATCTATATATTGTCCTCTTGATTCAATCATTTGACAATTAGTGAGAGTAAGTAATGTAGAAATAGTGAAAAATATGATGATAAAAATTTTCATAAAAATTTATTTTTGAAATACCTGGATTTTGTCATAGAAGTATAATATACTGCTGTGTCAATTTGACAAATACTTTTTATACACAAATTATAAATAAATTGTATTAAAAACTTATAGCTTTTTATTATGAGGTTAATATGGCAGTACCAAAGAAAAAAACATCAAAATCTAGGCGTAATATGAGGCGCTCTCACCTTGCCCTTAGTAAAATTAACGTAATAGTGGATTCTCAAACTGGAGAATATAAACTTCCTCATCATATGTCATTAATGGATGGCACCTATAATGAACGCCAGATTATTGTAAAAAAATTAGCTCTAAAAGAGGAAATAGCATAAGTTATAATGGCATGTAAAATTATTGGGTGTGGGGCATATTTACCAGATACTATTGTTAACAATGCAGAATTATCGTTATCTCTAGATACTAGCGATGAATGGATCCGTTCTCGAACTGGCATATTAAAAAGGCATATTGCTGGTAGTAATCAATATACATCACATTTAGCTATTAAAGCTAGCAGGCAAGCTATAGAGGATGCAAATATCCCACTATCTTCTATAGATTTAATTATAGTTTGCAGTACTACGCCAGATAATAGTTTTCCCTCTATTGCTTCTAAATTGCAAGGTAATCTTGAACTTGGCAGCACCCCTTCGTTTGATTTGCAAGCCGTGTGTTCAGGATTTGTTTATGGGCTGCATATTGCCGATTCTCTAATTAGCTCTAAAAAATATCAAACTATTTTACTGGTGGGAGCAGAAAAAATGTCCTCCTTGCTGGATTGGCATGACAGAACAACCTGTATCTTATTTGGGGATGGGGCAGGAGCGGTAATTTTGCAACATAGTGATGATAATTCTGGCGTGATAGATAGTAATATTTATTCAGATGGGCGTTATTATGATCTGCTTTATACGGATGGTGGGGTAAGTATGAATGGAGCAAGCGGCAAATTAAAGATGAAAGGTCAAGAAATTTTTAGGCATGCCGTAGAAAAGATGAGTCAGTCAGCTGAAGAAATAATGCAAAATAATAATCTGACTTCAGACGATATAGATTATTTTATTCCTCACCAGGCTAATATAAGAATTATAGATGCTATTGCTGAAAAATTAGGTTTTTCCTCAAAGAAAGTAATAAAAACTATAGAGCAACATGCCAACTGCTCTGCCGCTTCAATTCCTTTGGCCCTTGCTTCTCTTAAAAATGATAATAAGATAAAAAAGGGGAATATATTGCTTTTTAGCGCTATAGGAGCTGGAGTGACTTGGGGTTCAGCTTTAGTAAGGTGGTAGTTAACTATTACCCCTTAACTTGATGAGTATGGTTCATTGAACATCAATTTCTAGTTAAAGATTATAATTTTTAGGGTCTTTAATATGTGCGTCAATCGTGCTTAAATCCCATTCAAGGCTATTGGAGCAAAACACAATAACTTCACCTCTACCTGTATATTCTTGAGTTATATGCTTAATTAAGGTCTTTTGTAAAGATTTAAATACTTCCAGATGAGAGGTGATAATCAGATTGCAATAGTTTTCATTTGAAGTATCACCTATTGCGGTTATTTTCCATTGACTCTCTATAATAAAGCTTCTCCATAATGGTAGCATATTTTTCAACCTGAATTGACTTTCCTTAGCAAGGAACGAGTATAGCTGTTGTGTAATGCGCTACTTGCAAAAATAAGTTTATAGTGTTATTATTATCAATGAACTTAATTACCTAAAATGAAATAATATTATGGCAATAAAAGTTACTGATAGTGCTTTTAACAAAGTAAATGAATTAATAATAGCAAAAAACAATCCGGATCTAGTATTTAAAATATGGGTTAAGGGTGGTGGATGCTCTGGCTTAGAATATAGTTATAAACTTGTACCAAGTAAAGAGATTGTTGAAGGTGATAGCATTTTTGAAAGAGGTCTTATTAGAATTATTGTGGATAAAGAAGCAAAACAATTTATGGCTGACTGTATTGTAGATTTTATAGAAGGGTTAATGGGATATGGTTTCAAATTCGAAAATTTTAGTGTTAAAGGTAAATGTGGTTGCGGCAACTCTTTTTCTATCGATTCTGTAACATCAGAAAAAGTAGCTTAAACAAGATTACCCGCAAAAACCCCTTATGATCAGTATTATTGGTAATTCTCTTCAAATCTCTGCTCTCTTATTTAGCATATTATCCGTTTTAACAATACTCCAAAAATGTATTTTATTTAAAAAACCCCCTATTATATTTTTTTCTTTAAGTACGATCTCTACTCTCCTAGCATTTTTGCTACTAATATATGCTTTTATTACCTCAGACTTTTCTATCCAAAATGTTTTTTTTAATTCTAGCACCTTAAAGCCTTTAATATTTAAAATAGCTGCTAGTTGGGCAAGTCACGAAGGGTCAATTTTACTCTGGTTATGCTTATTGCAAATTATTAGTTTTATTTATGTTATCCTATTAAATTACTATTTAAATAGCAAAAATTTCAATATTGACTTGACAGGAGAAATAGGACAACCGGAAAGTTCAAAATTAATCAATAATGATAATGAAAGAAGAATTTCAATAATTATCCTATCATTAATTCAAATAATGTTTGGTAGCTTTATTTATTTTACCTCTAATCCCTTTACTAGCCTCTCATTTTACCCGCAGCAAGGGCTTGGTTTAAATCCTATGCTCCAAGATATCGCTCTAATTATCCATCCTCCTATATTATATTTAGGGTATGTTAGTTACATTGTGCCTTTCACTTCTGCCTGTAGTATTTTATTACTCTCTAAAATTACCTTAATTCATTTCCAGATAATTAAAATATTCTCCAATTTAGCTATATTATTTTTAACGGTAGGAATAGCTCTGGGTTCATGGTGGGCTTATCGTGAACTTGGCTGGGGTGGCTTTTGGTTTTTTGACCCAGTAGAAAATATTTCTCTCTTGCCATGGTTATCTGGGATTGTTTTATATCATTGCGCTAAGATGAGCGTGCAATTGAAGCGAATGAATGATTGGACCATCTATTTATCGATTATTACTTTCTTAATTGCCATATTTAGTACTTTTTTAGTACGCTCAGGTTTAATTAGCTCGATTCATTCTTTTGCATTATCGCAAGAGCGAGCCATATATATGTTAGCTATATTTGCTGTTATCGCCGTTCCCAGCGTGTTATTAATTATCTTACGAAGCAAGAATTATGAGAATAATATAACAAATTCTGAAGAAGGTGCACGATATTTGAATTGGAACGTAAAACAAGGGGTGAGCGAGCGCAGCGTACATATGCGCGAGCACGCGAATACCCCGAAGTTTTACGGAGGCAATTCGAAAGATAACTCAAATATATCCTTTCAAGAAAAACTTATTATATTAGGAGGAAGCTGTTTTTTAATAGGTTTAATAATTTTGCTATATGCTACCATTTATCCAGTAGCTTATTCCATACTATATCAAGAATTAATTACTATAGAACAAAGATTTTTTATTAATAATTTCATAATTTTTATTATTCCTACAATTTTATTCGCCGGTATTGCTATCACTAATAAAATTAGTGGAAAAAATTTACTTCCTCTAATTTGTTCTCTATTCATAACTATTATCAGCTCCTACAAAATTTCCTATGGTGGGATTTCTGCAACTATTACCGTATTTTCTCTTTTTTTAATAATACAAACTTGCTGTTCGATTATAGACAAAATAGCCAATTGTCAAAAAACAATAAATACCTCTATGCTCCTAGGGCATTTTGGCTTTGGAGTGCTGGCTTTAACTATTACTCTTGGTTCACTTTTACAAAAAGAAATTGACTTCATAGGAAAAATTGGTGATCAAATATCCTTTGAAGATTTTGAAATTACTCTTAGAGACATAAGAATTTCCAAAGCCCAGAACTATTATCGGCAAATTGCTGAATTTTGGGTTCAAGATAAAAATAATAATCTGACCATACTAACCCCAGAAAATAGGTTGTATATAATAGAAAAGCAATTATCTCAAGAAAGCAATATATATTCTTATTTAACTTATGACCTTTATGCAGTGTTAAATAAAATCGATGATGAGACTATTCATGCCAAAATATACTATAAACCGCTGATGAGTTTTATTTGGATAGCAATTATGTGTATAGCAGGCGGATTTTTCCTTACCTTATTTAAGGCCAGCGTCCCTAGTTCAGCTTGAGTGACTTATACCATTTCTGAAAACTAATCATCTACGTTCGTCGTACTTCATGATCTTCCGCTCCTCACGTACTAATTCGTACTTCTAGTGCTAATTTAGTTTTGGGAAATGGTATTATAGGGGGGGTGGTATTATGTAATTTCCATGAAATGGCAATTTTCTAACCATAATATTTTACTAATAATTTCTTTATCAGGGTATAATTTTTGCACCGTGTGCCGGTAAAAATTTAGCTGATCAATATATGATGGATTAATTAAATTAGTTTCTCTAGGAGGTTTAGCATCAGTTTTATAGTCAATAATAGTGATTCTTTTTTGAGTTATTGCTAACAAATCAATTCGGCCTATTTTTACTTCATTATTTAAATTAATTCCGATTGTTACTTCAGTTTTTAATTGCCCTGAGGTAAGGGTCATAAACTCTTCATCGTTTAGTAATTTGGTGATATTATCGTAGATTTTTGTTTGGAATTCAGGTAGTAAAGTTTTAATAAAAGGATGCTTTAATAGGGACGAGAAGTCATTAATTTTTGCCGCATCTTCTAGAATTTTATGAAATATTTTACCATATTCTAGGTGATCTAAAGTAATCAAAGGGGATTTAGACGAATAGTTTTGCTTGGTAGGTTTTATTATTTTATCAAATACTACTTGGTCAAAGAAGAATGTTTGAGGTTTTTCCTCTGGAAATTTTGCAACACCTAGGTCAGGAATAGTTGTACTTAGGCAGTCTATTTGTTTATCTTGCCTACTTTTCTCCTTATTATTTAGCTCCCGAGGGGTTTCATAAACCACAATCCCATTTTTCTGCAATTTTCCATAAATATTCATTGTTCTCCGAATTACTTCATACCAGCAATTTTGCGGTAGATTTTTAACTGTCTGATAGCCACAAATAATTAAATGATCTTCAGCCCTAGTCATTGCTACATAAAGCAGTCTAATATATTCTTGCATCTCTTTAAGCTGTTGCTTTTCTTTAAGATCTTTAAAAAATTCTGGTCTACCCTCTGCTTGAAGTACAGAATATATTTCCCATTCTTGATTCCTACTGGTGTTTTCAGTTTGATTCCAAATAAAATTATTATTATTAATTGGCACGGAATTTGTATCACATAAAATGACAATAGGAGCCTGAAGACCTTTAGAAGCATGGACTGTTATGATTTTTATTTTATTGGATGCTTCTAAGTTTCTTTTAATTTCTATGGTATTATTTTCAAACCAGTACACAAAATTTTGTAATAAACTATCTACCTTATTGGCGTAATCCACGCTTAAATATAGCAATTCATTAATTAAATCATTACTATCAAAACCATTATTTGCTACTAAAATCCTTCTAATATCAAAACAATCAACCAGTAAAGAAAAAAAATTTCCACAATGGGAGATTTTATATATTTGTAAGAAATAGCATAGTTTTTCGTATATATGGATATATTCCGGCATAATAGAGAGATACAACCAAAGAGAGTTTTTGTCGCGAGTAATTGCTAATTGTTGCAACTCTTCCTCTTGCATCCCAAGAATGGGAGATTTTAGCAAGCTAGCAAGATTCAAATCATCTTGGGGGAGTAATACAAACTTGGCAATAGAGATTAAATCTAGGACAGACAAGTTGGTATTAAGAGTTACTCTATCACTATCTTCAACTTGTAGATCATATTTTTTAAGGGCGTTAATAATTTCAAAAACTAGCTCATCTCTTTTGCGTACTAAGATCATAAAGTCAGCTTCTTTTACTGGTAAATTGGTCGCCGGTAAAATTTTGTTACTTAATATTTGTTGTTTGATGAAATTAGCAATTTGCTCTGCCAGTAAAGTTTTTGGAGTTTCTGCCTTATTATATTCGTTTGGCAAAGCCCAAAATAATTGAAACTCCTGCTGCCCTTTAGTTAAAGGCCAAATTTCTACCCTACCTTGCTGATTTTTTCGAAATGGTAAAATCTTAGGATTTTCTGAAGTAAAAAGTAGAGGGGTAGTGTTTTTAATTTGGGCAAAAGTCATATAAACTATATCTATAATTTCCGCGGTAGACCTATAGGACCAATCTAGGGTGATATTTTTAAAATTTTTATTAGATTTGGATAAATTCTTATTAACAGAATCAAAAAAGGCAATATCGGCTCCTTGAAAACTGAAAATAGATTGTTTTTCGTCTCCTACGACAAAAATACTATTATAGTGCTTAGCGTTTGAATCAAATTCTGCTATAATGGTAGTGATAATTTGCCATTGTTCTTGGCTAGTATCTTGCGCCTCATCGACCAGTAAGTGAGAAATCCAGCCATCTAGCTTGTATAACATCCAGTTTCTGGACTTCTCATTGTTTAATAATAGCCTCGTCCTGTGAATTAAATCTTCATAGTCTAGTAAACTATGCTGCTCTTTATAAGCTTCATATTTACCTAAAAAAATTCGAGCCAGTAGTTTGAGGGCGCTCGAGTAATGCTGCATCTCTTGCATTTTGATATGCTGATCGACTTTAAAAACTTCTTGTTGCAGAGATTCAAGTTTTGGTAATAATTCCGGGTGCTGGGTAACTATTGCTTTAGGCAAGAGATTTTTACGTTTAGCAGAATCTTTTGTCAGAAAAAATTGGTCAGTTTCCTTAGCTATATTTACGGAATATCTTGCTAATAATCTTTTGGTCTTATCATATAATTCTTGAAGCTGTTGTTGGGCTGTTTGTTGTTTTAAAGAATCATAAGAGGAGAATTGACTAAAAGCTTCTTGAAATTCTTCTATAGACTCCTCTGATATGAATTTGCGTGCGTCGTTGTTCAATGCTCGCCTATTATCTATAGGTTTCGCTCCATCGTGCAAGGCAGCAAAATCATCTGAGAGGAGTATAGTACCCAGCTTGCTTGTCTGGTTACCTGCAAATAATCTTCTAAACTTTCCCTTTTGTTGAATTATTTCTAAAAAAATATCGTTAATAGTTACTTCATGGAAATTACTCAGAAAGAAGTTAATTAGCCCACTATGAGAAGGATCTAAATAGATTTGGTGTTTTATTCTCTGCAAGATTTCTGCAGCTGTAATATCATCGAGAATTTCAAATTCCGGGTTAATTTTTACTTCAAATGCAAATAATTTAAGCAGTTTTTGACAAAAAGCATGGATAGTATAAATATTAATCCCCTCATAAGAATTAAGGAGCTTATGATATAAATTTTTAGCAGATTGTAGTTCATTTTTGAGAGGATCTCTTGCTAAAAGCAAAGTTAATTCTTTAATTAAATCTTCTATTGGTAGGGTAGCAAAATGGGCAAGGTTGCTTCTAATTCTGCTCTGCATTTCAAAAGCAGCCGCATTGGTAAAAGTTAAACATAAAATCTTTTCAAATGGCACATCACTAATTAATAACCTTAGTACCCTATCTGTTAAAATTTTAGTTTTTCCAGTTCCGGCTGACGCAGATACCCAAACAGAATATTTAGGATCAGATGCTTGTTGTTGTAATTCATTCATTAAGCCTCTTTTTTTAAACTTCTACTGATGTCCGCTATTGTTCTGAACCAGCGTGGATGTTTAATGATTATTACTTTTAATAACCGTTAAAAATTCCTTGAGTATTGCTTTATAAAGTTTGCGTTTAAAAGGGATAATAATTGACAATAATTCATCAATCCTAGCCCAGCGCCACTCTTCAAATTCTGGAATGCTGGTGCTAATATTAATATCTTCATTGGTACCTGTAAATTTAATTAAGAACCATTTCTGTTTTTGTCCCCGAAAATTTCCATTCCATAATTTAGGAATCAAAGCTTTCGGTACGTCATAACTATACCAATATTTGCTTTCGGCAATAATATGCCCTTTATTACAGCCTAATTCTTCTGACATTTCACGCAAGGCAGCAATACTAGGAGTTTCTCCTAAATTTATACCTCCTTGAGGCATTTGCCAGGCTGATATTTTAGTATTAATTCTTTTACCAACAAATATTTTACTATTTTTGTCTATTATCATCATCCCTACACTTGGCCTGTAAGGTAATTCACGATAATCTTTATAAGGGAGGTGATCTTTCATATATTTTTAGTATTATTTTGTGGTAGACGAGAGTCAACTTCAAGAATTGACACCTTATGCGTATGCTTATCTCTACAGTCAATTAAGATGAATTAGAGGCTAGGAGCGAGGCGCGAAGCCTAAGACGTACGCTGGTAGAGCAACGAGCGACGCAGTCCATAGTTTATATTAATTGACTATAAATTCAGATTATCTAGCGTTATTACCTTATTTCTGCCAGTTTCTTTTGCTTTATATAAAGCCTTATCAGCTCGTTCTATAAAACTGCTAATAGCTTCACCAAATTTATATTGAGCTACCCCAATAGAAATAGTTTTTTTAATAGGATCTTTCTGAGATTTAATTTGGAAATCTACAGATTCTATCTCTTTTCTTGCTCTTTCTGCTATATCCAGAGCATCCTGAATTGTTGCATCATCTAACAGCACAGTAATTTCCTCACCACCATATCTGGCAATTAGATCTGTTACTCTAAAAATCTCTTTTAAAGTATTAGCAATAGTTTGTAATACTGAGTCCCCTGCTTGATGACCAAACATATCATTAACTTGTTTGAAATTATCAATATCACACATTAGTAAACATAAGGAATTTTTGCTACTATTAGCTTTATTTACCATCTGTTTGATATGGCTATCAAAATAATGGCGATTAAATATGCCAGTTAAACCATCTTTAATAGATAAATTAATACTTAATTCTAACTCATTGCGTAAATTATCTTGATAATGTTTTTTTCTTAATTGGGTTTTAATTCTAGCTAATAGTTCATTTTTGTCTACTGGATAGGTAAAATAATCATTAATACCAAGTTCCAGAGCTTTAAGAACTATAGGCTGATCTTCTTCGTCCGCTTGTAATATCAGGATTATGTCATGGAATTTGGCCATGGATCTTAGCATTACACCAACTCGTAATGGATCTCCTTCTCCAAGTTCACAGCTAATAATAACTAAATCTGGTATATACTCAGGCATATCTTGCAGTTCATTTAAATTAGTAATTACTTTAATTTGAGTAGTAAGTTTGGAAAGTATATTACTTATATTTTTTGTTTGCACTAAATCATTATTAATGAGTAATATTTTACTAGCCGAGAAATTATCTTGCATCTCGATAGCGCAGGCCCCGAGCTCAGCATTAGTAGTATTTCTAAGCTTTAGTTCGTCTATGATGGCTTTCATTCGAGCAAGAGATCGGACTCTGGCAAAAAGAGCGGTATCATCAATTGGCTTGGTTAGAAACTCATCGGCCCCTGCTTCCAGCCCTTTTACCCGATCTTCAGTGTCTGATAGCGCAGTGACCATAATAACTGGTATATGGGTAGTGGCAGGATTAGTCTTGATTTTTTTACAGGTTTCAAAACCATTCATCTCCGGCATCATAACATCAAGTAAAATGATATCAATTTTATTGTTCTCCAGCATACTAATAGCATCTTTACCGTTATTAGCAGTAAAGACAGTATAATATTCTCCTAAAAGTTTTGCTTCTAACAATTTAATATTTGAGGCAATATCGTCAACTACAAGTACATTAGCGGTCATAAAAAGGTATCATTTTTAATTATTTATTAATTAACAACGTATGGAATGACTTGTGTTTATAACAGTTATTGTATATTTTGACTATAGACTTTTGTGGAAAATTATTCTCCAGAAAGTTAATTTTACAGAAATTTAGGTTCTGGTTGTCTAGTATAACAATTTTACAAGCAGTTCTGATAAGGTACGCTATAAAAATACTATAAATTAATAATTTTAGATTTAATAATAAAATAATATGAAAATTACAGCAAATTCTATTAGGGCGGGCAATATTTTAGTTTATAATGAAGAATTATGGGTGGTAAGTAAAACACCAGAACATACAAAACCAGGAAAAGGTGGAGCTTATGTGCAAGTTGAAATGAAAAATTTTAAAACAGGTACTAAGCTTAATGAACGTTTTAGTTCTTCGGATTATGTAGAAAAGGCTCAACTTGAACATAGAGATTTGCAATTCTTATATTTAGAAGGAGACAAGTTGGTAGTGATGGATAATGAAACATTTGACCAAATTTTGATTGATAAAAAGATCCTGGCTGAACGTTTATCATTACTCGAGGATAATATGATATTAAAGATACAGTTTTATGGAGAGGAAGCTTTAAAGATTGAGTTGCCGCCCACAATTATTGTGGAGATTAAGGAAACGGATCCGGTGATAAAAGGATCCACTGTAACATCTTCTTATAAACCGGCTATTTTAACAAATGGGGTAAAAGTTATGGTTCCTCCTTATTTGGTGGCAAGTGAAAAAATAGTGATTAAAACTGAGGATTTAAGCTATGTTGAAAGAGTAAAGTAGTAATTTATGGACACCATAACTAAGTCCCTTATTGTTACTTCGCGTAAAGCTATTAAGTTTTTAGGGCGAGATTTTTTAGAGTTGGAAATGCTTCAAAGGTCTAGTAAAGGGAATTACGATTTTTGTAATAAGTCATATACCAAAATACAAGAATTATTAGGTAGTGAATTGCAAAAATATAGTAAACATATATTATTTCCCGGGGATAAATTTGAGCAGCAAGATATTGCTCCTGGAGAGATGGTGTTATTTATAAATCCCATTGATAGTTTAAGTAATTTAGAAAGAAGTATTCCTTTTTTTGCTTTATCAATCACGGCCCTGAAAAAAATTAATAAAGTTTTTACCGCAATTTATTCAGTGATTAATTTTCCGGTTCTTGATCAGATTTATTACGTAGAAAAAGGTCGGGGGGTGAAATCAGAAAATAATACTATGAACATTAGTAGACTCAGGGTCTCTAGTCGTGCTAATAGTAATAATTCTTTAATTGCGGTTGATAATATTAACACAGGGTTGAGTTTTTTTAAAGATAATATGATTTTTGGTTCACACTGTTATAGTATTTTAATGTTAATATCAGGTAAAGTAGATGCTGTTTATTTTTCCTTCTTAGATGACACTTTAAAGGCTTGTTTTGAGCTCTTAGTTCAAGAAGCTGGGGGAATGATTATATCTAATGAAAAAATATTTATTGCCACCAATTGTGAGCTTGCTAAAGAATTGCAACATAAATTATGCATAAACATCTAAATCAATTTATTTTTAGGGTTAAATTATGAAAAAATTTAGTGTTAATTGTGATTTTGGTGGTCAGATTGCACCATTTACTATATATATAGGCCAACCTGAACCTAGCCATCATCCGTTACATTTTCAGGCTGATTGGCTATCAAAGCAGCGTGGTGGGACAATACCTGCAGAAGTTATGGATGCCATCACTAAGTTACAAGAGCTGGCTAGTAAGAATAATGTACTGCTGGAAGAATTATGTGTTTATGCGCTTGGGTCAGCTCAGGAAAATGAAAACTCAACTTCCGAGCAAGAAGCATCAGATAATGAGGACACGACAGATAGTGATTAACAGCAATTGCGGCATTGCCGAAAATAGTTGATGCCGGAGTATTGTCATTGCGAGGAGGCCGCAAGGCCGAGAAAGCAATCCAGAAACAACTCCTGAAACAAACCAATTCTCCTGGATTGTCGCGCTTCGCTACACTCGCTCGCAAGAAGTTAACGGCGGCCTACGCACAATTTTTGATCCGTCATCAACTATTTATTGGCAATGCCGCAATTGAAGAGATTAAGATTTTATAATATATAGAGGAATAAATGAAACAATACAGCGATTTTTCAAGGATAATACACCGAGAGGGGTATATATTTATTGTTAGCTTTGCAGCAATTACTTTTTTATTAGCGACTTTTATTAGTACTTTGGGGTATATAGGTTTTGTTATAACCCTTTGGTGTATATATTTTTTCAGAAATCCGGATCGGTTTACACCTGTTGATGATAATTTAATCATCAGTCCAGCAGATGGGATGATTCAAAAAATAACTGAAGCCCTTCCTCCTGCTGAGCTTGGCCTTGGTGATCAAGAAATGATCAGGGTAAGTATTTTTTTAAATATTTTAAATGTCCATGTTAACCGTATACCTGCTAGCGGTAAAATTCTCTCTCTGCATTATAATCCAGGGAAATTTTTTAACGCTTCTTTGGATAAAGCCAGTATATATAACGAGCGTCAGTCGGTCTTAATGGAGACTACTAATGGGCAAAAAATTGTTTTTGTTCAAATAGCTGGTTTAATAGCGCGCCGGATATTATGTGATTTAGAAGAAGATTCAGAAGTTAAAGTGGGAGAAAGATACGGGATTATACGTTTTGGGAGTAGAGTTGATGTATATTTACCACTTAAAGCGCCAATTTGTGTTGCTGAAGGGCAAACTGCAATTGGCGGCGAAACTATTATTGCAGATTTTAGGATAAAAAAGACAGAGGAACTGACTTTTGAAAAAAAGTAAAGGTAAAAATTGCTAAGAATACGGAAAGTTAAAATAAGGAAACCCATTCCTTTCATAAAACTGTTACCTAATTTTATTACTTTGCTAGGGCTTTTAGTAGGCGTTAGTGCCATTAGATTTGGGTTAGATAGCCGGTGGGAAAACGCAGTATATTGTGTATTAGTGGCCGCAGTAATTGATGGAATTGATGGTAGAATAGCACGGATGCTCAACGCCACTAGCCCTTTTGGTGCAGAATTAGATTCATTGTGTGATTTTGCTAATTTTGGAGTAATACCGGCTTTTCTTATATATCTATGGTCTTTTCAGCAATATGAATATAAAGTCCTCTCTTGGGGGTGTATATTATTATTTATTGTATGCATGGTACTGCGTCTTGCTAGGTTTAATACTACTATTTTCCAAGATGTTCCTAATAAAAAAACGGAACGGTTTTTTACAGGGGTCCCTGCTCCTTGTGGAGCATTGCTTGCTTTAATGCCGATGATTTTAGATTTTGATATCAGTGGTAAATTGGGGATTGATATACGTAGCTATACAGTAATGATAGATCTGTATATTGTCGTGATTTCTTTTTTATTGGCAAGTAGATTACCAACTTTTTCTACAAAGAATATCAATATAAAACATGAATATCTTTCATTATCCATGATTATATTTGCAGTAATTATAATAAGTCTTATAATATATCCATGGTATTTATTTCCATTAATTGTTTTGTTATATATAGCTTCTATACCAGCTTGTTATTATATTAATAAAAAATTTTTTTGAACTTATAATATCGGGATTATGCTTACATTATATACTAAATATAAATCGCACCCTTATTTTAAATATTCCTTAATTTTAGGAACTATATTAGTTATATATATTGCTTACCGTATGTATGTTTGGGCCTCTACCGAATCAACAGACAATGCTTATATTGATGCTGATATATCGAATGTTAGTTCTGAAGTTACTGGCGTGATACTCAATGTGCATGTTAGAGATAATATGCTCGTGAAAAAAGGAGATCTTATAGCGGAAATTAATGATCAAGATTATAAATCACGTCTTGCTTCAATCGAAAGTTCTATTAATACCTCTATCAAGAATATAGAAGTTATAAGTCAAAAAATTTTAATAGGAGAGATTAGTCTAAAGCAAAGTAGGGAGACCGTAACTTTTGCCAATACTAATTTTGAAGCGAGTAATACTGACTATAAAAGGACGGTAGAACTTAATAAAGAAAAATTTGCTAGTAATAAAATTTTAGATAATTCAAAAGTTAGTTTTATTAAAGCAAAGACTGATTATCATCAAGCACAGTTAAATTTGCAAATGGCTGAGCAGAATTTATCTCTTCTTTCCTTGCAAAAAGCCGTTGAGGAAGAGAAATTAAAAGGGCTGTTGCAAGATAAGAATGTGGTAGCGAGAAGTTTGGTTAATACTAAGCTGCTCGCGCCGGTGGATGGTACTTTAGCAAATAGTAGCTTGCAAGTAGGAAATTTTATTAATCCAGGGCGAATCTTATTTTTTATTGTTCAAGATAAAATGTATGTCCGAGCTAATTTTAAAGAGACGCAAATTACAAAATTTTTACCTGGGCAAAAAGTTAAATTACAATTCGATTCTTTACCTAAAAAGGTAATATATGGTAAGATCCGTAATATCTCACCGGCTACTGGTTCAAAATTTAGCCTGATACCTACTGATAATGCTACTGGTAATTTTACCAAAATTGTTCAGCGGATCCCTGTTTTAATAGATTTTGAATTGCCAGAAGATATTAAAAATAGTAAATTAGTACCTGGTATGTCGGTTATGGTATCGGTTAGAACTAATTAATTTAAGGTAATTAAGTAGTGAAGATGATATATGTCTAAAAATATAATAACGAATGTTGGGAAAAATAAATATTCATTGCATAGAGCAATAGCAGGTGGCCAGGTTGAGGAAGTAGACAAAATGTTACAAGAAGATAATGTTGAGCTTAATTGGAGGGATAATAAAGGTCATACTCCGTTGCGTGTATCAGTAATAAAAAGCTCCTGGGATATAACCAAGAAATTATTGCATCATCCAAACATTAAAGTACCTGGTGATTTTTTAACATATGCTGTAAAAGAAAATGTTCCGACAGATATAGTTGCGGAGTTGGTTACACGGAGTGATCAAGTTAAAGCTTTTAACAAGAGTGATACTTTAATTGATGTAGTAAAGCAACTTCACTGGAACTACTCGTATTCAAAGGAGGAGGTTAATGAGATTAATAATATAAAGCTCTTAGTTCAGGCAGGAGGGGATATATATAATCTTGAATTAAAATATTATGGCATGAAAGAAATGGCTGTCCTAAAGAATAAATTTCGCGAAACGTATGAGCTGTATCAGGCGTGGGAGGAGTATGAGAAGTATGAGAATGTGAAAAGTAAGAGGGAGGTTGTTTTACATTTGATACAAGAGATGAATAACCAAGAACTTACGGATGTATTTGAGGTAGCAAGGCAAAAGATAGCAGACTCGATTGATTTAATTAAGTATGTTGATCAATATTCCCGCCTTCCTGATGATTTTAATGAAAAAAAATTAAGTGAATTGCAATGGTTAGTAGAGCAAGGAACATTAATTAGTACCATGCGAATAGAGAGTCGGCAAGATTACGAACAATATAAAAAAGGTTATAAACATCCACTGGAGGGTAGATACGCAACTGAGAATGAATTCGAGAAGGATATGCAAGAGCTAGAGGACTTGTATAATCCCTATACTGGATATCCAAAGGAAGATAATCAAAGGGTGCAATATCTGAAGAAAGAGCTCAAATACGCTGAAAATAAAATAAGTTCTATAAATAATTTGATTGAAACGCTAATGCAAAATAAAAACATTAGTGTAGATGCACAAAATTTACCTGACCAGGCAAGAGCGTTAGGTCAGGAGGTGCTATTTCCAGCAGCTGGGCCATCAGGAGTTCCCAATTCTCTAGCTTCTTCTAGTAGAACAAAGTCTCCTGAACGCAACAGGGTTATTTGAACTTTATGATAGGTAAATTAATTTAAAATTTCTTGTATAGGCGAAAAAGGAGATGGCGCAAGCTCAAAGTTATAATACTTTATCCAATAAACAATTATTGGCATTTTTTGCAATGATAATAGGAATGTTTATGGCGATATTGGATATTCAGATTGTCGCTAGTTCTTTATCGGTTATTGCAGCTGGTCTTTCTGCTTCCAGCGATGAATTATCTTGGGTACAAACCTCCTATTTAATAGCTGAAGTCATTATAATCCCTATAACCGGTTTTACCGCCAGGTTACTCTCTACCCGTATTTCTTATTTTATTGCTACGTTAGGCTTCACTATTATGAGTATTTTTTGCTCACTTGCTACCAATATTGAATCAATGATTGTTTTTCGGTTTTTACAAGGGTTTTTTGGTGGGGCCATGATACCGACAGTTTTTAGTACTATCTATATAATTTTCCCTCCTGCAAAACGCCCATTAGTTACGGTAGTAGTAGGGCTCGTGGTAACTATAGCTCCTACTCTTGGTCCTACCCTTGGTGGTTATATTACGGAATTTTTATCTTGGCATTTTATGTTCTTATTAAATGTTATACCTGGTATTTTTGTCTGTATTGTTGTGTATTTATACGCAGATTTTGACCAGCCGAACTACAGTTTAATTAAGAATTTTGATATAATTGGGATTAGCTTACTCAGTGTTACCCTTGCCTGTTTGCAATATGTACTAGAAGAAGGTAGTAAAAAAGGTTGGTTACAAGATTCTCATATATTA
The DNA here is from genome assembly GCA_019468145.1 of Rickettsia endosymbiont of Bradysia coprophila. Taxonomy (GTDB): domain Bacteria; phylum Pseudomonadota; class Alphaproteobacteria; order Rickettsiales; family Rickettsiaceae; genus Tisiphia. The sequence continues at coordinate 307,221 of JAHXDM010000010.1, forward strand.
TTTTTAATAATATTGGTTATTGTTGGTTTTATTATGCTAATTATTAGAGAGATGACTTGTTCTAATCCAATTTTAGATTTAACAACCTTTGCCAATAAAAACTTTACTTTTGGTTGCACTTATTCTTTTGTGATTGGCATTGGTCTTTACGGGGCGGTCTATTTATTGCCTTTGTTTTTATTTGTGGTGGCGGGCTTTAATACGGTTCAGATTGGTTTTACGATGATGGTTACAGGCCTTGCGCAGTTTGCTTCCGCTCCTTTAGCTGGTAAAATGTTAGGCTCAGGTATAGATTTAAGAATTATGCTAGCCTTTGGTCTTGGTATGTTTAGTTATGGTTGTTATTTAAATAGTTTTTTAACAATAGATGCCAAATTTCATGAGTTTATTCTTCCGCAATTTGTAAGAGGATTGGCGTTAATGTTTTGTTTTTTACCAACCAATAATATTGCTCTTGGAGCTATGAGTAAGGAGAAAGTAGGAAATGCTAGTGGCCTATATAACCTTACTCGTAATCTTGGAGGGGCTGTTGGTCTTGCGGTTATTAATACTCTTCTTACCGATAAGACTAAAATTTTTACTCAATACTTAAATGAGAACATCCCTTCTACTTCTCCTTCCGCTCTGATGAAAATAGATTTTTTGCGGCAATTTTTAGACGGCAGAGTGATAGACCCTGAGAAAGCAGCATTTTTTTTATTAGCTAGTAATATCCACGCGCAAGCATTTGTAATTGCGATAAATAACATATTTCAAATGGTAGGTTTGTTATTTTTTATAGTTATGTTGTTATTACCGTTTACCACCAATATTGATGTTAAGGATGATGAGGTGAATGCCCACTAAAATTTTTACTGCTATAGCTTTATTATTAATATTCTTGGGGCTCACTAGCCTTCCAACTAGCAAGGTGCAGGCTCTATATCTATTTCTTCCTATTATATCATATTTCTTTGCAAAAAAATTTAAGTTAATCCCTGGGTTGGTTTATTTTAATTATCGTGCTATACTATATTTTATTTGGTTGATAAAAGAAATATTAGTATCTAGCTTCAAGGTAATAAAAATTATCTGGAGCCCAAAACTTAATTTACAGCCGGTTTTGGAGTGGGTAGAGCATGGGCAGAATAATGATCCTAATATAGTATTATATGCTAACTCTATTACCCTTACTCCTGGTACTGTGACGCTTGATATTTCTAATAACACCCTATTAATTCACGCTTTAGAGCAATCATCAATTGAGAGCTTAAAAATTGGTAATTTAACTATGGGCAAAAGGATAAAAAGAATTTATAAGGAATAAGATAAATGAATGAAGATCTAAAACAGACTAGTTTTTTATTTGGCAGTAATGCTGTTTTTATAGAAGAACTGTACCAGCTTTATTTAGTAGATAAAAAGGCGGTGGATGAAAGTTGGCAAAGTTATTTTCAAACTATTAAAAATGATAACCAACCACAGGTTAATAAAAGTACGGCAAAAGTTATTGCTGAACCAAAAAAAATATTACCTTTAAATAGCCTAGACCTTGCAGCTCAAGATTCAACTCAAGGCAATAAACTGCAAGTTAAAGCCCTGATTGCCGCTTACCGCAAATATTCTCATTATTTGGTACAGCTAGATCCACTAGAGCTTGAACCCCCGAAGACTAAAAATGAGTTAGGGCTTAATATAGAAAATTTTGGTTTTACTAAAGATCAGTTAAATAGCATTATAGACCTTGATAATGAATTTTTTGCAGTACAATCTTGTACTCTTGGAGAATTGATTGAGCTTCTGGATCAATCAATTGCTAAGGATATAGCGGTAGAATTTGATCATATAGTAAATGCCGAAGAAAAATCGTGGTTATTTAAGCAAATAGAGAACCGTCAAAACAGTTTTGCCTTATTATCCGATAAAAAAAATATATTGCGGGATTTAAGTGAAGTTGAAGGATTTGAACAATATTTACATATCAAATTCCCTGGAGCAAAACGTTTCTCAGTAGAAGGGGGGGAAACGGCGGTAGTAGCTATCGATAAAGCCATCGATATTGCTATGTCTTATGGGATAGAAGATGTGGTCATAGGCATGTCCCACCGCGGACGGATTAGCACGTTAGCTAAAGTAATGTCAAAGCCTTATAAAGCGATAATGGCTGGTTTTCACTTAGGTAGTTCGTTTCCCGATGATTTAAGTATATCAGGGGACGTAAAGTATCACGTTGGTTATTCATCTGACAGGGAAAGAGAGGGAAAAACAGCCCATCTTTCTATGGCATTTAATCCTTCCCATCTAGAAGCAGTTAACTCAGTAGTAGCAGGTCAAGTACGAGCCAAACAAGATATCCTAAATGATAGTGAGCGCAAAAAAGTTATGGGGATTTTAGTGCATGGGGATAGTGCTTTTTGCGGGCAAGGGGTGGTTGCTGAAAGTCTATCTATGTCAGGATTACAAGCCTATAATATAGGAGGCATGCTCCATTTTGTGATTAATAATCAATTGGGTTTTACCGCTAATAATATAGATACTAGAATAAGTAGATATTCTACCGAGTTTGCCAAAGTAATCAATGTTCCTATTTTGCATGTAAATGGCGATAATATTGAAGCAGTATTAACCGCTACTAATATTGCCCTGAATTATAGGCATAAATTTGCTAAAGATGTAGTTATTGAGATAATTTGTTATCGTAAATATGGGCATAATGAAGGTGATGAACCAATGTATACTCAAGCTCCGATGTATAATGTCATCAAGAATAAACAATCTGCCGCTGCTATTTATGCCAGTCTCTTAGTAAGAGAGCAGCTAATCGATACAGATTATTTATCTACCTTAAAAGAACAATTTAAGACAAAATTAGATAAAGAGTATGAACAAGCTAAAAATTATCAACTGCAGCCCCAATTTTTAGAAAAATTATGGGCGGGCTATAAGAGGGAAGATAAAGAACGGATAGTTACGGGTGTTAATAAAGATATTTTAAAGGAGCTCGGGATTAAACTATGCCAAATACCGAGCAGATTTCCTTTAAACCCAAAACTTAGCAAATTATTGGAATTAAGAGAAAATACTTTAAAGCAAGATAAACCTATTGATTGGGCTACTGGAGAACAATTAGCCTTTGCTAGCTTACTTCAAGAAGGTACTAATATCCGTTTTACCGGCCAAGATTGCGAGCGCGGCACTTTTTCCCATCGCCATGCAGTATTCCATAGTCAGCTAGATTATCAAACTTATCTGCCTTTAAATAATATAGCTCCAAATCAAGGAAATTTCGAAATTTCTGATAGTAATTTATCGGAATATGCTGTATTAGGTTTTGAATTTGGTTATTCATTAGTTAATCCTAAAAATTTAGTAATTTGGGAAGCGCAATTTGGAGATTTTGCAAATGGCGCGCAAATTATATTTGACCAATTTATTTCTAGTTGTGAAGATAAATGGCTAAGAATGAGTGGGATAGTGGTGTTATTACCGCATGGCTATGAAGGGCAAGGATCAGAACATAGCTCTGCCAGGTTAGAGCGGTTTTTGCAACTGGCAGCTGATAATAATATCCAAGTAACATACCCAACAACACCAGCTTCATTTTTTCACTTATTACGCCGGCAAATATATAGTAATAGCCGCAAGCCCTTAATAGTTATGTCGCCGAAATCTTTATTAAGGCATAAAATGGTAGTCTCCCCTCTTCTAGATCTGGATGAAAATACTAGCTTTGTGCCAATATTAGATGAGATAAGTAAAGAGATAAACGAAGGAAAAGCTAAACGAGTAATATTATGTAGCGGTAAGGTATATTATGACTTGTTAGCAATGCGATCAGAAAAAAATATAGTAGATAATGTGATTATCAGATTCGAACAATTATATCCTGTTGCAAAAGATATGTTAATTAAAATATTAGCTAAATATAGCGCCGCTAAAGAATTTATTTGGTGCCAAGAAGAGCCAAAAAATATGGGAGCGTGGGGTTTTATTAGAGAACATTTAAATAATTGTTTGCAAGAATTATCCATTAATAATCAATTTAAATATGTAGGAAGAGAAGAATCTGCTTCTCCCGCTACGGGCTCGCCATCTATCCATAATAAGCAGCAACAGAGATTGCTAGAGGAAGCTATGAAATGAGTTGAAGTTAAGAATTGGTAAATTCATGAATGTTTTAAAGATAAGAAATAGGAGAATAAAATAATATGACTATTGAAATTATAGTTCCAGCTTTAGGAGAATCAGTAACTGAAGCTACTATTGCTAAGTGGTATAAAAAACAGGGTGATTCAGTTCAAGTTGATGACCTAATTTTAGAGTTGGAGACAGAAAAGGTGACATTAGAAGTCAATGCTCTTGCTTCCGGAGTGATAAGTAAAATCCTAAAAGATGAAGGAGAAACGGTGGCTGTGGGCGATAGTGTTGGCCAAATTACGGCAGGAGAAGTGGCGGCTATAGAAGTAGCTAAGTCGGATGATCTAGCATCGCTTGCGCAACCTTCCAGTATAACCACTTCAAATATCAATAAGAGTAACCACCCTTTAGCCCCTTCAGTACAAAGATTAGTGTCTGAAAATAAATTGGATATCCATAATATTGTGGGTAGCGGTAGGGAAGGTAGAGTTACGAAAGGTGATGTATTAGGATTCATGGGTACTCCCATTCCGGCCATAGCGCCTATAACACCAACGCCAAGTTTACCTAATATTAATATAGGACACGAGAAAATAGAACGTGTTAGAATGTCCAGGCTTCGTAAGACTATAGCTCAGCGTTTAAAAGATTCGCAAAATACTGCTGCTATTTTAACAACCTTTAATGAAATGGACATGTCAAAGGTTATTAGCCTGAGGTCCCAGTATCGCGAAGAATTTGAAAAGAAGCATGGGGTTAAGTTAGGATTTATGTCCTTTTTTGTTAAAGCTACTATTGATGCTTTAAAGGCAGTTCCGTCGGTTAATGCTGAAATAGAAGGGGATGATATAATATATAAAAACTATTATGATATCGGGGTGGCAGTGGGGAGCAGTCAAGGTTTAGTAGTACCAATAGTAAGAGAGGCGGATAAATTAAGCTTTGCAGGGATAGAAAAAGCAATAGTGGCTTTAAGTAGCAAGGCTAAAGAAGGAAAATTATCAATGCAGGACTTAAGCGGCGGAACTTTTACTATTTCTAATGGTGGAGTATATGGTTCACTCTTATCAACTCCTATTATTAATCCTCCTCAATCAGGGATTTTAGGTTTGCATAAAACGGAAGAAAGGCCTGTTGCAGTTAATGGTAAAGTTGAAATACGGCCGATGATGTATGTGGCTTTATCATATGATCATCGTATTATTGATGGTAAGGAAGCGGTAACTTTTCTTGTCAAAATAAAAGAATTAATTGAAAATCCCGAGAAATTGTTGTTTAATCTTTAAGGGAGTTAATTGTTTATAAGGCAAGTATATGGGTAGAGAAGATGAAGATAGGAAGGTTATTGAGCCTATTGTACAAGATGTATCTGAGGAAAAGTTGAAAAAGGAGTACCCACTGAAAAATACAGAATCCGTGGATAGATCAGCGGAGTTAAGCTTAGAAGAACTGATAACTCAAGTTACCAAAGAGCGAGATGCAGCATATGAAAAATTAACTAAATTGCAGACATTTTGGAGTTTTGGAAATAATTTGTTGAGTATTGTCAATTTTAAAGACAATTGGTTGGATACTGGTAATTCAGAATTTGATAAGCTAAATCACCAAATAAATTTATTGATTGCTGAAAGAGAACGCTTAAAAAAAGCAGAAATAGAAGCAAAAGGAGAATCAGTAGCTGTATTCCCGCCGTTCATAGATAGGGGAGTAAAATTTGGAATTTATGCTTACCAATTTCTTACCAAAAATAATGAATTATCAGCTGATAATTTATCAATTATTGAAAGGGAAGAATTAGAAGTAGAAACAACTACAATGTTTCTTAAATTGATTGAACATGGCGATGTAATTCAGTATATTATGCCTGCTGTAACGCAGTACCTTCTTCCTGTTGTAACTCAGTATTCTTTTCCTCAGAAGAAGGATGTCATATTACTGCCAGATCTCTCAATTATAAGAGATACTATAATTAATCTTGTAATTCCCAACATTACTAATAGTCCTGATATATTTAAAGGAGTTGAAAAAAATGTGGTTAAAGATCTTACAGCATTTTCATTAAATTTATTATCTATTCTTCTAAAAGGAGAGGAGTTAAATGTAGCAACCCGAGAAATAATAAAAAGTTTTCGATCTCCAACTAATAATTCAATGCCAAATCTGATTAAGAATATTTCAGTAATATTGTCTGCTCCTAAAGTAGCAGAAATAATTAAAAATGATTTGAGTGTCTTATTAGACAATACTGAGAATCACCAGGAACTAGCAAAAATTATTAGAAACTACTTAGCCTCAACCCTTGTTGTTCCAAGTAAATTATTAGACAATACTGTTTCTTTAATGGCCCATAATAGCTCTGTTATGATGTCGTCTCTTCCTGAATTACTAAAAACTTATAGTCATTATCTAGATTATCAAAAGTTAGAGGTAAGTTCCCTGTCGGATGTTGAGAAAGATGATGAAGAACAAATAAAGAACTTCTTGACTCATGCTCAAAAGTCATTGACCTTGCTTTCTCCCATTTTAAAATCAGATCTTTTAGGATATTTAAATAATAATAAAAAAGATATTTTAAAATTGCTAAATCCAGAAATTGAGAACAATATAAAGCCTAATTCTTCTTCTCTTAATCTTATTTCTAAGGGTGCAGAAGCTACTATGTCATTTGTTATTGATGCCTTACCTGTGATGGTGGATTTAGGTGAGGAAAGTTTAAAAAACCTAGCTTTATCACAGAAAATAATTAAGCATGTCACAGATCTTATGAATTCTTCAGAAGGTGAATATCCTACAAAAATTTCTGAAATGGTTAATCTTCTTACAGAGTTGGGTGATACTAATCCCAAAATCAAAGAAAATTTTTTTGAAAAATTAGTGCCACTATTAGAGAAAAAATTTACTCCTATCATAGAAGAATTGTGCCAGGAAATTCAAGGGGCGAGAATTAATGCTGAGGAGATTATAAAAGTATTAGGGGGGAACAAAAAATTATTAAAAGAAATAGTAAGAGTGGCAGAAAAATATCCAAAATTCACCTTTATGCAAGATGTGCTTCCCTTGGTCGGATTGATATTAACTGATATGAAAGCTTTAAAATTAGTAATAGGGGCCTGTGGTAATTTACTAAGTTACAGCGTTGACAAGTATTTAGTGCCGAATATAATACGTGATAAATTTATTAGTAGAAATATAAATAAGATTATAGAAGATATTAGCCAAAACCCTCGGACAGAGAAAGATGAAGCTGGCAGATATGATTTAGCCAAGGAATTCCAGGCAAAAATTCAAGAGATTAGTACAGCTATTGATGCTCTGCCTTCTAGCACATTTGTTTATTCTTTAAATCATAGAGATTTACAAGGTTTGCTACTGGAGAGAAAATTAGATAATTTTAAAATAGATAATTTTAATTTTGATGAGGGTAAATTTAAAGTTCTTTCTTGTGAGAATTCTCAGCTTATCAAATGTTCGTTTAATAATGTTTCTTTTCCAAAAAACATGAGTTTTAAAGGTGCTACTATAGATGAAGTAACCCTATTAACTCTTATTCCAGCTATTGAAAAACATATTAAAAATAACCCGAAAAATGTATTAAATTTAGAGGGAATAAATTTCAATACAGTAGTAGATCAGCTTCTTCAAGAACGTTGGGTTAAGTTAGTTGCATCTCAGCTACCTCCGGCACCACCACCTCGGGCCCTGAAAGAAAGTCATATAGACAGAATACTTCATAAGGAAAGAGAGAGGAGGCCTAGTAAAAATATTTAAATAATCTATTACGAATATATGTGAATTTTGGAAAGTATTTTTACCATGAATTCAGGTAATTTATGTAAAGATTATAAAATAGTGGTTGACATTATTGTAAATAACTGATATAAGTTAAGTACAGGGATATATATTATTTCTGTAGCTGTTTAAAAAGTTGATAAAACTAAAAAACAAATTTACTTACGATAATAAAATAAAAATTTATGATCGCGAGTGGATACTGTAGAGTGCAAAATTAGTTCTGCACACAGCATACAATCTCAAGTTTTAATAAGAATCAAAGTAAATAAAATAAGAGCATTTGGTGGATGCCTTGGCACTAGAAGGCGAAGAAGGACGTAATACGTTGCGATAAGCTTCGGGGAGCTGCGAATAAGCTTTGATCCGAAGATTTCCGAATGGGGAAACCCATCTGCTTAGCAGATATCGTATAGTGAATACATAGCTATATGAGGCAAACCCAGCGAACTGAAATATCTCAGTAGCTGGAGGAAAGGACATCAACCGAGACTCCGTTAGTAGTGACGAGCGAACGCGGACCAGGCCAGTGGCTTCAAGATAAAAACTAGAACAACATGGAAAGGTTGGCCATAGAGGGTGATAGCCCCTTATAGGTAAAAAGTTTTGGAGTCCTTGAGTAAGGCGGGACACGTGAAATCCTGTCTGAATATAGGGGGACCACCCTCTAAGCCTAAGTACTCTCTAGTGACCGATAGTGAACAAGTACCGTGAGGGAAAGGTGAAAAGTACCCCAATGAGGGGAGTGAAATAGTACCTGAAACCGAATGCTTACAAGCAGTCGGAGCAGACATTTTGTTCTGTGACGGCGTACCTTTTGTATAATGGGTCAGCGACTTAGTTTATCTAGCAAGCTTAAGCCGTGAGGTGTAGGCGTAGCGAAAGCGAGTCTGAATAGGGCGTCTTTAGTTAGATGAATTAGACCCGAAACCGAGTGATCTAGCCATGGCCAGGTTGAAGGCGAAGTAATATTCGCTGAAGGACCGAACCCACTACTGTTGAAAAAGTAGGGGATGAGTTGTGGTTAGGGGTGAAAGGCCAATCAAACTCGGATATAGCTGGTTCTCCGCGAAATCTATTTAGGTAGAGCGTTATGTAGAGCTATTTATAGCCATTACCATCGAAGGTAGAGCACTGGATGAGCTAGGGGGTCCTACCGACTTACCAAACTCAACCAAACTCCGAATGTCGATGAGTACAGCATAGCAGACAGACTATGGGTGCTAAGGTCCATAGTCGAGAGGGAAAAAGCCCAGACCGCCATCTAAGGTCCCTAAATCATGACTAAGTGTTAAAGGATGTGGGAAAACCATAACAACTAGGATGTTGGCTTAGAAGCAGCCATCATTTAAAGAAAGCGTAATAGCTCACTAGTCTAAATAAGTTTTCCTGCGCCAACAATGTAACGGGGCTTAAGTCATGTACCGAAGATACGGATTTGTACTTTAATAGTACAGATGGTAGCGGAGCGTTCCGTAAGCCTGTGAAGGTGAACTGTGAGGTTTGCTGGAGGTATCGGAAGTGAGAATGCTGACATAAGTAGCGATAAAGAATGTGAGAAACATTCTCGCCGAAAGTCCAAGGGTTCCTGCGTAAAGTTAATCTGCGCAGGTTTAGTCGGCCCCTAAGGTGAGGCTGAAAGGCGTAATCGATGGGAATCAGGTTAATATTCCTGAACCTGAGGGATGTGACGAAGATAGTAAGTTGTATACACTTATTGGATTGTGTATGCAGTGAATAGCTTCCAGGAAATAACACCCTCGTTAAAGACCGTACCCCAAACCGACACAGGTGGACAGGTAGAGTATACCAAGGCGCTTGAGAAAACGATGCTGAAGGAACTAGGCAAATTGCATCTGTAACTTCGGGAGAAGGATGACCTATGAGTGGGCAACCACTAATAGGTGGCACAAACTAGGGGGTAGCGACTGTTTATTAAAAACACAGGGCTCTGCAAAGTCAATAGACGAAGTATAGGGTCTGACGCCTGCCCAGTGCTGGAAGATTAAGAGGAGGGGTGCAAGCTCTGAATTGAAGTCCCAGTGAACGGCGGCCGTAACTATGACGGTCCTAAGGTAGCGAAATTCCTTGTCGGGTAAGTTCCGACCCGCACGAATGGCGTAACGATTTCCCCACTGTCTCCAGTATCGACTCAGCGAAATTGAATTCTCCGTGAAGATGCGGAGTTCCCGCGGTTAGACGGAAAGACCCCGTGAACCTTTACTATAGCTTTGCACTGGTATTAGAAATTAGATGTGCAGGATAGGTGGGAGACTATGAAGCAGTGGCACAAGCCATTGTGGAGTCACCCTTGAGATACCACCCTTTTGATTTTTGATATCTAACCGAGATCCTTGAATCAGGATCCGAGACAATGCATGGTGGGTAGTTTGACTGGGGCGGTCGCCTCCCAAAGAGTAACGGAGGCGCGCGATGGTTAGCTCAGGTTGGTCGGAAATCAACTGCTAGAGTGCAATGGCATAAGCTAGCCTGACTGCGAGTCTGACAAGACGAGCAGAGACGAAAGTCGGTCATAGTGATCCGGTGGTCCCGCGTGGAAGGGCCATCGCTCAACGAATAAAAGGTACTCCGGGGATAACAGGCTGATGATTTCCAAGCGTCCATAGCGACGAAATCGTTTGGCACCTCGATGTCGGCTCATCACATCCTGGGGCTGGAGAAGGTCCCAAGGGTTCGGCTGTTCGCCGATTAAAGTGGTACGTGAGCTGGGTTTAGAACGTCGTGAGACAGTTCGGTCCCTATCTGCCGTGGGTGTAGGAAGTTTGAGAGGATCTGCCTTTAGTACGAGAGGACCGAGGTGGACGTACCTCTGGTGGACCAGTTGTCGCGCCAGCGGCATGGCTGGGTAGCTAAGTACGGAAGGGATAACCGCTGAATGCATCTAAGCGGGAAACCCCCCTCAAAACTAGACTTCCCTATTAGAGCCGTGGAAGACCACCACGTTGATAGGTCAGGTGTGGAAGCACGGTAACGTGTGTAGCTAACTGATACTAATAGCTCGATTGTTTTACTTTGCTGAGGTTGTGTTTGTGTGCAGTATTAATTTTACAAAAATACAGTGTCAAAATGCAGTTTGTTTTTAGTTTTATCACTATTTTTTTTAATTGTTACTATTAAAAATGGTAAAGTTGGCTTGCCGATAGCGTTAGCTTATTTTAAAAATAAGAGCTATTGCTTAAGTAAATCAAATACTTGTTATAGAAGCCTTAAGTAAGTATTTTTTTATGCTTATGTGACTTTTATACCTTGAAGATTTTTATTGGTTACGCCAAAGTAGTTCTTTTCGCCAACTTTTAAAGGTAAAATTAAGTATATCAACATCAACAAAAACTTATATTGTAAGCTTGGTGGTTATAGCACGAGTGAAACACACGATTCCATCCCGAACTCGACCGTGAAACCTCGTAGCGCTGATGGTACTATACCCTGAGGTATGGGAGAGTAAGTCGCTGCCAAGCTTACAATATAAGTTTTTGTTGATGATATGTCATCAATTAATTTCAAATTTCCTCCATCATATAAGTTTCACAACAGTTTTATTTTTCCACTTATTCTTATTAGGACTTGAAAATTACTTTACCAATTCTTAGATTTTGTGTAAGATATTTACATTAGGTGTAAGAATAATTAGAGGAAAAATTATGAATATCATTAATAACAAATTTCTAGCTTTACTCACGGCCTTATTATGCGTATTTGTCTATTTATTAAACTTTTTTAATAAGATATCGGGCTGTTCTTTAGTATTTACATTTGTAGCATTAACTGCCTATATAATTGCAGAATTATATGGTAAAAAAACTTCTACAATGGGATTATTAGTTAGCATAATTGTAAGCTTTAGTTTTTTATGGAACTTTAATTATTATATTCACGGTTCGGTAATTCAAGCGTTAGTATTTGCATCTTTTTTCTCCTTATTAGTATCTATATATGTTAGTACTAGTATATTGTTATATTTAAGACCTCTTTATTCTTTTAGTACAAGAAGTTTTATTAGTTTGATGGTTGCTTCAACTATAGACGGTATTGTTATGTCCGGATTTTTTATCAATAAATTTTCCTGGTCTCGAATTGTTTCAATGTTTTCTGAAGAAATATTATTCAAATCTATATATTCATTGATAATATATAGTGGATTATTTTTAGGTGGATATATTATTAAAAAAGTATATATAATATATACTCCTTTAAAATGAAGCTGTTTTAGTAGGGAGGCAAAATTAGCCATGAGCCTGCTATTTAATGTTTGAGAAAATTTTAGAAATTATTGGCATAGATAGGATTGAAATATACTCCTCTGATATGAATGGTATGCCTATAGGACTTTACTAACTACTCCCCCCACGCAAGGGCAGCAAACTCATCTTAAGAGGAGTATATACCGCTAACTGTGAAGAACAGTGTTCTTATTCAAGCAGTTTGCACAAATATTATAGGCTTAATAGCGGCGGGATCGTACGCGAGCTACGCATCAAGTTAAGGCGCAAGGGCTAATAAGATTAACTTGATAATGGCATAATACCCTATCATTAATTATATAAATTTTATTATTAAAAAATTAATTATAATTAATGAAGGAAAAAATCAAGACAAAAGATTTATAATTTTGTTCTAAAACAGTTTAATATACTCCTCTTAAGATGAGTTTGCTGCCTTGCGTGAGGGGGTAGTAGAGCCTATAGTCAATTAACTTGAGATAGGGACGGAATCGCTTCGTGGCTTACCTAGTAGCTCTAGGCTTTGAGCCTCGCTCCTAGTCCCTAATTGATCTTAATTTACTATAGATCCTAAAATTTAGGTATAAATACACAACTGTATCCCTAATGCAGTCATAAAAATTCCTAATTTTTAGAATCTACAACTGTAGTACTAGATACTATAGTAAATTAAGATCAATTAGGGACTAGGAGCGAGGCTCAAAGCCTAGAGCTACTAGGTAAGCCACGAAGCGATTCCGTCCCTATCTCAAGTTAATTGACTATATCATAAAGAAAATATCAAATTTTTCTATAATTTATTCAATCTACAACTGTAGTACTAGGAGAGCATTGAGTAACAACGCATGCCAATTCCTATCAGAGGAGTATGGCGGGAAGTACGAGCGAACAAGCGATGAAGTGCCACTTATATTTTATATAGGGAATTTTTTAATTATATCGTCATATTTTTTCGGCATCTCCGTTTTTCAGCAATGCCAATTTTTCTTGTAACAATCTTTCCATTTTCTCTTTAAAGAGAATTTTAAAATTTCCTTAATCCATTAGCAGATAGGTACTGTCACAATCAGTGATCGCTGGGGAATTCAAATAAGATGTATCAGCCTCAATGGGTAAAGGATTTAGAATTAATAACCTACTATTTAAATTATATTCAGCTCCCCAAGCACTATTATAAAGACCTTCTAATATTTTTCCACTCCTTAGTATCTATAACCCATATATTTAGACAGTTAGTACCACACAACCTATCTCCACGATAGTGTAATGTCCTGCAAAATTAGGGCCTTTCTTAGCTCCTTTTTGTAATAAGGTTTTTAAACTAGCCTGTAGATGACTTGATAACTGTAGTGGAGGTATACGGCCTTTATAAATTTCTAAAACCGGAAGTATTTTAATATATTTGGGATATTAAGCGCCTCCGATATGCCAATTGTTTTTATTCTTTCAGTAGACTTCTTGCATAACCTAGGATATAGGATAAAATGATAAGATTTTAGGAATTTTATCATATGAGATATGAAGAACTTAAAAAGTTTGGGGAAGAAGAATTTAGACGTTTAACAGGGGTTAAGAAGAATACTTTTGCAAGAATGACTATTATTTTAGAAGAAGCAGAAACAAAGAAGAAAAGATTTGGGGGCAAACCAAACCATTTAAGTATAGAAGAGAGGTTATTGATGGCCCTAGAATATATAAGGGAATATAGAACATATTTTCATATATCAGCTTCATATGGAATATCTGAAAGTAGTTGTTATCGGAATATAAAATGGGTAGAAGATACTTTAATTAAGCATCCGGATTTTGCTCTTCCTGGTAAGAAAGCTTTAGTTAAAAGTGATATGACGTATGAAACCATTCTAATTGATGCCACAGAAAGTCCTATCCAGCGTCCAAAAAAAGACAAAAACGCTACTATTCAGGTAAGAAGAAAAGACATACTTTAAAAACTCAGCTGGTAGTAGACAAAAAGACAAAACAAATAATATGTACAAATTATGCAAATGGTAAACGACATGATTTTAGGTTATTTAAGGAATCCAAAATTAATATCCATCCTGATACTAATGTAATTACCGATACTGGATATCAAGGGTTACAAAAGATTCATGCTAAATCTGAGTTACCAAAAAAGAAGACTAAAAAAAATCCATTAACAAAACAAGATAAGAAAAATAACCAAAAACTGGCAAGTACCAGGGCCCTGAATGAAAATGTTATCGGCATGCTAAAACGTTTTAAAATTATTGCTGATAAATATCGAAATCGACGTAAAAGATTTGCTCTAAGATTTAATTTAATCGCTGGTTTATATAATTGGGAACTAAATTATTAGGGTTATGCAAGAGGTCTATTGGTTAAAGATTTTACCTTAGGTAACTGATCTTTTAAAGGTGAAGCACTACTGATCATTGGCACAGTACTTGCTGATAATATTATTATCAATAATATTATGTGTGTCAGAATCTTTAAAGTAGGTTTAAGTCAATCTTTAAAGTTTACAGAAGTATTAAATAGGCAATTTATAAGTAAATCCTATACCAAATTCTCCAATTCCTATAGTTTTTTTAATAGGCTTGGCTGGTACAAATTTATTACTCTTCATATCAAGTGTATCATATTTAATTCTGATAGAATGGGCCACTTGCAATTTTGCCGCCACATCAATACTAAAATTATTTGTTATTTCTTTCGAAAAGCCAAGACCTATTTGCCAAGCAAAACAATTATTCTGGTGTTTTTTAATTCTAAAATACTCTATACCGCCTGCGTAATCCCAAAAACTAGAAGTTGGGCTAATTTTTACTTGGGCTATCCCAGCCCCTAAAATAACAAAGGGGGTTAACCCTTGAACTTTATTCAAGTCATACACTAGGTTAAGCATATATATATTCGAAGCTACCTTGGTAGTGCCGGCAGTTTTTGGAATAACCTGTCCTGGGAAAGCCGGAGTTTCTGGTAAAATATAATGGAGATGGTATTTTGGTTGATAAGTTGCTGAAAATTCAATTACCATTTGTGGGTAGAAACTGTAACCCAGTTTAGCGCTATACATTTTTGATCTTTTTAAGGTAAAGTCACTCTTCGTTTCCTTATGGCGAAATTTTTTTGCTACTGATTCTACCAACCCAATTTCACCCCCTAGGTAAAAAAAAGTTGGATCAAGATTTATCTCTTGGGCATAAGCAGCATTATTTAGAAAAATCAAAGAAAATATAGCCAAGCTCTGTAATAATAGTTTTTGTAATTTATTCATAATTTTATATTAGTACCTTAGAAAGGCTAAATTATATAATTATTTGGTTACAGGTCAACAAAAAGCTTAACTAGTGTCAATAACATGATAAAAGGACAATTATCTTGTTTCAAATACCAGACATTTTAAAATGTTATTGACAGGCATTGACAAACGCCTTGACAATACAAGGGTAATAATATATAAAGTGCAGAACTTCATAATACATATTTTAAAATATTTAGGTTCGGTAAAGTAATTTTTTGATATTCTCACCCCTAAAAATCAAGAATCCTTTAAGCTAATATACTTCTTAAGTTTTTTTTTGTCTTAGGATCAAGTAGTTATGGCTAGCTCACACCTCCCCTCGTTTCCAGGTAAATTCAGGAATATATTTTGGCCTATCCACCATTATGAACTTGGCAAATTTCTACCGATGTGTGGTTTGATGTTTAGCATATTGTTTAACCAAAATATATTAAGAATTTTAAAAGATAGTATTTTAATTACCGAAATTAGCGCTGAAGTAGTTAGTTTTACTAAAGTTTATTGTGTTACTCCCGCTGCTGCCTTATTTGTTATAATCTATGCTAAAATGCTTAATCATTTTAGTTTTGCTAAGATTTACTATTATTTAATAAGCTTTTTCGTGGGGTTCTTTATTCTCTTTGCATTTGTAATTTATCCTAATTCTCATATTTTTCATGTTAATAGTAGTGTCTTAGAACAAGTAATGGGAAACTATCCTCATTTTAAATGGTATATTGCGTTAATTGGCAATTGGAGTTATGTAGTTTTTTACACCTTATCTGAACTTTGGCCTAATATATTCTATGTTTTACTCTTTTGGCAATTTGCTAATGAACTGACTACTACCGAAGAAGCAAAGCGATTTTATACTTTTTTTTCGTTGTTTGGTAATTCTTCATTAATTTTTGTCGGCTTCTTAATGATGAATCTATCATCAGAAGCTACTATTGCTAAATATTTTGTTAATATAGTAGACAATAAAACTATTCTTATCAAAATATCAATAAGCTTAGTAGTAATTTCTGCAATTATATCATGTTTATTCGTCCAATTTATTACTAAAAATATTTTTACCAATCCCACATTTTATGCGCAGGCAAAAAGTGGGAGATCCACTAAAGATAGTTTGGGGTTAATTTCCAGCTTTAAATATATAGCTCAATCAAAATATTTATGGTTAATGTTAATCTGTTCTGCTGCTTTTGGGTTATCTATGAATTTAGTAGAAGCTGTATGGAAAGCAAAAATTAAAGAATTATACCCTACAGTAAATAGTTATGCCCAGTTCAATAGTCTTTATATTCTTTGGACAGGTATCGCCATTATGGTAATGACTATAATTGGCAACAATATTATGCGGAGCCATAGTTGGTTTGTGGCTGCCGTGATTTCTCCAATTATAATAATGGTTACAGGTATATTATTTTTTATTTTAATTGTATTTGATCAACAAGTTATCTCATTATTTAATGGAGCTATATTAATGACACCTCTAGCGCTTGCTGTATCGATTGGGGCAGTACAGAATATTTTGGCAAAAGGCACTAAATATTCTATTTGGGATACTTCAAGAGAAATGCTCTATATCCCTTTGGATAAAGAATTAAAAACCAAAGGCAAAGCAGCTGTGGATGTAATTAGTTCAAAAGTTGGTAAATCTTCAAGTGGTTTAATACAATCCATTATTTTTACCTTAATACCTACAGCAACTTTTAATTCTATTTCCGCCCTTCTAATGGGAATATTTACCATTGTTTGTCTCGTATGGATTTACGCGGTGAAAAAAATATATTTTGAATATAAGAAAATTGTCTAGGTTCCATGAACTTTCAGTTCTGGATAAAAAGTTATCCTGGCAGTTAGTGTACAGAAGTAATTTATTAATAATAAGCCCCTTACATAAACTATAGAAATCTCTTGATTTTTTCTTAAAAATAAGGCAATATCCATACTATATTGTGTTTTTAGTTTTTTATGAAAGGTGCCTCGCTCTGGTTACTGTAGAGTATAGCTTAAGTCTTCATTTAAATCTCATAAGGGCGATTAGCTCAGTTGGCTAGAGCATCTCGTTTACACCGAGAGGGTCGGGAGTTCAAGTCTCTCATCGCCCACCATATACTTATCAGTCTTTCAGGGTTTCCTTAAGCTTCCTTACAAATCCATATGCTGCTTATATGCTGCTCAGGCTAGCCAAAACAGCTGCTATAATTGCTCGAAAACCCTTAACAAATCTGATATTCAGGTGGAGGGATTATGCAGCAATTAGTCAACTCTTCCTCTTCTACTATCGATTATACTTCTCCTAATAGTAACCAAAATGATACTATCTTCTATAATTTCGTTGGTAATTTTGTGCCACCAGAGTGGCGCGAGCTGAAAAATAATAGTGGTAAAGCTTTAAGTAAGACTTCTAAACAACTTCTATCGTTAATAGTTTTCCGCCTTCAGGTTTGTTATAATAGCGGTAACCATCTACAAGAAGATGAATTGCAAGAATCGTACCATTTTTTTGAACAATCTTTAGGTGTTTGTCAAAGGCGTATTAGGCAATGCATACTTGAATTGCAAGAAGGAGGGTTTATTCATTTATATAATGCCACCATTATCAAGCAGCACATCAAATGTCGAAATACTCCATGCATCAAATTGGCAAAAAATTTTCAGCCTTACCCGAAAAAATTTTCAGGCACACAATATTATAGATATTAATAATAAATCTAATATATCTAGATCTACCGAATCTGAGATTTTAAAAAATATTCATGAAGAAAATGAGCCAGTCCAGGGGCAAGAACAAAAATCACCCCAAGAGCAAATAGAACAGCACGAAGAACAAGCAGAACTGCCAGTAGCATCATCCTGTCAAGAATCACACGGTACTCTTTCTCCTAGCGAGGGGCAAGGGTTAGCAGAAGAGAGGACTCGCAACATTGAGGATCTGACTGAAAAGGCTTACGCAGTTGAAACAACGTTAGCTGATAGCCTTACATCCGTTATACAGAAAATGCCTAATTCTACTGACAATAACTCCACAATATCACCTTACTCTACCCTTTCAGTGCCTGACAGCAATAAGGGCTGGTTCAAAAAGAACAGATTAGCAGATTTTCATCCATTAACTGAGGAAGATGCTGATTTACTGCAGATCAGGTCAAACCGAGAGTTCAACTTAAGCTTCATAAACAAGCTGTTATTAAAATTGGCAGAACAGTATCCTAACCATTATTTTTGTAATAAAAAAGTGCTGCTGAACTATATGACTAAAGCCTTAGTGCATGAATTTCGAGAAAGTAGCAAAGTTAATCAGGGCAATTTTCAGTTCAAATCTAACGAGCCAGATAAGCTTAAAGAGCAATATTTGGAAAAAATAGAACGCAAGCTCGATACCAGCAAGCAGGCACAATTAAAGCGCAAAATAGCAGGAATATTCCAACCTAATACCGCTTATGAGCTATTGACTTCTTGTGAATTTAAGGGAGTTGATCAAGATCAGTATCAACTGAAATTGTTAAAGGATATCAGCGTGTCAGAACACATGAAAACTAAGATATTAGAGCAAGTACAAGCGGTTTACGGTAATAAAATTAAGCAACTACAAATATTACCATTTAAGCCAGTTACAGTACCAAAACCAGCAGCTAAAATTGAAGATAAAGATCAAAATTATCTTTCACCAGTAAATAAGCTAGATCCAGCTTCAGTATGGTATAAGGTCAGGCGATCTTTGATTGAAGAACATGGCCAAAATGCGGACTGTAGCATATTCAGTAAATTATAGTCAATTAACTTAAGTTAGGGACAGAGAAGAAACTTGTTATAGTATCATGTAATGTGTGATTTATAGACATAGTTACAACTAAACTGTTTGATCAATTCCTAACTAATGACACGGATTATGTGTTTTTAGGTTTATTAATTAACTTTAGTTTGTTATTATATTTGTAATTTTGCATAATAAATGGTTCTTTTAAAGGGTCATAATTTTTTTCAATTTCTTGTATAGAAGGAATGAAAGATTTTAGATCTTTATATTTCTCCCAAGGAGTTTTACCAGAAAGAGAACTATGACCCCGATTATGATTATAATAATGCGCCCAATTTTGTAATTGTTTTTGAAGCTCTGCGCTTTGTATATCAACACTACTATAAAATTCATTTAAATCAGTTTTTTGCGTCCTTTCTACTTTGCCATTTAAATGAGGTGATAATGGCCTAATCGGACGGAATTTAATTTTATGTTCTTTTAGATAATCTTGTACAGCATAAGCAAAAAACTCTTGCCCTCTATCAGTTTGAATACGTTGTACTGGGAATGGCATGCACTCTAATACTTGATCTAAAAAAGATAAAGTATTTGTTGCAGTACGTCTCTTATATAAAGCTAATACCTTATATCTGGTACAATCATCTATGGCAGTATATTGATATAAATTATTAGCAATTTTACATACATCCATTTGTACTCTTGCGCCTGGCACCTTAAGCACTATAACGTTTCACTTGCTTACGGTAATGGCGTTTTAAGTTTAACAACCCAACATTATGTTTTTTTAATACTTTATGTATAGTAGCAGTAGAAAATGAAATTTCATATAAGCGCTTTAGCTCATTCTGAATACGCCTCGCACCCAATTTTCTTCCTTGTCTTAAACCTAGTATTCGTTGCTCTTCTGTATCATTTATTTTTTGCACAGGAGATGTCTTTGGTTTTTTGCTTAGATCGTGTAGTCCCTCTACACCTAATAACTCATAACGTTTGTACCATTTGCGTAAAGTAAACCTTGAAATACCATAATAGTTACAAACCTTTCCCGCGTTACCCACCTCTTCATATAATTTAACCCAATTTAAGCGTAATTTAATCTTAGGTGCCATTCGTTTATTTTAATAATTAAACTACATTTAATCTTACATTATTATTGTAACTATGTCTATAAATCACACAGGTAATTACCGCCAATCTATTTCCTGCGAGAAGACTCAGCCAAGATGAAAATGATTTTGATAATTTAGAACAAGATGATAGAGATCGGATATTACAAGTTATGGTCCACGATACTGGCATTGGTATCTCTGTAGAAAAGCAGCAAGATATGCGTGAAGAACTTGAAAGTTTTGATTCTACTATACAATATAAAGTATTAGGTTTAGGGTTAATATGTGTGAAACAGTTGATCCACGAAATAAAGGGGAAGATTGAGCTAAGCAGCATCGAGGGTAAAACCACTACTGTTGAGTGTAAAATACCGGTGCAATTGTCAAACAGTACTGATTAGTTAGGTTACAACATTGCTGTAAGCCTTACAAACTTGCAGCAATAAATTATTTGCTTAAATTACTTAAGTATCTAACTTATTTATGCTATAATTTGTTATAGTTTAAAGATCGATGGTAATTCTCAAAATATAATCAACTAATATGACAGTTAACCTTTCGGATACTATTTCAATACATCAAGCTATTACCTCTCTCCCTATTGGTAATAATCTACCTAGAATGAGAGTAGGTACTGATGACTTTAAAACTTTGTTGTTCAATAGTGATGTATTTGTTGATAAAAGTTTAATGATTAAAGAATTACTAGAAGATAGTGGGGATGTAATTCTCATTACTCGTCCAAGGCGCTGGGGTAAGAGCTTGAATATGAATATGCTCCAGAAATTCTTTGAAATAGAAGTGGATGAAGATGGTAGGCCTTTACCTGAGGGAGAGAAGATAAATAACAAGCTGTTTTGGGGAGGTGCAGTAGATTTAGGTTTTGACGAAACTAAAGAGCTTAAACCTTTAAAAATTGCTAGCATTGCAAATGCAATAAAACGTCAAGGCCAATTTCCAGTGATTTCCATAAATTTTAAGGATGTGAAAGGTAGTAGTTACCAGGAGATAGAGACTTGTATAAGAAAACAAGTTATTAAGCTATTTGCGAATCATTACTACTTAAGGCGTTATCTAATGAAAGATATAGAATTGCTAAATAATGCTCAAAAAGAAATATTAGAACGGTATTTTGCAGGTACGTTTGACCAGGAAGACCTTAAAGATAGTTTGAAATTTTTAAGTGAATTACTTTTTATGCATTTTGGTCAGAAAGTTTACATACTAATCGATGAGTATGATACACCAATTAATAGTGCCTATATTGAATTTGGTAACAAACCCAAAGAATTTGAAAATGTTCTAAAAATATTCCGCGGTATGTTTGGTAGCGCCCTGAAAACCAATCCATATTTAGAAAAAGGTGTAATAACCGGTATATTACGGATTGCTAAAGCTAATTTATTCTCTGATTTAAATAACGTAAGTGAATATACTTTATTAGATGAAGATTTTTCTAAATTCTATGGTTTTACTAAAGGTGAAGTAGATGAGTTACTTACAAAAGTACCAACTAAAACAGATCCTGAGAAGATTAAAGACTGGTATAATGGTTACACATTTGGTGGAGAAGTAATATATAATCCATGGTCCATTATGCAATGTTTAGCGCATAAAGGTAAGCTTGATCATTACTGGCTAGATAGCGGTGGGACAAGCCTTATAGATAAAGCACTGCTCTCTGATGAAATGCAGGAAGATTTACAGAACTTAATTACGGGTAAAAATATTACTTCTACTATCGTTAAACAAATAAGTTTTGCTGACATTAATAAACCAGTGGGATTATTAAGTTTATTACTATTTAGCGGTTATTTAAACCCTAAGGCCAAAAGTCACGAGGAAAATATTTATGAGTTATCAGTACCAAATAAAGAAGTGCGGTATATATATAATACTCGAATGTTACAATGGGTTACTGATCAGCTAAAGATTGATAGTTCCAGGTATTATTCCTTTGTGAGTCTACTACCTGCTGCTAGGCTAGAGGAATTTAAAGAGAAACTACAAAAATTGTTATTAAATTCCACTAGTTTTCACCAGACAGGAATTGCTAGGGCAGAGCTATTTTATAGCGGTTTTATGCTTGGGTTAATTAATATGTTAGCCTCAGATTATATAATAGATAGTGAAAAAGAAACAGGGGATGGTAGAGCTGATATTGTTTTAGTTCCGCAAGCAGAGAGAGCTGAGAATGCAATTATCATTGAGTACAAGGTCGCTAAAGTGGCAGAAGAGCTAGAATTCGTAGCTAAGTCTGGTTTGCTACAAATCAATAATAAGAGATATGATGCTAAAATAAAAGAACATAAACACGTTAAAAAAATTATAAAGATTTCTATGGCTTTTTGTGGCAAGGAGGTTGCTATGCAGTATCAAATTGACTGACTCTTTCTTATAGCCCTGTGCTTTTTAGCTAATAATGCACTCGGGTTGGTTTTGGCTAATTGTATAAACTCCTTTAGTATAGGATGCTGCTTATTTTGCTCATTCATAGCAAATAGTAAGAATCCGGCAAGGAGCTGATCATCAATAGTCATGGCATTACAGTTACTTACAATCTCTAATAAATCCTCCCTACGAGTTATTAATACTTTCTGTTTTTTTCCCTCAATTTTCTTCAGTTTTTCTAGTGCTGTCACTGGATCTCTTGGCATATATATTCTCCTACATTTCAACAAAATAAAATAATATTATGGTACAGTTTGGTATATATAATAGTACAATATGTGTTAAGAAAAAGACCTAAATAATACACAAAATATTACATATTTTTTTAAGATAAATTACTTTTGTTCTGCGAGCAAACTATAGGCTTAGCTCATGGTTAATAGGATAAAAATGCTGGTTCAAAGAAAAAGTTTTGTAAAGCTTGCATCTCTACTACCCTCCTACCTTCTCTATTAGAATTTACTGGGGGTTTTAGACAAAAGCCTTATAATAAATAACGTGAGTCAATAGCGAAAAACATGCAACATAATTACCGTAAATTATCTAATAAATAGCGTAAATAAAGTATATTATTGTACTTTATTATTTGACTCTAGTTGTACTGTATTGTATAATATACTGTATGGAAGAATAAACTTATATACATTATAAAAATTTATTGAAGCTCGAAAAAATCCAAAAGGAATATTCGCAATATGAAGAAAAAATAAAAGAGAAAAATGAGCATTCTAACCTACAAAAAGCCCAAATTACTTCTTCTCAAAACTTAATGAACCTCTCTCTTACTGAATATCAAAATAAATTTTGCCGGAAATATACTGAAGCAGATCATCAAGTGCTGCTTTTACAACCAAACCTCCTACCTGAATTAAATGGCGAGTACGCATTTTACGTTCTTTAATTTTGAATTTTACTTCTTCCATTATCAACCTAGCTTTTTTCTGCTGGAGTTTAATTTTTTGCTGAGCAGTGTCGTGCATTTGGTTCGCTGCTACTATTTCAGTATTTTGTTCTTCACTATTTACCATAATTTTCTACATAAGTTGTTTTGTATGTCATGTTGCTCAAACTGCTGAAGTCAGTCAAGTGTTAGATGTGATTGCCTTAAAACTTTTTTTTGAACCAGCATTTCTAACTCTAAACAAACGCCATCACAATCCAATTATACTGCTCTCCAAAACCTACCACGCCATAAAACCATCAACGCAAATCCTACTGTCTCTAACTGGAGACAGGGGAAAAATAACGAGCCTAAGGGTTATAGACTGCCTTCCCAAGAAGCAGGCTATACGCAATATACAAACTTTAGTTTGTAAGAGATTTTCTTGCTCTTTGTGCTTGCATTTGCAATTTTTCCATGCTAAACTGTCCATGCAAAGTAATGCCAGATTGAATAATATTAAAAATCATGGCGATACAATTTGCAAGAATCGAGATAGTTAGTAGAAGTAAAGGGGGAAACGCTTGTTGCAAGGGTGCTTATAATGCTAGAACTATTATTCAAGATGAGCTTACAAATATTAAGTACGATTTTAGTAAGCGAGGTGACAATGTTTATCACACAATTTTATTGCCCAATCACGTAAGTAAAAAATTTAAAGATCCAAAAATATTAATGAATGAGGTAGAGAAATCGGAGAAACGAAAGAACAGTCAGCTGCTAAAAGATATAGTAATTGCTTTGCCTGATGATAAGGAGTTGACCCTGGAAGATAGAATAGCCATTACCCATGAAATAATTGAGGAAATGGCTTGGGTAAAAAATGGTTTAGGGGTGCAGGTAGATATCCATAAACCGCATAAGGGTGAGAAGAACTGGCACGCTCATTTATTGCTCACAACTAGAAAATTTAGTGAAGATGGTAAAAATTTAGGAGCAAAGGCAGTAGATTTAAATCCACAATTTAAAAATACGAAAGGGGGAAAAGGCTTTATTATTCCCGAAGCAGAAATGATTCATGAGAAAGCTAAAGGTATAATCGATAGATACTTCGAAAAATTAGGTTTAGACAACCGGGTAGATGCTATTGGCGCAATAGCACAGCAACATATTGGTCCCGTTAGAATGCGAAGCCTAATCAACAAGACTGTAGAGGAAAATGAATTAGTTAAGGATGCCAATTTAAAGATCATAAAAGAAGCAAATAGCTTATTGGATCACATTACTAAGTATCAAGCTATTTTTAGTAAAAAAGACGTGCAGCACGCGTTGCAAAAAGTAGAGGATGAAACAATACAAACGGAAGTAATAGAACAAGTAATGAATGGGTACAGCTATTGAATAATGTTTTAAATTATGCTATGGTGAGATTTTAGTAAATAATTGGAATTAAGCTATGGCAGAAATAATAACACGGAACGGAGAAGAAATCACAATACAAATTACATTAAAATTGGATGGCTCTATGCTTGAAATGGAAGATGCGATACAGAAAGGAGTAAATGAGGTTGGGTGCATTGCAACTAAAGAAGCCCTAAGTAAGTTTGATGCAACTGGTGCGATAATTAATATTGGTAGTGTCAGAATGTCTTCAAAGGGCAAAGTGAAAAAAGAGTATGAGACACCCTATGGTACTGTTGAGATAATGCGACATGTATATCAGAGCTCGAAAGGAGGCAAGACGTTTTGTCCAGTTGATGAGAAAGGGCGTATAATTATTCATTCTACACCAAAATTTGCCAAAATGATTTCGTATAAATATGCATCTTTAAGTGCGAAAGATGTCAGTGAAGATTTTGCAGAGAATCATTCTAGGAGTTGTTCGAGAGGATATATCCAAAAGGTTGCTGATTATATAGGATCTATAGCTTTAGCGACAGAAGAAGATTGGGAATATGCTATTCCCAAGATTGTAGAACCGGTTACCAGTATAGGTATTAGTTTAGATGGCACATGTATTTTAATGAAAGAACAAGGTTATCGTGAAGCTATGACAGGTAATATCTCTTTGTACGATGCGCAAAGCGAAAGATTGCATACAATATATATTGGAGCGTCTCCTGAATATGGTAAAGGGTTATTTATAGCTCGTTTACAAGGAGAGGTTAATAAAATCAAACAAAAATATCCTACAGCAAATTATATTGGCATTGCTGATGGCGCAAGTAATAATTGGAAATTTTTAGAACTGAATACACAATATCATATTCTAGATTTTTATCATGCTAGCGAATATTTAGCAAAAAGTTCATATTCATTTTTTAGTGATGAAGGGAGAAGAAAGGAATGGTTGAGTAATGCTTGTCATAAATTAAAGCATGAAAACAATGCGGCTGCAGAGCTTTTAGACACGATGAAGGAACAAGTGAAAAAAAATGAAGGAAATAAAAAAATATCACCAGCAATAAAGGACAATTTGAGTAAAGCGGTGAGCTATTTTACTAATCAATTAGAACGTATGAATTATAGTAATTACACAGCACAAAATTTTCCTATAGGTTCTGGTGTGACGGAAGCGGCTTGCAAGACGCTGATCAAGCAAAGATTATGTAAATCAGCAATGCAGTGGCGAACTCAAGGTGCCAAAATAGTTATTTCCATTAGATCTCTTGTTCAAACAAAAGGAAGGTGGAATCAATTTTGGAACATGATTAACCAAAATGCCTTAAGCGACATCTTGATATCTTAGTTAACATTATTCAATAGCTGTACCCTAATGAATTCCCCAAGGTTAGTAAAATTATACCACCAAGATGGTAAGGCAACAAATTATTATACTACTGCCTGCGTACGAGCAGAAGAATTACGGGCATGTAGAGTAGCTGACAAGGTAAACCAGCACACTAATTATGACAATATTCTTACTTTTAAAAAAGATATAGAAAACCTAACGAATGTCAGTGAGCTGCAAAGAGAAGCGCTAAAAACTATATTAATAACCGATAAAGGAGTCAGAATTTTAAGAGGCAGAGCTGGCACCGGAAAATCTCATGTCTTAGGCATAGCTTATAGACTTGCAACTAGCCGCCGGCAAAATGTCATAGGTTTAGCCCCCACTCATAAGGCTGCAAGCGGGCTAAAAGATCAGGGATATCAGGATTGCCATACAGTTAAGGGATTCCTATTTAAACTATATAATAATAGAATAAATCTGCCCCGCAATAGCCTGCTAGTGGTAGATGAAGCTGGCATGGTAGGAACCTCAGATTATCTAGAATTATTCAAGGTTGCCAGGAAATATAACTGCGGGGTGATACTGGCTGGAGATGAGCGGCAGTTAACTTCTATCGAGCGCAGCGGCATGTTTGAAGTATTCGCCGGTAAGTTTGGTTCATATGTTTTAAGTGACATTAGAAGACAAAGCCAAGCCTGGGGGCGCCAGATGGCAATGTGCTTTGCTGAAGAAGATATTGTAGGAGGCGTGCAATTACTAGCCAAAAATCAAGGCCTAAAGTTTAATGGGATATTACAGCAATCTATAGATAGGCTGGTTAACGATTGGAGTAATAGTCAATTTTCCGTAGAAGAGCGGTTAATAATCACTGTGGGTAACAAGGAAGTAGCCGCTCTAACCTTGCAGATACGGAAATTATTAAAGGAGCAAAAGGTGCTGACAGGGATGGAATATAGACGCACTAGCTTCGATCAGCAATTAGGTAAAGAAATATCGGAAGATTATATGAAAGGTGATCGTATTATCTTTAAAACTAGCAATAAGGAGCTCCAAACAAAAAATGGTGAATTTGCCACTTTGATTGAAGTGAATCAAAATAAATTTATAGCTAAGACAGATAAGGGCCAGATAATCACATTTAACCCCCAAGATATTAACTTCAAACAGGCTTACGCCAGCACAGTCTATAAAGCCCAAGGCTCCTCAATCAAAAATGTTTATGTTTTGCATAATTTAGCAGGTAATAGCAGGAGCTCTTATGTTGAAATGACCAGACATGTCGAGCAAGTAGGGCTTTATGCCAATATGGATGCTACCAAGGGGGCAGTAGGTTTGATATCGCAGCTGAGTAGGATAAATGATAAATCTGCTAGTATAGGTTTCCTTACCAGTAAGGATTTAATACCAGAGAAAAATAATAAACAGCCAGGTTTTTTAGAGAAAGCAAGTAGTTGGCTTAAATCTGTAACCATCAATATTAGACTTCTTGCATAACCTAGGATATAGGATAAAATGATAAGATTTCAGGAATTTTATCATATGAGATATGAAGAACTTAAAAAGTTTGGGGAAGAAGAATTTAGACGTTTAACAGGGGTTAAGAAGAATACTTTTGCAAGAATGACTATTATTTTAGAAGAAGCAGAAACAAAGAAGAAAAGATTTGGGGGCAAACCAAACCATTTAAGTATAGAAGAGAGGTTATTGATGGCCCTAGAATATATAAGGGAATATAGAACATATTTTCATATATCAGCTTCATATGGAATATCTGAAAGTAGTTGTTATCGGAATATAAAATGGGTAGAAGATACTTTAATTAAGCATCCGGATTTTGCTTTTCCTGGTAAGAAAGCTTTAGTTAAAAGTGATATGACGTATGAAACCATTCTAATTGATGCCACAGAAAGTCCTATCCAGCGTCCAAAAAAAGACAAAAACGCTACTATTCAGGTAAGAAGAAAAGACATACTTTAAAAACTCAGCTGGTAGTAGACAAAAAGACAAAACAAATAATATGTACAAATTATGCAAATGGTAAACGACATGATTTTAGGTTATTTAAGGAATCCAAAATTAATATCCATCCTGATACTAATGTAATTACCGATACTGGATATCAAGGGTTACAAAAGATTCATGCTAAATCTGAGTTACCAAAAAAGAAGACTAAAAAAAATCCATTAACAAAACAAGATAAGAAAAATAACCAAAAACTGGCAAGTACCAGGGCCCTGAATGAAAATGTTATCGGCATGCTAAAACGTTTTAAAATTATTGCTGATAAATATCGAAATCGACGTAAAAGATTTGCTCTAAGATTTAATTTAATCGCTGGTTTATATAATTGGGAACTAAATTATTAGGGTTATGCAAGAGGTCTATTGGCGATAGATTGCACTTAAATTCGCAATATTACCAAATTAAAGATAATATAGAACCTACTGCCAAAGTTGAAGAAGTAGCGATGCAAACTGTAAACGTCATTGCGAGTGAGCCGAAGGCGAGCATGGCAATCCAGGAAAATAATTTACAAGATGGATTACTTTATCAACCTAACGTCCTGCCGCGCCATGACGTTGGCACGGTTGTAGATTTAACTACAAAGCTTCGCGCCAATGACAATTATAATCTTGCCAATGACAATTATAAAATTAACGACAACTCTCAACACCAACTGGAGATAAGTAAAAAAATAACCGTCGGTCAGCAAGAAGTAACAAAGGTTAAGAATGATCTGAAAGCTAATAGTAGCCATAGCAATACTCCTCCCCCTACTTATAATTCCTCTACCAACAAGAAATATCTTTCTGAGCTAAACCGCAAGCAAGAAATGGCTGATTTAAAGCGACAGCTCTCAATGAGAGCCGAAAGAGTAGCTTATTCTCTTCTGGGGTTACCAAATAAATATTTATCCAATAACCACACGCTACGCTGGGGAGAGGATGGGAAAATAGTGATGAAAATTACAGGTAGCAAAGCTGGTATCTGGCACGATTTTAGTAACGATAGTGGGGGAGACTTATTTACATTAGTGCAAAGGGAGAAAGACTGTGATTTTATTCAAGCTAAAGAATATCTGCAAGATATGGTTGGTATGGTTAATAACTATCAAAATAAAGCAACCTGGCTAAAAGATTTGGCAGCAGACGCATTCTACCAAAAAGTTAAATCACAGGAGCAAAAGGAACAAGATGTTGAAAAAGCGAAAATCAAATACGCGCAAGATTTATATAATAAATCCAATTCTCTCAAATATTCCACGCCAGATAATGTAGCAAAAAAATATTTATCAGAACATCGTGGAATTGAAATAATACTAACAAAATATCAGCTAAGCCAAGACCTACGAACCAGCATGATATGGGATAATACAACTAAACAACATTACCCGGTTCTAATTAGCTTTGCCAGGGACAAAGAAGGCAAAATCACCGGCGGGCAAGCAATATATTTAAACAAAGATACAGGTGCTAAAGCTAATATTGACGTTAACAAACGTTCCTTTGGTAAAATTAGCAGATCTTTTGTAGAAATTCAACGAGATAATGACCAAAAAAGCAATATCACCATTATAGCAGAAGGGGTAGAAACCGCCCTTAGCCTCCAAGAAGCAGGACTAAAAGGCAATATCTTCTGTAGCCTTGGAGTTAGTAACATCAAGAATTATCACCCCAAAGCCAATGAACGTATCATAATCGCTGCCGATAATGATGGTCAAAATGCCCCAGCAATAAAAGCTGTAGCAAATGCTAAGGAAATATTAGAACAAAAAGGCGCTATAGTTTCAATCACCATGCCTAAAGAGCCTGGTGACTTTAATGATCTTCTTAAAACTCAAGGACCAGCTTCAATTAGAGAACTATTAGTACCAGAGATTAACAAATTAGCAACAGGCCATAAAAATAATCAGATTAAATCTATCGAATTAGAACTATCAAAGTCAGTAGGTGCTGAGAATAGCAATACATTACAAAACTTCCAAAACGCAATAAAATCATTAGAAAGATTTACTATACTCGAAAATATAACCACCGCTCTACAACTATACAAAGACCAAGGCCTCGAAACTTTCATTACCCATACCCACAAAATCTGCGCTACAGCAATTGAACAAAAAATAACAATAGATTTCCAAACCATGCACAATAAATTTAATCCTAATTTTCACTTAGTGGCCACTCGATTTTGTGATATGGTAATATATGATTTTAAAGGTAAAAGCCATACAATACCAGAAGATTACCTAGCAGCTATCGGTAAAGACAAGCAGGTAATGCAGTATATTAACCATGAGTCAACAATAGGCAAGGAAATCAAACTTGAGATGCAGAATGTAGCAGAAATGCAGAGAAATCATAGGATAGCAGTGAAATAAGTTTAAAATTGTTCCAAGTATCTATGTGTAACTTTTTAACCCATTACCAAATAAAATAGTTAACAGTAAATGTTAATTATCTTTAATATTAGCTAATTTGTGATACAATTAGTTAATTTTTTTAAGTAGATAAAGTAGGAGAGATACTAACAGTCTTAATAAATTTACATTGCCACAATAGTAGTTAATCTTTAACGATAATAAAAAATAAAAGATAGATAAAGCAGATAGCTAACACGAAAAGGTTAATATACATTAGGAGTTATTGAAATTTGCTATATTTCCTGAGGTTGACTAATTCTCTAGTTAAAATAAAATTTGTTAAGTAATTCAAGAGGTAAAAATGTCGACGATTAATTTCAATAAATATATCAAAAATAATCAGGTTTTAGATCTTTCCGGTAAATGGGGAATATTTTGTAATTCAGGATACGAAGAGCGCGTAAAAGATCTAGGTGAATTTATAAAAAATAATCCTAATATTACAACACTTAACTTAAGTAATTCTTATATTAAAGTAGACTCACTTCACTCATTAGTAGATTCCATAAACAATAGTAATATTACTACCCTTGATATAAGCTCTACCAACGTAGGTCCTGAAGGAGCGGAGGCTATAGCCAAAATGAAACTCCATAACCTTGATATAGCGTTAAACAACCTAGGTCCTGAAGGGGCCGAAGCTCTATCCAAAATGAAACTCAATAACCTTGAGATATCGTTAAACAACCTAGGTCCTGAAGGGGCGAAGGCTATAGCCAAAATGAAACTCAATAACCTTGATATATCGGCTAACAAGCTAAGCCTTGAAGGGGCGAGGGCTCTATCCAAAATGAAACTCAATAGCCTTAATATATCAGCTAACAACCTAGGTCCTACAGGGGCGGAGGCTATAGCCAAAATGCTTAATAACCTCAATGGCCTTAATATATCGACTAACGACATAGGTTCTAAATGGGCAAAATATATACCCCAACTGCCTAACCTCACTAGCCTTAATATATCGGGTAACAACTTAGGTCCTGAAGGGGCGAAAGCTCTATCCAAAATGCTTAATAACCTCAATAGCCTTAATATATCGGCTAACGACCTAGGTCCTGAAGGGGCGGAGGCTCTATCCAAAATGCTTAATAACCTCAATAGCCTTAATATATCGGCTAACAACCTAGGTCCTAAAGGGGCGGAGGCTCTATCCAAAATGCTTAATAACCTCAATAGCCTTAATATATCGCGTAACGACCTAGGTCCTAAAGGGGCGGAGGCTCTATCCAAAATGAAAATCAATAGCCTTAATATAGCGTTTAACAACCTAGGTCCTGAAGGGGTGAAGGCTCTATCCAAAATGAAACTCAATAACCTTAATATATCGGATAACAAGCTAGGTCCTAAAGGGGTGGAGGCTCTATCCAAAATTCCTAACCTCAATAGCCTTGATATATCTGGTAACCAGCTAGGTCCTAAAGAGGCGGAGGAGTTAGGTAAATTAACAAATTGTTCTTTTGAAGGGGATGACCTCATAACAGTATTTTGCTCTTTGCTACAACAAAAGAATAGGGATCCTAATATTACTCCTGAAGAAATTCAAAATGATATATTTCAACTAATAAGCTTCCGCAATGATAAGGGGGTAGAATATCTACTTAATAAAGGGTTTCCAGTTCTTATTAACTCACCCAATCAGCACGGAACTTCAATAGGGCATTTCTATCCTGACTCACCAGTGATACAACAATTACTGTTTCACAAGGGGCTAATTCCCGCTCCAGTCCTTCAACGAGGAAGTATCGGAAATGTCACTGCGGATCGGGAAGGAGTGCATTTAAGGGAAGTAGTGGACCCCATTAATTTTACTGTGGCAGAATTAATGGAGTTTTACGGCCAAGATGACAAACAAGTATCAGCAGCGGTAAAATCATTCCAAAACAAACTAGCTGAATTTAACCCTAATTCACTTAAAGTAAGTTTGCTGAGTTTAACTGAAGGGGGAAAAAAAATTACTATGAGAACCGCGCAAGATCAGAATCTGCCGCCACTTGATGATAAATCGTTTGTAAAAGAAACTATTAATACCGCAAGTGAAAGGTTACAAACCCAATACTTAAATGACAATAATGATTATGCGACAATACCATATCAATATGAGTATGAGGATGTTAAAACGGGTAAGAAGGATAAGACGATTACTATCCCTATAATGATAGGTCTTGTCACAAGATTGATCGATACTATCGAAATTCCACTTCAGGATAAACAAGCACTGCTTGTAACATTATGTGAGAAGAATCCTGAATTGTTAGTTAATAAACTGTCCATGATCCAGGAAAAATTAGGGCAAGAAGTGACACTAGAGAAATTAGGCAATAGGCAGGAAATGTATAAATTGTTGGCAAACACTGACTCTAAAACAATAGAAGATATGTTTAGTAATATTAGTGGTTTAAACCTAGAGGATACTTGGCGAGAACAGAGATATTTTGATTTAGCGGAAACTATTGTTATGGCTGCTAACACTCATGCGAAAAATCTAAGTACCTGTCCTCCCGGAGTAATAACTGCATTAGTTACTAGGGCAAAAGCCATAGATGGAGAATTAGATAATCACTATGCAAATTCCCTGGCAGAACAAGCTAAAGAAGTAATAAACCAGATAGAAATTACAAAAAACAGTATGACACTTACAGAATTTGATAATAAATTAGTAGAAGAATTATATTCTTCTGTTAAGAATCAAAATAATCCTGACTTACTTGAAACTTTGTTTGAAGGGAGTTGGATAGCAAAGATTGAGAAGCCACCAGAAATTACCCTCGAAGAGCAGAAGATAATAGCCTCTCTTAATCAAAGCTTTAATAAACTACAACCAGAATATTTACCAAATACTAGAGTTATTCCAGATTTGGAAGAATATAGAATTATAGTTGCCGCAGTAGGAGCTAGCAGTTCAATCGCATTGCTGGCAGCAAAATATGCGGCAGAACAACAACCATCTAATCCAGTAAAAGATGCCCAACACCCATCAAATAAATTAGTAAATACTATTTCTGCAGCAGATGCACAAGAGGCTAAATCTTTATTAGCTAATGTTTTGGCTCCTCCTTCCACTAGTGGCGTTGCGAGTAACAGTAGATTAGAAAATACCGAAGCTGTAGGACAGCAACATCGGAGAAACAGTGCTCCATCCTCAAGTCGAAATATATAATGGAATTTTGGGTAATGTCAAACTTTAGGTGACCAAGTAATTTTCTACCAATACAAGATTGTAGGTGCCAATAGTATTTAATTCTGATTGCGTTAATAGAAAAGAGTTTTCTTCTTGTTATAAGACAAGTAAAGAGTTATATAGCAAGGATATAACAAAATAAGACAGTGGATAGGCACCTAAAATCAGTTTAAAGTTGTCCCAAGTATATATGTGTAGCTTTTTAACCTATTACAAAATAAAATAGTTAATATTAAGGAGCAAAAGTGTTAAAATAAAAAAATAATTTTAAAATCGTAAGAGTGTTAGCTAACTAAATAAATTTGGAGCATTTTATATGACAGAAGAAGAAATAGTATTTTTAGAAGCAGCAAAAAAGGGAGATACCAAGACTGTAAAGGAGTTATTGGATAAAAATGTGGATCCTAATGTAAAAAATTCAAAAGATGCAGATACTGCAGCTTTATTATACGCAATACAGAACGACTCCTTAGAGATGGCAGCAGCGTTGCTAAATAAAAAAGCTGATTTTAATTATGGTAGTGAATATGAAACACCGGTAGGTGAAGCAGCTGGCAGGAATAATTTAGCAATGCTAGAATTATTAATTGGACACGGGGCTAATATTAATAAACGTGGGCTACACCGCGGTACAGCTTTAAAAAACGCAATTATCAACGTTAATATACCGATGGTGAAAGTGCTGCTTAATCACAAAGCTGACTATAATATGGAATCTTACTATGATGGTCAACCAATACATACTGCAGCTAGAGTTGGTAATTGGGAAATACTCCAGTTACTCCGTGAGATAGGGGCTGATATTAACGCTCAAGATAGTACGGGACACACACCTATATACCATGCAGCGATAATGGACAACCAGGATATGATAAAAAATTTAGTAGCTTGCGGTGGCGATCCTAATATTCAGTGTGGAAAAGATGGGGGAGCATTACACCGTGCGGTTCTAAATGCTAGTGAGAAATCCACCAAATTACTTCTTAATTTAGGTGCTAATCCTAATACAGAAAATGGAAATGGTCAAACTCCTGCACAACTGGCGGGGGTACAGCTATTGAATAATGTTTTAAATTATGCTATGGTGAGATTTTAGTAAATAATTGGAATTAAGCTATGGCAGAAATAATAACACGGAACGGAGAAGAAATCACAATACAAATTACATTAAAATTGGATGGCTCTATGCTTGAAATGGAAGATGCGATACAGAAAGGAGTAAATGAGGTTGGGTGCATTGCAACTAAAGAAGCCCTAAGTAAGTTTGATGCAACTGGTGCGATAATTAATATTGGTAGTGTCAGAATGTCTTCAAAGGGCAAAGTGAAAAAAGAGTATGAGACACCCTATGGTACTGTTGAGATAATGCGACATGTATATCAGAGCTCGAAAGGAGGCAAGACGTTTTGTCCAGTTGATGAGAAAGGGCGTATAATTATTCATTCTACACCAAAATTTGCCAAAATGATTTCGTATAAATATGCATCTTTAAGTGCGAAAGATGTCAGTGAAGATTTTGCAGAGAATCATTCTAGGAGTTGTTCGAGAGGATATATCCAAAAGGTTGCTGATTATATAGGATCTATAGCTTTAGCGACAGAAGAAGATTGGGAATATGCTATTCCCAAGATTGTAGAACCGGTTACCAGTATAGGTATTAGTTTAGATGGCACATGTATTTTAATGAAAGAACAAGGTTATCGTGAAGCTATGACAGGTAATATCTCTTTGTACGATGCGCAAAGCGAAAGATTGCATACAATATATATTGGAGCGTCTCCTGAATATGGTAAAGGGTTATTTATAGCTCGTTTACAAGGAGAGGTTAATAAAATCAAACAAAAATATCCTACAGCAAATTATATTGGCATTGCTGATGGCGCAAGTAATAATTGGAAATTTTTAGAACTGAATACACAATATCATATTCTAGATTTTTATCATGCTAGCGAATATTTAGCAAAAAGTTCATATTCACTTTTTAGTGATGAAGGGAGAAGAAAGGAATGGTTGAGTAATGCTTGTCATAAATTAAAGCATGAAAACAATGCGGCTGCAGAGCTTTTAGACACGATGAAGGAACAAGTGAAAAAAAATGAAGGAAATAAAAAAATATCACCAGCAATAAAGGACAATTTGAGTAAAGCGGTGAGCTATTTTACTAATCAATTAGAACGTATGAATTATAGTAATTACACAGCACAAAATTTTCCTATAGGTTCTGGTGTGACGGAAGCGGCTTGCAAGACGCTGATCAAGCAAAGATTATGTAAATCAGCAATGCAGTGGCGAACTCAAGGTGCCAAAATAGTTATTTCCATTAGATCTCTTGTTCAAACAAAAGGAAGGTGGAATCAATTTTGGAACATGATTAACCAAAATGCCTTAAGCGACATCTTGATATCTTAGTTAACATTATTCAATAGCTGTACCCACTGGCGGGAAGAGTAGGTATAGTAACATTGCTACAAAAATTCGAACAATTATGGTCATTTGCCACCGGCAAAATTGATATTAAGAATAAACAATTAATACTAGCCAATGGTCGAGTAGATTTACAATTACCTGATAATCGAGATTTTGATCCAGATAACGTAGCAGCTTTTACCAAGCACTATATTAAGGATCTCGTTGCTAGTAGTCCAACACAAATAGATATTAGTAAAAAAGTTGAGAGAGTTAATTCAAATCTTAATGCATTAAGTGGTGATAGTAATTATTCTGAATATAAATGGATAAGTGATTTTAGGCAAGGTAGCAGACTCGTGATAAAGAAAGATAAGGATATAGTCACGCCAAATAGCCACACAATAGCAGCAGCTAAAGTGATAGCTAAGAATATTCCAGAAAATATAATAGATAACTTACCTTTGCCAGTTTCAGAGAAAAATACTATAAAAACAGTAGGCTCATTCAAAAAAGGATCCCCGGGGCTTTCTAGATGATCATCAGTTATTACATGAACCTATGAGATATGAAGAGTAGTTTATTCGAAAAGTCCATGCCATTATGTGTAGAAGTCAAAATTTAACTGACAACCCACCACTATTGAGTGTAAAATACCGGTGCAATTGCCAAACAGTACTGATTCTGAATAGGGCTACCACATGCTGTAAGCCTTACACTTACAGCAATAAATTATTTGCTTAAATTACTTAGTGGTCTAACTTATTTATGTTATAATTTCTTATACTTTGAAAGATCTACAGTAATTCTTAAATATAATAACAAATAATATGATTAGTCAACTTTCAGATACTAATTCAATAGATCAAGCTATTACCTCCCTAGCTATTGGTAATAAGTTACCTAGAATGAGAGTAGGTACTGATGATTTTAAAACATTATTGCTAAATAGTGATGTATTTGTTGATAAAAGTTTAATGATAAAAGAATTACTAGAAGATAGTGGAGATGTCATTCTCCTTACCCGTCCAAGGCGCTGGGGTAAGAGTTTGAATATGGATATGTTCAAGAAATTCTTGGAAATAGAAGTGGATCAAGATGGTGTGCCGTTAGCTGATGGAGAGAAGATAAATAATAAGCTATTTTGGGGAGGTACAGTAGATTTAGGTATTAAAGGTAAAAGGACCCTTGAACCTTTAAAGATTAGCGCTAATGAATATACCATGGCTCAACAAGGTAATTATCCTGTTATTTCCATAAATTTTAAAGATGTGAAAGGTAATAGTTACCAGGAGATAGAGTCTAAGATACAAATGCAAATAATAAAATTATATGGAAGACATAGATATTTAGAACAATATTGCCAAGAAAGTACGAAATTATTATCCAATAGTCAAAAAAAACAACTAACCCACTACTTTAATGGTAATATTAGCAAATTAGATATAGAGAATAGTTTAGGCTTCTTAAGTGAATTACTGTTTATGCACTTTGGTCAGAAAGTCTACATACTAATCGATGAATATGATACACCGATCAATAGTGCCTATATTGAATTTGGTAAAAAATCAAAAGAATTTGAGAATGTACTAAAAATATTCCGCGGTATGTTTGGTAGCGCCCTGAAAACCAATCCATATTTAGAGAAAGGAGTAATTACCGGTATATTACGAATAGCTAAGGCTAATTTATTCTCAGATTTAAATAATGTTAGTGAATATACGTTACTAGATAAAAAATTTGCGAAGTTTTATGGGTTTACTCAAGGAGAAGTTAATGCCTTACTTACAAAAGTACCAACAAGAACTGATCCAGAGAAGATTAAAGATTGGTATAATGGTTACACATTTGGTGGAGAAATTATATATAATCCCTGGTCCATTATGCAATGTCTAGCGCGTGAAGGAGAACTTGATCACTATTGGTTAGATAGCGGGGGAACCTCACTTGTTGATAAGGCGTTATTGTCAGATGACATTCAAAAAGATTTGCAAGAGCTACTAATAGGTAATGGTATAATTAAAAAATTGTACAAGCAAATTTCCTTGAGTGAAATAGAAGAAGATGAAGATATATTTTACAGTTTACTAGTATTTGCTGGTTATTTAAACCCTGCGATTGCTGATGATAATGCAGAAGCTCCAACTTATCATTTAACCATCCCTAATAAGGAGGTACGGTACATTTATATTGCTAGGGTAACAAAATGGGTTGCTAGGAAATTAAACATAAAAGTGAGTGAGTATGATAATTTTATTAATCTCTTATTACTACAGCAAATAGATAAATTTAAAGAAAAATTACAAGAATATTTACTAGGCTCAACTAGTTATCATGACCTAAGTAGGGAGCGGGATTATCATAACTTAATGGGTGGAATTTTAGCCCCTTTGGTTCGGAAATATATGATAGAATCTAACAGAGAATCAGGTCATGGCAGGTGTGATCACATAATAATCCCCATAATTGATTGTGGAGATAATGCAATTATCCTTGAATATAAAATATGTAAAACTTCGGAAGAGTTAGAATCGACTGCAAAATCAGGGTTAAAGCAAATTATAGATAGGCAATATGATAGCAAAATAAAAGAATATAAGCATGTGAAAAAGATCCTGAAGATTTCTATGGCTTTCGCGGGTAAGGAGGTTGCTATGCACTATCAAGTTGATTGACTCTTTTTACCGCCCGAGGCTTTTTAACTAATAATGCACTCGGATCGAGCATGGTTTTAGCTAATTGTATAAACTCCTTGAGCATAGGGTGTTGTTTATTCTGCTCATTCATAGCAAATAGTAGAAATCCTGCCAGGAGCTGATCATTAATAGTCATGGCATTACAGTTACTTACAATCTCTAATAAATCCTTGTATCTTGATATTGTCTTTAGTGAAAAACTATAAGATACTTAGCACTTAAGTAAGAAGGCTAGATATACTGAAAAATGGCTTAGGACCACGATCCTGTGTTTTAGATAAGTAACTAGCCTTCAGATAGGACGGTGTCTTAGGTCTTGAAGTTATATCAATGTGATGTGGATACACTAGACCGGACAAAATAAATTACCTAAAATATCATAAAAGAAAATAAGGTCAAAAAATGTCCGGAAAACTGTTGACAGATCAAGCTTAACTGTTCTGAGAAAAAGCACATGCAGCTAAGCAGGAGAGGGTGATTAGGAAGTTTTTATTTAGTAATAATTTTTAAAAGCGCATAATTCAGCATAAAAAGTTTGCTACATTGACTTAATTAGAAAACTAATATAACATTTAGTATAGATTTCAATAATCATGCTAGAAGTATATAGTACAAATGTCAGATGAAACGTTTACTTAATAAAAAATTTATTCCCTATATAGTTACTGCTATTATATTTTTATTTTATAATATTAGCGTATATCAATATCTTCAATATAACCAGCAAGTAAAGGACAAGTTAGCTCTAGAAGCAGTTCAACATAATATAATCACTTTATTATCAACGGACATAGAAACAGCTTTAAATCCAAGTGTATTTGATAAAACTTTTCTGCTTCTTAAGAAATTCATTAATCAAGATCCCGAGCAAATATTAACTCAAAATGGCTTATTTAATTTTATCTTATCCGATCAATCTGCTCTTTATATTAATAATTTTAAAAATATGTTGATATTTGATTTACAGAATTTAAAAGACATAATTACCAAAATATTTCCAACTTTTCTCCTTTATAAAATAGAACTTAATGGCAATAACGTAGCTACTAATAATAATGTTAATAATCATCATTATTTAATAACACAACATCATAAAATCAATAATAATACAAAGCTTTCAGTCAAATTGGATATTAATCCAAATTCTGATTATTATTTTAGTAATATTAATAAATTATATAAATATTTATTCGTCAATATAATGGTTTCTCTTATCATTTGTCCTATAATTTTATATCTATATCTGCAAAAAAGGCACAATACTATCTTCCAGATAGAACAATTAGAAGATGATTTATTTGCTTTAAATAAGATGAATAATGCCCTAAATTTACATCAAAAAGCTAGTAAAAACTTAAATAGCTTTTTTATTCGCAGTGCAACTGAAGAATATATAAAACAGCAAGTAGCAGCTGATTTGAATCAAGAAATCAAAT
The DNA here is from genome assembly GCA_019468145.1 of Rickettsia endosymbiont of Bradysia coprophila. Taxonomy (GTDB): domain Bacteria; phylum Pseudomonadota; class Alphaproteobacteria; order Rickettsiales; family Rickettsiaceae; genus Tisiphia. The sequence goes on from JAHXDM010000010.1 coordinate 347,711, forward strand.
TAGAGCAAATAGATCCATGTAACTATTTATTTCCAATTTCCTTTACTAATCATTCTACAACAGAGATTGACGTTAAGAAATTAATTAGTTATCTGCAGGATTATTTTGCTAATCATTTTTTATATACCGCAATAAAATATCAAGATAAATCAGATAAATTAGTAACAGATTGTGGACAGCATGTTTTCTACCAAATAATTTTTAGTATCGTTTATAATGTGCTAAAATTTATGGAAGACCAAAGTGATACGCCTAAATCATTATTGATAACATTTACTACTGATAAATTGATTATTTCTCACGAGGGGTTTTTATTAACAGAAGCAACAATGATCAACTTATCTAACAGTTTGATTTTAGAAACGATAGATCCATTTTTACTAAGTTGTAATAAAATATTCCAATCGTTAAAAGAACATGGGTTGAACTACAAAATATTTACTGAAAATAAAAATAACATAATAGAAATTACCTTACGCAGCGCTATTGTTACTAATCAAGATAAAACCACAGTAATAAATTTTGCAAAGTACAAACAAAAAAATAAGTTGCCTAAACTTAAGTAAAAAAAGATGAATAAATATTTATTAATAATAATAATGGTAATAATTATGCCTTATACTTCATTTGCCAAAGAGCAAATATCTAATTTTATTATACCGGTAAGCTATTTTGTGAATCATGTTAAACAATTATCTTTGGTTACAAATAATTTAACTAAGTACAGGAAAGCAAGTATAGTTGGCATTAGTGGGATGGGCAAGACACAGCTTGCTAGAATGTATGCTTATGAAAATAAGGATAGTTATAAGCTTATTTGGTTTATTGATTGTAATTTAGACATTAATGAAGAATTTTTAAAATTAGCTAAATTAATTAACAAGAAGGCTAAGACTAACTCGGTGTCAGAAGATGTATCATCTGTAAAAAAGGAGGTATTAACTTACTTATCAACTAAAGATAAGTGGTTATTAGTATTTGATAATTTAAAAGTTAAAGAAAATCACAAAGTACAAGAATTCATTAACTTAGAAAATAATGGTCATATTATCTTTGGATCTCAGGATGGCGAATTATTACCTAATATAGTCAAAATGACTGCTTTTGAAAAAAGTGATGCGCTCACTCTTGCAAATAATATTTTAGAAAATAGAGACTTACAATTCGCAGAATTCTTGAGCCAAGAATTTGCTGGTTACCCGATACTTATAGTACAAGGTGCTCAGTTGTTAAATCAAGTACCAGGTTTAGATAAAGCAGAATATAAGAAAAAAATCCAGCAATCTACTGATAAGATTAAATTAAATATTACCTTAAGCTTGAATGAATTAAAACCAAATGCTAAAGAGTTACTGAATAAGATAGCTTTAATCAATAATCAAGGTTTTTCTAAAGATTTACTGCAGATTATCACTAATGATAAAAGTACATTTGATGATGATATTTATCAATTATCTAAATTTGCTTTGATAGCTAACATTGATCCAAATGAAACTAATCCTATCTTTGAAATGCATGATGTTATTGCTCAAAAAATAGCAGAGATCAATGGTGACAAGAGTAATAAAAATTATCTTGAAGATATAATTGTTAATCTAGTGAACTATATACCAGATAGTATATATAAAGCACATATTTTCCGAAATACAAAAACTATGCATGAGAATTTTGAAATAATTTTTAAAAATGAACAAATATATATCCCTAATATGTATAAAGTTATGGAATTAAATCTACACTTGCTAGGAAATTATTCCAATAATTCAGATTTTTATAATGCTGAAAAAACTAGTAAATTGGTTTGAAGAAAAAGATAAACAAGGCGAATTTCATTTATTATTAATGAATGATCATGAAAAATCAATTTATGCAGGATATTTAGGAACTATAGGAACATATTATAGAAAGAGATTATCTGATTACAATATAGCTCTTCAATATTATACAAAAGCCACAAAAATACTTGATAGTACTAGTAAAAAAGAAAGCTGGAAATTTAATTTGGCGTATTTGTCAGCTTTATCAAATATTGAATTAGGAAAACGGCACGAAGCAGAAAACAATATATATAAAATGGAAGAAATATCTGCTAACGGATTAATAGATAAAAGTGATTTAGGATTAATACATCGTATTAAAGCCACCGTAAAATATCATCAAGGTAATTATGAGGAAGCTTTGATGGAAGTCAATCAAGGCATATCAGATTCTATAAAGCATGGAGGTATTAAATTAGAAGATACAGTGCTAACAGCGGCTTATATCTCTAAATCAGCAATATTAAACTCTCTTAAAAAGTATCAAGAAGCATATGATCAAATTAGGCAAGTATATAATATGCATAAATCATCTAAAAATGAAGGTCATATAGTATTTGGTCAGATCTTCACTCAAATGTCTAGAGCGCAGTTAGGATTCGGTAACGCTAAAGAAGCCTTAGATTATGCAAAAAAAGCTAGAACTATCTTTATTAACGATCCAAGTAGGCTGAATAATAGTCGAGACATTGCCGTATCACCTGATATCTACTTAGCTAAAGCATGCGTTGCTGAAGCAGATGCTCTATCCGCTCTTGGTCAAAATGAAAAGGCTGCTAAGTCTTACCTTGATGCAGAAAATTTTTATTGGAATAACTACCGAGAAAATATGGGTAATGTTGACGAAGTAAGTAGCATGTACCTATCAGCAGCCAAAGCTACTTGTAATTTAACCGAAAAAGCTTGGTATGTTAAATTTCATGATCAGCATATAAAACAATTTGGCTCTGATCATCCTAGAAGTATTGAAATACTAAATATGGATGCTATTTGTTATCCTGAAGCTCAACGTTGAGAATATTTCTGTTTCAATATCCATTTAATAAATTTTTCATCAGCTACAGATAATTTAGATTCAACAGAATAGTTAAATACCTCATTAATTATTGAGGTAACATCAATACAGGAAAGTTTGAACTGCTGAGCTTTAATTTCAGCTATTACTTGCTGTGCTACTGTTGTTAACAAATCTAAATCTTCTGATGTTAGAGATGGATAGCTACTGGTTGGCGTAGTAAACAGGTCTTTTACTATTAAACCACATACATCAGCTACAGCTTGTAATAATTCTGCTGAAGGCTTTTTTGATATTCCCTTAATAATGTTATAAATATTATTTTTTCTAAGTCCTGCCTTTCTTTCTAAATCAGCTATCTGATAATTATGTTCCTTAATTAATTTTTCAAGATTTTTTTGTAATGCAGCATAAGACATGTGATTACCACTAATTCAGTTTATACATATAATTTAATATTTTTCAGTTAAAATATCAAAAAATATATTGATTATAATTTTCATTACAATATAGTTATGTGTATATACTAAAACAGTAGTAAATTAAAAAAGAAAAATGGTCGTAATCAATTATACACACATAATAAAAATAAGCGATAAAGATTGTTAATTACTAAAACTAGTACAGATATTTAAGACAATGAAAAACCAGTAAGTACTATAGTAAAGTTTGGCGACTAGACAGTACTTACTTGGTTAGCATGAATAAGCTAAATACTAAAAAAGTATTTAGTGATAACACTAGACCCATAAGGTTATGGCTATATACAAATTATATGTAGAAGTCAAGATTTGATCTTACAGACACTATAAATTTTGCACCTGATTGTCAGTTAAATTTTGACTGTCAGATATATATTCAAGGTACAAGATTTCATTATTCTTTTCAACAGCTAATTTTTTACTATCTTGAAAAGTTTGCATAGGGGTTTTACCATAACAATATTTTCCTGAATGTGGCCTTTCATGATTGTAATACTCTAACCAAATATCAAGATCTAGCTGTAAATCTTCAAGGGATGTATAAATCTTTTTTCGCATAGCTGTATCAAAGAATTCCTGTTTCATAGTTTTGTTAAAACGCTCACACATACCATTGGTTTGAGGCGAGTAAGCGCGAGTAACAGTATGTTCTATACCTTCGATGCTTAAGAATAACTCAAAAGCATGATGCTCTATATTGCCTTTATATTCGCTCCCCCGATCAGTAAGGATACGTAAGATAGGTATCCCTTGGTCCTCATACCATGGTAATATCCGGTCATTGAGCATATCAGCACTCGTCAGCGCTGTTTTCTCAGTATATAGTTTAGCATCTGCTACTCTGGTATAGCTGTCGATAAAGACCTGAGAATAAACCTTACCTATACCTTTAAAATTGCCAACATAATATGTATCCTGGCACCCTAAATAACCTGGATGCTGCGTTTCTATCTCACCATGGGCTTCTTTCTCATTACGACGCTTCTCTAATACTTGTAACTGGGCTTCGGTAAGAACAATACCATCTTGAGCCATCTTAGCTTCTAATGCTTTAAGCCTTTTATTGATATTGTTTAAATCATTACGCAACCAAATTGATCTTACCCCACCAGGTGATACAAGAACACCTGTCTTCTTAAGCTCATTTGATACTCTCAGTTGCCCATATGCTGGATATTCTACAGCCATATCCACAACTGCTTTCTCCACACGTGGATCTACTCTATTAGCTATTATGGGCTTCTTCCGACTTATTTCGTATAGGGCTTCTTCTCCTCCAGTTTCATATAATTCTTGAAATCTATAGTAACTATCTCTACTATATCCCATAGCCTTACATGCTGCTGATACATTGCCTAAACTCTTTGCTAGCCCTAATAACCCTAGTTTGGGCTTTATTATTTTTTGATTTAAGTTCATTGTGACCTTCCATTTTTTTATCTGTATTTTTTATACATTATTTTTATTAAATGTAAGATCAAATGTCAACTAATACAAATTATATCTACATAGCAAATATATTTTGCTTTATCTTCCTAATCTCCTCCTAACACAACTGTCAACTGATTTTAAGTCAATAATACTACTTTCTTATATCTTAGCAATTTTTAAGGTTTGTCAATCAAAAGTAGATTATTATGCAAATTGAGAAAGCATTTAACCTATTCACTATTGTGATAACCGTAATCTATGTAGTAGTGATGTTTAATTTTTTGATGAAGCTAGAAAAACAGGAGTCAACCAAACATCTGAACCTTCAGTTAAATAGTAAAGATCTAAATGAACAAAATAAAGTAATACAAAAAAATTCCAGAGTTGAGTGTAATGCTTACTAAAATGATTGAGTGTTATGATATTGCGATAATAGGATTGTCTTTTGAATTTCCTGGTACTAACAACTTAAATACTTTATGGAATGGTTTATTAGATGGTCGTTGTTTTTATCATAATGCAGGAAAAACTGGCAAAAAAGTAAAGTGCCCCCTTTTGTCTAGACCAATTTTTATCTAAATTAAGTCGTAATTTCCTTTTTATTATTGCAAGTTGTAAAGCTCTATATATTGTCCAATTGAACCTCTTAATTCAGTTACAGTTGTATAGCTGAAGCAGTAGTATATGTTCATACTTGATAGTCCGCCAAAAACGCTCTATATACACGTTATCAACCCAGCGTCCTTTACCATCCATACTGACCAAAACTTTTTCTAGTATTACTCTATTAACCCAGTTATGGCTAGTGAACTGGCAACCCTGATCAGTATTATAATCTCAGGAGAAGCTTTAGAAAACGCCTCTTCAAGCATTTCTAAACAAAATTTACTCTCTAAACTAATCGATATCCGCCAGCTAATGATATATCGGCTATAAACATCTATTATCGCTACTAAATAGACAAAACCCGTAGTAACCTAATGTAAGTTATGTCTGTCATCCATGCCTGATTACACCGTATAATTGCCACATCCTTTAATAAATATGGATATATAGCATGCTCTGAATTTTTTATAGTTCTTTTTGCCATTGGATATAAAGCCTTCAACTTCATTTCCTTCATGATTCGTGCAACTTTTTTATGGTTAATACTGTAACCTAAACGGCATAAAGCAGCCGTAATACGCCTGTAACCATAAAAGGGCATCTTAAGCCATATTTCATGAATCTCATTACTTAATTCAGTTTCATCTATTCTTACCTCTTCCTTATAATATAAGCTAGAACGATTCACTGATAATAATTTACACTGATGCCTTACACTCAGAGCTTCATGATTTGTATCAATCATTTGTTGCCGCTTCTCTTTGCTCACATCAATTTCAAGCATTTCTATTCATGATGGGTATAGTTCCTCACAATACGCTCGACAAATAAGATACTTTAACTTACTTTAGGAAATTAATATAAATTCTAACCATAATCATTCATTTTACTTTGAACAATATTATATAGAGATTTTCTGATATCCATTTTTTATTATATGGTTTGTTTGTTTACCTGAATATTCCAATATTAACTGGTAATTATCTATCTCATCTATTTTTATACAATCATCTAAATTATAGATATTATCTCCATGGAGCATTTCGCAATCTTTAGTGACTTTTAATTTGGCTTTTTCAATTGCCTTGCCCCTACTTTCTTCTACCACAAGAGACATGTGATGGAATTCACCAAATAAATTATTATGATAATATCCAAGATTAACAAAATATAGAAATCCACTGGATCTATGTTTAATATTTTTGTTATTAATAGCTTTCACATCAAAACCATCAACATTATCTACTATAAACCATGAATCAATATGTAAAGAACTAGGAATCCCGCACCATTTAGCATGAATTTTTGAGGACATTTCTTTAAGAGATTTACCAATAACAAACACTACATCATGCATTTCGATATTACATCTTTGAATCTTACCACCTAAATAAAAAATCCCTAGTTTAGCTGTATCAAAAGAATGGGGGATATTGATGTCTGACATTAGTATAATTTAGTTTAATTTTTGATATTAATTGAATAATTCACCATATATCTGCTCGCACCTAAAGAGTTGGTATACGAAGATCGAAATCAAAGAAGTGCTAGGAGAGTCAATTGGTCAAGGAGCGCAGCATACATATACGTTACGTGAGCACCTTGATCACTGAAGACGAAGACGCTGGTTCTTGATTTTCTATGTGAGTATATTTATCTTTTTAGGAATCAATATTATAATTAAAATCAATTATCCCTAACTTTCTCCATAACTTTGAATCAGATATTACTGAGTCAGAATATATTTTTAAAGCTTCTTTTTTAGACATTTTCATATCTAAATTAAGTAATAATTGTTTTAATCTTTCTGCGTGACAAATTGCTCCTATTTGCATGCCACCTCCTATACTCCAATGTGCATTACCCAATAAAATAACATTATCACCACTAAATGCCTGGGTAGAAATCTTTTGTTGCAGTGTGAATAAGCTTATTGGAGTATTTTCAACGGCTCCATCGATATTATAGTTTCTACTACATAATATGGTAATTGTAAAGAGTTAGCAACAAGTCGGGTAAATTCTCTATTAATCATTTTTTGAGTAGGGTACTTATTTATATTAACATTTTCCTTTATATTGCATTTTAAACTATAATTAATAGAAGGATAATCAGCAACCACCCAAGTTTTTTTAGTGTTTTTCGTACTTATTACACCGGTAAGTAGGGATTTACCATTTTCTTGCCTCCAATGTTTAATCATAATTCCTTTATCACTATTAATTATTATATCAATTATTTTAAATAAAATTAAATAAAGAATCGCAAATGAATAAAGAAATTATTAATCAAAATATCATTACCTCTATAGAAAATAATATACGTAGAAAGTTATAATATATACCTTCAAAGCTAAATAGTATGAAGGTTATAGAGATTAGTGATACCTTGCTAGTAGACTCTGGTTTACCATCGGATACTTTTAATACAGCATATGGCGGAAAAATTTCTAATGATATTGCTAAAAAAGTAATGGATTTTTATAAAAAAAATAAAACTCCTATGGCTTGGTGGATTGGTCCAAGCTCTGAAGATAAACACATGGAACAATGCCTTAAAGGAGTAGGTTTTACTCACGATGAATATGACGTAGGTATGGTAGCTGAGATATTTGCTTCACAGCACAAATATCCTGCCTTTTCTAATTTAGAGATTAAGCAATGGGGTACAGCTATTGAATAATGTTAACTAAGATATCAAGATGTCGCTTAAGGCATTTTGGTTAATCATGTTCCAAAATTGATTCCACCTTCCTTTTGTTTGAACAAGAGATCTAATGGAAATAACTATTTTGGCACCTTGAGTTCGCCACTGCATTGCTGATTTACATAATCTTTGCTTGATCAGCGTCTTGCAAGCCGCTTCCGTCACACCAGAACCTATAGGAAAATTTTGTGCTGTGTAATTACTATAATTCATACGTTCTAATTGATTAGTAAAATAGCTCACCGCTTTACTCAAATTGTCCTTTATTGCTGGTGATATTTTTTTATTTCCTTCATTTTTTTTCACTTGTTCCTTCATCGTGTCTAAAAGCTCTGCAGCCGCATTGTTTTCATGCTTTAATTTATGACAAGCATTACTCAACCATTCCTTTCTTCTCCCTTCATCACTAAAAAGTGAATATGAACTTTTTGCTAAATATTCGCTAGCATGATAAAAATCTAGAATATGATATTGTGTATTCAGTTCTAAAAATTTCCAATTATTACTTGCGCCATCAGCAATGCCAATATAATTTGCTGTAGGATATTTTTGTTTGATTTTATTAACCTCTCCTTGTAAACGAGCTATAAATAACCCTTTACCATATTCAGGAGACGCTCCAATATATATTGTATGCAATCTTTCGCTTTGCGCATCGTACAAAGAGATATTACCTGTCATAGCTTCACGATAACCTTGTTCTTTCATTAAAATACATGTGCCATCTAAACTAATACCTATACTGGTAACCGGTTCTACAATCTTGGGAATAGCATATTCCCAATCTTCTTCTGTCGCTAAAGCTATAGATCCTATATAATCAGCAACCTTTTGGATATATCCTCTCGAACAACTCCTAGAATGATTCTCTGCAAAATCTTCACTGACATCTTTCGCACTTAAAGATGCATATTTATACGAAATCATTTTGGCAAATTTTGGTGTAGAATGAATAATTATACGCCCTTTCTCATCAACTGGACAAAACGTCTTGCCTCCTTTCGAGCTCTGATATACATGTCGCATTATCTCAACAGTACCATAGGGTGTCTCATACTCTTTTTTCACTTTGCCCTTTGAAGACATTCTGACACTACCAATATTAATTATCGCACCAGTTGCATCAAACTTACTTAGGGCTTCTTTAGTTGCAATGCACCCAACCTCATTTACTCCTTTCTGTATCGCATCTTCCATTTCAAGCATAGAGCCATCCAATTTTAATGTAATTTGTATTGTGATTTCTTCTCCGTTCCGTGTTATTATTTCTGCCATAGCTTAATTCCAATTATTTACTAAAATCTCACCATAGCATAATTTAAAACATTATTCAATAGCTGTACCCAAGCAATGTAAGGTTCCAGAGGATTTTAAAGATTTTGGAGAAGTACTATCTTCTATTTTTGAACCTATTGATGAGTATGTAAAAATATTTTACCAGAAAGTAAGTTCTATCAATGAGAATGTTAGGAAAGATCTGATCTTATTTGTAGGCTATGATAGTGGTAAACCTGTTGCTACCTCCGCCCTATTTGCAACAGATGTTGCAGGTATCTATGATATGTCTACCCGTCCTGAAGAAAGAAATAAAGGGTACGGATCGGCAATGTTTTGTTTTGCTTTAGAATATGCCCAGCAGCATGGTTTTAAGTTAGCTGTCCTTCAAGCATCTCCAGATGGTCTTAATATATATAAACGCTTTGGTTTCAAAGAATTATGCGGATTTAATGTATGGAGCAACAAGTATGCCATATAAATATTTAAATTTGCATATAAATTATAAAAAATTTATTACTTTAATACTCGTTATACTCCCATTAATTATTAATCCGAAAGTTAGTTTAGGTGATGATGTAGAGGATAAATTAGCTGAGCTATGTAATGCAAATGGTGTAAGTGGTTTTGAAAAACCAGTACGAGATATTTTAGAACAATATTGGCAAAAATATGGGGTCAATTATAAAATTGATAGAATAGGTAACTTAATAGGTAAATTACCTCATAGTACCCTACAATTTTTGTAATAAAAGGGGAGGGAAGGTATTGCATATGGGTATTTGAAGTAGTATAAGAGTGTATTTTTTGAGCATGCACAATATACTACTTCAGTCGTTGATACTAAACTTTTTTTGGAAAAGATCAAGAATAGAATGTCTTACTGGGATGATTATGAGTCTGATTGAGAATTGCTCTGTTAGCGGTAAAAACATGGCACTTGGGATTTTGGGTGAAGCTAAACATAGCTCTAGAACCCAGAGAATATATAGGTTTTTTAGGGATCAAATATTTAATTATGATCAAGTTGCTAAGTTTATTTTGAATATTTTTGCTAATGATCAATACATTATTGCTCTTGATAGAACATGCTGGAAATTTGGCAAAAGTGATATTAATATATTATTTTTGGTCATAGTTTTTGGAAAAATTTCTGTACCTATTTATTGGTATCCCCTAGAGCATGGAGGGGCTTGCTCTAGCTGGTTGATGGAGGCAATGTTAGACAGATTTATTAATAATTTTGGAGTACATAAAATTAAATATTTGCTGGCTGATCGTGAATTTATGAGCAAAGAAAGGCTTAATTTTTTGACTAAAAAACAAATAAAATTTACGATTCCAGTTAGAAAAGATATGCTAATTCGCATTACAAATGTTTTACAAACTAAACCAGTTGGTAAAAGTTTTGATTATGTAAAACCCCTTGAATACATTGAAGTTAAGGGCATGTTATGGGGCCATGCAGTGACATTATCGGCCTATAGAAATGAGAAAAATGAACTGATGGTTGTTGCGGCTAGCAGTGATATTGATGTCAGCATTTTTGCTTTATATAAATTTCGCTGGTCAATTGAGCGACTATTTAAACATCTCAAAAGCGGTGGATTTGATATTGAAAAAAGTCACATAACAAACCCAGATAGATTCGTGAAATTAGTTACAGTTTGTGCTATTGCCTCGGCTTTAATAATAAAAAATGGACTAATACAACATGAGATAAAACCCATAAGGATTAGAACCGCGAAAACTAATCCAAAACAATTAGTATCATTTTTTACATACGGATTGGATCATTTAAGAAACTCCTTGAAACACGCAAGTAGCAAGGCAAAAGCAGTATTAAAAAGAATTTTGCAGTACGACTCAATTACTGATTTTGATTGCTACTTTCCTACATTGTTACAAAAATTGTAGGGTACTATGAAATTACCTAATCATTCTGATGATAAACCTACTATATTAATTATGGCTCATATGGATGAGCACGGTAGTCTCATGAACAAAAAGTAAAGATACATTAAGGATAAAGTATTGGCTAAAAGAGAAACAAGGCCTAAAATGATGCTAACTATGGGATGGGCACCAAAAAAATCTAAAACGTTTTATAAATGCATTAATAAATGTTAATTAAACGTTCATGAGGTCACCCTGGTCCCTAACTCAAGTTAATTGACTATAGTTTTAGTAATTAACAATCTTTATTTTACTCTATTGTTTATTTATATTGTATGCAAATCATTTTACTATATATGTATAATGGATTATAACTATTTTTCTTTTGTAATTTACTGCTATTTTAGTATACACATATGACTATATTATAGCTAAAAATTATTATCAATATATTTTTTGATATTTTTACTGAAAAATATTAAATTATATGTATAAATAGTTATATATATAAACTGAATTGGTTGTAATTACATGTCTTATACTGCATTACAAAAAAATCTTGAAAAGTTAATTAAAGATCATAATTACCAGATAGCTGACTTAGAAAGAAAGGCAGGGCTGAGAAAAAATAATATTTATAATATTATTAAGGGAATATCCAAGAAACCTTCAGCAGAATTATTACAAGCTGTAGCTGATGTATTTGGGTTAACAGTAAAAGACCTGTTTACTATGCCCACCCAAAGTTCTCCATCTCTAACATCAGAAGATTTAGATTTGTTAACAACAGTAGCACAGCAAGTAATTGCTGAAATTAAAGTGCAACAATTAAAAGTTTCTGGTATTGATGTTACCTCAATAATTAATGAGGTATTTGACTATTCTGTGGAATCTCAATTACCTATAGCTGATGAAAAATTTATTAAATGGATATTGAAGCAAAAATATTCTCAACGCTGAGCCTTACGGATAGCAAATAGCATCCATATTTAGTATTTCAATACTTCTAGGGTGATCAGAGCCGAATTGTCTTATATGTTGATCATGAAATTGTAGAAGTCAAGATTTGATCTTACAGACACTATAAATTTTGCACCTGATTGTCAGTTAAATTTTGACTGTCAGATATATATTCAAGGTACAAGATTTCATTATTCTTTTCAACAGCTAATTTTTTACTATCTTGAAAAGTTTGCATAGGGGTTTTACCATAACAATATTTTCCTGAATGTGGCCTTTCATGATTGTAATACTCTAACCAAATATCAAGATCTAGCTGTAAATCTTCAAGGGATGTATAAATCTTTTTTCGCATAGCTGTATCAAAGAATTCCTGTTTCATAGTTTTGTTAAAACGCTCACACATACCATTGGTTTGAGGCGAGTAAGCGCGAGTAACAGTATGTTCTATACCTTCGATGCTTAAGAATAACTCAAAAGCATGATGCTCTATATTGCCTTTATATTCGCTCCCCCGATCAGTAAGGATACGTAAGATAGGTATCCCTTGGTCCTCATACCATGGTAATATCCGGTCATTGAGCATATCAGCACTCGTCAGCGCTGTTTTCTCAGTATATAGTTTAGCATCTGCTACTCTGGTATAGCTGTCGATAAAGACCTGAGAATAAACCTTACCTATACCTTTAAAATTGCCAACATAATATGTATCCTGGCACCCTAAATAACCTGGATGCTGCGTTTCTATCTCACCATGGGCTTCTTTCTCATTACGACGCTTCTCTAATACTTGTAACTGGGCTTCGGTAAGAACAATACCATCTTGAGCCATCTTAGCTTCTAATGCTTTAAGCCTTTTATTGATATTGTTTAAATCATTACGCAACCAAATTGATCTTACCCCACCAGGTGATACAAGAACACCTGTCTTCTTAAGCTCATTTGATACTCTCAGTTGCCCATATGCTGGATATTCTACAGCCATATCCACAACTGCTTTCTCCACACGTGGATCTACTCTATTAGCTATTATGGGCTTCTTCCGACTTATTTCGTATAGGGCTTCTTCTCCTCCAGTTTCATATAATTCTTGAAATCTATAGTAACTATCTCTACTATATCCCATAGCCTTACATGCTGCTGATACATTGCCTAAACTCTTTGCTAGCCCTAATAACCCTAGTTTGGGCTTTATTATTTTTTGATTTAAGTTCATTGTAACCTTCCATTTTTTTATCTGTATTTTTTATACATTATTTTTATTAAATGTAAGATCAAATGTCAACTAATACAATGAAATTTAATATACCAAGCTTTCTCGTGCAAATGACAGCTAGCTTTGGCTGCTGATAGGTACATGCTACTTACTTCATCAACATTACCCATATTTTCTCGGTAGTTATTCCAATAAAAATTTTCTGCATCAAGATAAGACTTAGCAGCCTTGTCATTTTGACCAAGAGCGGATAGAGCATCTGCTTCAGCAACGCATGCTTTAGCTAAGTAGATATCAGGTGATACGGCAATTTCTAGGCTATTATTAGGCCTACTTGGATCGTTAATAAAGATAGCTCTAGCTTTTTTTGCATAATCTAAGGCTTCTTTAGCGTTACCGAGTCCTAGCTGCGCTCTAGACATTTGAGTAAATATACGACCGAATACTTCGTTATCCTCTTTTTTGGATGGTTTACACATGCGGTACAACTGCTCAGTTTGTGCAAAAGCTTCTTGATATTTCTTAAGATAATTTAAAACCTCTGCTTTAGATAAATAAGGGTTGATAAAAATTAGATCGTCAGGCTGCAAGCCATTTTTAATACATGATTCTATAGCTTTATTAATCAGTTCTAGTGATGTAATATATTTTCCTTGTATAAAGAACAATTTTGCTTTAGCACTAAACATAATACCTATATCACTTTTATCATTTAAACCTTTGTTGAACATTTGTTCGATATCTTGAATATCTTTTTCTGCTTCTTGAATCTTTCCTAATAGAGTGTTAGTTGTTGCTAACCATAAAACTGTACTATTTTTATAGTTTTCATAGCCCCTTACATCTTCAAATACTTTTTTTGCTTTAGCATAATATTGGATGGCCAACTGATTGTTAAGAGAGTTTCTATAATATGTTCCTATCAACTCTAAGTACGCAGCATATCTGCTTTTTTCATCATTATTCATTAACCACAGTTTAAATTTATTTTGTTGATCATTTTGGTTCAACCAATTAACTAATTTTTCTGCATTATAAAAATCTAAGGAATTAACATATTGTACTATTAATTGTAAATTTAATTCCATTAACTTATATAAACTGATACTGTATTTTTTAGCATTTTGTGAAATTATGGTAATGTTTTCTGCTATGGTTTGAGAATTTCTAAACGCCCAAGCTTTGACTATACTTTGGGGTATAGAATTTACCAATTTAACGACAACCTCCTCTAAGCAAAGCTGATTAACTTTTTCACCATTAATTTCTGCTATTTTTTGAGCGATAACATCATGCATTTCAAAGATAGGATTAGTTTCATTTGAATCAATGTTAGCTATCAAAGCAAATTTAGATAATTGATAAATATCATTATCTAGAAGGTTTTGATCATTAGTGATAATCCCTAATAAATCTTTAGAAAAAGCCTGGTTATTAATTAAAGCTATCTTATTTAATAGCTCCTTAGCACTTGGTTTTAATTCCTTAATCGCTAAAGTAATATTGAGTTTAATTTTATCAGTAGATTGCTGGATTTTGTTCCTATATTCTTCTTTATCTAAACCTAGTACTTGATTTAACAGTTGAGCTCCTTGAACTATCAAAATAGGGTAGCCAGTAAACTCTTGAGCTAGAAATTCTGCTAGTTTAGTATCGCTATTCTCTAAAATATTACTAGCAAGAGTCACAGAATCACTTTGTTCAAAGGCTGTCATCTTTACTATATTAGGTAGTAATTCACCATCCTGAGAACCAAAGATAATGTGACCATTACTTTCTAAGTTAATGAATTCTTGTACCTTATGATTTTCTTTGATTTTTAAATTATCAAACACTAACAACCATTTATCTTTGGTGGATAAGTAAGATATTATTTCGTTTTTTACATGTAATACGTCTTCTGAAATTACATTAGTCTTAGTCTTCTTGTTAATTAATTTAGCTAATTTTAAAAATGCTTCATTAATGTCTAAATTACAATCAATAAACCAAATCAGCTTATAACTATCCTTATTCTCATAAGCATACATCCTAGCAAGTTGAGTCTTACCCATGCCACTAATGCCAACTATACTTGCTTTCCTGTACTTAGTTAAATTATTTGTAACTGCAGATAATTGGGTAACATGATTTACAAAATAGCTTACTGGTGTCACAAGATTGAATAGTTGCTCTTGAGCAACTACAGTATAAGGCATAATTAATACCATTATTATTAGTAGATATTTTTGCATTTCTTTCACTTAAAGCTGGCTATACCATCATTATATTTATCTTAAGAATAACACTTTGCATCCATATTTAATATCTCGATATTTTTAGGGTGATCTGTGCCAAACTGTTTTATATGCTGATCATATAAATTAAGACTTGTGATTAGTAATACTTTAATTTTGTATAATGATATATAGCCTATATAAAGCATTGTTATTATATTGCTACAACTTATATTTAACCTTTCAAATTTTAACTTTAAGTATTAAACATTTTGCAAAAAGATTATTAATATAATTTTATCATAACATTTATTAGTTAATACTGCAAAACACAAAACTGTTATTAATAAAAGAATTTTTTATTAATATATTATATTTCTTGATAATTTTATGCTGTTTATATGCTGCTTTTATTGTAAGGTATAAGCATAATATGAATAAAGATTGACAGATAATGCAATTTTACCTACACTCTAAGCTTTAACCTCGATAATAGGGAAAATGCCATGAGTGTTCAGCTGGAGCAGTTGAAATACAAGCTAATAATGCGGTATCTGCTCTTTATATAATAGTAGAGTTATTGTTGCAAAAATTAGAGCATCTGGCTTGGGACCAGATGGTCGGGAGTTCAAATCTCTCATCGCCCACCATATTACCCATCAGCCTTTCAGGGTGCTATTGACTTCCCTCAAAATTCCATATGCTGGCTATATGCTGCTTTTAAATGCAGTTATGGCTATTTAAATTGCTCTAAAACCCTTACTGGATCTGATATTCAGGTGGAGGGATTATGCAGCAATTAGTCAACTCTTCCTCTTCTACTATCGATTATACTTCTCCTAATAGTAACCAAAATGATACTATCTTCTATAATTTCGTTGGTAATTTTGTGCCACCAGAGTGGCGCGAGCTGAAAAATAATAGTGGTAAAGCTTTAAGTAAGACTTCTAAACAACTTCTATCGTTAATAGTTTTCCGCCTTCAGGTTTGTTATAATAGCGGTAACCATCTACAAGAAGATGAATTGCAAGAATCTTATCATTTCTTTGAACAATCTCTGGGTGTTTGTCAAAGGCGTATCAGGCAATGCATGCTTGAATTGCAAGAAGGAGGTTTTATTCATCTATATAATGCCACCGTTATCAAGCAACACATCAAATGTCGAAACACCCCATGCATCAAATTGGCAAAAAATTTCCAGCCGTAGGTGTTGTTTAAAAAACTGCTACATTGCAGTAGTCTCCTATCAATATCAGAATTAGCATGAATTTTGCTCGAGAAGGACACCGCAAGTTTACCATCTTTCTTTACGCGGTAAATACCTTTGAAAGCGTATCTATTAAGGTATATGAACCTTGCAGTAATGTTGAGTGGATTATTAACATTATTATCCCTAACCTGATAGTAATATTCTTTTGAATGATTTTCTTGATGGGATTGCAATAATTTACTCACCTCAGCTGGATCTTTTTTAACAGCATTGTAGCTAGTCACTAAATCAAGATTAATATCGAATAAAAAGCATTTGTTAAACATGTGCTTTACTTGGAAAAATAATGCACCACCACCAAGGAATGGTTCGTAATAGTTATTTAGTCCTAGAGGAATATGTTCAATTAACTTATCAGTGATTTTTCTTTTACCACCAACCCATTGTAAAAATGGTTGTGGTTTATTAGCAGTAGGCAGCATAACTTTTACCAATATAAATGATATCATAAATGCCAGTGTTAATGCAGGCTGTAGAGGTTTTTTCTGCTTTGGAGCGGCAAGATTATCACTGTATTTTTTTGGGGTTTTGAGAAATATAATTTCTTACATATCTCTAATTTACAGCTCTTGAGAAGTTGTTGGCAAAAATCTCGACATTGGTTTAAGAAATCCTCTGTACTCCTCATATTAATGGTGATATCTCTGCTGATTAGATACTTGCGCTAATGTAGTATTAAGCACAGAAGTTAAATTAAAACCACAAAATTTTAACACTTTAACCTCTGTGCTCCCCTTTGTTTTAACCAATGGTAGAGGAATTTTATGACAAATAATGTTAAAAATCAACAACAAGAGCAAAATCCACTTGCAGAAAAGGGCTGGATTGTTAAATTTTCTCCAATATTTGCCACATTGATACCAGCTTCTGAGCTTACAACTGACGTAAGTGGCGATCACGAGCATTATGTCGATATTACTAAATTCAAAAACTTAGAATTAGAATTACAAGAAATAAAAGCAAAGTTACAAACAGCTGAAATAACTAAAATACACTTAAAGAATATTAGCAATAGTATAAATGTGCCTGGTAAGGGAATTTTGGAGCAAGTTGGAGCAAGACGCGGAAGTGAAAAATCATTGGGCTGTTATTCTGGATTGTGCTAAAGCGCTACTAGATTATTCTAATGCATAGTACCCTACAATTTTTGTAATAAAAGGGGAGGGAAGGTATTGCATATGTGAGTTTGAAGTAGTATAAGAGTGTATTTTTTGAGCATGCACAATATACTACTTCAGTCGTTGATACTAAACTTTTTTTGGAAAAGATCAAGAATAGAATGTCTTACTGGGATGATTATGAGTCTGATTGAGAATTGCTCTGTTAGCGGTAAAAACATGGCACTTGGGGTTTTGGGTGAAGCTAAACATAGCTCTAGAACCCAGAGAATATATAGGTTTTTTAGGGATCAAATATTTAATTATGATCAAGTTGCTAAGTTTATTTTGAATATTTTTGCTAATGATCAATACATTATTGCTCTTGATAGAACATGCTGGAAATTTGGCAAATCAGCATTTTTGCTTTATATAAATTTCGCTGGTCAATTGAGCGACTATTTAAACATCTCAAAAGCGGTGGATTTGATATTGAAAAAAGTCACATAACAAACCCAGATAGATTCGTGAAATTAGTTACAGTTTGTGCTATTGCCTCGGCTTTAATAATAAAAAATGGACTAATACAACATGAGATAAAACCCATAAGGATTAGAACCGCGAAAACTAATCCAAAACAATTAGTATCATTTTTTACATACGGATTGGATCATTTAAGAAACTCCTTGAAACACGCAAGTAGCAAGGCAAAAGCAGTATTAAAAAGAATTTTGCAGTACGACTCAATTACTGATTTTGATTGCTACTTTCCTACATTGTTACAAAAATTGTAGGGTACTATGCTTACAAACTTACAGCAATAAATTATTGCTTAAATTACTTAGTGGTCTAACTTATTTATGCTATAATTTGTTATAGTTTAAAGATCTACAGTAATTCTTAAATATAATCAAGTAATATGACAGTTAACCTTTCTGATACTAATTCAATACATCAAGCTATTACCTCCCTAGCTATTGGTAATAAGTTACCTAGAATGAGAGTAGGTACTGATGACTTTAAAACTTTGTTGTTCAATAGTGATGTATTTGTTGATAAAAGTTTAATGATTAAAGAATTACTAGAAGATAGTGGAGATGTCATTCTCATTACCCGTCCAAGGCGCTGGGGGAAGAGCTTGAATATGAATATGCTCCAAAAATTCTTTGAAATAGAAGTGAATGATACAGGTGTACCTTTACCTGAGGGAGAGAAAATAAATAATAAGCTATTTATTGGTGGCACAGTAGATTTAGGTTTTGATGAAACTAAAGAGCTTAAACCTTTAAAAATTTCCAGTATTGCAAATGCAATAAAACGTCAAGGAAAATACCCGGTAATTTCCATAAATTTCAAGGATGTTAAGGGTAGTAATTATCAAGAAATTGAAAGCGGTATACGAAATCAGATTATACAACTGTTTGCTAATCATTATTATTTAAAGCGTTACCTAAGGCAAGATATAGGACTATTAGATAGTGCACAAAAAGCAAAGTTAGAACGATATTTTACAGAAGAGCTGACGAAAGAAGATTTGAAGTATAGTTTAAAATTTTTAAGTGAATTACTTTTTATGCATTTTGGCCAAAAAGTTTACATATTAATCGATGAGTATGATACCCCGATCAATAGCTCGTACATTAAATTTGGTGATAAATCAGAAGAATTCGAGCGGGTGGTTGAATTATTCCGTGGTATGTTTGGTAGCGCCCTGAAAACCAATCCATATTTAGAGAAAGGAGTAATTACCGGCATATTACGAGTAGCTAAAGCTAATTTATTCTCAGATTTGAATAATGTTAGTGAATATACTTTACTAGATGAAGATTTTTCTAAGTTTTATGGTTTTACTCAAACAGAAGTTGATGAATTACTAAAAAAAGTACCAACTAAAACAGATCCTGAGAAGATTAAAGATTGGTATAATGGTTACACATTTGGTGGAGAAATAATATATAATCCATGGTCCATTATGCAATGTTTAGCGCATAAAGGTAAGCTTGATCACTATTGGCTAGATAGCGGGGGCACCGGGCTTGTTGATAAAGCATTATTGTCAGATGCAATACAAGAAGATCTGCAAGAATTATTGGAAGGTAGAGGAATTGTTAAGAAATTATATAAACAAATTTCTTTAGGGCAAATAGAACATAATAAAGATATATTATATAGCTTACTCGTATTTGCTGGTTATTTAAATCCTGCCCTGGCAAATGATAATCCAGAGGATCCAAGATATCATTTAACCATTCCTAATAAGGAGGTCAGAGGGATCTACGCCGAAAGAGTAACGGGCTGGGTTTCACTCAAGTTAAATATGGATATGAGTGATTATTATGATTTTATCGCCTTATTAATTGATCAGCAAATAGAGAGATTTGGCAAAAGATTGCAAGGATATTTATTAAATTCCACCAGTTATCATGATTTATGTGGAGAAAGAGATTATCATAATTTAATGGGAGGGCTGCTAGCACCTTTAGTCAGTAGATATATGATAGAATCTAACAAAGAATATGGGTATGGCAGGTGTGATCACATCTTGATCCCAATAGCTCAGGCAGTAGGTACTGCAATTATCCTTGAATATAAAATATGTACTACTTCAGAAGCGCTAAAATCTGCTGCCCAAGCAGGATTAAAGCAAATTATGGATAGGCAATATGATAGCAAAATAAAAGAGTATAAGCATGTGAAAAAGATCCTGAAGATTTCCATGGCTTTTTGTGGCAAGGAGGTTGCTATGCAGTATCAAATTGACTGACTCTTTCTTATAGCCCTGTGCTTTTTAGCTAATAATGCACTCGGGTCTAGGGTGGTTTTGGCTAATTGTATAAACTCCTTTAGTATAGGATGCTGCTTATTTTGCTCATTCATAGCAAATAATAGGAATTGTTTACCGCCAACTATAATTACCAAATTTGGGGGGCAAAAATATTAGGGGTCTGTCCTATAGTTTGTGTAAGTTGCAAAGAAAGCAGTAAGAGATTACTGTAGAAAAAGTAACATAAACAAAGGAAAATTATGGCTAAAAAAATAGATATAGATAAAGGTAAATTAAACATAAATAATCAGTTAGTAGAAGATCTCCTATCAAAAGCAGATCCATCAGAGTTGTTTGGTCGAGATGAGTTATTTCAACAGCTTAAAAAGCAAATAGTTGAGAAAATATTAGCAAGTGAGTTGGATCATGAATTAGGATATTCAAAACATAGCAAAGTACCAAAAGTAGATAATAATCGTCGCAATGGTAACTATTAGAAGACAGTTATTGATGGTGATGGTCGCAAGCTGACAGTAGAAATACCAAGAGATCGGGAAGGAGAATATAATCCACAATTAATCCCTAAAGGGCTAAGGAGATTTAATGGATTTGATGAGAAGGTGATATCTCTTTATGGACGAGGGATGACAGTTAGTGAGATCCGAGGGCATTTAGAAGAAATATATCAAACAGAGGTATCTGGTGATTTAATATCAACAATAACAGATGGAGTGCTAGAAGAAGTAACTAGGTGGCAGAATCGTTGTTTAGATAGGGTGTACCCAATATTATACTTGGATTGTATTTATGTAAAATCTCGAGATAATCACATAGTAATAACCAAAGCGGTATATTTAGCAATTGCTGTTAATGTAGAAGGGAGAAAGGAATTACTTGGCATTTGGATAGGTAAAAATGAGGGTGCTAAATTCTGGATGCAAGTAGTTACGCCAATTAAAGAATCGAGGAGTTGAACAAATTTATATTGCATGTGTTGATGGTTTAAAGGGCTTTCCAGAAGCAATAAGCAGCGTATTTCCGAGTACCATAGTACAATTATGTATTGTCCATATGGTGCGCAATTCAGTAAAGTATGTGTCATATAAAGATTTAAAAGAGGTCACATCAGATTTAAAATAAATTTATACAGCCAATAATGAAGAAATGGCACGTTTAAAACTCCAGCAATTCGGTGTAAAATGGGATAAAAAATATCCAGTAATTTCTGATATTTGGCAGCGTAATTGGTCTGGAATAATACCATTTTTTGCCTTTCCTGAAGAGATCCGAAAGGTGATTTATACTACTAACACCATTGAATCTGTAAATCGTCAAATTAGAAAAATTATCAAAAATAAAGGGGTATTTCCGGATGATAAGTCAATTCAAAAAATAATATTTTTATCCATGCAAAATGCAGCCAAAAAATGGACCATGCCTATTAAAGATTGGGCTTTAGCTTTGAACCAATTCGAAATACTTTGTGGCGATTTTAAATATAATTTATTGGAAATAAAATTTAGAACTTACACAAACTAAATGATTGACTCATGGAAAGCATCATAGTACCCTACAATTTTTGTAACAATGTAGGAAAGTAGCAATCAAAATCAGTAATTGAGTCGTACTGCAAAATTCTTTTTAATACTGCTTTTGCCTTGCTACTTGCGTGTTTCAAGGAGTTTCTTAAATGATCCAATCCGTATGTAAAAAATGATACTAATTGTTTTGGATTAGTTTTCGCGGTTCTAATCCTTATGGGTTTTATCTCATGTTGTATTAGTCCATTTTTTATTATTAAAGCCGAGGCAATAGCACAAACTGTAACTAATTTCACGAATCTATCTGGGTTTGTTATGTGACTTTTTTCAATATCAAATCCACCGCTTTTGAGATGTTTAAATAGTCGCTCAATTGACCAGCGAAATTTATATAAAGCAAAAATGCTGACATCAATATCACTGCTAGCCGCAACAACCATCAGTTCATTTTTCTCATTTCTATAGGCCGATAATGTCACTGCATGGCCCCATAACATGCCCTTAACTTCAATGTATTCAAGGGGTTTTACATAATCAAAACTTTTACCAACTGGTTTAGTTTGCAAAACATTTGTAATGCGAATTAGCATATCTTTTCTAACTGAATCGTAAATTTTATTTGTTTTTTAGTCAAAAAATTAAGCCTTTCTTTGCTCATAAATTCACGATCAGCCAGCAAATATTTAATTTTATGTACTCCAAAATTATTAATAAATCTGTCTAACATTGCCTCCATCAACCAGCTAGAGCAAGCCCCTCCATGCTCTAGGGGATACCAATAAATAGGTACAGAAATTTTTCCAAAAACTATGACCAAAAATAATATATTAATATCACTTTTGCCAAATTTCCAGCATGTTCTATCAAGAGCAATAATGTATTGATCATTAGCAAAAATATTCAAAATAAACTTAGCAACTTGATCATAATTAAATATTTGATCCCTAAAAAACCTATATATTCTCTGGGTTCTAGAGCTATGTTTAGCTTCACCCAAAATCCCAAGTGCCATGTTTTTACCGCTAACAGAGCAATTCTCAATCAGACTCATAATCATCCCAGTAAGACATTCTATTCTTGATCTTTTCCAAAAAAAGTTTAGTATCAACGACTGAAGTAGTATATTGTGCATGCTCAAAAAATACACTCTTATACTACTTCAAATACCCATATGCAATACCTTCCCTCCCCTTTTATTACAAAAATTGTAGGGTACTATGAAGAATCACACGATTTTAATGGTTTAGAACAAGATGATAGAGATCGGATATTACAAGTTATGGTCCATGATACTGGAATTGGGATATCTCTAGAGAAGCAACAAGATATGTGTGAGGAGCTGGCAAGTTTTGATTCTGCTAGGCAATATAAAGTATTAGGTTTAGGGTTAATATGTGTAAAACAGTTGATCCACGAAATGCATGGTAAAATTGTTCTTAGCAGCATCGAGGGTAAAACCACCACTATTGAGTGTAAAATACCGATACAACTACCAAATAGCACTGATTAGTTAGGTAAAAACAAGTTGCTGTAAGCCTTATAAACTTACAGCAAAAAATATTTTCTGGAAATTACTTAGTGGTCTAATTTATTTATGCTATAATTTCTTATAGTTTAAAGAACTAAAATAATCCTCAAGTATAATCAACTAATATGACAGTTAACCTTTCGGATACTAATTCAATACATCAAGCTATTACCCCCTTCCCAGCTGGTAATAAGCTGCCTAGAATGTTAGTAGGTACCGATGAATTCTATGACCTAGTAGTTAATAGCGATGTATTTGTTGATAAAAGTTTAATGATTAGGGAAATACTGCAAGATAGTGGTAAAGTGATTCTCATTACCAGGCCAAGGCGTTGGGGTAAGAGCTTGAATATGAATATGCTCCAGAAATTCTTGGAAATAGAAGTGGATGAAGATGGTAGGCCTTTACCTGAGGGAGAGAAGATAAATAACAAGCTGTTTATTGGTGGTACAGTAGATTTAGGTTTTGACGAAACTAAGGAACTTAAACCTTTAAAAATTGCCAACATTGCAAATGCAATAAAACGTCAAGGTCAATTTCCTGTTATTTCAATAAATTTTAAGGATGTGAAAGGTAGTAGTTATCAGGAGATTGAGAATGGAATAAAACGGCAAATTATAGGGTTGTTTTTACAACACCAATACTTAGAACGATACATAAGAGACAATACAGGATTACTGCAAGAGGTACAAAAAAAGGAGCTGAAGAAATACTTTACAGGAGAGCTGAGTACAGATGATCTAAAAATTAGTTTAAGATTTTTAAGTGAATTACTTTTTATGCATTTTGGCCAAAAAGTGTACATACTAATAGATGAGTATGATACACCGATTAATAGTTCTTACCTTGAGTTTGGCCATAAATCCAAAGAGTTTGAAGATGTTCTCAAAATATTTCGCGGCATGTTTGGTAGCGCCCTGAAAACCAATCCATATTTAGAGAAAGGAGTAATTACCGGCATATTACGAGTAGCTAAAGCTAATTTATTCTCAGATTTGAATAACGTAAGTGAATATAGTTTATTAGATGAAGATTTTTCTAAGTTTTATGGTTTTACTCAAGATGAAGTAGATGGGTTACTCACTATCGTCCCAACAAGTACTGATCCAGAGAAGATTAAAGATTGGTATAATGGTTATACATTTGGCGGGGAAGTCATTTACAACCCATGGTCAATAATGCAGTGTTTAGCACACAAGGGTAAGCTTGATCATTATTGGCTAGATAGCGGGGGCACCGGGCTTGTTGATAAAGCATTATTGTCAGATGCAATACAAGAAGATCTGCAAGAATTATTGGAAGGTAGAGGAATTGTGAAGAAATTATATAAACAAATTTCTTTAGGGCAAATAGAACATAATAAAGATATACTCTATAGCTTACTCGTATTTGCTGGTTATTTAAATCCTGCCCTGGCAAATGACGATCCAGAGGATTTAAGATATCATTTAACCATTCCTAATAAAGAAGTCAGAGGGATCTACGCCGAAAGGGTAATGGGCTGGGTTTCGGCTAAATTGAATATGGATATGAGTGATTATTATGATTTTATCGCCTTATTAATTGATCAGCAAATAGAGAGATTTGGCAAAAGATTGCAAGGATATTTATTAAATTCCACCAGTTATCATGATTTATGTGGAGAAAGAGATTATCATAATTTAATGGGAGGGCTGCTAGCGCCGTTAGCCAGTAGATATATGGTAGAATCTAACAGAGAATTTGGGTATGGCAGGTGTGACCACGTATTGATTCCAATAGCTCGGGCGCTAGACACCGCAATTATCATTGAATATAAAATATGTAAAACTTCGGAAGAGTTAGAATCCACTGCAAAATCAGGGTTAAAGCAAATTATAGATAGGCAATATGATAGCAAAATAAAAGAGTATAAGCATGTGAAAAAGATCCTGAAGATTTCCATGGCTTTCGCGGGTAAGGAGGTGGCTATAGTATCAAGTTGATTGACTCTTTTTAGGTGCTGTTTCAGTAAGTGTGTAAATTTCTGAAGTAGGTTATATTAACAATAATATAATTTAACAGGAATGATATGAGTAATACTAATGAAGAAAAAATAAAACAAGCAGTAGATTTACTTATAGATAAAGATACTGATTTAACGAGCTTCTTTGCTAAAGACGGTATGTTAAAGCAGTTGACTAAGAATCTATTTGAAAGAGCATTAAAAGTCGAGATGGATGAACATTTGGTCTATAGTAAGTAGGGTAGAGGGCTTACTATTACCCACAATTTTGAGGGATAAATAAACATAACATATCCATACTGTCTTTAAGTGTAGAAGTCAAGATTTGATCTTACAGACACTATAAATTTTGCACCTGATTGTCAGTTAAATTTTGACTGTCAGATATATATTCAAGGTACAAGATTTCATTATTCTTTTCAACAGCTAATTTTTTACTATCTTGAAAAGTTTGCATAGGGGTTTTACTATAACAATATTTTCCTGAATGTGGCCTTTCATGATTGTAATACTCTAACCAAATATCAAGATCTAGCTGTAAATCTTCAAGGGATGTATAAATCTTTTTTCGCATAGCTGTATCAAAGAATTCCTGTTTCATAGTTTTGTTAAAACGCTCACACATACCATTGGTTTGAGGCGAGTAAGCGCGAGTAACAGTATGTTCTATACCTTCGATGCTTAAGAATAACTCAAAAGCATGATGCTCTATATTGCCTTTATATTCGCTCCCCCGATCAGTAAGGATACGTAAGATAGGTATCCCTTGGTCCTCATACCATGGTAATATCCGGTCATTGAGCATATCAGCACTCGTCAGCGCTGTTTTCTCAGTATATAGTTTAGCATCTGCTACTCTGGTATAGCTGTCGATAAAGACCTGAGAATAAACCTTACCTATACCTTTAAAATTGCCAACATAATATGTATCCTGGCACCCTAAATAACCTGGATGCTGCGTTTCTATCTCACCATGGGCTTCTTTCTCATTACGACGCTTCTCTAATACTTGTAACTGGGCTTCGGTAAGAACAATACCATCTTGAGCCATCTTAGCTTCTAATGCTTTAAGCCTTTTATTGATATTGTTTAAATCATTACGCAACCAAATTGATCTTACCCCACCAGGTGATACAAGAACACCTGTCTTCTTAAGCTCATTTGATACTCTCAGTTGCCCATATGCTGGATATTCTACAGCCATATCCACAACTGCTTTCTCCACACGTGGATCTACTCTATTAGCTATTATGGGCTTCTTCCGACTTATTTCGTATAGGGCTTCTTCTCCTCCAGTTTCATATAATTCTTGAAATCTATAGTAACTATCTCTACTATATCCCATAGCCTTACATGCTGCTGATACATTGCCTAAACTCTTTGCTAGCCCTAATAACCCTAGTTTGGGCTTTATTATTTTTTGATTTAAGTTCATTGTGACCTTCCATTTTTTTATCTGTATTTTTTATACATTATTTTTATTAAATGTAAGATCAAATGTCAACTAATACAACTAATATATGGGCAAGTAAACCAGGCCCAGCCTTACCTTTATCAATTACGCCTGATGGTGGATAGGCTTGCACGATAGTTTCACAATGGGTGCAAGCACAGCGTGGTCTAATATGGCGTATCACTTTAAATGATGATGGAATATACTCTAGTGTTTCTGATATATCGTTGCTAATAGTACGAAATTTTTCACTTCCGCATGTAGGACATAGTGGATCTGGGGTTAATATCACCTCTGTACGCTCTAAATTATCAGGTAACTTCTGACGTTTAGGATGTTTTTTCGATAAGATTTCGGTCTCGCATTTATCTTCCTTATCTTCTAGTAAAATATTAGATAACTGATTACTCAAAGACTCACTATCTTCAATAGCATGTTCAAGCTCATCTATTTGCCTATTTAATTTCTCCGAGGATTTACCAAAACGTTTTGCTTTAAGCAAAGCAAGTTGGTTTTCAAGAGATGTCATTTTTTCTACCAAATCAGTAATAATTTGATGTAAAATGACAGTATCAGTAGGTAATTTTTGCAGGTCTAAAATCATCCAGCTATTATACCATTAAACCCATTATATTTCAAAGATTTTATAGGTTTTTGCTGCAAATAAAAAATACCATTTAACCACTTCTATCCAGCATACTCTGGAGCCTTGGACCATCTTGGATTACGCCAATCTATTCCTTCAATTAACATTGATAATTGAGCTCTTGTAATACCTATAGAATCTTTATCATCACTTTTTAACCAGGTAAATTTGCCGCTATCAAGGCATTTATAAAATAAACAAAATCCTTGCCCATCCCACCATAAAATCTTGATTTTATCAGCACTTCTACCTCGAAAAACAAACATTGCACCACTGCAAAATTTAGTGGATAATATTGATTCAGCAAGTAAAGATAAACCGTTAACTCCCTTACGCATATCCGTATAACCAGTACACAAATATATTTTTGTATTACCTTCAGGATTTAACATGATTGCTCTTCTAATATTCTCAATATCTCAACTAAACTTGAACTTTTAACTTTACCTTCAATAACCAGAGAAAAATCATTAAATATTAGTGAGGCTTTTTCTAAAGTAGAGCTTCTGGTATCTAAAACTGACAATTCTACAAACCCCTTAGCTTTATCAGTTTCATTTTTGTTACTTATTATAAATTTCTTCGCCTCTCGTTTCCAAGTATATATCGTAGTTTCTGAAATATTGTAAGATTTAGCGAGCTTTGATACTAGGCAATTAGGTGCTTGAGCTTCTCGTAATATTTGCTCCTTTATTTCGGGCAATATCTTCTTATAGTTATTTGGCATAGAATTATATCCTTCTTTATTAAGATGTTATCATACTATACCTTATTATCTTTAATAGACCGCCTTTACCGTACGGTTACGTATTATCCGAAGGTTTGCAGCTATATAAGGATAGCAAAGATATTGAAAAACTGGTCAATACGATTATTTGTTCAGATAATAAAGCATTTGCTAAAATTTTTAAAAATACCGCAGTAGCTGGTATGGTCAGTAGCAGTGCCCCAGAAACTTCTGCTGGTATTCAGGCTACCGTTGGAAAAAATATTGCCTCTCTAAAGCGTTTGCAATCAAAAGGTGACTTTAGTATTAGAAAGTGGTTTACTGACCCTCAACAACAAGGTTGGTTATTTATAACAGCTACGCCAAACCAACGAGTTACGCTGCGCCCATTAATCTCAGCATGGATCAGCATTGTTATTAAAGCGCTGATGGATCGTCCTACTCACACAAATAATAACAATATGTGGTTTATTATCGATGAACTACCAGCTTTGCAGAAAATACCGTCACTCCCAACTGCTCTGGCTGAAAGCCGTAAATATGGAGGCTGCTTTGTTGCCGGCCTACAAAATATCTACCAACTAGAAGAAATTTATGGCCTTGCTGGTGCCGCTTCAATGCTAGACTTGTTCAACAGCAAATTCATCTTCCGAGTTAGTGATCAACAAACCGCCCACAGATCAGCCTTAATGCTCGGCGAGCAAGAAACTCTGGAAACTCAAGAAAGCCTATCTTACGGCTCCAATACCATGCGCGATGGGGTCAATATCAACAATATCCAACGCAAAAGATTACTAGTCATGCCTTCTGAAATCATGACTTTACCAGACCTCACCTGTTACGTCAAACTTGCTGGTAATTATCCAATCATTAAGTTAACGATGAGATTGCAACGTAAAGCTTAGATTTTTTACATGGTTTCTGTTATCACTCGTATTATTATAAGCTTCTTCCTATAAACCTTCTCGCTTACTTATGCAAGCTCAAACCTATTTTTAAAGGGCCCGTGAGGATCCCTTAAGTTCAGGAGATGGTGTTCTTGGTGGGGAGCTGGAAGCTCCTGATGGTCCTGGTTGCAGTAAATTACCAGCTAGTTGTGCAGCTCTTTTTTTAGCATTTTGATACTTATTAATAATACCTTGCACCGTATTTATTATAACATTAGCTTTCTTCCTTCCAGTATACTCTCCTTGAAAATTATATATTTTTTTTATAGAGTACGTTAACGTTTCATGTTCTAAAAAAAACATTAATTTATTTAACTGTTCATCATTACAATTAGGAGGGATTGCTTTAGATTCCTGAATCTTTTTCATTAATTCCAAACTTTCTGCTACTTCTGCCTTTTGAGTTTCCAATAATTTTTTGAGTTCTTTGTCATTTAAGCTGTGTATTAAATCTGCAGGTGTAACACCACCTTCATTAGGAAGAGACGTATCAGCACCATAGATAATAAGTTGCTTGGCTTTATCAAATTCCCTCTTCTCTAATGACTCGTGTAAAAGATTTGTAATTTTGGTATGCATATTCTTAGGATTATGATCATAATTCATGTTAGCCCCATGCATAACTAAAATGTCTAACATCTCTTTACTAACCCCCTTCTTCCATGCCGTTATAAAAATATCCTCATTTCTCATCCAATACTCTATATCTCGATGTCTACGGGGCTTTTTTGTTAGTAGATTTACTAACTCAATATTATCTTCCAACACTGCCCTTCTAAAAGGCTCAACTGAGCACTTAATACCTTTGTTAATTAACTGGTTTATTATCTCAAAATTATTTTTTTGGAGGATTTCATAATTTGATATATTCTTCTTCGCTACATCATCTAATGTATTATTTATGGCATTATTTAAAGTTTCATAAACTTTATCAATTCTTGGATAGCGTAATAAGCTCGAGACTAGATCAGCACGTCTTAATTCTACGGCTATATCCAAAGCAGTTTTGTTTTGCGCATCGCAAGCATTAACATCAATATTAGGATCTCCACGCAACCTGTCTACTTCTTTAATATTTCCAGACTTTACCGCTATATGTAAGGCTGTATCTTTGGGAGGGGGAGGAGATGTATAAGTATTTTGATATCTAGATTTCTCTGTAATACTAGGTACCTCTTCCTTACCAACTAATTGATCTAGTTGCTTTCTTAGAAAAGCACTCCTATCGGATCTTCTTCCTTCACTACCCAACATTTTAAGCTCCTCAATCACCTTTTCTTTCCCAGATTTGTCAATCTTGCCTAATATAGACGATAATGCATCCCAAGCAGTTAATAAAGCTTTCATGTCGGAATTCATCACGTCCTTTAGGTTTACCGTGCTCTTATCTTCTAATTTTACATATTTTTCACCTTTTTGTATTATAAGATTTTGCTTATCCTGTACCTTTTTAAAAATCTCCTCTTGCTTCTCATCAAGCGGTTTCTCGTGCTTAATAAATATTGAGAAACGAAGCACTAGATCTACTATC
The DNA here is from genome assembly GCA_019468145.1 of Rickettsia endosymbiont of Bradysia coprophila. GTDB lineage: Bacteria > Pseudomonadota > Alphaproteobacteria > Rickettsiales > Rickettsiaceae > Tisiphia. The sequence goes on from JAHXDM010000010.1 coordinate 378,819, forward strand.
AAATTTTCTTTTATCACCTCTGGGGCCCTACTAACTGCACTGTCATTAGCCAGCTGTCCATACTCCTTAAGAATAGCTATTACATTGCTAACAACGGATTCTTTGGTGCTCTCTCTCTCAGCTTTAGCCATTTATCTACCCATTTTATTATTTATATTTTAACTTGCTATTTGGTTTAGTTGAAAGTGATTAAGAACCTATTAGTGTATCTCCCACTCTGTCTATTGAAAAAGTTAACTAATTGTACCACAAATTAGCTAATGTTAAAGATAATTAACATTTACTGTTAACTATTTTATTTGGTAATGGGTTAAAAAGTTACACATAGATAGGGTACAGCTATTGAATAATGTTTTAAATTATGCTATGGTGAGATTTTAGTAAATAATTGGAATTAAGCTATGGCAGAAATAATAACACGGAACGGAGAAGAAATCACAATACAAATTACATTAAAATTGGATGGCTCTATGCTTGAAATGGAAGATGCGATACAGAAAGGAGTAAATGAGGTTGGGTGCATTGCAACTAAAGAAGCCCTAAGTAAGTTTGATGCAACTGGTGCGATAATTAATATTGGTAGTGTCAGAATGTCTTCAAAGGGCAAAGTGAAAAAAGAGTATGAGACACCCTATGGTACTGTTGAGATAATGCGACATGTATATCAGAGCTCGAAAGGAGGCAAGACGTTTTGTCCAGTTGATGAGAAAGGGCGTATAATTATTCATTCTACACCAAAATTTGCCAAAATGATTTCGTATAAATATGCATCTTTAAGTGCGAAAGATGTCAGTGAAGATTTTGCAGAGAATCATTCTAGGAGTTGTTCGAGAGGATATATCCAAAAGGTTGCTGATTATATAGGATCTATAGCTTTAGCGACAGAAGAAGATTGGGAATATGCTATTCCCAAGATTGTAGAACCGGTTACCAGTATAGGTATTAGTTTAGATGGCACATGTATTTTAATGAAAGAACAAGGTTATCGTGAAGCTATGACAGGTAATATCTCTTTGTACGATGCGCAAAGCGAAAGATTGCATACAATATATATTGGAGCGTCTCCTGAATATGGTAAAGGGTTATTTATAGCTCGTTTACAAGGAGAGGTTAATAAAATCAAACAAAAATATCCTGCAGCAAATTATATTGGCATTGCTGATGGCGCAAGTAATAATTGGAAATTTTTAGAACTGAATACACAATATCATATTCTAGATTTTTATCATGCTAGCGAATATTTAGCAAAAAGTTCATATTCATTTTTTAGTGATGAAGGGAGAAGAAAGGAATGGTTGAGTAATGCTTGTCATAAATTAAAGCATGAAAACAATGCGGCTGCAGAGCTTTTAGACACGATGAAGGAACAAGTGAAAAAAAATGAAGGAAATAAAAAAATATCACCAGCAATAAAGGACAATTTGAGTAAAGCGGTGAGCTATTTTACTAATCAATTAGAACGTATGAATTATAGTAATTACACAGCACAAAATTTTCCTATAGGTTCTGGTGTGACGGAAGCGGCTTGCAAGACGCTGATCAAGCAAAGATTATGTAAATCAGCAATGCAGTGGCGAACTCAAGGTGCCAAAATAGTTATTTCCATTAGATCTCTTGTTCAAACAAAAGGAAGGTGGAATCAATTTTGGAACATGATTTGTAGAAGTCAAGATTTGATCTTACAGACACTATAAATTTTGCACCTGATTGTCAGTTAAATTTTGACTGTCAGATATATATTCAAGGTACAAGATTTCATTATTCTTTTCAACAGCTAATTTTTTACTATCTTGAAAAGTTTGCATAGGGGTTTTACCATAACAATATTTTCCTGAATGTGGCCTTTCATGATTGTAATACTCTAACCAAATATCAAGATCTAGCTGTAAATCTTCAAGGGATGTATAAATCTTTTTTCGCATAGCTGTATCAAAGAATTCCTGTTTCATAGTTTTGTTAAAACGCTCACACATACCATTGGTTTGAGGCGAGTAAGCGCGAGTAACAGTATGTTCTATACCTTCGATGCTTAAGAATAACTCAAAAGCATGATGCTCTATATTGCCTTTATATTCGCTCCCCCGATCAGTAAGGATACGTAAGATAGGTATCCCTTGGTCCTCATACCATGGTAATATCCGGTCATTGAGCATATCAGCACTCGTCAGCGCTGTTTTCTCAGTATATAGTTTAGCATCTGCTACTCTGGTATAGCTGTCGATAAAGACCTGAGAATAAACCTTACCTATACCTTTAAAATTGCCAACATAATATGTATCCTGGCACCCTAAATAACCTGGATGCTGCGTTTCTATCTCACCATGGGCTTCTTTCTCATTACGACGCTTCTCTAATACTTGTAACTGGGCTTCGGTAAGAACAATACCATCTTGAGCCATCTTAGCTTCTAATGCTTTAAGCCTTTTATTGATATTGTTTAAATCATTACGCAACCAAATTGATCTTACCCCACCAGGTGATACAAGAACACCTGTCTTCTTAAGCTCATTTGATACTCTCAGTTGCCCATATGCTGGATATTCTACAGCCATATCCACAACTGCTTTCTCCACACGTGGATCTACTCTATTAGCTATTATGGGCTTCTTCCGACTTATTTCGTATAGGGCTTCTTCTCCTCCAGTTTCATATAATTCTTGAAATCTATAGTAACTATCTCTACTATATCCCATAGCCTTACATGCTGCTGATACATTGCCTAAACTCTTTGCTAGCCCTAATAACCCTAGTTTGGGCTTTATTATTTTTTGATTTAAGTTCATTGTGACCTTCCATTTTTTTATCTGTATTTTTTATACATTATTTTTATTAAATGTAAGATCAAATGTCAACTAATACACATGATTAACCAAAATGCCTTAAGCGACATCTTGATATCTTAGTTAACATTATTCAATAGCTGTACCCCATAGATACTTGGAACAATTTTAAACTTATTTTACTACTATCCTATGATTTCTCTGCATTTCTGCTACATTCTGCATCTCAAGTTTGATTTCCTTGCCTATTGTTGACTCATGGTTAATATACTGCATTACCTGCTTGTCTTTACCGATAGCTGCTAGGTAATCTTCTGGTATTGTATGGCTTTTACCTTTAAAATCATATATTACCATATCACAAAATCGAGTGGCCACTAAGTGAAAATTAGGATTAAATTTATTGTGCATGGTTTGGAAATCTATTGTTATTTTTTGTTCAATTGCTGTAGCGCAGATTTTGTGGGTATGGGTAATGAAAGTTTCGAGGCCTTGGTCTTTGTATAGTTGTAGAGCGGTGGTTATATTTTCGAGTATAGTAAATCTTTCTAATGATTTTATTGCGTTTTGGAAGTTTTGTAATGTATTGCTATTCTCAGCACCTACTGACTTTGATAGTTCTAATTCGATAGATTTAATCTGATTATTTTTATGGCCTGTTGCTAATTTGTTAATCTCTGGTACTAATAGTTCTCTAATTGAAGCTGGTCCTTGAGTTTTAAGAAGATCATTAAAGTCACCAGGCTCTTTAGGCATGGTGATTGAAACTATAGCGCCTTTTTGTTCTAATATTTCCTTAGCATTTGCTACAGCTTTTATTGCTGGGGCATTTTGACCATCATTATCGGCAGCGATTATGATACGTTCATTGGCTTTGGGGTGATAATTCTTGATGTTACTAACTCCAAGGCTACAGAAGATATTGCCTTTTAGTCCTGCTTCTTGGAGGCTAAGGGCGGTTTCTACCCCTTCTGCTATAATGGTGATATTGCTTTTTTGGTCATTATCTCGTTGAATTTCTACAAAAGATCTGCTAATTTTACCAAAGGAACGTTTGTTAACGTCAATATTAGCTTTAGCACCTGTATCTTTGTTTAAATATATTGCTTGCCCGCCGGTGATTTTGCCTTCTTTGTCCCTGGCAAAGCTAATTAGAACCGGGTAATGTTGTTTAGTTGTATTATCCCATATCATGCTGGTTCGTAGGTCTTGGCTTAGCTGATATTTTGTTAGTATTATTTCAATTCCACGATGTTCTGATAAATATTTTTTTGCTACATTATCTGGCGTGGAATATTTGAGAGAATTGGATTTATTATATAAATCTTGCGCGTATTTGATTTTCGCTTTTTCAACATCTTGTTCCTTTTGCTCCTGTGATTTAACTTTTTGGTAGAATGCGTCTGCTGCCAAATCTTTTAGCCAGGTTGCTTTATTTTGATAGTTATTAACCATACCAACCATATCTTGCAGATATTCTTTAGCTTGAATAAAATCACAGTCTTTCTCCCTTTGCACTAATGTAAATAAGTCTCCCCCACTATCGTTACTAAAATCGTGCCAGATACCAGCTTTGCTACCTGTAATTTTCATCACTATTTTCCCATCCTCTCCCCAGCGTAGCGTGTGGTTATTGGATAAATATTTATTTGGTAACCCCAGAAGAGAATAAGCTACTCTTTCGGCTCTCATTGAGAGCTGTCGCTTTAAATCAGCCATTTCTTGCTTGCGGTTTAGCTCAGAAAGATATTTCTTGTTGGTAGAGGAATTATAAGTAGGGGGAGGAGTATTGCTATGGCTACTATTAGCTTTCAGATCATTCTTAACCTTTGTTACTTCTTGCTGACCGACGGTTATTTTTTTACTTATCTCCAGTTGGTGTTGAGAGTTGTCGTTAATTTTATAATTGTCATTGGCAAGATTATAATTGTCATTGGCGCGAAGCTTTGTAGTTAAATCTACAACCGTGCCAACGTCATGGCGCGGCAGGACGTTAGGTTGATAAAGTAATCCATCTTGTAAATTATTTTCCTGGATTGCCATGCTCGCCTTCGGCTCACTCGCAATGACGTTTACAGTTTGCATCGCTACTTCTTCAACTTTGGCAGTAGGTTCTATATTATCTTTAATTTGGTAATATTGCGAATTTAAGTGCAATCTATCGCCAATAGACCTCTTGCATAACCCTAATAATTTAGTTCCCAATTATATAAACCAGCGATTAAATGTAACCGTACGGTAAAGGCGGTCTATTAAAGATAATAAGGTATAGTATGATAACATCTTAATAAAGAAGGATATAATTCTATGCCAAATAACTATAAGAAGATATTGCCCGAAATAAAGGAGCAAATATTACGAGAAGCTCAAGCACCTAATTGCCTAGTATCAAAGCTCGCTAAATCTTACAATATTTCAGAAACTACGATATATACTTGGAAACGAGAGGCGAAGAAATTTATAATAAGTAACAAAAATGAAACTGATAAAGCTAAGGGGTTTGTAGAATTGTCAGTTTTAGATACCAGAAGCTCTACTTTAGAAAAAGCCTCACTAATATTTAATGATTTTTCTCTGGTTATTGAAGGTAAAGTTAAAAGTTCAAGTTTAGTTGAGATATTGAGAATATTAGAAGAGCAATCATGTTAAATCCTGAAGGTAATACAAAAATATATTTGTGTACTGGTTATACGGATATGCGTAAGGGAGTTAACGGTTTATCTTTACTTGCTGAATCAATATTATCCACTAAATTTTGCAGTGGTGCAATGTTTGTTTTTCGAGGTAGAAGTGCTGATAAAATCAAGATTTTATGGTGGGATGGGCAAGGATTTTGTTTATTTTATAAATGCCTTGATAGCGGCAAATTTACCTGGTTAAAAAGTGATGATAAAGATTCTATAGGTATTACAAGAGCTCAATTATCAATGTTAATTGAAGGAATAGATTGGCGTAATCCAAGATGGTCCAAGGCTCCAGAGTATGCTGGATAGAAGTGGTTAAATGGTATTTTTTATTTGCAGCAAAAACCTATAAAATCTTTGAAATATAATGGGTTTAATGGTATAATAGCTGGATGATTTTAGACCTGCAAAAATTACCTACTGATACTGTCATTTTACATCAAATTATTACTGATTTGGTAGAAAAAATGACATCTCTTGAAAACCAACTTGCTTTGCTTAAAGCAAAACGTTTTGGTAAATCCTCGGAGAAATTAAATAGGCAAATAGATGAGCTTGAACATGCTATTGAAGATAGTGAGTCTTTGAGTAATCAGTTATCTAATATTTTACTAGAAGATAAGGAAGATAAATGCGAGACCGAAATCTTATCGAAAAAACATCCTAAACGTCAGAAGTTACCTGATAATTTAGAGCGTACAGAGGTGATATTAACCCCAGATCCACTATGTCCTACATGCGGAAGTGAAAAATTTCGTACTATTAGCAACGATATATCAGAAACACTAGAGTATATTCCATCATCATTTAAAGTGATACGCCATATTAGACCACGCTGTGCTTGCACCCATTGTGAAACTATCGTGCAAGCCTATCCACCATCAGGCGTAATTGATAAAGGTAAGGCTGGGCCTGGTTTACTTGCCCATATATTAGTACAAAAATATTGCAACCATCTACCGCTATATCGTCAGTCACAAATTTATGAGCGTGAAGGTATAGAATTGGCTAGAAGTACTATGGCTAGCTGGGCTGGTCAATGTTCTAAGCTATTACAGCCATTGATTGATAGTCTAAGAAAATCCGTATTCTCTGCTAGTCAAATCCATGTTGATGACACTCCTGTGAAAGTGTTAGCCCCGGGTATTGGTAAGACCAAGATTGGCAGAATTTGGACTTATGTTAGAGATGGTAGGACGCATTCAGATAATATTCCACCTGCAGTTTGTTATTTTTATAGTCCTGATCGTAAGGGAGAGCGACCATTTAACCATTTAAAAGACTTTACAGGAATAGTACATGCTGACGCTTATTCGGGTTATGATCAAATATATAAAAATGATGATAATTCAGTAGCTCGGATAATAGAAGCGGCATGCTGGGCACATACGAGGCGCAAGTTTTACGAGGTAACTGTAAATAATGATAAAGCAAATATTGCCTTTAAATCATTAGAGCAAATTGCGTTAGTTTATAAAATTGAGGAGGAAATTAGAGGCCTAGATCCTGAGCAGAGGCGTAAACTGTATTAGTTGACATTTGATCTTACATTTAATAAAAATAATGTATAAAAAATACAGATAAAAAAATGGAAGGTCACAATGAACTTAAATCAAAAAATAATAAAGCCCAAACTAGGGTTATTAGGGCTAGCAAAGAGTTTAGGCAATGTATCAGCAGCATGTAAGGCTATGGGATATAGTAGAGATAGTTACTATAGATTTCAAGAATTATATGAAACTGGAGGAGAAGAAGCCCTATACGAAATAAGTCGGAAGAAGCCCATAATAGCTAATAGAGTAGATCCACGTGTGGAGAAAGCAGTTGTGGATATGGCTGTAGAATATCCAGCATATGGGCAACTGAGAGTATCAAATGAGCTTAAGAAGACAGGTGTTCTTGTATCACCTGGTGGGGTAAGATCAATTTGGTTGCGTAATGATTTAAACAATATCAATAAAAGGCTTAAAGCATTAGAAGCTAAGATGGCTCAAGATGGTATTGTTCTTACCGAAGCCCAGTTACAAGTATTAGAGAAGCGTCGTAATGAGAAAGAAGCCCATGGTGAGATAGAAACGCAGCATCCAGGTTATTTAGGGTGCCAGGATACATATTATGTTGGCAATTTTAAAGGTATAGGTAAGGTTTATTCTCAGGTCTTTATCGACAGCTATACCAGAGTAGCAGATGCTAAACTATATACTGAGAAAACAGCGCTGACGAGTGCTGATATGCTCAATGACCGGATATTACCATGGTATGAGGAGCAAGGGATACCTATCTTACGTATCCTTACTGATCGGGGGAGCGAATATAAAGGCAATATAGAGCATCATGCTTTTGAGTTATTCTTAAGCATCGAAGGTATAGAACATACTGTTACTCGCGCTTACTCGCCTCAAACCAATGGTATGTGTGAGCGTTTTAACAAAACTATGAAACAGGAATTCTTTGATACAGCTATGCGAAAAAAGATTTATACATCCCTTGAAGATTTACAGCTAGATCTTGATATTTGGTTAGAGTATTACAATCATGAAAGGCCACATTCAGGAAAATATTGTTATGGTAAAACCCCTATGCAAACTTTTCAAGATAGTAAAAAATTAGCTGTTGAAAAGAATAATGAAATCTTGTACCTTGAATATATATCTGACAGTCAAAATTTAACTGACAATCAGGTGCAAAATTTATAGTGTCTGTAAGATCAAATCTTGACTTCTACACGTAAACAGCGACAAGAGAAATCTAAAGAAATAGTCCAAAAGTTATTTGTAGATTGGAAAAAATTCTACCAGCTACTCCCTAAAAAAAGTGCTACGGCGGGGGCGATTAGCTATGCTCTAAATAATGAGGCAGCCCTGATGAGATTTTTAGATAATGGTAGAATAGAGATTGATAATAATGCTGCTGAACGAGCAATGCGTTCGATAGCGGTAGGTAGAAAAAACTGGCTTTTTGCCGGCTCAGATAGCGGGGGAGAAACTGCAGCTGCTCTATATTCGCTAATTGAAACTGCTAAGCTGAATAATATAAATCCTTGGACATATTTACAAAAAGTACTCACCATCATACAAGATTATAATTCCACTAAGATCTTAGACCTACTGCCCTGGAATCTTAAACTACAATAACTGATAATGATAGACCGGGTTTACCATACGCTTACGATTAAATTAAATCTTAGAGCAAATCTTTTACGTCGATTTCGATATTTATCAGCAATAATTTTAAAACGTTTTAGCATGCCGATAACATTTTCATTCAGGGCCCTGGTACTTGCCAGTTTTTGGTTATTTTTCTTATCTTGTTTTGTTAATGGATTTTTTTTAGTCTTCTTTTTTGGTAACTCAGATTTAGCATGAATCTTTTGTAACCCTTGATATCCAGTATCGGTAATTACATTAGTATCAGGATGGATATTAATTTTGGATTCCTTAAATAACCTAAAATCATGTCGTTTACCATTTGCATAATTTGTACATATTATTTGTTTTGTCTTTTTGTCTACTACCAGCTGAGTTTTTAAAGTATGTCTTTTCTTCTTACCTGAATAGTAGCGTTTTTGTCTTTTTTTGGACGCTGGATAGGACTTTCTGTGGCATCAATTAGAATGGTTTCATACGTCATATCACTTTTAACTAAAGCTTTCTTACCAGGAAAAGCAAAATCCGGATGCTTAATTAAAGTATCTTCTACCCATTTTATATTCCGATAACAACTACTTTCAGATATTCCATATGAAGCTGATATATGAAAATATGTTCTATATTCCCTTATATATTCTAGGGCCATCAATAACCTCTCTTCTATACTTAAATGGTTTGGTTTGCCCCCAAATCTTTTCTTCTTTGTTTCTGCTTCTTCTAAAATAATAGTCATTCTTGCAAAAGTATTCTTCTTAACCCCTGTTAAACGTCTAAATTCTTCTTCCCCAAACTTTTTAAGTTCTTCATATCTCATATGATAAAATTCCTGAAATCTTATCATTTTATCCTATATCCTAGGTTATGCAAGAAGTCTAATATTGATGGTTACAGATTTAAGCCAACTACTTGCTTTCTCTAAAAAACCTGGCTGTTTATTATTTTTCTCTGGTATTAAATCCTTACTGGTAAGGAAACCTATACTAGCAGATTTATCATTTATCCTACTCAGCTGCGATATCAAACCTACTGCCCCCTTGGTAGCATCCATATTGGCATAAAGCCCTACTTGCTCGACATGTCTGGTCATTTCAACATAAGAGCTCCTGCTATTACCTGCTAAATTATGCAAAACATAAACATTTTTGATTGAGGAGCCTTGGGCTTTATAGACTGTGCTGGCGTAAGCCTGTTTGAAGTTAATATCTTGGGGGTTAAATGTGATTATCTGGCCCTTATCTGTCTTAGCTATAAATTTATTTTGATTCACTTCAATCAAAGTGGCAAATTCACCATTTTTTGTTTGGAGCTCCTTATTGCTAGTTTTAAAGATAATACGATCACCTTTCATATAATCTTCCGATATTTCTTTACCTAATTGCTGATCGAAGCTAGTGCGTCTATATTCCATCCCTGTCAGCACCTTTTGCTCCTTTAATAATTTCCGTATCTGCAAGGTTAGAGCGGCTACTTCCTTGTTACCCACAGTGATTATTAACCGCTCTTCTACGGAAAATTGACTATTACTCCAATCGTTAACCAGCCTATCTATAGATTGCTGTAATATCCCATTAAACTTTAGGCCTTGATTTTTGGCTAGTAATTGCACGCCTCCTACAATATCTTCTTCAGCAAAGCACATTGCCATCTGGCGCCCCCAGGCTTGGCTTTGTCTTCTAATGTCACTTAAAACATATGAACCAAACTTACCGGCGAATACTTCAAACATGCCGCTGCGCTCGATAGAAGTTAACTGCCGCTCATCTCCAGCCAGTATCACCCCGCAGTTATATTTCCTGGCAACCTTGAATAATTCTAGATAATCTGAGGTTCCTACCATGCCAGCTTCATCTACCACTAGCAGGCTATTGCGGGGCAGATTTATTCTATTATTATATAGTTTAAATAGGAATCCCTTAACTGTATGGCAATCCTGATATCCCTGATCTTTTAGCCCGCTTGCAGCCTTATGAGTGGGGGCTAAACCTATGACATTTTGCCGGCGGCTAGTTGCAAGTCTATAAGCTATGCCTAAGACATGAGATTTTCCGGTGCCAGCTCTGCCTCTTAAAATTCTGACTCCTTTATCGGTTATTAATATAGTTTTTAGCGCTTCTCTTTGCAGCTCACTGACATTCGTTAGGTTTTCTATATCTTTTTTAAAAGTAAGAATATTGTCATAATTAGTGTGCTGGTTTACCTTGTCAGCTACTCTACATGCCCGTAATTCTTCTGCTCGTACGCAGGCAGTAGTATAATAATTTGTTGCCTTACCATCTTGGTGGTATAATTTTACTAACCTTGGGGAATTCATTACTTGTTCTATTACTTCCGTTTGTATTGTTTCATCCTCTACTTTTTGCAACGCGTGCTGCACGTCTTTTTTACTAAAAATAGCTTGATACTTAGTAATGTGATCCAATAAGCTATTTGCTTCTTTTATGATCTTTAAATTGGCATCCTTAACTAATTCATTTTCCTCTACAGTCTTGTTGATTAGGCTTCGCATTCTAACGGGACCAATATGTTGCTGTGCTATTGCGCCAATAGCATCTACCCGGTTGTCTAAACCTAATTTTTCGAAGTATCTATCGATTATACCTTTAGCTTTCTCATGAATCATTTCTGCTTCGGGAATAATAAAGCCTTTTCCCCCTTTCGTATTTTTAAATTGTGGATTTAAATCTACTGCCTTTGCTCCTAAATTTTTACCATCTTCACTAAATTTTCTAGTTGTGAGCAATAAATGAGCGTGCCAGTTCTTCTCACCCTTATGCGGTTTATGGATATCTACCTGCACCCCTAAACCATTTTTTACCCAAGCCATTTCCTCAATTATTTCATGGGTAATGGCTATTCTATCTTCCAGGGTCAACTCCTTATCATCAGGCAAAGCAATTACTATATCTTTTAGCAGCTGACTGTTCTTTCGTTTCTCCGATTTCTCTACCTCATTCATTAATATTTTTGGATCTTTAAATTTTTTACTTACGTGATTGGGCAATAAAATTGTGTGATAAACATTGTCACCTCGCTTACTAAAATCGTACTTAATATTTGTAAGCTCATCTTGAATAATAGTTCTAGCATTATAAGCACCCTTGCAACAAGCGTTTCCCCCTTTACTTCTACTAACTATCTCGATTCTTGCAAATTGTATCGCCATGATTTTTAATATTATTCAATCTGGCATTACTTTGCATGGACAGTTTAGCATGGAAAAATTGCAAATGCAAGCACAAAGAGCAAGAAAATCTCTTACAAACTAAAGTTTGTATATTGCGTATAGCCTGCTTCTTGGGAAGGCAGTCTATAACCCTTAGGCTCGTTATTTTTCCCCTGTCTCCAGTTAGAGACAGTAGGATTTGCGTTGATGGTTTTATGGCGTGGTAGGTTTTGGAGAGCAGTATAATTGGATTGTGATGGCGTTTGTTTAGAGTTAGAAATGCTGGTTCAAAAAAAAGTTTTAAGGCAATCACATCTAACACTTGACTGACTTCAGCAGTTTGAGCAACATGACATACAAAACAACTTATGTAGAAAATTATGGTAAATAGTGAAGAACAAAATACTGAAATAGTAGCAGCGAACCAAATGCACGACACTGCTCAGCAAAAAATTAAACTCCAGCAGAAAAAAGCTAGGTTGATAATGGAAGAAGTAAAATTCAAAATTAAAGAACGTAAAATGCGTACTCGCCATTTAATTCAGGTAGGAGGTTTGGTTGTAAAAGCAGCACTTGATGATCTGCTTCAGTATATTTCCGGCAAAATTTATTTTGATATTCAGTAAGAGAGAGGTTCATTAAGTTTTGAGAAGAAGTAATTTGGGCTTTTTGTAGGTTAGAATGCTCATTTTTCTCTTTTATTTTTTCTTCATATTGCGAATATTCCTTTTGGATTTTTTCGAGCTTCAATAAATTTTTATAATGTATATAAGTTTATTCTTCCATACAGTATATTATACAATACAGTACAACTAGAGTCAAATAATAAAGTACAATAATATACTTTATTTACGCTATTTATTAGATAATTTACGGTAATTATGTTGCATGTTTTTCGCTATTGACTCACGTTATTTATTATAAGGCTTTTGTCTAAAACCCCCAGTAAATTCTAATAGAGAAGGTAGGAGGGTAGTAGAGATGCAAGCTTTACAAAACTTTTTCTTTGAACCAGCATTTTTATCCTATTAACCATGAGCTAAGCCTATAGTTTGCTCGCAGAACAAAAGTAATTTATCTTAAAAAAATATGTAATATTTTGTGTATTATTTAGGTCTTTTTCTTAACACATATTGTACTATTATATATACCAAACTGTACCATAATATTATTTTATTTTGTTGAAATGTAGGAGAATATATATGCCAAGAGATCCAGTGACAGCACTAGAAAAACTGAAGAAAATTGAGGGAAAAAAACAGAAAGTATTAATAACTCGTAGGGAGGATTTATTAGAGATTGTAAGTAACTGTAATGCCATGACTTGTAGAAGTCAAGATTTGATCTTACAGACACTATAAATTTTGCACCTGATTGTCAGTTAAATTTTGACTGTCAGATATATATTCAAGGTACAAGATTTCATTATTCTTTTCAACAGCTAATTTTTTACTATCTTGAAAAGTTTGCATAGGGGTTTTACCATAACAATATTTTCCTGAATGTGGCCTTTCATGATTGTAATACTCTAACCAAATATCAAGATCTAGCTGTAAATCTTCAAGGGATGTATAAATCTTTTTTCGCATAGCTGTATCAAAGAATTCCTGTTTCATAGTTTTGTTAAAACGCTCACACATACCATTGGTTTGAGGCGAGTAAGCGCGAGTAACAGTATGTTCTATACCTTCGATGCTTAAGAATAACTCAAAAGCATGATGCTCTATATTGCCTTTATATTCGCTCCCCCGATCAGTAAGGATACGTAAGATAGGTATCCCTTGGTCCTCATACCATGGTAATATCCGGTCATTGAGCATATCAGCACTCGTCAGCGCTGTTTTCTCAGTATATAGTTTAGCATCTGCTACTCTGGTATAGCTGTCGATAAAGACCTGAGAATAAACCTTACCTATACCTTTAAAATTGCCAACATAATATGTATCCTGGCACCCTAAATAACCTGGATGCTGCGTTTCTATCTCACCATGGGCTTCTTTCTCATTACGACGCTTCTCTAATACTTGTAACTGGGCTTCGGTAAGAACAATACCATCTTGAGCCATCTTAGCTTCTAATGCTTTAAGCCTTTTATTGATATTGTTTAAATCATTACGCAACCAAATTGATCTTACCCCACCAGGTGATACAAGAACACCTGTCTTCTTAAGCTCATTTGATACTCTCAGTTGCCCATATGCTGGATATTCTACAGCCATATCCACAACTGCTTTCTCCACACGTGGATCTACTCTATTAGCTATTATGGGCTTCTTCCGACTTATTTCGTATAGGGCTTCTTCTCCTCCAGTTTCATATAATTCTTGAAATCTATAGTAACTATCTCTACTATATCCCATAGCCTTACATGCTGCTGATACATTGCCTAAACTCTTTGCTAGCCCTAATAACCCTAGTTTGGGCTTTATTATTTTTTGATTTAAGTTCATTGTGACCTTCCATTTTTTTATCTGTATTTTTTATACATTATTTTTATTAAATGTAAGATCAAATGTCAACTAATACAGATACTGCATAGCAACCTCCTTGCCACAAAAAGCCATAGAAATCTTTATAATTTTTTTAACGTGTTTATGTTCTTTTATTTTAGCATCATATCTCTTATCATTGATTTGTAGCAAACCAGACTTAGCTACGAATTCTAGCTCTTCTGCCACTTTAGCGACCTTGTACTCAATGATAATTGCATTCTCAGCTCTCTCTGCTTGCGGAACTAAAACAATATCAGCTCTACCATCCCCTGTTTCTTTTTCACTATCTATTATATAATCTGAGGCTAACATATTAATTAACCCAAGCATAAAACCGCTATAAAATAGCTCTGCCCTAGCAATTCCTGTCTGGTGAAAACTAGTGGAATTTAATAACAATTTTTGTAGTTTCTCTTTAAATTCCTCTAGCCTAGCAGCAGGTAGTAGACTCACAAAGGAATAATACCTGGAACTATCAATCTTTAGCTGATCAGTAACCCATTGTAACATTCGAGTATTATATATATACCGCACTTCTTTATTTGGTACTGATAACTCATAAATATTTTCCTCGTGACTTTTGGCCTTAGGGTTTAAATAACCGCTAAATAGTAATAAACTTAATAATCCACTGGTTTATTAATGTCAGCAAAACTTATTTGTTTAACGATAGTAGAAGTAATATTTTTACCCGTAATTAAGTTCTGTAAATCTTCCTGCATTTCATCAGAGAGCAGTGCTTTATCTATAAGGCTTGTCCCACCGCTATCTAGCCAGTAATGATCAAGCTTACCTTTATGCGCTAAACATTGCATAATGGACCATGGATTATATATTACTTCTCCACCAAATGTGTAACCATTATACCAGTCTTTAATCTTCTCAGGATCTGTTTTAGTTGGTACTTTTGTAAGTAACTCATCTACTTCACCTTTAGTAAAACCATAGAATTTAGAAAAATCTTCATCTAATAAAGTATATTCACTTACGTTATTTAAATCAGAGAATAAATTAGCTTTAGCAATCCGTAATATACCGGTTATTACACCTTTTTCTAAATATGGATTGGTTTTCAGGGCGCTACCAAACATACCGCGGAATATTTTTAGAACATTTTCAAATTCTTTGGGTTTGTTACCAAATTCAATATAGGCACTATTGATCGGTGTATCATATTCATCGATTAGTATGTACACTTTTTGACCAAAGTGTATAAAAAGTAATTCACTTAAAAATTTTAAACTAATTTTTAGATCATCTGTACTCAGCTCTCCTGTAAAGTATTTCTTCAGCTCCTTTTTTTGTACCTCTTGCAGTAATCCTGTATTGTCTCTTATGTATTGTTCTAAGTATTGGTGCTGTAAAAACAAACCTATAATTTGTCGTTTTATTCCATTCTCAATCTCCTGGTAACTATTCCCTTTCACATCCTTAAAGTTTATGGAAATAACAGGAAATTGACCTTGACGTTTTATTGCATTTGCAATACTGGAAATTTTTAAAGGTTTAAGCTCTTTAGTTTCATCAAAACCTAAATCTACTGTACCTCCCCAAAACAGCTTGTTATTTATCTTCTCTCCCTCAGGTAAAGGCCTACCATCTTCATCTACCTCTATTTCAAAGAATTTCTGGAGCATATTCATATTCAAGCTCTTACCCCAGCGCCTTGGACGGGTAATGAGAATTACATCTCCACTGTCTTCTAGTAATTCTTTAATCATTAAACTTTTATCAACAAATACATCACTATTGAACAACAAAGTTTTAAAGTCATCAGTACCTACTCTCATTCTAGGTAGCTTATTACCAGCTGGGAAGGGAGGAATAGCTTGATGTATTGAATTAGTATCCGAAAGGTTAACTGTCATATTAGTTGATTATACTTGAGGATTATTTTAGTTCTTTAAACTATAACAAATTATAGCATAAATAAGTTAGATACTTAAGTAATTTAAGCAAATAATTTATTGCTGTAAGTTTGTAAGGCTTACAGCAACTTGTTTTAACCTAACTAATCAGTGCTATTTGGTAGTTGTACCGGTATTTTACACTCAACAGTAGTGGTTTTACCCTCGATGCTGCTCAGCTCAATCTTCCCCTTCATTTCGTGGACCAACTGTTTCACACATGTTATAGTAAATTAACTTGAAGTAGGGACGGAATAATGTTAAGATTAGGTAAAAATATAAAATAACCTAAATATAAAGAGTTAATGAAATCCTATAGTATAGATTTAAGATCAAGAGTAATAGAATCTATAGAAACCGGGAATAGCCTAAGAAGAGCATCAAAAATATTTAAGGTAAGTAAAAGTGCTATAAGTAGGTGGTGGAATAGATATAAAGAAGAAGGGATAATAAGTCCTAAACCAAAATTGGGCAGTAAAGGTAAAATATCTCCTGATATCTTAAAAGAATTTGTTGAACTTAATCCCGATAAGACATTGGCTGAGATAGGTAAACATTTTGGTATAAGTGCTTGTTCAATTTACAAAAGATTAGGCTTTAGTTATAAAAAAAAACTTTTATCTACAAAGAATCCAACACCAAGAAAAGGGCGGAATATTTGGAGTCAATAATGAGCTTAAGCAAAGGCCAATTAGTATATCTGGATGAAAGTGGTATAGATATGAATATCTGTCAAGATAAAGGCTGGAGCGAAATAGGTAAGATTTTACTAGGAAAGAGAAGTGGTAAATACTATCAGAGAACTAACATACTATCAGCTTTAAACAATAATAATAGTATAGCTCCTTTTATATTTACAGGGACATGTAATACTACATTGTTCAACGAATGGGTAAGACAGCAATTACTTAAAGAGTTAACAGCTGGACAAGTTGTTATCATGGATAATGTGTATTAGTTGACATTTGATCTTACATTTAATAAAAATAATGTATAAAAAATACAGATAAAAAAATGGAAGGTCACAATGAACTTAAATCAAAAAATAATAAAGCCCAAACTAGGGTTATTAGGGCTAGCAAAGAGTTTAGGCAATGTATCAGCAGCATGTAAGGTTATGGGATATAGTAGAGATAGTTACTATAGATTTCAAGAATTATATGAAACTGGAGGAGAAGAAGCCCTATACGAAATAAGTCGGAAGAAGCCCATAATAGCTAATAGAGTAGATCCACGTGTGGAGAAAGCAGTTGTGGATATGGCTGTAGAATATCCAGCATATGGGCAACTGAGAGTATCAAATGAGCTTAAGAAGACAGGTATTCTTGTATCACCTGGTGGGGTAAGATCAATTTGGTTGCGTAATGATTTAAACAATATCAATAAAAGGCTTAAAGCATTAGAAGCTAAGATGGCTCAAGATGGTATTGTTCTTACCGAAGCCCAGTTACAAGTATTAGAGAAGCGTTGTAATGAGAAAGAAGCCCATGGTGAGATAGAAACGCAGCATCCAGGTTATTTAGGGTGCCAGGATACATATTATGTTGGCAACTTTAAAGGTATAGGTAAGGTTTATTCTCAGGTCTTTATCGACAGCTATACCAGAGTAGCAGATGCTAAACTATATACTGAGAAAACAGCGATGACGAGTGCTGATATGCTCAATGATCGGATATTACCATGGTATGAGGAGCAAGGGATACCTATCTTACGTATCCTTACTGATTGGGGGAGCGAATATAAAGGCAATATAGAGCATCATGCTTTTGAGTTATTCTTAAGCATTGAAGGTATAGAACATACTGTTACTTGCGCTTACTCGCCTCAAACCAATGGTATGTGTGAGCGTTTTAACAAAACTATGAAACAGGAATTCTTTGATACAGCTATGCGAAAAAAGATTTATACATCCCTTGAAGATTTACAGCTAGATCTTGATATTTGGTTAGAGTATTACAATCATGAAAGGCCACATTCAGGAAAATATTGTTATGGTAAAACCCCTATGCAAACTTTTCAAGATAGTAAAAAATTAGCTGTTGAAAAGAATAATGAAATCTTGTACCTTGAATATATATCTGACAGTCAAAATTTAACTGACAATCAGGTGCAAAATTTATAGTGTCTGTAAGATCAAATCTTGACTTCTACAGTTAAAAAGAATCAATCGATCTGATACTGCATGGCCACTTCTTTGCCCGCGAAAGCCATGGAAATCTTTATAATCTTTTTAACATGAGCTTGTTCCTTTAGTTTAGTATCATATTGTTTATCTATAATTTGCTTTAATCCTATTTCTGCAATAGATTCTAGCTCTTCTGAAGTCTTAGCTATTTTATATTCAATAATAATGGCACTGTCATGTTTTCCAGTTTGCGGTATTAAGATGATATCTGCCCTCCCGCTACCGGTTTCCCTTTCGCTGTCTATTATATAACTTGCAGATAAGGTATGGACTAAACCAAGCATAAAGCCACTGTAAAAGAGCTCTGCTTTTTTCCCACCTGTTTGGTGAAAACTAGTTGCGCCACTTAGTAATTCCTGCAATCTCTCTTTAAATTCTTCTAGTCTAGCGCTGGGTAGTAAAGTAACAAAAGGATAATATAGCGAACTATCAATCTTTAATTTATTGCTTACCCACTGTAATACCCTTGTTTCATATATATATTCTACTTCTTTGTTAGGCACAGATAATTCATAAATATTTTTTGTAGGTTCCAAGGCGGTCGGGTTTAAATAACCACTAAATAATAATAGACTAAATAATCCGCCCCGCGTGTTAATATCAGCAAAACTTATTTGCTTGGTAATAGGAGAAATAATGCTTTTCCTAGCAGATAAATTTTGCAAATCTTCTTGTATTTCATCTGATAATAATGCCTTATCAACAAGTGAAGTTCCACCGCTATCTAGCCAATAATGATCAAGCTTACCTTTATGCGCTAAACATTGCATAATGGACCATGGATTATAGATTATTTCTCCACCAAATGTGTAACCATTGTACCAATTTTTAATCTCTTCAGGACTAGTTTTGGTTGGTACTTTTGTTAATAACTCATCAACTTCTGTTTGAGTAAAACCATAAAACTTAGAAAAATCTTCATCTAGTAAAGTATATTCACTAACATTATTCAAATCTGAGAATAAATTAGCTTTAGCTACTCGTAATATGCCGGTAATTACTCCTTTCTCTAAATATGGATTGGTTTTTAGGCTGCTCCCAAACATACCGCGGAATAATTCAAGCACCCGCTCGAATTCTTCTGATTTATCACCAAATTTAATGTACGAGCTATTGATCGGGGTATCATACTCATCGATTAATATGTAAACTTTTTGGCCAAAATGCATAAAAAGTAATTCACTTAAAAATTTTAAACTATACTTCAAATCTTCTTTCGTCAGCTCTTCTGTAAAATATCGTTCTAACTTTGCTTTTTGTGCACTATCTAATAGTCCTATATCTTGCCTTAGGTAACGCTTTAAATAATAATGATTAGCAAACAGTTGTATAATCTGATTTCGTATACCGCTTTCAATTTCTTGATAATTACTACCCTTAACATCCTTGAAATTTATGGAAATTACCGGGTATTTTCCTTGACGTTTTATTGCATTTGCAATACTGGAAATTTTTAAAGGTTTAAGCTCTTTAGTTTCATCAAAACCTAAATCTACTGTGCCACCAATAAATAGCTTATTATTTATTTTCTCTCCCTCAGGTAAAGGTACACCTGTCTCATCCACTTCTATTTCAAAGAACTTCTGGAGCATATTCATATTTAAGCTCTTACCCCAACGCCTTGGACGAGTAATGAGAATCACTTTACCACTATCTTGGAGTACTTCCATAATCATTAGGCTTTTATCAACAAATACATCGCTATTAACTACTAAATCATAAAATTCATCGGTACCTACCAGCATTCTAGGTAGCTTATTACCAGCTGGGAAGGGAGGAATAGCTTGATGTATTGAATTAGTATCCGAAAGGTTAACTGTCATATTAGTTGATTATATTTAAGAATTACTGCGCATCTTTAAACTATAAGGAATTATAGCATAAATAAATTAGACCACTAAGTAATTTCCAGAAAATATTTTGTGCTGTAAGTTTATAAGGCTTACAGCAACTTGTTTTAACCTAACTAATCTAATTTTCTACATAGTGCTATTTGGTAGTTGTACCGGTATTTTACACTCAAGTAGTGGTGGTTTTACCCTCGATGCTGCTTAGCTCAATCTTCCCCTTCATTTCGTGGATCAACTGTTTCACACATATTAACCCTAAACCTAATACTTTATATTGTATAGTAGAATCAAAACTTTCAAGTTCTTCACGCATATCTTGCTGCTTTTCTACAGAGATACCAATGCCAGTATCGTGGACCATAACTTGTAATATCCGATCTCTATCATCTTGTTCTAAATTATCAAAATCGTGGGCATCCGCGGAACTTCTAGCAGGAAATAGATTGGCGGTAATTAGCACCATACCTTCTTCAGTAAATTTAATACTATTGCTAATTAGCTGATCCAATATCGCTTGCAATCTATAACTATCACCTACCAAAACCTCTGGCATTTCATAATGAATATTCGATACTAATCTTATCCCCTTATTCAATGCTGCAGCTCCAGCTTTAGCTATTAGACCTCTTGCATAACCCTAATAATTTAGTTCCCAATTATATAAACCAGCGATTAAATTAAATCTTAGAGCAAATCTTTTACGTCGATTTCGATATTTATCAGCAATAATTTTAAAACGTTTTAGCATGCCGATAACATTTTCATTCAGGGCCCTGGTACTTGCCAGTTTTTGGTTATTTTTCTTATCTTGTTTTGTTAATGGATTTTTTTTAGTCTTCTTTTTTGGTAACTCAGATTTAGCATGAATCTTTTGTAACCCTTGATATCCAGTATCGGTAATTACATTAGTATCAGGATGGATATTAATTTTGGATTCCTTAAATAACCTAAAATCATGTCGTTTACCATTTGCATAATTTGTACATATTATTTGTTTTGTCTTTTTGTCTACTACCAGCTGAGTTTTTAAAGTATGTCTTTTCTTCTTACCTGAATAGTAGCGTTTTTGTCTTTTTTTGGACGCTGGATAGGACTTTCTGTGGCATCAATTAGAATGGTTTCATACGTCATATCACTTTTAACTAAAGCTTTCTTACCAGGAAGAGCAAAATCCGGATGCTTAATTAAAGTATCTTCTACCCATTTTATATTCCGATAACAACTACTTTCAGATATTCCATATGAAGCTGATATATGAAAATATGTTCTATATTCCCTTATATATTCTAGGGCCATCAATAACCTCTCTTCTATACTTAAATGGTTTGGTTTGCCCCCAAATCTTTTCTTCTTTGTTTCTGCTTCTTCTAAAATAATAGTCATTCTTGCAAAAGTATTCTTCTTAACCCCTGTTAAACGTCTAAATTCTTCTTCTCCAAACTTTTTAAGTTCTTCATATCTCATATGATAAAATTCCTGAAATCTTATCATTTTATCCTATATCCTAGGTTATGCAAGAAGTCTATTGATTGTTCCACTAATTATTTGATGTGCTGCTTGATAATGGTGGCATTATATAGATGAATAAACCCTCCTTCTTGCAATTCAAGCATGCATTGCCTAATACGCCTTTGACAAACACCTAAAGATTGTTCAAAAAAATGGTACGATTCTTGCAATTCATCTTCTTGTAGATGGTTACCACTATTATAACAAACCTGGAGGCGAAAAACTACTAGCGACAATAATTGCTTAGCGGTCTTACTTAAAGCCTTACCATCGTTAGCTTAGAGATCACGCCACTCTGGTGGCACAAAATTACCAACGAAATTATAGAAGATAGTAGCATTGTTGCTACAGGTAGAAATATGGGGGTTGGAAGGAAAGTTGACTAATTGCTGCATAACCCCTCCGTCTGAACATCAGTTCTGATAAGGGTTTGCGAGCATTTATAACAGCTATTTTGGTAATCGTGAGCAGCATATACGCAGCATATGGATTTTGGGAGGAAATTATCAAATCTTGAAAAGCTGAGAAGTATATGGTGGACCCTAGTGGATGATTTACGAACCCAAATCGAGGTAAGAATTGTTATAAATCAGCATCCTTATCGTAGGTTTGTATAGATAATGAGCACTATGTCAGTGAGTAATATCAATCTATTAACTGATATAGTTGCTTGGGGTGTTATATTGATGCATGGCTTTCTAAATATTATTAATTGTTAAGAATTATATATTGGATTTTACAGTATGTTATTTATCTTATTACTGTTTACCTCCCTGAAGTTTTTCCACTGACCATTCGGCAGATTTTTTATCTATTTGTCTGTTATTCTTAAGCAGTGAATGCAAGTATAACTCTGTTATTAGGTTGAGTGTTTTGTATAAACTAAACTTGAGTTGATATGTCTGTAGGTATTTTTCTATTATTTCCGCGCATTTAGTAAATAAAGCAACATCCCATTCCGTATTACCATATCTATTTAATAAAGGTACTTCCTGGACTGTCCATTCGTTTTCAACTAAATCATTCAAGGAGCATGCTAATGCTTTACAAATTTTGTTTAAAGTATTGATAGTTGGATTTCGGGAGTTGCCAATAATAATATCTCGAGCTGCTCCTGGTTTTAGTCCTGCTATTTGTTCAAACTTAGCCATAGAAAGGTTTTTGCTATTGATTAATTCTTTAATTCTATTGCCTAGCTTGTTTTGCTCAATCATATTTTCCTTTAAATATAATATTTATAGCTTATACAGTTTATACATTTACATTAGTTATATCTGATTAATATTGGATATGACAAGAATTATTGTTGACTGATACCAATATTCAGGTTATATAATGTTATTTATATAGATATATCCTATAAATTATTTGATATAATATAGAGTGTATAATAAAGTGATAACTAATATGGAGAATAATATGAGTAAAGATAATATCCCAAATCATTGGATGCTGGAAATAGCGCCGATATCTGCTAAATTAGCACTAGTATCTAGCGCATGTATGGATACAAGTAATCTGAGAAAAAATGCAGTTGATATCAATAGATTCATCCAAAATATAGTATGTAGTATCAGTACTCCTTGTGATGAAGTTTTATCGCTAATCACTGTTCTCTATGAAGCAGAGGAGGACTTGGCTAAGAAAGAATATCTAGCTACAATTGTGCATTGTGCTACAAAACTAGTAAATTATTCTAATAATATGACTGATTTCTTAAAGAGTAGTGCTAAGTTACTACCTATAGTATTTAAGAAAATTAACTTACAGATATTGGTAAATCATATTATTACTGGAGCGCAACCAGCAGCTCAGCAGAAAGGGTTAAACCTTGCTGCAATCTTTCAAAATGATATAGCAAAGATTGTCATTGGGGATAATTACCGTCTACAAATAATATTAGAGCAACTAGTGAGTAATGGGATTAAGTTTACTGAACAAGGTAATGTTATTGTGACAGTTAATACATTCGCTGCTACAATGCGAGCTCAAGATCAGCAAGATAATAAAGAAGTGATTTTACAATTGATCATTCATGATACCGGTAGAGGTATCTCTAAGGACCAGAAACAGTATATTTATGCAGAATTTACCAAGCTAGATTATGCTTCTGAACATAAAGGATTAGGGTTGGGACTTGCAGTTGTCAAACAATTTATCCAAGATTTGCATGGAGAAATTGATGTTAGTAGTGAGGAAGGTAAAGGCACAACGTTTGTCTGTAATATACCAGTGAAGCTCCCATTACTTAATGGCTTTATTTATGATGCTAACTAAATTTCAAACAAGAGCTCTGATAGTCTTGATAAGCTCAGAACTTACATAGTACTCAAAAGGCACTTGTGGTAAATACTGGTACTACAGAGCTATTTATGTTATAATTTGTTAAAGCAAATTTTATGTAACTATCTCACTAAATAATATGACCATTAAACTTTCTGATATCAATGCAGTAACCCAAAACGCAATTATTGCTTTAGGTAGTAATAAGCTACCTAGAATGAGGGTAGGTACTGACAATTTTAAGACTTTATTGTTAAATAGTGATGTATTTGTTGACAAAAGCTTGATGATCCAAGAATTACTAGAAGATAGTGGAGACGTTATTCTCATTACGCGACCAAGGCGCTTCGGTAAGAGCTTAAATATGGATATGCTACGTAAGTTCTTTGAAATAGAAGTGGATCAAAATGGTACCCCTCTACCACAAGAACAGAGAATAAATGATAAGTTATTTGTTGGTGGCACCGTAGATTTAGGTTTTGGTGAAACTAAAGAGCTAAAACCCTTAAAGATTGCCAGTGTAGCGAATAGCATGAAACGGCAAGGTCAATTTCCAGTGATTTTAATAAATTTTAAGGATGTTAAGGGTAGTAGTTACCAAGAGATTGAAGCAGGCATTAGGACTCAAGTAATCAAACTATTTGCGAATCATTATTACTTAAGATGTTACTTGCCTCAAGATATAGCACTATTAGATAAGGCTCAAAAAGCAAAATTAGAACGGTATTTTGCAGGAGAGCTTGATACGGAAGACCTAAAAGATAGTTTAGGTTTTTTAAGTGAACTACTTTTTAAACATTTTGGCCAAAAAGTCTATGTTTTGATTGATGAGTACGATACACCGATCAATAGTTCATACGTTGAGTTTGGCAATAAACCACAAGAGTTTAAAGACGTACTAAAAATATTTCGTGGGCTGTTTAGCAGTGGTCTAAAGACCAATCCATATTTAGAAAGAGGTGTAATTACTGGCATCCTACGTATTGCTAAGGCTAATTTGTTTTCAGATTTAAATAATGTTAGTGAATATACGTTACTAGAGAAAAAATTTGCTAAGTTTTATGGCTTTACGCAAGAGGAAGTTGATGACTTATTAAGGAAAGTATCAACAAAAACGAGACCTGAAGAAATTAAAGATTGGTATAATGGTTACACATTTGGTGGGGAAGTCATCTATAACCCTTGGTCAATTATGCAATGCCTTGCACAGGATGGTGAGCTTACCCATTATTGGCTAGATAGTGGAAGTACTGCTTTAATAGATAAAGCATTATTATCAGATGAAAGACAGGAAGATTTACAGAATTTGGCTGCTAGCAAAAGTATAGTATCACCTATTAGTAGGCGAATCAATTTCAGTGATATTAACACGCGGTCAGGTCTATTTAGTCTATTATTATTTAGTGGTTATTTAAACCCTACAACCATTGAGCCAGCAAGAAATATTTATGGATTATCTGTTCCTAACATGGAAGTAAAATTTATATATGAAACTAGGCTGTTACAATGGGTCAGCGATAAATTAAAGATCGACAGTTCTCTCTATTATCCTTTTGTTAGTTTACTTCCTGCTTGTAGAATAGAAGAATTTAGGGAGAAACTACAAGAGTTACTACTAAACGCTACTAGTTTTCATCAAACAGGCGAAAAAAAAGCAGAAGTTTTTTATAGTGGTTTTATGCTGGGTTTGATTAATATGTTAGCCCTTGGTTATATAATAGATAGCGACAGAGAGACCGGTAGTGGTAGAGCTGATATTATCCTCATTCCTCAAGTAGGTAAGAATGAGAATGCAATTATCATTGAATATAAAGTCTGCAAAACTTCGGAAGATTTAGAAGCTACGGCAAAAGCCGGGTTAAAGCAGATAATAGATAAGCAATATGATACCAAAATAAAAGAGCAAGCTCACGTTAAAAAAATTATCAAAATCGCTTTGGCTTTTTGTGGTAAAGAAGTTGTCATGCAATATCAAATCGATGACTCTATTCGTACCTAATCTAGACATTGTCTTCATTCTCAGTGTTGATTCTGAATGCATGAATAACCGTAGGTACATCCACTTAAAACTATTAGCAAACAGTTAATTATTAGCCTTAGGCATTTATTTTAGCAGCCCGGTGCTTTTTAGCTAATAATTTATGGGGATCTAGGGTGGTTTTAGATAATTGTATAAACTCCTTTAGCATAGGATGCTGCTTATTCTGTTCGTTCATAGCAAATAATAGGAATCCTGCAAGGAGCTGATCATCAATAGTCATGGCATTACAACTACTGACAATCTCTAATAAATTGTATTAGTTGACATTTGATCTTACATTTAATAAAAATAATGTATAAAAAATACAGATAAAAAAATGGAAGGTCACAATGAACTTAAATCAAAAAATAATAAAGCCCAAACTAGGGTTATTAGGGCTAGCAAAGAGTTTAGGCAATGTATCAGCAGCATGTAAGGCTATGGGATATAGTAGAGATAGTTACTATAGATTTCAAGAATTATATGAAACTGGAGGAGAAGAAGCCCTATACGAAATAAGTCGGAAGAAGCCCATAATAGCTAATAGAGTAGATCCACGTGTGGAGAAAGCAGTTGTGGATATGGCTGTAGAATATCCAGCATATGGGCAACTGAGAGTATCAAATGAGCTTAAGAAGACAGGTGTTCTTGTATCACCTGGTGGGGTAAGATCAATTTGGTTGCGTAATGATTTAAACAATATCAATAAAAGGCTTAAAGCATTAGAAGCTAAGATGGCTCAAGATGGTATTGTTCTTACCGAAGCCCAGTTACAAGTATTAGAGAAGCGTCGTAATGAGAAAGAAGCCCATGGTGAGATAGAAACGCAGCATCCAGGTTATTTAGGGTGCCAGGATACATATTATGTTGGCAATTTTAAAGGTATAGGTAAGGTTTATTCTCAGGTCTTTATCGACAGCTATACCAGAGTAGCAGATGCTAAACTATATACTGAGAAAACAGCGCTGACGAGTGCTGATATGCTCAATGACCGGATATTACCATGGTATGAGGACCAAGGGATACCTATCTTACGTATCCTTACTGATCGGGGGAGCGAATATAAAGGCAATATAGAGCATCATGCTTTTGAGTTATTCTTAAGCATCGAAGGTATAGAACATACTGTTACTCGCGCTTACTCGCCTCAAACCAATGGTATGTGTGAGCGTTTTAACAAAACTATGAAACAGGAATTCTTTGATACAGCTATGCGAAAAAAGATTTATACATCCCTTGAAGATTTACAGCTAGATCTTGATATTTGGTTAGAGTATTACAATCATGAAAGGCCACATTCAGGAAAATATTGTTATGGTAAAACCCCTATGCAAACTTTTCAAGATAGTAAAAAATTAGCTGTTGAAAAGAATAATGAAATCTTGTACCTTGAATATATATCTGACAGTCAAAATTTAACTGACAATCAGGTGCAAAATTTATAGTGTCTGTAAGATCAAATCTTGACTTCTACACATAATGTCATAGTGCCCGGCAATTTATCACTTTTTCTATTCATAAATCCACCTAATTTTCCAAGCCAAATAATAGCTTGTTTTATAGTTGGTGGATCTTTCGGTATGATCAGAGCTTTATGCTCACGAATATAAAGTGCTTGCCATTCTTCTAAAGACAAAATCTTAGTACACAATTCTTCAGGGTGAGATATAGCAGCTTTCGATAAATATAAAATTTTAAATGCAATAATACTTTTTAGGGCAATCAATTTCTCTAATCTGTCTTTGGTAGATAAACGCGAATTTTCTATTTTACATCCAGATTTTAACACTCTAAAATATTCTTCAACTTTCCACCTTAGTTTATAGCAATTTATCCTTTCAATCGCATCTTTGAAGTTAACAACAGGAATATTGGTTAGTAATGTCCAATCAATTGCTTCTGTTTCTTCAGGGGGATCAATTTCCTTAGCCCTGACAACGCTGATTGCTACTTTATCACTTATTTTATGCCCGGTATCTTTTGAACCATATAATGATGGAGAGCTAATTGGTATCAAACCAGAGATATATTTTATTTCAATTTTTGCCTCTCGTGATTTTTGACCTTGCTTTTTTGGTATTTGAAGGACCATCTCCTCCTTTTCCCGTATTTGATTTATCCGCGTTTGTAAATTTGTTTTACCAATTTTTGGGCAAATAAATTTTCTATTCTGTCTATTACGAACAATAAATAAAGTACTTAACTCTTGGCAACGCCATAAAAGCTCAAAAATATCTGCTTCTCTGTCGCCTATAGTAACAACTTGCGTACCTACCGGTATAATATTCATAGTGTCTTGCAGAGCTGTTATCCATTTATAACTTTCTTTTTCTTTAATAGAAGAAATATATTTTCTTCTTGTCTTTTCTTGCGCCGTTTCTTCCCGGAGCACACGAGCCCAACATTGCTGAGAAGATAGACCTAAAGGTAATCCTTCCATTGTAAGCATCAAGGCGGTATGTACCATTAAACCCATCTTATGTTTTGTATAAGCCTTTGAAATGCTACCAAGTCCCTTAGTTTTGATGTGAGAATCAAAGTCTAAATTTGATGTATCTTGAACTGAACATACATATTTATTACCTTTAATTCTTTCTCCTGTTTCTTTATAATGCGAAGAATAAATTTCTTCAGGATTAAACTTTTTATTACTTAATAATCGATATGTTCCTTTAGCTTCCCTCCAACTTTTGCAACTTTGATTTATTGAACCGGATGCTTTGCCCTCAAGCAAAGTGGTGGTTTTGATAAGCCTTGCTATAAGTCTTTTATCTCCTAAATTAACATGCCTAAATTCTCTTTCCAGCCACTTATCACCTAATTCGTAAGTATTAGATAGTTGAACATTTGCCATTAGGATACCTCTTGTCATACAAATATATTTTAGATATTTTATACCTATTTTATATTTGTGGGTAATAGTAAGCATTCAATGTGGGATAGTACAAGCAAACAATATTACCCAGCCTTAATTGCTTTTGCCAGGAATGACAATGGCGCAATCACCGGCGGACAAACCATCTATCTAGACCAAGTAACAGGTGCTAAAGCCAATATTGAAGTTAACAAACGTTCCTTTGGCAAGATTAGTGGCTCATTTGTCGAGATTCAAAAAGGGGAAGATCCACAACAACCACAAACCAATAACATCACCATTATTGCAGAAGGAGTTGAGACCGCTCTTAGCCTACAAGAAGCAGGACTGAAAGGTAAAATACTCTGTAGTTTAGGCGTTAGTAATATCAGGAACTACAAGCCACAGGAAAATGAATGTATACTAATTGCCGCTGATAATGACGGACCAGAAGCTGCATCACTCAAAACTATAAATAATGCAAAAACAACGCTGGAGCGCTGTGGAGCAATAGTTGCAATAGCCATGCCAACAAAACAAAGGTGACTTTAATGATGTACTAAAGACTCAAGGATCAGATACAGTCAGAGCACAATTAGTGCCAACACTTGAGCGATTATCACAAGACTTTAAAAAATTAACAAATTTAGAAAACACAAGACAATGTGTAATAGAAAATACTATCACCAATCACGAAATTCAAGAATTATCAGCTTATATTGTGCCTACTGCAACAGATAGAGAGACAAAGCAATATATAGATTATACGATCGCTACTTTAGAACAAAGTGCTAACTCACAGATTGCATTAAACTTTAAACAAAATATCCAAGATTTAGAAAGATTTGCTACATCTAAAGATATGACAACAGCCTTAGAGTATTATAAAAACTCTGGCTTTAATGCAATGCACGAATTTACTCATAAAGCTTGTACTAATATCATTGAATCCAAAATCAATCATGACTTACAAATTATGCAAGAAAAATGGGCTAAGTGTTGGATTGCACCGGTAGACAAAATGCAACAAATAGTTGTTACAGATTTCCAAAACAAACCCCATACTAATAATTATGACTATCTTGCTGCTATAGGCCAAGATACAGCAGTCATGCGCTACATTACTAAAGGTACTTCCCTAGCTCAACAAATCCAACATGAAGTACAACGAGTGACGGAGCATAGTCAAGATTTTAGTAGAGAAAAATAAGAGTGATCTTCATATGTTTTAAAGTTGCCAAACAAGTGAAATATCAAACCTACACAAAGGTACACAGGCTTATCATCAAAAAATTTTAGGTACTGTAATGAGTTTTAGTACACTATAATATATACACTATAATATAATCTATATAAAAGATATCTTAAAAAGAAGAAAAATATTATTGCCAAGATATTACAAAAATGTTAACTTCTATTTATACTATTTTTGTAGTATATGATTAGTTAAATATAGATAATTAAAAAAAGACGCTAAGCTTCTATAGTAAATAAACTAATTATCACTGAACAAAAGTATAAGAAAACAGTTTGAATTTATTAAAAATATATGAGGAATGTATGAAAAACCATAAAAAAGCTAAGAAGTTATATGAAGAAACAGATCCTCAAAAAAAGTTTTTAGAGATTGTAGTTAAGAAAATCCATGGTATGTCTGGGGATGGTACATTAAAAGGATTAATAGAAAGTATTAGTATAGAATTTGCATCTGATGAACCAAAGAAGGCAATAGGTGCTTTAGAAGCTTTATATGAAGCCCTCGGTTCACAACGTATACAGGAGTATCTTTGTGATTCAGGACCTTTTCACTCAGAATGGAAAAGTACTAACAGAGATAATTTATTTGATATAGCTTTTAACAGTATGTATAAAACGGCAAAACAGTATCATAAGGAAGATGTATTAGAGCAGTTAGAAACTTATAAGGAGTATATAAAAAATCATGATAAAGCTAAAAAATTATATGAAGAAACAGATCCTCAAAAAGAGTTCTTGATTATGGTAGTTGATAAAATTCATAATGCACCTGGTAAGTATACATTAAAAGGATTGATGGAAGATCTTGGGGCAAGATTTGCTCATGATGAACCGGCAGAAGCAATTAGTCTTTTAGAAGCTATATATGAAGCTTTAAATATAGAAGAAGAGTTTATTGAACAAAAACAATTAAATTTAGAAGATAAGAATAAGTCTCTAGATGAGGATAATAAATTAAGTAGAGATGCTTTATTTTCTGAAGCATTTTATAGTATGTATGAGATAGCAGAGCGTCATCGTGATCAGGATTTGTTAAATGCTCTAGAAGAATATTATCCTGCAGAACAAGAACAAGTATCAGTTATTGGTGGTGGGGACGCTTAAAATTAATTTTATAGGAGGTTACAATGGTAAGAGTTATTAGTCAAATAGGGGATAGTACAGACGGAGAAGATTATGATGAGCTTCCTGGGGATGTGAATACACTACCTAAGAAGCAGGATCTTCTTAAAAAGATGAATGAATATAAATATAAGCATAAATATAAAGATGCAAGTACAAGAGCAGAACAAGAATTAGACCTTAATATTTCTTGTATATTAAAGGAGATAGGGAATCAACTTTTACAGAGTAAGGAGGTTAGAACTGAGTATAAAAATATTAAATCTGCATTTATTCCACAGAATATAAAAAATCAAATAGACACATTAGACAATAAGCTTGGACGTGGCTGGGGGCTAATTGTTAATTATTATGATTTAATTAAAAATAAAATGTTGGAAGGTGCGGCAAGTGATTATTTTAAAATAAACGAAGAAAAAATTAAAGGAACTTGTGGTGCAGAGCGTGATTATCAGAATTTAAACAATAATGCAGAGAGAGGAGAATACTATTTGAAGAAAAAAGTAAGTATTGACAATGCTTGTAAAAATATATATAAACTCCATAAGACAATAGAGTCGCATACACAAGATCACAGAAAAATTGTAGAGCCTTTACTTGTAGAGCCTTCACTGTCTACAAATCATCCAACAGATGCTAGCTTGTTCTTAGCAAAAATAAAAGCTAGTAAAAAGTTAGATAAGGATTTAGGGAAGAATCATTTATATGACTATAAGTATGGTACAGGTAAAGTTATCTCCAACACTGCTATTACTAGGAAAACTACACAACAAAATGAAACTTTAGAGATTTGTAAAAAAGGTGCATTTAAACATTTCAAGACAAATGAAGGAACTTATAGTAAGATTGGGGAAGAATGGAAAAAACTTATAGATGGACAACACATTAATGCAAATGTATTGAGAGAATTTTTTCAATCATCTTTGAAAGGTGTATTATGTAATAGCATTATAAAGAAAACTACAGAGAAAACTGATTTAATAGATCAACTTAAAACAGATGTAGAATTAATATTTGGGATAGAAGTCAAAAGAAATCCAGCTGCTCTTTTAACCAATGCTATGTTTTTTGATTTAGTAGATGCGGGTCGATATAAAATAGAAGATATTGCAACTAAGATGCCAATGGCCATGCAAGGTGCTGTATCTGCTTCTGTTATAATTGATAAAGTAATGGGTAAATCAATTTATGATTATAGAGATAAT
Organism: Rickettsia endosymbiont of Bradysia coprophila; assembly: GCA_019468145.1. Taxonomy (GTDB): domain Bacteria; phylum Pseudomonadota; class Alphaproteobacteria; order Rickettsiales; family Rickettsiaceae; genus Tisiphia. The sequence continues at coordinate 411,279 of JAHXDM010000010.1, forward strand.
CTAAGAGGATCTGAAGAAGTACTAGAGCTAGTAAAAAAAGATGAATCAATTTTACAAGATTGGTTGAACTTAGAGTTAAATATTAGTAGTAAAATAGAGAGGTCAGATACTACTAACGCAATTCCTAGCTTAGGTATGAATGACTTGGTTAAAAAACTTGCTGATCTAAAGTTAGGTTATATTGATACTAGTAAGTGTAGTACAAGAAAGAAAATTCAAAATGAGGAGAATATAGGTTTTAGATTTGATGATTGTAGTGGTATTGTAAAGTTACAATGGGATACAGCTGTAGGGAAATTTAAAGTTAGTGAGTCTCAGATACACGATGTTAAAGCCAAAGTGTTTTATGATTTAATACTAGAGTGGTATGGGATAAAGTTACCTTATTTAAATAAGTCAGATAAAATAACACTTAAAGCAGCAGCTGAACCAAAAGATCTTGAAGACAATCAAGACGAAGGTAATTCTAAAGTTTTGGCTATAGATGAAGGAAAATTAGCACCTGAAACAGAATTATCTGAATATAAACAGGAAGATTATATACTATATAAAGATAATTTTGATACTGTGCTGCAACACGAGCATGCTTTTGTACAGCCTTTAGGAGAAATAGTAGCAATATCTTAAAAGTGGTTAACTCTAAATAATCTTTATCAGGATTTACATGAAACTCGAACAGTACTTCTAACCTAGCTCATTGGCTTTTGTATTAAACTGTAGAAGTCAAGATTTGATCTTACAGACACTATAAATTTTGCACCTGATTGTCAGTTAAATTTTGACTGTCAGATATATATTTAAGGTACAAGATTTCATTATTCTTTTCAACAGCTAATTTTTTACTATCTTGAAAAGTTTGCATAGGGGTTTTACCATAACAATATTTTCCTGAATGTGGCCTTTCATGATTGTAATACTCTAACCAAATATCAAGATCTAGCTGTAAATCTTCAAGGGATGTATAAATCTTTTTTCGCATAGCTGTATCAAAGAATTCCTGTTTCATAGTTTTGTTAAAACGCTCACACATACCATTGGTTTGAGGCGAGTAAGCGCGAGTAACAGTATGTTCTATACCTTCGATGCTTAAGAATAACTCAAAAGCATGATGCTCTATATTGCCTTTATATTCGCTCCCCCGATCAGTAAGGATACGTAAGATAGGTATCCCTTGGTCCTCATACCATGGTAATATCCGGTCATTGAGCATATCAGCACTCGTCAGCGCTGTTTTCTCAGTATATAGTTTTAGCATCTGCTACTCTGGTATAGCTGTCGATAAAGACCTGAGAATAAACCTTACCTATACCTTTAAAATTGCCAACATAATATGTATCTGGCACCCTAAATAACCTGGATGCTGCGTTTTCTATCTCACCATGGGCTTCTTTCTTCATTACGACGCTTCTTCTAATACTTGTAACTGGGCTTCGGTAAGAACAATACCATCTTGAGCCATCTTAGCTTCTAATGCTTTAAGCCTTTTATTGATATTGTTTAAATCATTACGCAACCAAATTGATCTTACCCCACCAGGTGATACAAGAAACACCTGTCTTCTTAAACCTCATATGTGATAGATACTAACATCAGTCTTGCCGCAATAAATGCTGGATATTTACACTGCAGTATCCACAACACTGCTTATCTCGGTACACACGTGGAGTCTACTCGTACTTAGCTATTATGGGGTTCTTCCCGAGCTTATTTCGTAATCAGGGCTTCTTCTGCCTCCAGTTCTTCCATCTGAATGATCTTGTAAATTAATCTACTTATACATTCCCATAGCCTTACATGCTGGCTGATACAATCTGGCCGTATAACTTTGGACAACCAAACTTTGTTACGCAGCCGTTAATCTACACAATTTGGATAATTAACTTGAACTAAAATAATTCAAAAAACAAAAAATATTTTGTTAAAGTGCCTTGAAGTCAACATCAGTAAATTATTCATCAACCACTAAGAGCGCCCCACGAGAAATTATTGTGTCCACACGCCGCCTCCGTGATAACGCACGAGGTGTCTACGGCGAAACCAGCATGAGCATATCAAACCGGTGTTTGGTCCTTGTCCTTGTTTTTCATGACGAAAATGTCTCAACTGTTAAAAAGGTAAAAATTCTCTATAGACAAATTGCGATGCCTCTTCTGCATCCTGTCAACTCTGAAAACTGGATCAAAACACTGTTTCAATGTCCCCTACGTCCTGATGCAACCACTCAACCCTTTAACCAAATCCTGTTCTTACTCAGATCTCCCTGGATAACCGATGAAAACGTAGATTCGAACCTAATTTGACTACTGCGCAGGACGATCGCTTTGTCCTATTTATAATTTATTAGCACTAAAAAGCACTCCCTCGAAACCGGGGTAATACTTCGATAATAATAATAATAATACTTGTTGCAAAAACAACTAAATTGAAAATTCTGACTAAAATGTTTATTGAACAATTGAAGTAACCCGCTGGAAGTATGTTTATCATTTGAAGGCCTCATAAGCAAGTACACCAATAACTGTTGTGAAATATGTAATTTCCTCAGGAATTAAAATTATTCCGCTCACTTTGTGTGAGCGTTACTCGTAATTTAGGGTCGTGTATGTTATTGTAGTGCCGAAATACTGTCTTTTTAATCTATCGGCACGTTCGCATTCAATAAATTATGTGATTCCAAGAGTTTAAAAAATTACACCTACCACCAGCGGCCCCACCCATTACACATCTCTCGTTGTAGCTTCTATTGGTTAAAATATATTGTCCCCATCTGGTGATTTGGCTTAATTAATTGTATACGCGACATGAATTGCAAGAAATGAAAGCCAGATTTATTACTTTCTTCCATCCGACTTAGGAGACGTTTTAATGTGATGGGAAAAAAATCAACTGAAC
>JAHXDM010000011.1 GCA_019468145.1 Rickettsia endosymbiont of Bradysia coprophila
GGGAGCGTGCATAGTGTTCTTCCTGCGTCTGGGCCGGGCATGTTCGTGCATGCCACGCTGCGTACACCCAAGCGAGCGTGGATCGAACAGTTCCTGCTGGCGGCGTTGCTGCTGGCACTGCTGCCGGTGCTGACCGCTATGACCACACCGCATCCGCTGTGGCGCACGCTGGCCGCAGGCGATTGGGCGTTTGCCGGGACCGACCTGACCCTGCTGGCATTGGCCGCCCTGCACACGCTGCTGGCCTGGCGCACCTGGCGGCATGCACCGAAGGTGAAGCGCACACGGCCGTCTGCAGCGTCACGCAATGCGGTTTCCGAGGCCAGCGCATGATCCACGTCATTCTGTTTGCGTTGTCGCTGGCCGCGTTCGCCTGCCTGGCACTGGCGATGGAGCGCCATCAGCGGGACGTATTGCGGCGTGTGTTGAGCGCGCAGGCAACCCAGCAGCTGCGCGCGGTCGGCTGGGCGCTGCTGGTGTTCAGTGCCGTGTTCGCCATGCGCGGGCTGGGGGTGGGTTCTGGTCTGGCCGCGCTGTCCGGGCACACCAGCGTGGCCGCAGGTGTTGTGGTGGTGGCGATGGTGGCGCATGGGCGGCGGGATCGGTAGATGCCCACCTTGGTGGGCACCGGTGGAAGCCAGCGCCAACCAAGGTTGGCGACTACCGGGCCTGAGCGGCGTTGCTTTGGTAGCTGCCCACCTTGGCGGGCACCGATGCATCGCGGCGCCAACCAAGGTTGGCGACTACCTGGACCTACAGGCACCCATGCGCCGCTCGGCTCTACAGAAAAGAGGCCATGCGCTGCAGTTCGTCTTCAAGCGCGCCACGAAACACCTTGTCGCGGGCCAGTGACTTGCCGGCGTAGCCCACGCTGGACGCCAGTTCACCGTCGCGCACACTGAGATTGGCCCAGCCCACCACCTGGTCGTGCCACAGCACCGGCAGCGCGTAGTAGCCGTACTGGCGCTTCGGCGCAGGCGTGTAGGCCTCGAACTTGTAGACCCAGCCCCACAGCAGCTCGAAGCGGCGGCGGTCCCACACCACCGGGTCGAATGGTGCCAGCAGGCGCACCTGTTCGTCCGGCGCATGCCGGCGCGAGCGTGGATTCTCATCGGCGGGCCAGTACCAGGTGGTGCCGTCCAGCGTGCAGCTGGCCAGCTGTTGCTTGGCCAGCATCAACGCCTGCCGGGTCTGCTCGGCCAGATGCGGTGCGCCATAGCCCAGCAGGCGCACCAGATAGGTCAGGCTGGCCGACGGCAGTGGCGCGTACTTGCGCACCACGAGATCAATCAGGGCGGCGGCGCGTTCAATCTGCGCCTGCTCGCTGGCATCGGCTTCCGCGTGCTCGGCCACGGCATAGATGCGGGTGCCACTGTCACGCCTCTGCACGCGCAGCAGGCCGCGGTAATGCATGCCATCCAGCAGGTGCGTGGCTGGCATTGCTGGTGCCGCCCCAGTAGTTGGTTACCCGGCCATGCGCGAATGCCTGGTCGACCTCGCGCGGGTGCACGCTGCCGCGCTCGCGCACGAAGGCCAGCACGTCGGCGGCGCGGCGATGGGTCTCGACGTCCCATTCGCGCTTGGACACGCGCGGGGTGCATCAGCGCCAGATGTTCGCGTGGCAGGAAGCCGTAGTTCACCAGGCAATCTTCCTCCACCGGCAGGCGCGCATAACGCCGCTCCAGATCACCGGCGCGGTAGTCCTTCACCCGGTGGCGCAGGGTCAGGTCCTGCGCGCGTGCCGGTGCGCGGATCGGGTCGGCCTGCACGAAGCCCAAGCGCCGGATTGCGGTCAGCAGCGTGGTGGGTTTGAACAGCGTGCGCGCCACCGCGTGGCGGCGCAGATCATCGAGGGTGGGCATGGCAGGCATGGCCGCATTGTAGAACCAGGCCATGTATGGATGGGGCCGTGGCGAACCGTGCAACGGCATCCACGCATGGCGAGGATCTACCGAAGCTCCAATACCTCCAGCGAACCGATCACCAGCGCACGCATGCCCTGCTTGAACTCGGCGATCACTTCCTCGTCCTGCACGCGGCGGCCGGTCAACACTTCGGTCTCGTCATCCACCAGCCCGTAGACCGTATCCGCACCGGCAATGCAGTAGAACGCGACCGTGGCCAGCAACCAACGCGCCTTGTCCAGCGGCAAGCCGAACACCTCGGCCACATGCGCCTGGTGCGAGGCGATCTTCTCCAGCATCGGCGTGGTCGCCACCGAACGGCGCAGCAGGTACGGCGGCAACCCCGGGTGCGCTTTCACCACCTCGCACAGTGATTCCACGAACCCCAGCAGATAAGCCTGCAGCCCACCCGGCGCATCGGCCGAGGCGCGCGGAATCTGCCAGCGCTGGAACACCGTATCGGCCACCAGCCGTTTCAAGGCCTCCAGATTGGCCACGCGCTTGTAGAGCGCGGCCTGGGTCACCGCCAGCTCGGCCGCCACATTGGCCATGGTCAGGTTCGGCAGGCCCAGCTTGATGCCGATGTCGGCCAGCCGATCGGGAGTGATGGTGGGCGGGCGGCCACGGGCCGGCGCCGGGATCTCAGGTTGCATGCTCATACCGTAGCGAGGGTGCCAGCAAAGGGACCCTCTTGTCCGCTTCATATAATTTAGTTTAACTTACTCAACTAATTAGGAATGCGTCTGGTTCGCAACCCCGCCGCCGTCCGCAATCGAGCCCGTGGCTCACTTCCCGCCAGGTCCCCACCCAGCCGACAACCCTGCGCTGCGCCCTCCCCCGTGCTTGCCGATGGCAGCGCGCCAGGCGCGTTCGCACCTGCGATTCACAGGAATCTGGCATGACCGTGTACCACCTTCCCTCCCCGCTGCAGCGCGCAGCTGCTGATCCGACCCGCCTGGTGATGCTCCCGCCGGGCATGGCCCGGCGCTACCAGAGCACCCCCAATGCGCGTAGCGGCCAGACGCAGGCGCTGGGCATCCGGGTGTCGGCCCTGGCACTGGGCCTGCTGGCCTCATTCGCCGCGCTGGCCGAGTCGACGCCGTCCACCCTGCCCTCGGTGCAGGTGCAGGAACAGCGCCGGGTGACCGGCGACTATGCCGGCGGACAGGTGGCCTCCGGTGGGCGGGTCGGCCTGCTCGGCGACAAGGATTTCATGGACACGCCGTTCAGTACCGTCAGCTACACCGAAGCCTTCATCCGCGACCGCCAAGCCAAGGACCTCACCGACGTCATCGCCGCCACCGACCCCACGGTGTTCAGCAACGGCGTCACCGGTTCGTGGAGCGAAAACTACGCGATCCGTGGCTTTGCCTCCAACACCAGCGACACCACCTTCAACGGCCTCAGCGGCATGGCGCCGTACTACCGCACCTCGCCGGAAATGTTCGAGCGCATCGAGGTCTTGAAGGGCCCGTCTGCCCTGCTCAACGGCATGCCGCCGGGCGGCTCGGTCGGTGGCAGCGTCAACCTGGTGCCCAAGCGTGCGGGTGACCAGCCATTGCTGCGGATCAGCGCCAACTTCGCTTCCGACGCGCAATTCGGCACCCACGTCGATGTGGGCCGCCGGCTGGGCGCCGACAAGCAGTTCGGCATCCGCTTCAACGGTGCTTACCGTGATGGTGACGGCGCCGTGGGCAAGCAGCGCAAGAAGGTGCAGCTGGGTTCGCTGGCGCTGGACTGGCGCAGCGAACGTGCGCGGCTGTCGGCCGATCTGTACAGCGCCGACGACCGCGTCGATGGCCCGGCCCGTGGTGTCGGCCTGGCGCCGGGCGTGGCAATTCCGCGACCGCCGCGTGGCGACACGCTGATCAACCCGGATTGGGCCTACGTGGACAGCCAGGACAAGGGCGCGATGCTGCGTGGCGAGCTGGACATCAACGAACACCTGATGGCCTACCTGGCCTACGGCACCAGCAAGACCGACTACCGCTACAACGGTTCGATCAGTGCGCAGATCCTCAACCCGGCCGGTGACTTCACTACCGTGATCGGCCAGCTGGCGTTCGACATCAAGAAGCAGTCCGGTGACGCCGGCCTGCGCGGCAGCTTCCGTACCGGCAGCGTCGGCCACCAATGGGCCGCCAACGTGACCCACTACCAGCACACCCAGAACGACTACGGCCGCCGCAGCGTGCCAGGCTGGGACTGGACCACCAACCTGTACCACCCGGTGTGGGGCCCGGCCGCGCCGTTCATCGCGCCGCATATCTCGCACACCGAACTGCGGCTGGACAGCCTCGGCTTCGCCGACACCCTGTCCTTCGCCGATGACCGCGTGCAGCTGACGCTGGGTGTGCGCCGCCAGCAGGTGGTCAGCGAGACCTTCAACGTGGCCAGCGGTGCACGTACCTCGCGCTATGACGAGAGCGCCACCACCCCGGCGGCCGCCCTGCTGGTGAAGGCCACCGACAAGGTCTCCATCTACACCAATTACATCGAGGGCCTCAGCCAGGGCGCCACCGCGCCGATGACCGCCGCCAATGCCGGCGATGTGTTCGCACCGTTCCGCACCAAGCAGAAGGAGCTGGGCCTGAAGCTGGACCTGGGCAGCTTCGCGCACACCTTCAGCGTGTACGAGATCAAGCGCCCGAGCAGCTACACCGACCCGGTCACGAATATCTTCTCGTTCGGCGGCGAACAGCGGAACCGGGGCGTGGAATGGGGCTTCTTCGGCTCGCCACTGGATGGCGTGCGCCTGCTCGGCGGCGTGGCGTACGTGCAGCCGAAGCTGACCCGCACGGCAGGTGGCGTGAATGAAGGCCGCATGGCCACGGCGGTTGCGCAGCGGCAGGCCAAGCTGGGCGTGGAATGGGATGTGTCGGCGCTGGAGGGTTTGACCCTGACCGGCAATGCCACCGCGATGTCGAAACAGTACATCAGTGCCGACAACAGCCTGTCGGTGCCGGGGCGCACGTTGTTTGATGTGGGTGCGCGCTACAGCACCACCGTGGCCGGACGACCGCTTGCCCTGAGAGCGAGTGTGAACAACGTGACCAACAAGGCGTATTGGGGCATGCCGTTGTTGTCCAGCCTGGCGCTGGGGGCACCGAGGACGGTGTTGCTGTCGGCCACGATGGATTTCTGAAAAGCATCCACGCGTGGCGTGGGGCTACTGCGTGGATCTACTGTAGAGCCGAGCCATGCTCGGCTCCGTCTCCTTCGATGAGCCGAGCATGGGCTCGGCTCTACAGAATGCCGGGCAATCCGCCGACAGCATCCACGCATGGCGTGGATCTACTGAATCCCGACCCTCCATCTCATTCCGGATGCAGGCGATAGATGGCATGGCTGGTCAACGCCAACGCAGCCAGTTTCAACCCTTCCATCACCCGGTCGCCCACGTAGTGCTCCGGGCCGCCATTCTGCCGGGCGCGCTCGGCGGCCAGCAGGATCTCCTGCACGATACGCAGCCCGGCCAGTGCACCATCAGCATCGGCCAACGCCATGCATCGGCCCGGCAGTTGATGGCGCTCGGGCCAAGACTGGCCGTCAGCAGTCGCGCCCAACCCGATGCGATGCAGCAGGGTCGTCAGGCTGTTGGGATCGGGCGGGATGTCGTGCCCCTCATCGGCATTGGCCGGGGCGCGCTGATGGGGGAACTCCGATGCATTCATGGCAGGTCTCCGTGCAAGGCATGCAGGACCACCGCCCTTAACAAGGGCGGCGGACGGTACGTGGCTGGAAATCCGGTGGTCGCGTAAGCACTAACCGGCAGGTGGGTTTTCACCCACCTCCACGCACCGCCCGCCATAAAGCTCGAACGGAATGCCAGCCGACGCCGCACAAGGCGACGCCGGCTGGCGAGCGCAAACTACACGCGACCAACGGGGTTTCCAGGCCCCGGCCATCCTTTTTCGATGGCACCCCATCATGTGCACAACGGGGTGGCAGACGCCAACAACCCAAGTGCAAAGACAGCAACGTTCACGCAGTGGCAGTATTGTCGCATATCGACAATCGAGCCGAAGATTCAACAACTTGCACCACGCCGATGACGGCATGCTTCACCCGCATCGGCATCGCGCATTCCTTGACCGCATCCGGCATTCAGGGCATGCCACATGCCAGTTCCGACATTACGCAAGCAGATGGGCAATCAACGCCAGCGCCGCCAGATGCCCCACGTAGTACACATAAAACGCCCAGCGCCAGCGCGGCAGCTGCCATTGCACGCGCGCCACCGCCAGCACCACCGGGATGGCCAGCAGTGCCCAGCCGTTGTGGTTGGCCCAGCACACCGCCCCAAGACCGACCAGCAGCAGCCACCACGCGCGATGCCGGAACGCGATCCAGCCAAGCAGCACGAAACCGATGCCGGCCCACTGGTAGTCCACCAACATCGGAAGGACACCGGCCGCCAGCAGCAACACCAGTGGCCGATTGTTGGCCAGCGCATGTACGGCCACCGCGGCCAGCGCGAAGGTGAGCAGGATGTTGAGCGGCAGCCAGTAGCCGAAGGCCAGTGCATGCAGAGGCTGGGCGACAAGGCCCCACGCGGCCAGCCGGCGGATCGACTTGCACAGGTCCGCGCCCGGCTGGGCGAGGTTGCAGGCCATCACCAGCGCAAACAGCGGGAACGCCATGCGCCCCAGTTCGCTGACTACCGGCACGTAACCGCCGAAAACCACCTTCGCCACGTGGTCGCCGGTCATGGTCAGCAACGCGAGCCACTTCAGCAGCTCGCGGCCACCGCTGCTGAGGCTGGGAACGCGCATGGACATCCCTGTCGTGGTCGCTTGCATCGCGGAAGCTTATGCGCATCGGCCAGCCCATTTCCAGCGCCGGGAATGCGTGTGCGGCTGCAGGCCCCGGGCTGCAGCGCTATGCTGGCCGCCCCTGCTTGTGAGACACGCCCCATGCGCACCCTGTATCCCGCCATCGAGCCCTACCGCGAGTTCACCCTGCCAGTGAGCGATCTGCACACCCTGCACATCGAGGAATGCGGCACGCCCGACGGGATTCCGGTGGTGTACCTGCATGGCGGACCGGGTGCCGGCATTTCGCCCACCCATCGCCGCTTCTTCGACCCGGCACGCTACCGCATCGTGCTGATCGACCAGCGTGGCAGCGGACGCTCCACACCGTTCGGCGAGCTGCGCGACAACACCACGCAGGACCTGGTGGCCGACATCGAGAAGGTGCGCGAGCACCTCGGCATCGAGCGTTGGCTGGTCTATGGCGGTTCCTGGGGCTCGACCCTGTCGCTGGCCTACGCGCAGGCACATCCCGAGCGTGCCACCGGCCTGATCGTGCGTGGTGTGTTCCTCGGCCGCGAGATGGAGAACCGCTGGTTCGCCGAGGCCAACGGCGGTGCACGCTGGATCTTCCCGGAACGCTGGGACCGCTACGAGGCCTATATTCCTGAAACCGAGCGCGGCGACATGATTGCGGCCTACTGGGCGCGTCTGGACAGCGCCGATGAGGCCACCCGCATCGCAGCCGCGCAGGCCTGGCTGGGTTGGGAGGACAACGCCGCCACCCTGCAGCACGACGTGGATGCTGTTTCCACGGATGACCCGCTGGACACGCTGGCCAAGGCCCGCATCGAAGCGCACTACTTCCGCAACGGCATCTTCCTGGAACCGAACCAGCTGTTGCGCGATATAGATCGCATCCGCCATCTGCCCGGCGTGATCGTGCAGGGCCGCTACGACATCATCTGCCCGCCGCGTAGCGCGTGGGACCTGGCCAAGGCCTGGCCGGAAGCACAGCTGGAGATGGTGACTTCCGGCCACAGCGCGAATGAGCCGGCAACGGTGGATGCGCTGGTGCGCGCCACGGATGCGTTCGCCGACCGCTTCTGAAGCATTGGGTAGTGCCAGCCGCTGGCCGGCATCCCGCCGATTGCAGGTAGAGCCGACTGTTGGTCGCCTCTACCCAGCCGCTCTGCCCGCCTGTCACGGATTGGTGTCGAACACCACCGTCATGTTGCCCTGCCAGTGCGAACTGGGCGACTTCAGCATCTCCGTCACCGCCTCGCGATCAGCGGTGAAGCGCAGCGTAGAGCGCCGCCGTATCAAATAGCCATCCGGGGTGAAGCGAGGCGCCCGCGCATCATCCGAAAGCAGTGGCGTGTTCTGCGCCGGCCGACCGTCACGCACATTCCTCATACCAGGGATCGTTATATCCACGTCCACAGGGACGGTCTTCCCACTGCGCGAATCGCGTATTGCGCAACGTCCATCCAGCTCGTGATCACAGCGCATACGGGTGCCGAGCTCCATGGAGGCGGTCACGTAGAAGGGCAGCTCGTTGCGCAAGCGGGCGGGCGGCTTGCCATGCTCGATCCATTGCCGCCAGCCCCCCTCTGGAACCAGTGAAACCTGCGGGGAATCGGAGGGGAATTCGATATGGAACTGATGGGTGACCCGGAACTGGAACCTGATGGTGATCGGCTCATCCGCTGCTCCATCACCAAAATCCAAGTCACTCCCCGCTCCGCCAGCGAAGTAGATTGTTTCTCCCTCGTACAATCCACTGGTCAGTTCGAGAGGTGAGTTTGCCGAAATGCGCAACCCCAATCCGAGCGTCTGAACTACATAGTCGACGGGCCCTTCACTTGCCGCATCTCCTCGCGACCAGCACGGCGCTGGCGCCTGTGGATCACGGACAGTCCAGCCGAAGTTAACTCGTGCGCCAAGATTGCTTGTTCTGACATATGCACATCCTCCGCCCACATATTGCGTCCACACCGGATTTTCTCTTCCGCCAGGCGTGATGGACCCACTGATGGTTTCTATGGATAGTTTCACCTCCGTCTTCAGCCCATTCTCTATGTTGGTCAAAACCACGGACCGAGGGGGAGGCAACTGCAGGTAGAAGCGTTCACGAAGCTCTCCGCTCCATTTGTATGTTTTTTTCAAACCCAGCGGAATATCAATAGCGTACGCGCCATCACTCGAACAGAATTCAGGCCTCCATCCACAGTAGAATCCTGGCGCAGTAGTATTTCGAAAGGTAGTGCGCGCCGGATCCAGAGCCGACGGCTCGAATTCGGCCGTAACCAGAACTTCTGCGGCCGAGGCGACTTCAACACTCCCCACCTGCAGCAACCCCAGAAGCGCAGCCCCAGCAAGTAGCCTTTTAAGATCAGACCTCATCAAGAGAAACTCCTTTCGTAGGCAATGAAGAAGGACAGGCCACCGTCAACATGGAGCTGATTTGCGCGCATTGCACCGTATTCAAGGCATTGACCTTTGTGGCTCTGAATCGCGGAACTTCAGCGCGGCCTGTACCAGCTGCGACGGGCAACCGATCCCACCCACCATCAACACATCCCCCTCGCGCGGATACCGCCCCTCTTCCATCGTCAGCACACAGTTCACTAGGTTCGGGTACCGCAACTCCACCACCGGCGCGCGTGCACTCAGCTCCAGCGTGAAGAAACCTTCCTCCTGGCTGACGCTGCGCCCGGCATGATTAATCACCTGCACGCCCCGCATGCCGTTGCCGTCGGCATCCAGCACCTGACCCATCACGGTAAAGGTGCGCAGCACATCCACGGTGGCGTGCATTACCCCGCCCTTGTTCAGGTGGTAGTTGACGGTGGATGGCTGCAGGGTGGCGGCGGGCGCATGCCGGCCCTGAAAGTCGAACTGCACGTGGCCCGCTCGGTAGGCGGTTACCGGCACGAAGTTGCGCCCCGGCTTCAGTTCCACGCCGCCACCCCGGCTGTCGTCACCGCGCAGCATCACGTCGGGATAGTCGCTGCGCACGTCGACGATGATGCCGGTATCCACGCTGCCACTGCGACCCTGGCCTAGCACCGCTGCACGGCCACCGCCGATCACCAGCGTGCTGTCCAGATTGGCACTGCCACTTACGTGGCCGGAACCCGCGCCACGGTACAGCTGCACGTCACCCTCGAGCAGCGAACTCTGCAGGTACGCGCCCGCACCAGCGCCGATGCCGCTGCGTTCGGCACTGATCATGCCGTTCACGCTCTGCAGCAGCTTGCCGTCGATACGCTGCGTCGTTGCCGCTGTGACGTAGGTATCCCGCTGGCCGGCCTCACCAGAACGACTGCCCAGGCTGCCGCTGTAACTGCGGCGCTCGCTGCCAAGCGACACACTGACGGTCAGGTCGACGCCGCGCTGCCGGCGGTAATGCGTGAATCGGCTACCGGGACGGTCGTAGGCCGAGACCCGCCAGTTCACATCGTGTTTGCCGAACAGGGTCTCCCGGCGCCCATAGGACACATCGATGCCGGTGCCTTTGGTGAAGCCGGAGCTGCGCGCCACCCGCAGGCTGGCGTTGTCGCGATGGCTGAAGCGATGGGTGATCGACACGGCAGTTGTGTCCTGCCAGCCGCCACGGGTTTCCCAGCGCGGCGCCGAGCCGTCACTGGGCAGGACACGTTGGCGTTGCTCGGCCCAGCTGCGCGCGTGGTTGGCCACCACCGATCCGGCGCGGTAGCGGTACAACCCCTGCAGATCCACGCCGCGCCCGGCATCACTGGAGGTATAGAAGTTGGTGTAGGTGCTGAAGCGGTCACTGGCCTGCCAGTCCATCGACAGACCAGCCGCGTGGCGCGTGCCGATCTGCTGCACGGTGGCACCGGCCACCGCACGTGGATGCACCAGGTAGTTGACCACCGCGCCGGCGGCCAGCTTGCCGTCCTGCGATGCACGACCACTGTCGAGCAGGCCACGCTGCTGGCCTGCGAACACGCTGTAGCGCCATCGGCGTGTGGGGTCGCTCCAGCGACTGGGCTTGTGGATCGACGCGGTCTCACGCGAGGCCTCGTGGCCATCTTCGATGACACGCAGTTCCACGTCATAGATGCCGCCCGGCAGGCGACGGGTGTCGATCTCCTGGATACCAGGTTTGACTGCCTGCGTGGACAGTAGATTGCCGTCCCGCAGGATCTCCACCACGCCCTCGCGGCTGGCGGTGACATAGACCGGGTACACACTGGGGCTGCGCGTGTCGGCCAGCAGCACATCCGACGAACCGAGCATGAAGCCCAGCGCGGTATCGTTCTGGGTACCCGGTGCACGGGGCTGGCGGATGATGCCCTCGAAGGTGGGCAGGAAGTAGCCGGCGCGCACGAAATGGTCGCCCAGCTCGCGCTGCGCATACAGCGCACTGAGATAGTGCTCGCGGCTGCCCGGTTGTGCGTAGTACTGGTAGCTGCCGACAGTGCTCCAGCGGCCAACACTGCCACGCAGCTCGGCGCTGTAGCGTGCGGACGTCTGCTGCTCCTGGCCGGCATACACCGCCGCGCTGTTGCGGACGATCAGGCCATGGCTGCCGCGCTCCGGCAGCGCGATGTGGCGCCCTTCCTTCTGCGCACCCGCTGGTGTCAGCAGGCTGAGCAGGGAATTGGACAGGCTGTAGTGCAGCGCTGCCAAGCCCCGGCATTGCTGGCGGCACACACCCAGCGACATCGGCTCGGCCAGCGCCTCGGCCCAGCGCGCCCGCTCCGTCTGCGGCAGCGGGCTGTCATGGGCTTCGCCAAAGCCGATCAGTTGCACACGATTGTCTTCGTGCAGCAGCACCTCGGCGTCACCCAGATAGCGCCCGTCCAGTTCCACCCGCACGGTGAGCGGATTGCCGAACAGATGCTCGCGGAACTCCGCAGGCATGCGCTCGCGCTGTTCCAGCAGGCTGGGCAGCTCGCCCAGCGTAAGACCGGCGGCATGGCCGGGCGTGGCGAACACCACCGCGCCGATGGCAATCGTCAGCCGTGCCAGCGGTGGAAAGCTAGGAAGGGCAAGTAGATTCATGGCTCGGATGCCCGTGCCCTTGGGTCGCGTAGACGACGCAGCCCAAGGGCACAAGGCTGCACGATCGTCAGATGTCGCTTTCGAAGATCAGGTGGAACTGGCCACCGTAGCTGCCCTGCTTGTAGCCACCGGCCGGCGCAGTCGGAGCGATGGAGAATGCCAGCGACTTGCCGGCTGCGGCTTGTGCATCGTTGGCCACTTCGATTTTCGCGGCCGAGGTGGCCGGCACCACCACGTTGTCCAGCTTCACCGCCAGGTCGACCACATCTGCCGCCGAGGCCATCTGTGCCGGCGCGGACAGGTAGGCACTGATGGCCGCCGGCGACTTGATGTTGATGACGCGGCCGGTCAGCTCACCCAGCACCTGGCGGGCGGTATCCCACGGCAGGTTCTGCGGCAGGCCTTCCCAGCCATCGGGGGTCGACACCTGCAGACCGGCGGTGTTCGGCACGTCGGCGGTGACGTTGACGGTAATCGACTTGGTTTCGGTGGCGGCCAGGGCAACGGCCGGGGTGATCAGCAGGACGGTCGCCGCTGCCAGCAAGGTGGTCTTCAGGGACATGGATGCACTCCAGGTTCAAAGGTGGAAATCAAGGCGCCAGGCAAGGGCAAAGCAACTCCAGCGGGCGCCTGGCGAGCCCGCGCGGGATTGATCCATCGGTATGAGTGGCGCTTAACGGCGCGAGTCGATGCTGCGCTGACCGTCGCCTTCTCGAAGCTCGAAACGCAGGAACTGATGCTCGGCAGCCTGCAGCGCATAGCTGTTGCCAGGACGCACATGGGCGATGATTCCCGGCGTGCAGACATCTGGACGGTTGCGCTCGCACTGGCGCAGGTTGTCCAGCACCACGGTGGCGTTGCCGAGGTTGCGCACCTGTTGTTGCTCGATGAGCGTGTCGTAGCGCGGGTTTTCGGGTGCTATGAAGAAGATCGTGCCGTAGCCAGTGAAAACGCGGATGGCCGAGGTAAGCTCCGCCGCCTCGCGGGCTTGCTCTTCGCTGAGCGAGAATTCCTCGGCTGTCGGCGCCACCGGGATGAAGCGCAACCGGTAGTAACGCTCTTTATCGCGCGCACCGCGATACACCAGCCGTGTAGCCTGCTGCCCATTGCCTGCGATGATCAGGCGACTGGGGCTGGCGATGACGCCCCGCGCATCCGGCGTGTTGCGAACCAGTGCGGCGGTATCCACCGGCGTTTCGCTGGCCTTCCCCTCTGCATCGAAGTGCATCTGGGTGACCTCCACGCGCACATAGGCCGTGGCGTCACCGGTGTTGCGGATGCGCTTGAGCAGGTTGCTGTGCGTGGGCTGCAGATAGTCGAACAGCACGCCTACGTTGATCTGGGGTGTGGATGCGTGCGCGCTACCAGACAGGATGACCAACAGAATCAATGAGAGAAGACGACGCATGGCGAGCCCGCAGGGAAAGGCGAGCGCGAATTTTCACGGCCGCATCACAATCTCGATATGCAAAAAGTTGCAAAAGCCGGATATGTCCTACGCATTTGAAGCGATTCCTAGTCTGACGGTCCCGACCCGCGGGACCGGCGCCATCGCGGTGAACGGCGCCCCACTTGCGTGCACGCCTGCCTGCATTCTTCGCAACCGGCTTACAGTCCCCCGCCGAAGATCCGGCCGTGGCCACCACACCGGTGGACCGCCCCCTCCTCAGGAGCACGCCATGACCGGTTTCCGCTACCTTCCCGCTCTCCTCATCCTCTCGGCCGGCATTTTGCTGGGCGGTTGTTCCAAAACGCAGGAGGCCAGCAAGGCCACCGCCGCCGAGGACGTGACCGAAGTGAAGCTGATTCCAGCCTATGAATCGCTGGACAAGGACAAGGACGGCATCGTCACCCTCGCCGAAGTCGATGCGGTGGCACCGGACTGGGCTGAACGACTGCACGCCTGCGATACCGATCGCAACAAGACGTTGAGCCGCGGCGAGTACGACGTGTGCAAGCAGACCAGCACCTCGCATTGATTCCTTGATGCGCCGCCGATTGGCGCGATGCTTGCCTGGCTATACCAAGGTATAGCCGGGCTAACCCACGAGCCTCTAGGACTACCCCATTCAGGGGCGGACAATAGCGCCACTGGCCAGGGCAACCCTGGCTGGCTCCCTCCCCTCATGGAGACGCAGATGGACCCCGACCCTGCCGGGCGCACCGCGCCCCGTATGCCCGCCTGTTGCCTGTTCCTGGCGCCTGCCCGCCTGTCCCTGCCTGCCTGAGTGACGGGGGATCGCCAGGCGCCGCCTGCCTGGAGATCACCCCCATGTCCTACAAGATCCTCTACATCACCCTGCGCCGCCTGATCGGCGAGCGCGATGTTGCCGCCCTCCGCAGCCACCTGCTGCAGCACGGCGCCGTGGTTTTCGCCCGTTCGCTGTCGCTCGGTTCGCCGCGCGTGGTCGCCGATGCACTGTCGCTGCTGCCGATCAGCGAACGCATCAACGTGCTGCGCCATCTGCCCTACCCCCTTCGCGATGCGATGAAGCCGCTGTGCATCGGTGGCAGCCAGCGCCTGCACATGCAGCCGTGGTCACCGGCGGTACTGGCAATGCGCCACGCCTGAACCGTCGCATCCGTTCCGTTCGTGTTCCGGCCGCGGCCGGCTCTGACATTCAAGGAGTTCCCATGAGCCTGCTCAACGCCTGGTTCAATGCCTTCCTGCGCAGCCGTCGCGCAGGCAACCTGTTCGGCCGTCGCGCCATGCCCGAAGCCGGCTTCGGCCCGGGCAGCGCCGAGGCCGCACCGTTCGCGCTCACCACCGGCCTGGTCACCCTGTCGCAGCTGGACGAGCCGCGCCTGCTGGCTGCGCTCGACTCGCACGTCGATGGCCTCAGCCCGCATGAGGCCGAGGAGCGGTTGGCCACGCTCGGCCCCAACGAGGTCGATCACGAAAAGCCGCTGCCGTGGTGGCGCCACCTGTGGCAGTGCTACCGCAACCCGTTCAACCTGCTGCTGACCGTGCTGGCGGCGGTGTCCTGGCTGACCGAGGACATCAAGGCCACCGTGGTGATTGGTGCGATGGTGCTGCTGTCCACGCTGATCCGCTTCGTGCAGGAAGGCCGTTCCAACCGTGCCGCCGAGCGGCTGAAGGCGCTGGTCGGCAACACCGCACGCGTGCTGCGCCGCAATCCGGGCACCGAGGCGGCGGACGTTGCCGACCAGTACTTCGGTGCGCACCTGCACAGCCGTCGCCCGGCGCGGTTGCTGGACCTGCCGATCCGTGAGCTGGTGCCCGGTGATCACATCGTGCTGTCGGCCGGCGACATGATTCCGGCTGACTGCCGCGTGCTGACCGCCAAGGACCTGTTCGTGGCGCAGGCAGCGATGACCGGTGAGTCGCTGCCGGTGGAGAAGTTCGCGCACCCGGGTGACGGCCTGGCCGGTCTGCTGGAGCAGCACAACCTGCTGTTCATGGGCACCAATGTGGTGTCCGGCACCGCCACCGCCGTGGTGCTGGCCACCGGCAACCGTACCTACTTCGGCACCCTGGCCCAGCGCAGCACCGCCACCGACCGCGCGCCGACCGCGTTCCAGGCCGGCGTCAACAGTGTCAGCTGGCTGCTGATCCGCTTCGCGTTGGTGATGGTGCCGTTCGTGCTGCTGATCAACGGCTGGACCAAGGGCGACTGGACCGAGGCGTTCCTGTTCGCGCTGTCGGTGGCGGTGGGCCTGACCCCGGAAATGCTGCCGATGATTGTCACCTCCACCCTGGCCAAGGGTGCGGTGCTGCTGTCGCGGCGCAAGGTGATCGTCAAGCGCCTGGATGCGATCCAGAACTTCGGTGCGATGGAAGTGCTGTGCACCGACAAGACCGGCACCCTCACCCAGGACAAGATCGCGCTGGAACGGCACACCGATGTGTTCGGTCACGATTCGGAGGATGTGCTGAAGTTTGCCTACCTCAACAGCCATTTCCAGACCGGGCTGATCAACCTGCTCGACCGTGCGGTGCTGGAGCACGTGGAGCTGCAGAGCTCGCTGCGGCTGTCACAGGACTACCACAAGGTGGATGAGATTCCGTTCGACTTCGAGCGCCGCCGCATGTCGGTGGTGGTGTCCGAGCGTGAGGACCACCATGAGCTGATCTGCAAGGGTGCGGTGGAGGAAATGCTGGCGGTGTGCAGCACGGTGCGCGAGAACGGCGAGGACAAGCCGTTGGATGAGCAGCGCCTGGCGCGCGTGCGGCAGACCACCGAGGAACTGAACGAACAGGGCCTGCGCGTGGTGGCAGTGGCGATGAAGGAGACCGCCGCCAGCCAGACCGTGTACTCGCAGGCCGATGAGTGCGGCCTGACCCTGGTCGGCTACGTGGCCTTCCTCGACCCGCCGAAGGAATCGGCTGCGCAGGCACTGCAGGCGCTGGCCGCGCATGGCGTGGAGGTGAAGGTATTCACCGGTGACAACGAACTGGTCACCGCCCGCGTCTGCGCGCAGGTCGGGCTGGAGGCCGACACCATTCTGACCGGTCCGCAGATCGAGCGCATGGATGACGGCACCCTGTCGCGGGCGTTGCACCACCACCGTGTGTTTGCTCGCCTGACGCCGCTGCACAAGGAGCGCCTGGTGCGCGAGCTGCGTGCGCAGGGCAAGGTGGTCGGTTTCCTCGGCGACGGCATCAACGATGCGCCGGCACTGCGTGCTGCGGACATCGGCATCAGCGTGGACAGTGCGGTGGACATCGCCAAGGAGGCGGCCGATATCATCCTGCTGGAAAAGAACCTGATGGTGCTGGAGGAAGGTGTCATCCAGGGCCGGCGCACGTTCAACAATATGCTGAAGTACATCCGCATGACTGCCAGCTCCAACTTCGGCAAAATGAGAGGAGGATGGATCCCGGGTTGAAGCACCGGGCCTGCAACGGGCGTGATCTTGTCGGGTATCCAGACGTCAGTGCCGGGTTAGAGTCGAACTGTTAGTCCGGACTGCTCTTCCACAAGGTTGCGGAAAATCCCGCGCTGCGGGCGATAGTTGACCGACAGTCGACTCTACCGCCGCTCTCTACTGTCTGAGGTGACCTGGCCAAGCGCGGCGGCCATTGCTGCAAGCTTGCCGACCGTGTTGAGGTTGCGGGCAGTGCCTTGCTGGGCATAGGGAATCCGCAGGCGTGAGTCGGCCATGCCGTCGCCATAGTGGACGAAGATCTCGCGGGTACCCAGCACCAGCTGCTCATCGCGCAGGCCGGTCACCCCGGTCAAGGGATCAGTGGGCAGTACCTCATCCACGAACAGCGCGACCACGCGATTGCCGGCGGCGTGCGGGAACGGATTGCCGGCGGCAACCGCCGCGATCTCGGCTGCCGAGCGCACCAGCACACCCACCGGTTTTCCTGCATAGGCATGTAGCCGTTGGCCAAGGGCTTTTCGCACGCCGGCTTCGTCAAGTCCGCTGCGGAACACCACGTTGCCGCTGGCGATATAGGTGCGGACATCGGTGAAGCCGGCGTCCTCGCACATCGCCACCAGTTCGCGCATCGGCAGCTTGCCGGTACCGCCGACGTTGACTGCGCGCAGCAACGCGACGTGGACGCTCATGCCGTTCCCGCCTGCAAGCGGTCGTACATGCGCACCAGGTCAACCAGCGTACGCGCGCTCATCTTGCGCATTACCTGCGCGCGGCGCACCTTCACCGTGATCTCGCTGACCCCGAGGTCACCTGCGATCTGCTTGTTGAGGCGGCCGCGCACCACACCGTCGACCACCTCGCGCTCGCCGGCGTTGAGGGTGTTCCAGCGCTGCTGCAGGGCATCGAGTGCCTCGCCGTCACGGCGGCGCTGGCGGTCGATGTCGATCCCCTTGTGGATCGCATCCAGCAGCTCCTGGTCACGAAACGGCTTGGTCAGGAACTCGATGGCACCGTCCTTGATCGCGTTGACACCCATTGCGATGTCGCCGTGGCCGGTGATGAACACCACCGGCAGCTGCAGGCCGTGGCTGCCCATCGTGCGATGGAACTCCAGCCCACTCTGGCCGGGCATGCGCACATCCAGCACCAGGCAGGCCGGTGCATCTTCCAGTTCGTGCTCGAGGAATGCCTGGGTGGAGGCGAAGGCCCGTACCTGCAGGCCCATCGAGGCGAGCAGGTCTTCCAGCGCGGCGCGCACCGACGGATCGTCGTCGATCACATAGACGATGGGCGCTGGATCGGCGGCGGGTGCAGCGGGCTTACGCATGAGGAAGTTCCGTGGCGATGGGCAGGTCAAACACAAAGCAGGCACCTCCGCCGCTTGGGCGCTCGGCTCGGATCCTGCCTTCATTGGCCTCGATCATCGAACGGCTCAGGCTGAGACCGAGACCCAGCCCGTGTGACTTGGTGGTCCAGAACGCATCGAACACGCGCTCAGGATGGTCGATTGGCAGGCCGACACCGCGGTCGCGCACGCTGAGGCTGATCCGCTGTCCGTCGCGTTGGGTCAACAGGGACAGGCGGCGGTCGGCAGCCGGCACTGCTTCCATCGCGTCCACCGCATTGAGGATCAGGTTGCCGATCACCTGCTGCACCTGCACGCGGTCGGCCTGTACCAGCGGCAGGTCGGCATCGAGCAGCAGGGCCACGGCCACGCCGTGCTGGTCCAGCTCGCTGCGCGACAGTGCCAGCATTTCCTCCACCGCCTGGTTCAGGTCGAAGGCGCGTCGTTCCGGTGCCGCACCCTGGGTCAGGCCGCGGATGCGGGCGATCACGTCACCAGCGCGATGCGCATCGGCCAGGATGCGGGCCACGGTCTGCCGTGCCTTGTCCACGTTCGGTGGGTCCTGCGCCAGCCAGCGCTGGCAGGCTTCGGCGCTGCTGGCGATCGCCGCCAGCGGCTGGTTCACTTCATGGGCGATGGAGGTGGTCAGCTCGCCCACGGTCGATGCGCGCGCCACCCGCAGCAACCGGCCCTGTGCCTCCTGCACCGCGGCCTTGGCAGCTTCCATCTTCAACGCAAGGTAGGTGGTGATGCCGATCACCAGCATGCCGATCACCGAATTGACCAGGCCGATGCGGTAGGTGCCGAAGCGGGTTAGGAAGAAGCTCAGGGCGGTGAGTGCGATGCAGGCGATGGCCAGGCTGATCAGCCCGCGCGCGGCCAGTACGCGCGATGCGGCGAGGATGACCGCTGCGTAGAAGCAGGCTGCAGCCACGGCGTAGTCGGTGACGGTATCGACCAGGAAGATCGCCGCCATCACGACGATCAGGGCCAGCAGCACCAGAGGGCGGCGGGGCGACAGCGATGGCATCGGGGAAGCTCCCGGGCGTGGATGGAAAGGATAGCAAAGCCGCCTTGGGTGGATGCCGGCATCCACCAAAGCGATGCCTGGTAGTGCCGGCCGCTGGCCGGCAACCTGCAGGATCGTCCCGGAGATCATGAGGTTGCCGGCCAGCGGCCGGCACTACCCAGGTCTGTGCCGACCAAGGTCGGCACCTACAAGCGGTGCACGATGTTGCCGGCCATCGGCCGGCACTACTCCTCCAGGCTGGCGTTCCAGAATCCCTGCAGCACGCCGGGGGTGGTTGCCAGCGTGGCCAGCACCGCATCCAGTTCACCGGCATCCACCGTGGTGGCATACAGTACGGCTTCTATCTCCACGTCACGCTCGCCGAATGGGCGCTGGTCCACCGCGCTACCGGGTAGTGCGCCTGTTCCAGCAGCAGCAACAGCTGGTCCAGCACCTCGGCCTGCTGCTCGCGCTGGCAGACCACGTTGATCGCATAGGTCGCCTCGCTGTACGCCTCCGGCAACGGCTGCCGCTGGATGCGGTTCACCACCGGGCGCAGCAGGGTATTGGCGGCCAGCACGAACACCGCCGCCAGTACCGCCTCCGGCAGCAGCTTGATACCCGCACAGGCACCGACCGCCGCCGAGCCCCACAGGGTGGCCGCGGTATTCAGGCCAGACACCTGCGCGCCGTCCTTCATGATCGCGCCGGCGCCGAGGAAGCCGACACCGGAGATCACATAGGCCACCACGTGCAGTGCGACGGCGGGCCGCCGTACAGGTCGTGGAAGCGCACAGCGAGGTCGACGAAGACGGCAGCACCCACCGCCACCAGGGTATTGGTGCGCAGGCCGGCGGTGCGTTGGCGCAGCTGCCGCTCCAGGCCGATGACGGTGCCAAGCACGAAGGCCACCGAGAGGCTGATCAGCGAGCTCAGGGTCGCGCCGGCGTTGAACGCCGGCAGGTTCGGATTGATGTCCATTCTGCTTCTCCCTGGACCAGGCGGCGAGCGCTTACTGCCAGCCGTAACGACGGATGTAGATCTTCTTCAGCACAGTGGTCAGCACCGCGTAGCCGAACAGGATCGCCACGAGGAACGGCCAGTAGCCGGTCGGCAGGGCCTGCAGCTTGAAGTAGCCAGCCAGCGGGCTCATCGGCAGGGCCACGCCTATGGCCATGATCAGGCCGGTCATCACCAGCAGCGGCGGCGCGGCGATGCTCTGCAGGAACGGCACCTTCGCGTACGATCATGTGCACGATGAGCGTCTGGGTCAGCAGGCCGACCACGACCAGCCGGACTGGAACGAGGCCCTGGTCGGGCCGATGTGCGCGCATCGAACACGTACCACATCAGCGCGAAGCAGGCTCAGGTCGAAGATCGAGCTGATCGGCCCGAAGAACACCATGAAGCGGCCAATGTCTGCCGGGTTCCACTTCAGCGGCTTGCGCACCAGCTCCTCGTCCACGTTGTCGAACGGAATGGCGATCTGCGAGATGTCGTACAGCAGGTTCTGTACCAGCAGCTGCAGTGGCAGCATCGGCAGGAACGGCAGGAAGGCCGAGGCCACCGCACCGAGAACACGTTGCCGGAAG
>JAHXDM010000012.1 GCA_019468145.1 Rickettsia endosymbiont of Bradysia coprophila
AACAAAGAGAGAGGATTCTCCGGCCGTGGCGAGCTGCACCTGTCGGTTCTGATCGAGAACATGCGTCGTGAAGGCTACGAGCTGGCCGTGTCGCGCCCGGAAGTGATCATCAAGCAGATCGACGGCCAGGCCATGGAGCCGATCGAGCAGCTGGTGGTGGACATCGAAGAAATCCACCAGGGCGGCGTGATGGAAAAGCTGGGCACCCGCAAGGGCCAGCTGAAGAACATGGAATCGGACGGCAAGGGCCGCGTGCGCCTTGAGTACCAGATCCCGGCCCGTGGCCTGATCGGTTTCCAGAACGAGTTCAAGACCCTCACCCAGGGTTCGGGCCTGCTGTTCCATGTCTTCGACCACTACGGTCCGAAGGAGCAGGGCGCGATCGCCAAGCGCATCAACGGCGTGATGATCGCCAATGCACCGGGCGCCACGCCGGCCTACTCGCTGGGCCCGCTGCAGGAGCGCGGCAAGCTGTTCGCTGCTGAAGGCGACAACGTGTACGAAGGTCAGCTGGTCGGTATCCACTCCAAGGACAACGACCTGACCGTCAACGCGATCAAGACCAAGCCGCTGACCAACATGCGCGCTTCGGGCAAGGACGATGCGATCCAGCTGACCCCGGCGATCAAGTACTCGCTGGAGCAGGCCCTGGACTTCATCGAAGACGACGAGCTGGTCGAGATCACCCCGAAGGAGATCCGCCTGCGCAAGAAGTTCCTGACCGAAAGCGACCGCAAGAAGGCTTCGCGCGGCGGCTGAGCCAGCACCCCGTGAACCAGAGCGGCTACAACCCGGATCCACACCGGCATCCGGGTCTGCACGTCATCGCCTTGCTCGAAGCGAGCAAGGCGATGCTGGCGCTGTTGGCCGCCACCGGGCTGGAAGTGCTCGGACCGCAGCCGCTGCGGCACGGCATCATGGCCCTGATCCGGCGCTTCAGCCTGGATCCGGACCATGGCACCCTGCCCTCGCTGCTGCACATGATCAGCCCCGACGCGGTGCACCTGGCCGCGGCGGGGATGATCGGTTACGGCCTGCTGCACCTGGTCGAAGCCTGGGGCCTGTGGCGTGCCAAGGCCTGGGCCTCCTGGCTGGGCTGCCTGACCGCTTCGCTGTACCTGCCGTTCGATATCTTCGCGATCATCCGCCACCCTGGCTGGCCCTCGTGGACGATCCTGGCGATCAACCTGATCGTGGTCTACGTGCTGGCCCGCGACCTGCGCAAGCGCCGCCGCTGAGCACCGGCTACACTGGGGATTGGAGCCGACCAAGCCGCCCCATGCGCCCGTCCTTGCCGCCCCTCCTGATCTGCCTGTTCGCTGCGCTGCCTGCGCTGCTTGTCGCTGCCTGCAGCCCGGCCACGCCCAGCGCCCACGCCGCCGAACCTGCCAGCCGCAACGTGCCGTTCCCCTACGCCGAAACCGATGTCGCCGACCTGCAGGCGCGGATGACCGCCGGTGAACTGGACAGCACCACCCTGACCCAGGCCTACCTGCAGCGCATCGCCGCACTGGACCGCGCCGGCCCCCGCCTGCGCGCGGTGATCGAACTCAACCCGGATGCACTGAAGGAAGCCGCCGAGCGCGACCGCGAACGTCGTGACGGCCGCCTGCGTGGCCCGCTGCACGGCATCCCGATCGTGTTGAAGGACAACATCAACGCCGCGCCGATGGCCACCACGGCCGGCTCGCTGGCGCTGCAGGGCTTCCGCCCGGACGACGCCTACCTGGTACGCCGCCTGCGCGAGGCCGGTGCCGTGGTGCTGGGCAAGACCAACCTCAGCGAATGGGCCAATTTCCGCGGCAATGATTCGGTGTCCCGGATGGAGCGCGCGCGGCGGCCAGACTCGCAATCCCTACCGCCTCAGCCATTCGCCCTGCGGCTCCAGCAGCGGCAGCGCAGTCGCCGTAGCCGCCAACCTGGCCAGCGTGGCGATCGGCACCGAGACCGACGGCAGCATCGTCTGCCCAGCCGCGGTCAATGGCGTGGTCGGCCTGAAGCCGACGGTCGGCCTGGTCAGCCGCGACGGCATCATCCCGATTTCCTTCAGCCAGGACACCGCCGGGCCGATGACGCGCAGCGTCGCCGATGCCGCCGCCGTGCTGACCGCCATTGCCGGCCGCGATGACGCCGACCCAGCCACCGCAACCATGCCCGGCCGCGCGGTCTACGACTACACCGCGCGCCTGGACCCGCAGGGCCTGCGCGGCAAGCGCATCGGCCTGCTGCAGACGCCCCTGCTGAAGTACCGCGGCATGCCGCCACTGATCGAACAGGCCGCCACCGAGCTGCGCCGCGCCGGCGCGGTGGTGGTGCCGGTGGAACTGCCCAACCAGGGCGTCTGGGCCGAGGCCGAACGCAGCGTGCTGCTGTACGAGTTCAAGGCCGGCCTGGAGCGCTACCTCAGCACCCATCGCGCACCACTGCGCAGCCTGGCCGAACTGATCGCCTTCAACCAGGCACACAGCAAGCAGGAACTGGGCCTGTTCGGCCAGGAACTGCTGGTGGAGGCCGATGCGACTGCCGGCCTGGCCGACCCCGCCTACATCCGCGCGCGCACCGATGCGCGCCGCTTGGCCGGCCCGGACGGCATCGATGCCGCCCTCGCCGCCCATCAGCTTGATGCGCTGGTGGCCCCGACCACGGGTGGCTGGCCAGATCCGCAGTGACGGCGACGACTTCCCCCGGGCGAGAGCTACAGCGTCGCCGCCGTCGCCGGCTATCCCAGCCTCAGCGTGCCGATGGGGCAGATCGACGGCCTGCCGGTCGGCCTGCTGTTCATGGGCACCGCCTGGAGCGAACCGAAGCTGATCGAGATGGCCTACGCCTACGAACAGCGCACCCGCGCACGACGACCGCCGCACTTCGATACCGACGCGCTGATCGACGCTGGCGAACCTTGATCCGCCCCCCAGGTAGCGCCGGGCCATGCCCGGCGGATAGAGCGACGCCGCTGCGCTCGCCGGGCATGGCCCGGCGCTACCGTTCGGGTTCCGGCTCCACCGGCACGATCGCTGCCTCTCCATCCTCCGCACCCGGCGACCGTACATCCGCGGTGCGCGCGCGAGGTCCTCGCGGCATGTCCAGTTCGTCTTCGTGCTGCACGCGCGCACGCACCTGCGGCAACGACTGCGGATGCTCGCGCGCCAGGAAATCCAGCATCCGCTCGCGTACCAGGCAGCGCAGGTCGAAGGCATCACCGGAACTGCGTGCGCTGACCAGCAGGCGCACCTGGATTGCCCGTTCGCTGGTTTCGGTCACCTGGGTCACGCAGACCCGGCCATCCCACAGCGCCTCACCACGGCAGATGCGCTCCAGCTCGGTGCGGATCGCCGCGATCGGGGCGCGGTAGTCCAGCCACAGGAACGCCGTGCCGAGCAGATCGGCGCTGCGCCGCGTCCAGTTCTGGAACGGGTTCTCGATGAACCAGGTCAGTGGCACCACCATGCGTCGCTCATCCCAGATGCGGACCACGACGTAGCTGCTGCCGATCTCCTCGATACGGCCCCACTCGCCTTCGACGATCACCACGTCATCCAGCCGGATCGGCTGCGTCACCGCAATCTGCAGGCCAGCGATCAGGTTGCCGAACACCGGCTTGGCCGCGATACCCGCCACCAGGCCGATCAGGCCTGCCGATGCCAGCAGCGCGGTACCGATCTTCTGCACCATCGGGAACGTCAGCAGCACCAGCGACGCGCCCAGCACGATGATGCCGCCCATCAGCACACGGCTGAGCACCCGCGTCTGGGTCTGGATGCGGCGCGCCTCCAGGTTGTCGGAGACATCGATTGGATGGCTGCGCAGGATCGCGCGCTCGCCCGCCGCCACCGCGCGTACCAGCAACCAGATGAAACACGCGGTCAGCGCGATGTGCAGCATGTGCTGCAGGTTGCCCAGGGCCGGATCCTGCAGCGGCGTGGCCTGCAGCGCCGGGATCAACAACAGCAGCGGCCATGCCGTCGCCATCGGCAATCCCAGCACACGCCCGATGCGCGCACGCCGACGATCACGGCCCTTCAGCCGATGGTAGATCCACAGGATCAACCACGCGCCGATGCCACCTACCCCTACGGCCAATCCCAACGGCCATGCGTATGCCTGTGCGCTTTCCCAGTGCACCGTTGCCACCTCCACTCGAACAGCCAAGTGGACAGCCTCACGCATGGCGCATGAGCGTCACGTCAGTCGTTCGTAAGAAGGGTGTTGCTCGGCAGGGCTTGCAGCCCTGCACCTGCTGCGAGCTGGAGCAACAGGCAACAGCAACAGCAACAGCAGAAGCGGGCTTTCCTGTGGGATGGCGGGGTGGGTCCGGTTGCGGGAGACGCCGTAAACCCGTCCATGGGGGCTTGGCCGCGGCATCCATGCCGCGGACACTCCCGCAACCGGACCCACCCCGCCTTCGACAGATTTCCGCGATCTGCCGGCATTTCTGGTAGAGCCGAGCCATGCTCGGCTCAAATCTCACAGATATCGAAATATTCGATTTCCATAGTGATTCATCCACGCATGGCGTGGATCTACCGCAGGTCGCAGAGATCTGTCAGAGGCGGGGCGGTGTGGGTAGGCAGGACCGTTGGCGCCATGGATGGCGCCATCGAGCCCCCATGGATGGGTTTACGGCGTGTCCTGCCTACCCACACCGCCCCGCCACCCCACGGAATACCCGCTTCTGCCGTTGCTGTTGCTCTGGCCTCGGCGGGTGCAGGGCTGCAAGCCCTGCCGAAAAACCCTTACCGCACTTGCTCCTGCTTGCGCACGATCGCCATCGCGATCTCCAGCGACTGCTCGTAGTTCAACCGCGGGTCCACCGTCGAACGGTAGGCGCGCTCCAGGTCACGTTCGGTCAGCTCACGCGCGCCACCGGTGCACTCGGTCACGTCTTCGCCGGTCAGCTCCAGGTGCACACCGCCCAGGCGCGTGCCTGCGGCCGCATGCAGGTCGAACGACATCTCCACTTCGCCACGCACGTTGTCGAAGCGGCGGGTTTTGAAACCATTGGCGGTGCTTTCGGTGTTGCCGTGCATCGCATCGCAGACCCACAGCACGCGGCGGCCATCGCGCTTGACCGCATCCAGCAGCGGCGGCAGCTTCTGCGCGATCTGCGACGCCCCCATGCGATGGATGAAGCTCAGGCGGCCCGGCTCGTCATGCGGATTGAGTACATCGATCAGGCGCAACAGCTGGTCCGGCGTCACCGACGGGCCCACCTTGATCGCAATCGGGTTGCGCACGCCACGCAGGTACTCCACGTGCGCGCCGTCGAGCGCGGCCGTGCGCATGCCGATCCACGGGTAGTGCGTGCTCAGGTTCAACCAGCCCTGCTGGCGCGGCACCTGCCGGGTCAACGCCTGCTCGTAGGGCAACAGCAGCGCTTCATGCGAGGTGTAGAAATCGATGCGGTTGAGGTTGTGCACGCGGGCCCCGGCCAGGGTCTCCATGAAATGCACCGCATCGCCGATCGAAGCCACCATCTTCTGGTAGTCGGCGGCCAACGGCGAATGGCTCACCCATTCCAGGTTCCAGTACTCGGGGTGGTGCAGGTCGGCGAAACCACCGTCAATCAGCGCACGCACGAAGTTCATGGTCATCGCCGAGTGCGCGTGGGCCTGCAGCATCCGCTTCGGATCCGGCAGCCGTGCCGCTTCGGTGAAGGCCGGCGCGTTGATGACATCACCGCGGTAGCTGGGCAGGGTTACGCCGTCACGGGTTTCGGTATCGGCCGAACGCGGCTTGGCGTACTGGCCGGCAAAGCGGCCGACGCGGATCACCGGCTGGCGCAGGCCGTGCACCAGCACCAGGCTCATCTGCAGCAGCACTTTCAACCGGTTGGAAATGGTGCCTGATTCGCAGTCGCTGAAATTCTCCGCGCAGTCACCGCCCTGCAGCAGGAAGCGCTTGCCTTCCTGGGCCTCGGCCAGCTGCTGCTTCAGCGCCAGGATTTCCCACGACGTGACCAGCGGCGGCAGTCGCTTCAGCTCGTGCAGGGCGGCGTCCAGCGCCAGCGGATCGGGATAGGTCGGCATCTGCAGCGCGGTCTTGCCACGCCAGCTCTCCGGCGACCAGGCAGCGCCAGCGGCGGTCGCAGCGGGTTCGGGGACGGGCGGAACAGCGGACAGGCTCATTGCAGACTTCCGGGATGGGGGGCGGTCATGGTCGCATCGCCAGCCGCTGCCGCAAAGGGCCGGCGCTCCCGGGCCGCCCTGCTGAACGGAAGGGAAAGTCCGAAGCGAGCGGCCAGATCCAGCATGGTCAGCCGCCTGGGGCGGGCGCATGATTTGTTACGGAGTAACACTCCCACGTCACGGACCGGCCCCTTCCACGCCCTGCCATCACTCTTCCCATCATGAAGCCCTCGCCCCTCGCTACCGGCATCACCTTCGCCCTGGCCCTGGCCAGCCTGCCCGCCTTCGCGGCCACCACCGATGACGGCAGAACCACGGTCAAGGACCTGGATACGGTCACCGTCAGTGCCCAGCTCGATCAGGCCCGCAACGCGCTGTCGCCGGACATCGGCAGCAGCCAGTACCAGATCACCGCCGATGACATCCAGAAGCAGCCGCTGGGCGCCTCTGCGCCGCTCAGCCAGGTGCTGCTGCAGGCGCCGGGCGTGGTCCAGGACTCTTACGGCGGCGTGCACGTACGCGGCGACCACGCCAACCTGCAGTACCGCATCAACGGCGTGCTGCTGCCCGAATCGATCTCCGGCTTCGGCCAGACCCTGGATGCGCGCACCATCAAGAGCATCCGCCTGATGGACGGCGCGCTGCCGGCGCAGTTTGGTGAGCGTACTGCTGCGGTGGTCGACATCACCACCCGCAGCGGTGCCGAGCTCGGCAACGGCGGCAGCGCCGGCCTGACCGCCGGCTCATTCGGCAAGGTCAATCCGAATGCCTCGTGGTGGGGCAACCAGGGCCGCTGGAGCTGGTTCCTGACCGGCAACTACGACCAGAACGAGGTCGGCCTGGAGAACCCGACCAACTCACGCAAGCCGCTGCACGACGACACCCACCAGGGCAAGGCGTTCGCCGACCTCACCTACCTGGTCAACGAGAACACCCGCCTGAGCGTGTTCGCCGGCTTCGCCAACAACCGCTTCCAGATCCCCGTCAACCCCGGGCAGACGCCACAGTTCGGCTACCTGGACACCACCACCTTCGACTCCAGCCAGCTGGATGAGACCCAACGCGAGACTACCCGCTTCGGCATGCTGGTACTGCAGGGCACGCTGGGCAGCACTGCCTACCAGCTCTCGGCCGGGCAGCGCTACAGCGATGTGGCGTTCAATCCCGACGTGATCGGCGATCTGGTGTTCAGCGGCGTCGCCTCCCAGGTCCAGCGCAGCAACCGCGCCAACACCCTGCAGGCAGACTTCTCCACGCCGCTGGGCAACGACCACACGCTGCGCTACGGCCTGTACGGCAACTACGAGAACGCGCAGGCCAGCAACGACAGCTGGGTGTTTCCGGTCGGCGCCGACGGCCAGCAGTCCAGCACCACGCCACAGCTGATTCCCGATCGCAGCGCGTTCCACGCCAGCACGCTGGCGCTGTACGTACAGGACGAATGGAAGATCGGCGACGACTGGACCGTGAACTACGGGCTGCGTGGCGACCGCTACAAGGCCTTTGGCCACACCGAGGGCCAGCTCAGCCCGCGCGTGGGCGTGGTCTGGAATGCCAGCGACAGCACTACCGTGCACGCGGGCTACTCACGCTACTTCACGCCACCGGCCAGTGAGCTGATCGCCAGCAGCGACATCGCCCTGTACGACGGCACCAGCAACCAGCAGTCCAACGCCGGCAACAGTACAGCGCTGGCCGAACGCAGCGACTACTACGACATCGGCGTCTCGCAGCAGCTGGGTGAGCACCTGACCCTGGGCCTGGATGCCTATGATCGCCGCGTCTCACGCCTGCAGGACGAAGGCCAGTTCGGCGCCGCGTACATCTATTCGACGTTCAACTACCGCCGCGGCCACATCCGTGGCCTGGAGTTCAGTGCCGACTACAGCAACGGCCCGTTCAGCGCCTACGTCAATGCCGCCCTGAACAAGGCCATCGGCACCGACGTCATCACCGGCCAGTACAACCTCGATCCCGAGGCGCTGGCCTACGTGGCCGACCACTGGATCCACCTGGACCACGACCAGAAGCTGACCTCATCAGGCGGCTTCAGCTACGCCTTCGCCGGCCACAACCGGATCGGTGCCAACTACGTGTTCGGCAGCGGGTTGCGATCGGATGTCGAGGGCGTCCCCAACGGTGGAGAGCTGCCGTCGTACCTGCAGGTGAACCTCAGTGCAGGACATGACTTCAATGCCAACAGCGGCCATCCGCTGCACGTACAGCTGGCGGTGATCAACGCGCTGGACCGCAGCTACCAGCTGCGCGATGGCGGCGGTGTCGGCGTCTTCGCACCGCAGTGGGGACCGCGCCGTGGCGCTTACCTGAGCCTGCAGCAGGATTTCTGAGGAGACAGGGGTCGGATCCCTTTCCGCAGGAAAGGGCTCTGACCCCGCACCGGGAATGGGGTCAGAGCCCTTTGCGATGCAAAGGGATCCGACCCCATTTCGCTTTCAGCGGTTGACCGTCCGGTCGTGGCCGATGGCAGTCGGCGAGTAATCGGGACCGCTCCAACGCGACACAGCGAAAGCCGGCCTCTGCCGGGCTTTGCGTTCTGTGTAGCGCCGGGCCATGCCCGGCGTTTCCGTTTCGTTTCCGTTTCGCTGCGCTCGCCGGCATGGCCCGGCGCTACCTGCAGCTGGCGCTGACCCACACCGTTCCGACAGGCGTCACCCGCAGCGGTTCGAATGGCGCGCACTCTCGGTTACGCTTGGCGCCTGATCCATTTGAGCGTTGACGATGAATCCACTGCGCTGGCCGTTCCGCGCCCAGTTCTTCCTGGGCTTCCTGATCTGCGCGGGCCTGCTTGGCTACGCGATCTTCCTGCAGCTGAAAATGGGCCTGGAGCCGTGTCCGTTGTGCATCTTCCAGCGCCTGGCGTTCGCCGCGCTCGGCCTGCTGTTCCTGATCGGTGCACTGCACGGCCGTCAACCGCCCGGGCCGGGCCACTTACGGCGTGGGCTGCTTTCATTGCCGCAGCCGTGGGTGTTGGCATCGCCGCGCGCCACGTCTACGTGCAGATGCTGCCGCCGGAAATGGGCGCCACCTGTGGTCCGCCGCTGGCCTTCCTGAGCGAGACCATGGGGCCGCTGGAAGTGTTCCGCACGGTGCTGACCGGTACCGGCAACTGCGGCAACATCGACTGGACCTTCCTGGGCCTGACCATGCCGATGTGGTCGGGCGTGTGGTTCCTGCTGCTGGCGCTGTGGGCGCTCGTGGTGTCGTTGCGCAAGGTCAAGC
>JAHXDM010000013.1 GCA_019468145.1 Rickettsia endosymbiont of Bradysia coprophila
CGTCGACCTGGGACGTCACCCAGGCTATCGATATTCGAGTTTCGAGATGCGGCCATCCGCCGCGATCCACACGCTCACCGGCAGCGGCGTCGGTGCGTCCGGATGTGCCTGCAGCCATTCCAGTACGCGCTGCGCCTGTGGGTCCTGCTCCTGCTGCAGCCGCTGCTGCAACTGGCCGCCCACGGCGGCGGCATAGGCCATCCAGTGTGCGGGAGCCTCCTGCGCGGAAACGCTGGCACTTCCAAGTGCGAGCGCACCGAACAGTGCGGCCAACGGCCGCCACCAGCGGCGTACGCCGGTCCTGTTTCCTGCCATGGTCATCGCCAGCCTCCTGCACTTCCATCCAACGTCTGATGGTCGGCGCGGTAGATGACAGGCAGATGGCGGGCGGCACTGCCCGGCGCGATCAGTCGCCCAGGTCGGCCAGCACCTTGCGCGAGGGCGCGAAGAAGGTCACGCCGGTGGTGGCGGTGGAGAAGTCGAGGATGCGGTCGTGCAGCGGCGCGGGATTGCCGATGAACATGCGCTCGAGCATCTTCTCGATCACCCACAGGCGGCGCGTGTAGCCGATGAAGTAGGTGCCGTACTCGCCACGGCCCGGGTTGGCGAACGGCATGTTGTCGCGCAGGATCTCATGCTCGCCGTCGGCGTCTTCGATGGTGCACAGGGTCTTGTGCGATTTCTGCGCATCGGCCGGCGCATCGTCCAGTTCGATGTTGTCGTGCTTGGTGCGGCCGATGATCGCTTCCTGCGCCTCGGTCTTCTGCGCGCGCCAGGCATCGAGGTTGTGCAGGTACTTCTGCACCACCACATAGCTGCCACCGGCATGCGCCGGGTCTTCATCGCCCACGATGGTGGCTTCCGGAAGCGACAGCCCTTCCGGGTTGGCGGTGCCATCGACGAAGTCGAGCAGGTCGCGGCCATCGAAGTAGCGGAAACCGGCCACGTCATCGACCGTTTCCACCGCATCACCGAACGCCATCAGCAGGTTGCGCTCGAACGCCACGATCAGGTCCATGGTGCGCGCACGGATGTGGTACAGCAGGTCGCCCGGCGTGGACACCGCGGTGTGGGTCGCGCCCTTGATCTCGCGGAACGGCGCCAGCTCACGCGGCGGCGTGGTGCCCACCAGCGGCTGCCACACGCGGTGACCAATGGCCACATTGCAGGTGAAGGTGCGCTCGATCTCGCGGATGGCGGTGTTCTTGATCAGGTCATCGGTGCTGGCCAGCACCTCGCGTGCCTTGGCGATCGACGCCTCGTCATCCTTCACCTTCAGCACCAGGAACGCCGCCGAATGGGTGAGCGGCGCGGTGATCTGCTGCGGCTCGTTTTCGAGCGTGTGGTTGAGGGCGGTGATCGGTGCGGGCTGGGAGTTCACGGCGGTTCCTGCTGGCTTGAGGCGGGCGCATCGCATGTAGCGATGTGCGGGCGATCATAGCGGAACCGCCTGACCGGGGACGGAGCGGTTCTCGTTCCGTCCACTGGCGAAGGCACGAAGACCTCAATCCACATCACTCCAGACCGCCAGCTCGTAGCCATCCAGATCGCGGAAGTGGAAGCGACGGCCACCGGGGAAGGCGAACACCGCCTGCACCACCTCGCCACCGGCGGCGATCACGCGCTGCTGGGCGTCGGCAAGGTCCGCGCAGTAGAGAATCACCAGTGGGCCGCCCTGCGCACGTACCGGTGTGTCGGACACCAAGCCGCCTTTCAGGCGGCCGTCGTCGAACTCGGTGTAGGCCGGGCCGTAGTCCGTGAAATTCCAGCCGAACACCTCGCCGTAGAAGCGTTTGCTGCGGGCGATGTCGGCGACGTTGAATTCGATGTTGTCGATGCGGCGTTCGGCATCGGGGGGGGCGGCGTGGCTCATGGCGTGACTCCTGGGTGGGAGCCCCAGCTTCGGTCAGCGCGGCACGGCGGTCTTGAAGAAAACGGCCATCATCGGCCCCATTCCAGGCGCAGCTGCCGTGCGGTCATGCTGGCAAGCTCGCGCGCCTCGCGGCTGAGGTGGGCCTGGTCGGCATAGCCGGCATCAGCGGCCAGCATCGCCAACGAGTGCTGCGGCAGCGCGCGGCTATGGCGAAGAAAGCGTTGCAGGCGCAGGATCCGCTCCAGCGTCTTGGCGCCGTAGCCGAACTGCGACTGGCTGAAACGCCGCAGGCTGCGCGGGCTCAGACTCAAGTGCGCCGCCAGCGTATCCAGCGTGGCGTGACCCGCGGCGAGCGCCTGGAACAGGACATGTGCACGCTGCGCCGGGGTGTCGAGTGCGGCAGCGCCCATATGCCGCTGCAGGCAGTACGCCATCCGCTGCAGGCGCTGCGCTGGCGCGGTATCGCCGATGGAGGCTGCAGCCTTCTTCGCCCACGCGCCCTTCAGATCGACCAGTGGCACCGCCTGGCCGATGATCTCGGCCAAGGGCAGGCCAAGCGCGGCCAATGCCTGGCCAGGTCGGAAGCGTGCCCCCAGTACCTGTGCACCGGGTGCCAGTGCCGGATGTGCAGCCACCCGATCCGGGCCGACCACGAACAGCGCGCCGTCGCGCCAGAGAATGTCTACGCAGCCATCAGGCAATACGGTGATGTGCCGATCGGCACCGGCAGGAAGCTGGCTCTGCCACAGCTGGCCGAAGTGGCCACGCAGCGGCGCAGGCGCCAGATGCTCCTGGTAGGCCGTGCCAGTACCTTCGAGGGAGGAAGGGTCGCCCATGCCGCATTGTGGCGCCACAGGGCCCATAAAAGTGAAGCCCGGCGCGAGGCCGGGCTTCGGTTGGCGTGTGGGAGAGAGAGAGAGTCACACGCCAGCACAACACGCACTAACGACAGGCGTTTGTTACCAGGTGAAGCGCGGGCCCACGAACCACTCGCGGTCGCCGGCCTTGGCCAGCTTCACTTCGCCACTCAGGCCCCAGTTCTGGTTGAACTTGGCGGTGGCGCCGACGCGGCCGTAGAACTCGCCGTCCGGGTTGTAGCCGTGCTTCTTGCTGAAATCTTCGTAGCCGGCCATCACGTAGCCTTCCACGTACGGGTTGAACGCGGTGCGCACGCCCACTTCGGTGGAGTAGCCGTTGAAGTCCAGGCCGCGCTTCTCGTCGTACTTCTGGTAGGCAACGCGAGCCACCAGGTCGGTGTTCGGGGCGATGCCGTAGTTGTAGCCGACACCCAGGCGCCACTGGTCGACGTCATTCTTGAACTTGTCGGTCTCCTGGGCGCTGTAGTCGCCAAAGACGTGGAAGTTCGGGTGCACCGCAACGGAACCCTTCACCTTCCAGCCATCGGCGTCGCCGCCCTTGGCATCGGTGTTCACGTAGCCGCCTTCAACGTAGTTGTACGACAGGCCATCGGTTGCCGATGCAGCGAACGGCAGAGCAGCCAGAAGACCCAGGGCAAGCAGCGAATTCTTGTTCATCGGGACACACCTTTAATTATTTTGGTTTCGTCGACCGCCTCCCGGGAGGGGGAGAGAGAGGAGGCGGTCGACAGGTGTGAATTATCCGTTAGGGGGTCTAATCAACCCTGAATATTGAACTGACTGGTGTATAAATAAGGCTGGCGTTCAGGGAACTCCGCATGGCTGGGGAATGACCGTGCTGGCATCACTCGCGTCGGCTACCAGCCCCCGCCGAGTAGTCGCTGGGCCCAATCCACCAGACTTGCTCCAACAAAGGAAATCGGGCAAATCGAAAGCACAACTGCTATGCAGCTTTTGGATTCAACTCGCTCCCCTTGCGCCGGTAGGCACTAGGTCTGTTCCTCGATGCTCGATGAAGGCCCATCTTCATGCCTCTCCTCGCAGTTGGGGCCACTTCTACGCAGGTAAAAGCTCGGCCCAGGATCCTCCGGCAGATCAGTACTCGGAAGTCCCAGGCAGGGAAGCGCCCTAGAACACGCGAAAGCCCTTGAACTGCCCTCACTGGCAGACCCCCGCCATTTCTCTACGTGCGGTCCCCGTCGGATAGAATCGCTATAGGCCCACAGGGGGGCCGTCCAGGGGATGGAGAATGGCCGAACCACAACGCTCCAATTTTGCGCATCTGGCTCGAGTGCAGGCAGATCTGGCTCAACTTGGGGGCCGAGCGGAGCGCTTTTTCAGCGAGGACCCTAACACCTGCCTGCTCAAACTGCGCCAGTTCGCTGAACTGCTGGCCCAGCAGGTTGCCGCTCGCGCTGGACTTTATGTCCCGGAGGAAGACAATCAGGCAACCCTGCTCAGCCGTCTGCGGCAGAAGGGCTGGCTACCGCGCGAAGTGGCCGATCTGTTCCACTGGATTCGCAAGGCCGGCAACCAGGCCAACCACCAATTGAACGGTAGCCACGCCGAAGCCCTTCAGGGTCTCAAGATGGCGACCCAATTGGCCGTCTGGTTCCAACGCAGCTTCCATGACGCGGCTTTCAGAGGCGGCGCTTTCATTCCACCTCCTGCGCCCACGGAGGATGCTGCAGAACTCCACAAGCAGATGGCCGAACTGGAGATCAAACTCCGGCAATCCGATGCCGCGCTCAGGACCGAGGCGGAAAAGTCCGTAGCCGTAGCCCGACAACTGGTACAGGCCAAAGCCGACGCCAAACTTTGGGAGGAGCTCGCCCAGTCCGTCACCAATGAAGCGGATGCCAGCAAGGCACAGCTAGCCGAACTCAGGGCACTGCAGTCCCAGGCGGCCGGCCAGTCGGCCGCATTCATGACCCAACTGCAGCAGGTTGCCAATCAGGCGGCAAGTCGGCTCGACCTTGACGAAGCGGCCACCCGGGTGCTCATCGACCAGCAACTGCGCGACGCTGGTTGGGAAGCCGATTCCGAGGCGCTCAATTACCGCAGCCACCGCACCATGCCCGAATCGGGCCGGAACATGGCCATTGCAGAATGGCCTTGCGAGGGCGGCGATCGTGCTGATTACGCCTTATTTACCGGCACGCGGCTGGTCGCCGTGATCGAGGCCAAGCGTGCGAGCAAGAATGTTTCTGGCGACATCGAGCAGGCCAAGCGGTATGCCCGTGGCATCATCGGTGATGGCGGTGAGTGGCTCGATGCACAATGGCAGGGTAAGTACAAGCTGCCGTTCGTCTACGCCACCAACGGCCGCCCCTTCCAGCGCCAGTATCAGATGGCCAGTGGGGTCTGGTTCTGCGACCTGCGTCGGGCACAGAACACCAGTAAGCCGCTGGAGGGTTGGCATACGCCCACCGGCCTGACCGAGCTGCTCAAGCAGGACATCGACGCCGCGACTGCAAAACTTGAAGCAACCCCGGTGGAATTCGAGTTCCCGCTCCGTCGCTACCAACGCGATGCCATCCTTGCCGTCGAGGCCGCGATAAAGGCCGGCCAGCAAGAACTGCTGGTGGCGATGGCTACCGGCACTGGCAAGACCAAGACCTGCATTGCACTGGTGTACCGACTGCTCAAGGCACAGCGGTTCCGCCGCATCCTGTTCCTGGTTGACCGCAGCGCCTTGGGCGAGCAGGCCGCCGACAGTTTCAAAGACACCCGCATTGAGAACTTGCAGTCCTTTGCCGACATCTTCGGCATCAAGGAAATTGACGAAGCACGGCCGGAGGCGGATACGATGGTCCACATCGCCACCGTGCAGGGCATGGTCAAACGGGCTCTCAATAGTGAGAACGGCGGGATCCCAATCGACGCCTACGATTGCATCGTGGTTGACGAGTGCCACCGCGGTTATCTTCTCGACCGCGAGATGTCGCAGGCAGAGTCTGACTTCCGCGACCAGTCCGATTACATCTCCATGTACCGCCGCGTGCTGGACCATTTCGATGCGGTGAAGGTTGGTTTGACCGCCACACCTGCGCTGCACACTACCGAGATCTTCGGAAAGCCGGTGTTTGTGTATTCCTACCGGGAAGCAGTGCTGGATGGCTGGCTGATCGACCATGATCCCGCCACGGTCATCAAGACCGAACTGAGCGAGGGCGGCATCCACTACGCTAAGGGTGACGAGGTTCTGGTGCTCAACGCCCAGACCAAGGCGGTGGACAGCTATAAGACGCCCGACACCCTGGATTTTGACGTTAGCCAGTTCAATAAGAAGGTGCTGACCGAGTCCTTCAACCAAGTTGTGTGCGCGGAGCTGACCCGTCATATCGACCCTTATGGGCCTGCCAAGACCCTGGTGTTCTGCGCGACTGATGAGCATGCCGATCTGCTTGTGCGTCTGCTCAAGCAGGCTTACCAGGATGCCGGTTTCGATGAGGTTGGCGACGACACCATTGTGAAGATCACCGGTGCCTCGGACAAACCGCTGTCGCTGATCAAGCACTACAAGAACGAGAACAATCCAACCATTGCCGTAACCGTGGACCTGTTGACCACCGGCATCGACGTGCCGGCCATCTGCAACCTGGTGTTTCTGCGGCGGGTAAACAGCCGCATCCTGTACGAACAGATGCTGGGCCGCGCGACCC
The DNA here is from genome assembly GCA_019468145.1 of Rickettsia endosymbiont of Bradysia coprophila. Taxonomy (GTDB): domain Bacteria; phylum Pseudomonadota; class Alphaproteobacteria; order Rickettsiales; family Rickettsiaceae; genus Tisiphia. Next base: position 6,417 of record JAHXDM010000013.1, read on the forward strand.
GCCGTTGCGATGACATCGGCAAGGACGTGTTCCGCATCTTCGACGCGGTGAACCTATACAAGACCCTTGAACCGGTCAACAGTATGAAACCGGTGGTGGTGAACCCGGGCATTGGCTTTACCCAGTTGATTGGCGAAGTCTCAGAGCATGCCGGCAAGGACATCGCCACTCAGGCCCGTGACCAGTTGTTGGCCAAGTGGCAGCGCAAGAAGCGTCACCTGACTGAGGCGCAGGCGGCCGCACTGGAATCCACTGGCACCAAGGTCGATGAATTCGCCAACTTCCTCAAGAGCAGCGACATACACGCGTTGGCCCGATGGTTCAAGCACCATCCGGGTCTGGGCGAATTGCTGGACAAGTCGCGGGAATACCCAAAGGACCCGGTGGTGGTTTCTCAACACCCTGATCGGATTGCTGAGGTCGGCCCGGCGTATGGCAGGCCGGAAGACTATCTGGAGCGTTTTACCCAGTTCATCAAGGATAACGGCAACATGCTGCCGGCGTTGGTGGCCGTGGTGCAGCGCCCGCGTGATCTGACTCGCAAGGATCTGAAAGAGCTGGTCGCCGCACTGGAAGGCAACAACTTCGACGAAAAATCCCTGACCCACGCTTGGGCACAGGCCAAGAACCATGAGATTGCCGCCCGCGTGCTTGGCTTCGTGCGGCAGGCGGCACTGGGCGAGGCCCTGGTGCCTTGGGAACAGCGTGTGGACAATGCCGTGCAATCGCTGATCGCAAAGCGTGGCCTCAACCCAAACCAGCAGAACTGGCTGAAGAAGATCGCCGCGCAAATCAAGGCCAACATCGTGCTCGACGAGCAATCCATCAACGAGGGCCCGCTGCGCGAGCAGGGTGGGTTCCGCCGCCTCAACCAGCTATTCGAAGGCCAGCTCAACGAGCTGCTGGCCGATATGAGCGAAGCCATCTGGCTGCACGCAGCCAATCAGTAACCGAGAAATCTAGAAACAATGAGCAAGATCACCACCGACATCGTCGGAAAGCTGTGGAACCTGTGCAATGTTCTCCGTGACGACGGTGTCACCTACCATCAGTACGTTAGCGAGCTGACCTGGCTGTTGTTCCTGAAGATGGCCAAGGAAACTGGTGCCGAAAGCGGATTGCCCGTAGGCAGCCGCTGGGATGATCTGGAGCGTACATCCGCACCTGATCGCTTGGAGTTCTACAAGACGACATTAATACACCTGGGCTCGCATGGCAGCCGCCTGAACCGCGAGATCTTCGCCAACGCCAGCAGCTTCATCAAGAAGCCCGCCACGCTTACCGCACTGGTGAAGGCCATTGATGCCATCGACTGGTACAGCGCCAAGACTGAAGGCCTGGGGGACCTCTACGAAGGCCTGCTGGAAAAGAACGCTAACGAGAAGAAGTCCGGCGCGGGCCAGTATTTCACTCCCCGCGTCCTTATCGACAGCATGGTGGCGCTGATGCAACCGCAACTGGGTGAATCCATCCAAGATCCGGCCGCCGGTACCGGGGGCTTCTTGATTGCGGCCAATCACTACATCCGCGAACACAACGACGTGTATGCGCTGGACGAGAAGGCCTACAAACGATTCCGCCGACAGTTCCACGGCATGGAGCTTGTGCAGGATACCCATCGTCTGGGCCTGATGAACTTAATGCTACACGAGCTGGATTCGGACGAGGACGCAGGTCTTCGTTTCGGTGACACGCTGTCCAGTGAAGGTCAGCAGTTACCGAAGGCCGATCTGATCCTGACCAATCCTCCGTTTGGGACAAAGAAAGGTGGCGGCCTACCAACCCGAGACGATTTCACCTATCCGACCAGCAATAAGCAGTTGGCCTTCTTGCAGCACGTCTACCGCTCGCTCAAACCCGGTGGCCGCGCGGCAGTGGTGCTGCCCGACAACGTGCTGTTCGAGGCCAACGTAGGTGCGGACATTCGCCGCGACCTGATGGAGAAGTGCAACCTGCACACCATTCTGCGCCTGCCCACTGGCATCTTCTACGCGCAGGGCGTGAAGACCAATGTTCTTTTCTTCACGCGTGGAAAGACCGACAAGGGCAATACCAAGTCCGTGTGGGTGTACGACCTGCGAGCCAAAATGCCGCAGTTCGGTAAGCGCACGCAGTTGACGCGGGAGCACTTCAATGAGTTCGAGAGGGCATTTGGTGATAATCCCGACGGCAGCGCAAAGCGCAAGGACTCTGGCATAGAGGGGCGCTTCTGCAAGTTTAGTCGCCAAGATATTAAGGATCGAGGCGACAGCCTGAATATCTCTTGGCTGAAGGACGAAAGTGAAGAAGAGGGAGTTCTGCCGGAGCCAGATATTCTGGCGCGACAAGCTATAGCCGAGATGGAGGGCGCGCTGGATGAACTACGTGCCATTCTTGCCGAACTTGGTATCGAGGAAGATGAGACATGAGTACGCTACCTCGGGGTTGGACATCTGCACCAATTGGAGATTTGTGCGCCCTCAAGAATGGTAGGGCCTTCAAATCTTCAGAATGGGAGAGTTCTGGAATCCCTATTGTGCGCATTCAGAACTTAAACAACCCGCATGCCAAGTTCAATCACTTTAACGGACAAGTGGATGAACGCCATCAACTAGCTGGCGGCGAGTTGCTGTTTGCTTGGTCGGGGACTCCAGGCACCTCATTCGGAGCTCATGTCTGGAAGGGTGGGAAGGCCGCCCTGAATCAGCACATATTCCGTGTCGATTTTGATCGATCGGAGCTTGAGCTCCGCTTCTTTCGATATGCCATCAACCAGAAAATAGATGAACTGATCGGCGTTGCACATGGCGGGGCCGGCCTTCAACATGTGACGAAGGGAAAATTCGAGGCAACGCAAGTCTGGTTGCCTCCATTTCCCGAGCAAGCCCGTATAGCCGACAAGCTTGACATCCTTCTCGCACGCGTCGGATCTGTAAGCGAGCGCCTCGCTCGCGTGCCCGCGCTCCTCAAGCGGTTCCGCCAATCTGTGCTGGAAGTGGCAACCAGCGGCGAGTTGACAGCAGATTGGCGGGGCAGCGAAGAAGCAAAATGGAAGCACCTTCGCGCAGCTGATATCTGCGCAAAGGTGCAGAGCGGCGGAACGCCCAAGGAAGGTTTCACCGAGCCGGGAATCCCCTTCCTCAAGGTTTATAACATAGTCGACCAGAAGATTCTCTTCGAGTATCGACCGCAGTACATTGCGGCACCGATTCACACCGGATCGATGGCAAAATCGATCACCACACCTGGCGATGTCCTAATGAACATTGTAGGACCTCCTCTCGGAAAGGTTGCAATTGTTCCGAATTCTCACCCAGAGTGGAACATAAACCAAGCAATAACCTTGTTCCGGCCGAGCGAGATTATTTCCACTGGCTGGTTGTATTGCGTTCTATGCAATGGAAAGAATATCGAAGACATCATTCTTGACACCAAGGGCATGGTTGGCCAGCAGAATATTTCACTTTCTCAGTGCCGCGACTTTATTTTCCCTGTTCCGACGCGCAAAGAACAGGACGAAATCGTTCAACGCGTTGAAGCGCTGTTTACCCTCGCCGACAAGGTACAGGCTCAGTACGAAGCCGCCCGCGCCCGCGTGGACAGGCTTACCTCTGCGCTGTTGGCCAAGGCCTTCCGGGGCGAACTAGTCCCACAGGACCCAAATGATGAACCGGCAAGTGTGCTGCTTGAGCGCCTGCAGGCCGGCAAGGCCAGCGCGCCCAAGCCCGTTAAGAAGAGTCGCAAGTCATCAGCCCCCGTGAATGGCGCACTTGGTTGTTCTCCCAATCGCCGTGGGAGAGCTTCGCGAACGTTGGCTTGAGTGCTTACGCACGGCATCCAGCACCGGCCAGGTAAGCCGGAAGCGTGCGTTCCGGGCGGGGAACAACCGATGGCCAGCAGCCACGGACGGGTCTGCCTGTCGATGGAAAGTACAAGTCTGGCGCCACGTAGAACAATGCCTGCGTCAGCTTGGTGAAACCCGTGCTGGGAATCTTCAGCGCTCGCGCAAATGTGTCCGCGTCCAGGCCGGTCCTGGCCTCCCTGAACAACGTCCATAGCGTGGGAATCATCCAATCTTCCCCGCTATGCGTTGATACGGGAATAACCAGACTTTCATACATTGGCACTGGAAGCCGTCGGAAATCGATCGGTGCTGCCACGCTCAGCCCGTGACCTCATCAATCGGCAAACAAATGTTGCGCTTCTCGATCCCGTATTTCATGAACATGCAGAAGAAGGTGAACGGATCGATGGCCTGCAGCGGTATCGTCTTTGCGTTCTCATCCTTGTCCTCTAGGCCGGCATCGATTCCGACTTCCTTGAGGACCTGGATCAACTCCGGCTGCCGGGCTTCAAAGCCGCTCAACCACTCTGCCACTGCCCGAGAGCGGAATCCATGTGAAATTGGCGTCGCTCATCAGCTGGCTTTCTTTGCTGTTCGAAACGGGGGCCTGCAT
>JAHXDM010000014.1 GCA_019468145.1 Rickettsia endosymbiont of Bradysia coprophila
CGCAGCAAGCGATCACGCGGCACCGCCTTCTGCATGTCGAGCGTGGGTCTGCAGCGACACCTCGAAGGTGCGCAGGTTGCGGTTGTTGATGCCGATCATCGGCGCCGGCACCTGCAGCGCACGCTCCAGCTCGTCGATGTCGTGCACTTCCACCAGTACGTCCATGCCCAGCGACATCGCCAGTTCGGACAGCGTGGCCAACTGCGTGTCGTCCAGCGCAGCGACGATCAGCAGGATGCAGTCGGCGCCCAGCACACGCGCCTCGTACACCTGGTACGCGTCGATCACGAAGTCCTTGCGCAGCACCGGCAGCGTGCAGGCCTCGCGGGCCTGCTGCAGGTAGGCGTCGGCGCCCTGGAAGAAGTCCACATCGGTCAGCACCGACAGGCAGCTGGCGCCGCCGAACTCATAGCTGACGGCGATGTCGGCCGGGCGGAAATCCGGGCGGATCACGCCCTTGGACGGGCTGGCCTTCTTCACCTCGGCGATCACCGCCGGGTCGCCGTTGGCCACCGCCGCCTGCAGCGCGCGCACGAAGCCACGTACTGGCGGGGCGCTGGCCACGGCGGCCTGCAGGTCCTCGAGGGGACGCTGGGCACGGCGCTGGGCCACTTCTTCGGCCTTGCGGGCCAGGATCGTCTGCAGGATGTCGCTCATCGTCGTCGGTTCAATGCGGGGGCGGTGAGGACGGCCATTATCGGCCATCGAGGGGGTCAGGCTGAACCGCGCGCTCAGGCTACCAGCGCGCGGGTGGTGTCAACGTACTGCTGCAGGCGTTGACGGGCGCTGCCGTTGGCGATGGCGGCACGGGCGCGGGCCAGGCCGTCGCCGATGTCGCTGGCCACGCCGGCCACGTACAGCGCGGCGCCTGCGTTCAGGGCCACGATGTCCAGCGCCGGGCCGGGGGTGTTGTCCAGCACCGCACGCAGCATGGCAATGGACTGCTCCGGGCCGTCCACGCGCAGGTTGCGGCTGGCCGACATGGCGATGCCGAAGTCCTCCGGGTGGATCTCGTACTCGCGCACCTTGCCGTCGCGCAGTTCGCCAACCAGAGTGCCGGCGCCCAGCGAGATCTCGTCCATGTTGTCGCGGCCCCAGACCACCATGGCGCGCTCGGTGCCCAGCTCGCGCAGCACCCGCGCCTGGATACCCACTAAATCGGGGTGGAACACGCCCATCAGCACCGACGGTGCGCTGGCCGGGTTGGTCAGCGGGCCAAGGATGTTGAAGATGGTGCGCACGCCCATCTCGCGGCGGACCGGCGCAACGACCTTCATCGACGGATGGTGGATCGGCGCGAACATGAAGCCGATGCCGGTCTGTTCGATGGCCGCGGCCACCTGTGCCGGCTGCAACTCGATGGCCGCACCCAGCGCTTCGACTGCATCGGCGCTGCCGGACTTGGACGACACGCTGCGGTTGCCATGCTTGGCCACGCGCGCGCCGGCGGCAGCGGCGACGAACATCGCGCAGGTAGAGATGTTGAAGGTGTGCGAGCCATCGCCACCGGTGCCGACGATGTCGACCAGGTGGGTGGTATCGGCCACCGGCACCGCCAGCGCGAACTCGCGCATTACGGTGGCCGCCGCGGCGATCTCATCGATGGTTTCCTTCTTCACGCGCAGGCCGGTGAGGATGGCAGCGGTCATCATCGGCGACACGTCGCCGCGCATGATCTGCCGCATCAGGTCGACCATTTCGTCGAAGAAGATTTCGCGGTGTTCGATGGTGCGTTGCAGGGCTTCCTGGGGGGAGAAGCTCATGGGAATGCTCCTAGGATCAGGCCGCCGGACGCTGCAGGAAATTGCGCAGCAGGGCGTGGCCGTGTTCGGTGAGGATGGATTCGGGGTGGAACTGCACGCCCTCCACCGGGAACTGGCGATGGCGCAGGCCCATGATCTCTTCGATCGAGCCGTCGTCGTTCTCGGTCCAGGCGGTCACTTCCAGCGCGTCGGGCAGGCTGTGCTTGTCCACCACCAGCGAGTGGTAGCGGGTGGCCTGGTAGCGGTCCGGCAGGCCGGCGAACACGCCCTTGCCTTCGTGGCGGATGGGCGAGGTCTTGCCGTGCATGATGTTGCCGGCGCGGATGACCGTGCCGCCGTAGACCTGGCCGATGCCCTGGTGGCCCAGGCAGACGCCGAGGATCGGCGTGGTCGGTCCCAGGCGCTCGATCAGCGCCAGCGACACGCCCGCTTCGTTGGGCGTGCACGGGCCGGGCGAGATGACGATGCGTTCGGGCTTCTGCGCGGCGATCTCGTCCACGCTCATCGCATCGTTGCGCACCACCTTCACCTCGGCACCCAGCGTCTGCAGGTACTGCACGAGGTTGTAGGTGAAGCTGTCGTAGTTGTCGATCATCCACAACATGGTCAGGTTCCGTCGCTTATCAGGAAAATGGCGTATACGTTTTCGGTGTAGGTGATGGGGCCGGCTTCGATGGATTCGCGTTCAGCGGGCGCCGGTGCCGAGGCCGGTGCGTAGCTGCCGGTCACCGAGATCCTGTCGAGATACTCACCATCCTCGCCCAGCTGCGGCCATTGGCCGGCCTGGATGCCATAGGCAAAGTTCGGCGCCACATCGGAGATGCTGTACAGGCCGTGCACTTTTGTTCCATAGGCCTTGGCCAGCCCCTGCGCGGACTCCCGGGTCTTGGCCGCGGCCTCGCCCTTGAGTTCGCGTCGCAGCGCCACTTCGTCCGAGTAGGTCGGGGCAACACTGCTGACCTGCACGTTCTCATTGGCCTTCAGCGCACCCAGCACGTCCTGCATCTGCTTCACGCTGGCGAAGCTGGCGCGCAACTGGCGCGACACCTGGGTACCCATGAAGACCTGCCGGCTCTGCTCATAGCGGGTTGCCGGACCAATCCGCAGGTTGTCCGCGCGTACGCTGCCTTCCACCGCCTTGTACTGCTTGAACAGCGCCAGCACGCGGGCAACGTTGTCCTGCACGCGGCGGCGCGCCGCATCCGCATCCATGTCGGTCTCTTCGATGTTCAACTGCAGACCGAACCGGTCCGGCATCACCACGCGGCGCGCCTCGCCCTTCACCAGCAGGTGCGGCTGCGAGGGAATGGTATTGGCCTGCGCCCACGCAGACGGGGCCATCGTGGCCAGCAGTGACGACCACAGCAATGCGCTCAGCAGCTTCATGCGGTACTCCTTGTCTTGAATGGGAACAGCGGAAGGTGCCGCGGCGTCGGCCACGGCACGGCAGAACTCACAGACCCTTGGCGGCCTGGGCGACGGCGCGGAACAGCGCGCGGCCCTTGTTCATCGTCTCGTCCCATTCCTTGTCCGGGTCCGAGTCGTAAACGATGCCGGCACCGGCCTGCACATACAGGCGGCCATCCTTGATCACTGCAGTGCGGATCGCGATCGCGGTATCGGCATCGCCGTGCCAGCCGATGTAGCCGATGCTGCCGGCGTAGACATTGCGCTTGATCGGTTCCAGCTCGCGGATCACTTCCAGCGCACGGATCTTCGGCGCACCGCTGACCGTACCGGCCGGGAAGGTGGCACGCAGCACGTCGGCGTAGCTCAGGCCCGGCTGCAGCTGCCCGGTCACTTCGCTGACGATGTGCATGACATGGCTGTAGCGTTCGATCACGAACTGCTCGCCCACTTCCACGGTGCCCGCCTTCGAAACACGACCGGCGTCGTTGCGGCCAAGGTCGATCAGCATCAGGTGCTCGGCGCGCTCCTTCGGATCGGCCAGCAGCTCGGCTTCCAGCGCCTGATCCAGCTCGGGCGTGGCACCGCGCGGGCGGGTGCCGGCGATCGGGCGCACGGTCACTTCACCATCCTGCAGGCGCACCAGGATTTCCGGCGAGGAACCGACCACCTGCAGGTCGCCGACATCGAGGAAATACATGTACGGCGAGGGATTCAGTGCACGCAGCGCGCGGTACACATCCACCGGGCGCGCCTTGAACGGCACGCTCAGGCGCTGGCTGAGCACCACCTGGAAGATGTCGCCAGCACGGATGTATTCCTTGCTGCGCTGGACCGCATCGACGAAGCCTTCGCGGGTGAAACCGGAGACGAAATCGGACTCGTCCAGCACGTCGCTGTTGAGCGGTGCGGGATAGCCGGCACCCGGTGCGCGCAGCTTGGCGGTCAATACATCCAGGCGTGCCTGCGCCTGCTCGAACGCACCCTCGACACGCGGGTCGGCATGCACGATCAGATACAGCCGGCCTTTGAGGTTGTCGAACACCGCCAGCTCGTTGGAGTCCAGCAGCAGGATGTCCGGCGTGCCCAGCTCGTCGCGGCCGGCCGGCGGGGCCAGGCGCGGTTCGATGTAGCCGATGCACTCGAAACCGAACCAGCCGACCAGGCCACCGGTGAAGCCCGGCAGGCCTTCCAGCTTCGGCACCGAGTGGGCGCTGCGCAGCGCCTCGACCTCGGCGAAAGGATCGGCGACCTCGCGGGTTTCCACGACCTGGCCGTCCTCGCGCACGGTCAGCGTGTGGCCATGGAAGGCATACACGCGGCGCGCCGGCAGGCCGATGATCGAGTAACGACCAAAGCGCTCGCCGCCTTCGACGGATTCAAACAGGTAGGTATTGGGGCCGTCGGCGAGCTTCAGATAGACCGAAAGCGGCGTGTCCAGGTCGGACAGCACTTCGCGGACGACGGGAATATGGGTGTGGCCTTCAGCGGCCTGCTGCAGAAACTGAGCGTGCGAGTTCAAGACGACTTTCCTTCCGGGACACAGCGTTATGGGGACGGACGACGGCAACAGGCCACCATCGCCACCAACGGCGTGCGGAAGAAAGGGTATGCGGGGTCGTCAGGCTGGACACCCCTTGACTGTATCGCAGCTTGGGCGGGAGGGGAACCCTGTGAAACTGAACCACGGGACGCCCGGGGGCGGCCACGGAGACCCCGCTACGCCGTGGCGTTCGCGGCGGATGCCCCACCCAGCAACGGGCAGTCGGCCGGCAGATGCATCCTCACCCTGCCCGGCACGCACTCGATGCGGAAGTGGCGGGCCTGTACCGGCTCGCCGTCCAGGTTGAGCGTCAATGGGCGCTCGGATTCCACCTGCAGCCACGGCAGGCGCGCGCGCGTCGCCAGCTGTTCCAGCGCGGCCTGGGTACCGGACTTCAGCATCTGCCCAAGCGTGGCGGTGACTTCACCTTCCAGCTCTGGAAGCACCGTCACGTCCAGCTGCCCATCATTGATGAGTGCCTGCGGGCACAACTGCTGGCCACCACCGGCCTGGCGGCCGTTGCCGATACCGAGTGCGATGAAGTCGCCTTCCCAGGCGAAATCCGGGCCCGACAGCCGCGCGTTGATCGGCTCGATCCGCCCCAGCTTTGCAATGCCGGTAATCACGTAGGCCAGTCCGCCCAGCATCTTCTTCAAGCCGGCATCGGTCTCCACCGTCACCTGCGTGCCGAAGCCCCCGCTGGCAAGATTGGCACACCACCAGGGCGTGCCATCGGCGTCCACGCGCAGCAGATCGATGGCATGCGGCGTGGCCTGCCCGATCAAGGCCAAGGCCGCCTTCGGCTCGGTCGGGATGCCGGCCGCAGTCGCGAAGTCGTTGGCGGTCCCCATCGGGATCAGCGCCAGCGAGGGCAACGCATCTGCCGGTTCCTCGCGATGCGCCAGCGTTTCTGCAACCGCGCTGAGCGTGCCATCGCCACCGGCGGCAACGATCACGTCCACGCCATGATCGATGGCCTCGGCTACGTAGCGCTCGGCGTCGCCGTCCTCCCAGGTCACCCGCACGTCCAGCTGCACGCCCTGCCCGCGCCAATGGCCGACGGCGTCGCGCAGCTCCTCGTTGCCTGCGGATTTTCCGTTGAGGATCAGGCGCCAGCGCGGGGTGGTCATGCGGTGCTTCCAGGACGGGGGTGGCACAGGCTAGCAATGCGCCGTTTGTCCGCAGTGAATGTCACGCAGGTGTCATTCAGCTACTGGAGAATGGAAGGCCATAGCAGGGACGACGGATGGAGGCAGGATCAGCCTCCCACGCATGCAGCAAGGCCACGCCAGTGTTTGGCGTGGCTTTTTTTTTTGGGTGCGTAGGGAGTGCGAACCAAGGTTCGCACCCACCGGGTTGCGGTTCGCACCCACCCGATTGGTAGATCCACGCCATGCGTGGATGCACTTCGCCTCAACCGTTGGCGAAATCGTGCAGCGCCTGGCCCTGCAGCCGGTACACGGTCCACTCGTCCTGCGGTTTCGCGCCGACGGCGGTGTAGAACTCGATGGCCGGGGTGTTCCAGTCCAGCACCGACCATTCAAAACGGCCGCAGCCTTCGGCCACGGCCTGGCGCGCGATGTATTTCAGCAGCGCCTTGCCCGCGCCTGAGCCGCGCTTCTGCGGGCTGACGTACAGGTCTTCCAGGTAGATGCCCTTGCGGCCGAGCCAGGTGGAATAGTTGTAGAAATACACCGCATAACCGATCGCTTCACCGTCGGCTTCGCAGATCAGCGCGCTCGCCGTGGCGTCGACGCCGAACAGGCTTTCGGCGATGCCGATCTCATCGGTCTGCACCGAATGCTCGGCTTTCTCGTAAATGGCCAGTTCGCGGATGAACTGCAGGATCAGGCCGGCATCGGCAACGGTGGCCGAGCGAATCTTCAGGAGTGCCATGGGCAGAAAGAGAGGACGGAGGGGATCAAGCGAGCTTAATCCCCTCCGTCCCTTTTTTGTCAGCGCGCCGCGGCGACGTTGGCGCGCATCTGCGCGATCACGTCCTGGTAGCTGGTCTTGGCGTTGAAGATGGCCGAACCGGCGACGAAGGTGTCGGCACCGGCCGCAGCGATCTCGCCGATGTTGTCGGCCTTCACGCCACCGTCGATCTCCAGGCGGATGTCGCGGCCGCTGGCATCGATCTTCTTGCGCACCACACGCAGCTTGTCCAATGCCGAAGGAATGAAGGCCTGGCCACCGAAGCCCGGGTTGACCGACATCAGCAGCACCAGATCCAGGTCATCCAGCACCCAGTCGAGGATGTCCACCGGGGTGGCCGGGTTCAGCACGATGCCCGGCTTGCAACCCAGCGAGCGGATCAGCTGGATGGTGCGGTGCACGTGGCGGCTCGCTTCCGGGTGGAAGCTGATGTAGGTGGCACCGGCCTCGGCGAAGTCCGGGATGATGCGGTCCACCGGTTCGACCATCAGGTGCACGTCGATCGGCGCGGTCACGCCGTGATTGCGCAGGGCCTGGCAGACCATCGGGCCGATGGTCAGGTTCGGCACGTAGTGGTTGTCCATCACGTCGAAGTGGACCCAGTCCGCGCCGGCGGCAAGGACGTTGTCGACTTCCTCGCCGAGGCGGGCGAAGTTGGCGGACAGGATGGAGGGGGCGATGAGGCAGTTGGACATGGCCGGGCCTTGCAACGGTAGGAAAGAGGGTCAGCGCTTGCGCAGGGTCTTGATGCGGTCGTAGGCGGCGTTGATCCGCCGCGACTTCTGCTCGGCCTGCTGCTGCAGCTCGGGGGCCGCGCCACCGAGCTTGTCAGGGTGGTACTGGGAAATCAGCTTGCGGTAGGCGCGCTCGACCTCGGCATCGGTGGCCTCGGAAGTCAGCCCCAGCTCCCGGTACGGGTTCTCCTTGTTCAGGCGGAACCAGTCCGAATCGAAGGCATGGCCGATCAGCAGGCCGATGACCGCACCGAACAGCGGATTGGGCCGGAACAGCAGCGCGCCGGCGATGAATCCGAGCAGTTTTCCGTACCAGCGCATGGCGCCCCAGGGTCGACCGGCGAAATGGACGCTCATTTTACGTCACAGCGGGCCCGGACCGCTTTACACTAGGCCGCCCGCTGGTCAGCGGGCCCGCCGGGTCCGTTGGGCAGCCGTATCGACGAAGCCCCAGGAGTGCCCGTGCCAACCACGCTGTTGCAATCCGATCTCCCCGGCCTGCCCTTGCGCCACCGCGGCAAGGTGCGTGACGTGTTCGATATCCCGCGCGAGCGGCTGCCAGCCGGGACCCCACCAGGCGACTACCTGCTGATGGTGGCCACCGATCGCCTGTCGGCCTTCGATGTGGTCCTGCCCGACCCGATCCCGGGCAAGGGCGAGATGCTCTGCCAGGTCTCCAACTTCTGGTTCGCCAAGACCGCGCACCTGATGCCCAACCACCTGACCGGCATCGATGTGGCCAGCGTGCTGCCCGAGGGCGTGGACCCGGCCCTGTACGCCAAGCGCGCGGTGGTCACCCGCAAGCTGAAGCCGGTGCCGGTGGAAGCGATCGCCCGCGGCTACCTGATCGGCAGCGGCTGGAAGGACTACCAGCGCACCGGCAAGGTCAGCGGGATCGACCTGCCCGATGGCCTGCGCCAGGCCGAGCAGCTGCCCGAGCCGATCTTCACCCCCTCGACCAAGGCCGCCGTCGGCGACCATGACGAGAACATCGACTTCGATGCGATGGTGAAACAGGTCGGCGCCGAGATGGCCGAGCGCGTGCGCGATGCCACACTGCGCATCTACAAGTTCGCCGCCGAATACGCCCGCGAGCGCGGCATCATCCTGGCCGATACCAAGTTCGAGTTCGGTACCGACGCCGATGGCCGCCTGTACATCATGGACGAGATGCTGACGCCGGATTCCTCGCGTTACTGGCCGGCCGACGAGTACGAAGTGGGCACCAGCCCGCCGAGCTACGACAAGCAGTTCGTGCGCGATTACCTGGAGACGCTGGACTGGGGCAAGACCGCCCCGGGCCCGGCCATCCCGGCCGAGATCATCGAGCGCACCCGCGCCAAGTACGCCGAGGCGCTGCAGCGCCTGGCCGGGATCAGCGTCGACTGATCCCCTGCGCCCCCGGCCGGTCCGGCTGGGGGCGTTCTGAATGCGGTACTGCCGGCCGCTGGCCGGCAACCTCGCGAACCTGCAGCCAGGCATGGCCTGGCTCTACTGCCGGTTGCCTGGGGTAGTGCCGGCCGCTGGCCGGCAACCTTCGCGAACTCGGCTATGCTCTGGATTGCCGGCCAGCGGCCGGCACTACCGTTGTCCGAGGAAGCAACGCAGCATGCAGACCACCACCGAGCTTGCGCGGCCGATCGACCGCTATTTCGCCAGCTATTCCGACGACCACCGCAATGTCATCAACCAGCGCATCCACGTGGTGGCGGTGCCGGCAATCCTGTGGTCGGTGGTGGCCCTGTTGTGGTGCGTGCCGCCGCTGATCACCTGGTTCCAGTACGGCATCTGGTCGGCGTTCGCGATGTTCAGCGCCTGGTGTTTCTACAACAAGCTGTCGCGCTCGCTGGGCATCGGAATGCTCATCCAGTTCTTCGTGTTCGGCTGCCTGTGCCGGCTGCTGGAGGCGGAAATCGGCCTGCACAACCTGTTCTGGCTGGCGGTGGGCGTGTTCGTGGTGGCCTGGATCGCACAATTCATCGGCCACAAGTTCGAGGGCCGCAAGCCCAGCTTCCTGACCGACCTGACCTACCTGCTGATCGGCCCGGCCTGGGTGATGGCCAAGGCCTATCGGAAGCTCGACTGGCGTTACTGACCCGACCACGACCGGCAAGAGCTGTTGTTTCCTGAACGGGCAGATTCCGTCACCCGTAGTCCACGGCGGCCCTGCCAGCCTGCGCCGGTGACCCGCCCCCCACCTCCCGCCCGTCGACGGCAGCCCCTGTGCGACAGGGCCTGCGGTCTCCCTGCGTGGGCGTAGGGTGATCCCCGAGGGCAACCCGGGAGCGACTGCAGGAACGTGATGTTGCGCCGCAGAAAAAATGAATCAGCGAACGTTACATGCAATTGATCGCTGTTCGATGGGTTTCGGCGACATTTCGCAGCCTGTTATCCTCCCTGACCTGCTCGTGAATCATGGATTCCCTGCATGCTCCCCAGCCTGCCCCTGCTGCTGGCCCTGCCGTTCCTGATGGCAGTGGCTGTTGCGGCCTTCCCCCGTAGTTCGCGCTCGACTGCTGCCTGGCTGGCGGCGCTGGCGCCGTTGGGCGGGCTGGCCATCCTCGGCTGGCTGACCCCATCGGTGCTCGACGGCCAGGTGGTGCGGACGATGGTCCCCTGGCTGCCGCAGATCGGCCTGGACTTCACCCTGCGCCTGGACGGGCTGGCCTGGATGTTCGCCGGGTTGGTGCTCGGCATCGGCGCACTGGTGGTGCTGTATGCGCGCTACTACCTGAGCAGCCAGGACAACGCACACCGCTTCTATACCTACCTGCTGCTGTTCATGGGCGCCATGCTGGGCATGGTGGTATCGGGCAACCTGCTGTTGCTGATGATTTTCTGGGAAATGACCAGCATCAGCTCGTTCCTGCTGATCGGCTTCTGGTCGCACCGCCAGGACGCCCGCGAGGGCGCGCGCATGGCGCTGGTGATCACCGGCGGCGGTGGTCTGGCCCTGCTCGGTGGCGTGCTGCTGATCGGCCGCATCGTCGGCAGTTTCGACCTGGACGTGGTGCTGGCCGCAGGCGAACAGATCCGCGCCAGCGCGCTGTACCCGTACGCCGCTGTTCCTGGTGCTGGCCGGCATCT
>JAHXDM010000015.1 GCA_019468145.1 Rickettsia endosymbiont of Bradysia coprophila
GCAAAAATATTCAAAATAAACTTAGCAACTTGATCATAATTAAATATTTGATCCCTAAAACCTATATATTCTCTGGTTCTAGAGCTATGTTTAGCTTCACCCAAAATCCCAAGTGCCATGTTTTTACCGCTAACAGAGCAATTCTCAATCAGACTCATAATCATCCCAGTAAGACATTCTATTCTTGATCTTTTCCAAAAAAAGTTTAGTATCAACGACTGAAGTAGTATATTGTGCATGCTCAAAAAATACACTCTTATACTACTTCAAATACCCATATGCAATACCTTCCCTCCCCTTTTATTACAAAAATTGTAGGGTACTATGATCTTGCATACCTCTGTTCTTCATTTCAGTAAAATTACCAAGCCAAAATTTTGCCCCTTCATTTTCACTAATCCACAATCCTAAAATATCCTTTCGCCCCTGCAAATCAATACCTAATGCAACATATACTGATTTATTAATGATACGCTTATCTTGACGTACTTTTACTACTAAACAATAGACCTCTTGCATAACCCTAATAATTTAGTTCCCAATTATATAAACCAGCGATTAAATTAAATCTTAGAGCAAATCTTTTACGTCGATTTCGATATTTATCAGCAATAATTTTAAAACGTTTTAGCATGCCGATAACATTTTCATTCAGGGCCCTGGTACTTGCCAGTTTTTGGTTATTTTTCTTATCTTGTTTTGTTAATGGATTTTTTTTAGTCTTCTTTTTTGGTAACTCAGATTTAGCATGAATCTTTTGTAACCCTTGATATCCAGTATCGGTAATTACATTAGTATCAGGATGGATATTAATTTTGGATTCCTTAAATAACCTAAAATCATGTCGTTTACCATTTGCATAATTTGTACATATTATTTGTTTTGTCTTTTTGTCTACTACCAGCTGAGTTTTTAAAGTATGTCTTTTCTTCTTACCTGAATAGTAGCGTTTTTGTCTTTTTTTGGACGCTGGATAGGACTTTCTGTGGCATCAATTAGAATGGTTTCATACGTCATATCACTTTTAACTAAAGCTTTCTTACCAGGAAGAGCAAAATCCGGATGCTTAATTAAAGTATCTTCTACCCATTTTATATTCCGATAACAACTACTTTCAGATATTCCATATGAAGCTGATATATGAAAATATGTTCTATATTCCCTTATATATTCTAGGGCCATCAATAACCTCTCTTCTATACTTAAATGGTTTGGTTTGCCCCCAAATCTTTTCTTCTTTGTTTCTGCTTCTTCTAAAATAATAGTCATTCTTGCAAAAGTATTCTTCTTAACCCCTGTTAAACGTCTAAATTCTTCTTCTCCAAACTTTTTAAGTTCTTCATATCTCATATGATAAAATTCCTGAAATCTTATCATTTTATCCTATATCCTAGGTTATGCAAGAAGTCTAATAAAAAAATACTATCGCATACACTCTATCCAGGGGCCGGCTTTGCCATAGCTTTACCTCCTCAATTACATCATCAGTAATTTGACTAATTAAGCTCTCACTAATGTTAGCTCCATATAGTGCTTGTAACTGTAGCTTAATATCAGATAGGCTCATACCCTTAGCGTATAAGGATAGTACTTTATCATCAAATCCATCAACTCGCCTTTGACGCTTTGGGATTAATGCGGGTTCAAAGGTAGAATTCCTATCCCCTGGTACTTCAATCTCAACAGTACCATTATTGCTAATTAGATTTTTTATATTATTACCGTTACGAGCATTATCAGTGTCACTATGACAATATTTGTTACATCCTTGTATCTTGATATTGTCTTTAGTGAGAAACTATAAGATACTTAAGGGCACTTAAGTAAGAAGGCTAGATATACTGTGTATAGCCTTAGGACAAAGATCCTGTCGTTTAGATAAGTAACTAGCCTTCATCTACTCATTGAAGATCGGACGGTGTCTTAGGTCTTGAAGTTTACACCAATGAACCTGTATTTACAAGGTTGGTCTTTGAGTATTTTATTAATTATTAACATAAATAGTATTATATGGACAGTATAATTTTAGGTATAGATATTTCTAAACAAACATTTGATGTAGCATTGTTAATTAATAACAAAATAAAAACTAAAAAATTTGATAATAATTCCAAAGGTTTTAGTGGGTTAATAGAGTGGTTAAAAACTAAAGAAATTGATACTGCTCATGCATGTATGGAAGCTACTGGCTCTTATGGCTTAAAGTTAGCTCAATATCTTTATGATAAGAATTTTAAAGTTAGTGTAGTAAACCCTGCTCGTATCAAAGGTTTTGCAATGAGCAAACTTTGTCGTGTTAAAACTGATAAAGTAGATAGCGAATTAAATAGCCCAATTTTTGTATAGCAATGAAGCCTGACCTTTTGGCAACCACTACCTTCTCATATCCATGAATTACAACAATTGGTAAACGTTTAGATGCTTTAATTGCCATCAAAAATCAAGAAACTAATCGGTTAGAAGCATCATCTGATATAGTTACTGTAAATGTTCAAGCTCATATTAAATTTGAATGAACAGATCAAAGAAATAGAACAGCTAATTAGCAATCATATCAAAAACCATAAAGAGCTCGATGATAAGGGTACTCTTCTTGCTTCAATTCCAGGAGTAGGAGAAAAAACAATAGCCGTAGTTCTTGCTTTCTTATCTATATAGAGAATTTTTGATTCTGTAAAACAAGTAGTAGCATTTGTTGGCCTCAACCCCAAACAGCGTCAATCTGGTACTTCAGTACGGGGAGCTAGTAGAATATCAAAAACAGGTTGTTCAGATTTACGTAAAGCTTTTATATGCCTGCTATTGTTTCTCTTAGATTTAATCCAATTGTTAAAGAATTTGCACAGCGCTTAAGTGGTTTAGGAAAACCTAAAATGCTTATAGTGATAGCTGCAATGCGTAAGTTGTTACATATTATTTACGGAGTACTTAAAAATAAAAACTCCTTTAAATGAAAATTTAATTTAAATGCAGATAATTTTATAAAATGTAACAATAAATTTTTATAAAATTCTTAAAAATTTGTTGACTCTCCAAGACGGTATCTAAATGATTGTTCATCTCTGACTGCAGAGCCTTCTCTACAAGCCTCTTGGTTAATTGTTTAATAATCCATCTTCTTTAAATATTTTGATATATCTGTATCGTTATCTAATTAATAAATCTATTGCTTGATTATTGCTTCATTGCCTTTTTTAGTCATATTAATTCTCCTGTGATTATAATTTACTTTATTTAACCTTTGAGAAATTTACACACTTAAATAGACAGAGCCGCAAGTTATGCAGCGTCATGAGAAACAACTTGAGTTGTCAAAAGAAATAGATGGCCGCATTTGTAAATTTGTAGCTTAGTACAACACAGTAAAATATTAGTAGAGAAGGCAAGGGGCTATGTTTACATCAGATCATTCTTCTGGTATACTAAAATGCCAAGTTAGCTGAAAGGATAGACTAAGAAAGCTAGAAAAAATATTTGTTCAACATTTATCGGAAGAAGAAAAAGGTAATATTATGAGAACTATTGCTGAAAAATATCTCGATGAAGGAAAAGCTGAAATGATAAAAATGATGATAAAGAATTGGTAGTGCTATTGAAGAAATCGCCTAAAATGCCAAGATTAGCAGTTACTAGAATAAATGAATTATTAAAATAAATATTATATGTTTGATTTTATAGATACAGGTAAGGGTATTCAGGTACTTTATGAATACATCAAAGAAGAACTATTAGAGTCTGACTTTTTTGATCTTCCGCCAGATGGCTATCTAAAATTGCTAGAATCTGAGCGACACAAGAAATGGTATATGCTTAATCCAGAGAAACTTAATAAAGATTATATTTCAGATAGCTCTGCTTTTATTATGGATGAACGCGAAAAAAATATCTTGTTAAGAGCGGTAAGATTTGTTAAAGAAAATTCTGTTTCTCTTCCTGCTGATTCGTCTTTTTTAGAAAGATTACTTTATATCAAAGGCTTTATTCCTTCAGTATTCTTTTCTAGCACAAAGAGAAACAGAAGGAAACAATCACAATGTGATACCATTAAATAAATCAGTATAAAATATTCTTAGAAGTTCAAATAAAATTACTATTTATGGCTATTTCAAAATTTCTAGATCCTAAGAACGATGTTGCATTTAGGAGAATATTCGGCTCGGAGAAGAATAAAGATATTCTGATTCATTTCATTAATGATGTGCTGGAGCTTAAAAATGGGGATAAAATTAAGGAAGTAACGTTTTACCTACTATCAAGAGCCTGAGATTGCTTCTAAGAAACAAAGCATAGTAGATGTTTTATGTAAAGATGAAAATGGCGTACAAATCATTATTGAGATGCAGGTATCTCCCAAGAAGGCTTTGAGAAGAGAGCTCAGTATTATGCAGCTAAAGCCTATTCACGGCAGTTAAATAAAGGCAAGAACGAGGGAGCCAGATATATAGATCTCAAGTCGGTAATATTTATTGCGATCAGTGATAATATTATCTTTAAAGACAAAGTATTTTATAAGTCTGATCATATTATTTTAGATAAAGAGAGCTATAACTCATGATTACAAGATTTCTCCTTTACATTTATAGAGCTGGCAAAGTTTAAAATCACTGATATAAATTTACTGACCAATATTGTTGAAAAATGGTGTTATTTTTTCAAGCACGCAGACGAAACTAGTGAAGCAGACTTACTTAGGATCATAGGATCCGATCAGGTGATAGAGAGAGCGTACGAAGAATTAAACCAGTTTAACTGGACGGAAGAAGAATTGCTAACTTATGAGCAAGAGACTAAACGTACTATGGATAATAAAGCAGCAGAAGACTAACCTAATAAAAACTGCTAAAGCTGAAGGGAAAGCTGAAGGTGAAGCTAAAGGGAAAGCTGAAGGGAAAGCTGAAGGGAAAGCTGAAGGTGAAGCTAAAGGTAAAGCTGACATGATAAAAAATGATGATAAGAATGGTCATCTCTGTTGAAAGAAATCGCTAAAAATAACAAGATTATCAGTTACTAAAATCAATGAATTATTAAAAATACAAATTCTAAAAAATTGATAAAATAACCTTGCGTTATTTGTAAATGTAGAAGTCAAGATTTGATCTTACAGACACTATAAATTTTTGCACCTGATTGTCCAGTTAAATTTTGACTGTCAGATATATATTCAAGGTACAAGATTTCATTATTCTTTTCAACAGCTAATTTTTTACTATCTTTGAAAAGTTTGCATAGGGGTTTTACCATAACAATATTTTCCTGAATGTGGCCTTTCATGATTGTAATACTGCTAACCAAATATCAAGATCTAGCTGTAAATCTTCAAGGGATGTATAAATCTTTTTTGGGTACAGCTATTGAATAATGTTAACCTAAGATATCAAGATGTCGCTTAAGGCATTTTGGTTAATCATGTTCCAAAATTGATTCCACCTTCCTTTTGTTTGAACAAGAGATCTAATGAAATAACTATTTTGGCACCTTGAGTTCGCCACTGCATTGCTGATTTACATAATCTTTGCTTGATCAGCGTCTTGCAAGCCGCTTCCGTCACACCAGAACCTATAGGAAAATTTTGTGCTGTGTAATTACTATAATTCATACGTTCTAATTGATTAGTAAAATAGCTCACCGGCTTTACTCAAATTGTCCTTTATTGCTGGTGATATTTTTTTATTTCCTTCATTTTTTTTCACTTGTTCCTTCATCGTGTCTAAAAGCTCTGCAGCCGCATTGTTTTCATGCTTTAATTTATGACAAGCATTACTCAACCATTCCTTTCTTCTCCCTTCATCACTAAAAAATGAATATGAACTTTTTGCTAAATATTCGCTAGCATGATAAAAATCTAGAATATGATATTGTGTATTCAGTTCTAAAAATTCCAATTATTACTTGCGCCATCAGCAATGGCCAATATAATTTGCTGTAGGATATTTTTGTTTGATTTTATTAACCTCTCCTTGTAAACGAGCTATAAATAACCCTTTACCATATTCAGGGAGACGCTCCAATATATATTGTATGCAATCTTTCGCTTGCGCATCGTACAAAGAGATATTACCTGTCATAGCTTCACGATAACCTTGTTCTTTCATTAAAATACATGTGCCATCTAAACTAATACCTATACTGGTAACCGGTTCTACAATCTTGGGAATAGCATATTCCCAATCTTCTTCTGTCGCTAAAGCTATAGATCCTATATAATCAGCAACCTTTTGGATATATCCTCTCGAACAACTCCTAGAATGATTCTCTGCAAAATCTTCACTGACATCTTTCGCACTTAAAGATGCATATTTATACGAAATCATTTTGGCAAATTTTGGTGTAGAATGAATAATTATACGCCCTTTCTCATCAACTGGACAAAACGTCTTGCCTCCTTTCGAGCTCTGATATACATGTCGCATTATCTCAACAGTACCATAGGGTGTCTCATACTCTTTTTTCACTTTGCCCTTTGAAGACATTCTGACACTACCAATATTAATTATCGCACCAGTTGCATCAAACTTACTTAGGGCTTCTTTAGTTGCAATGCACCCAACCTCAATTTACTCCTTTCTGTATCGCATCTTCCATTTCAAGCATAGAGCCATCCAATTTTAATGTAATTTGTATTGTGATTTCTTCTCCGTTCCGTGTTATTATTTCTGCCATAGCTTAATTCCAATTATTTACTAAAATCTCACCATAGCATAATTTAAAACATTATTCAATAGCTGTACCCTCTTTTTTCGCATAGCTGTATCAAAGAATTCCTGTTTCATAGTTTTGTTAAAACGCTCACACATACCATTGGTTTGAGGCGAGTAAGCGCGAGTAACAGTATGTTCTATACCTTCGATGCTTAAGAATAACTCAAAAGCATGATGCTCTATATTGCCTTTATATTCGCTCCCCCGATCAGTAAGGATACGTAAGATAGGTATCCCTTGCTCCTCATACCATGGTAATATCCGATCATTGAGCATATCAGCACTCGTCAGCGCTGTTTTCTCAGTATATAGTTTAGCATCTGCTACTCTGGTATAGCTGTCGATAAAGACCTCAGAATAAACCTTACCTATACCTTTAAAGTTGCCAACATAATATGTATCCTGGCACCCTAAATAACCTGGATGCTGCGTTTCTATCTCACCATGGGCTTCTTTCTCATTACGACGCTTCTCTAATACTTGTAACTGGGCTTCGGTAAGAACAATACCATCTTGAGCCATCTTAGCTTCTAATGCTTTAAGCCTTTTATTGATATTGTTTAAATCATTACGTGTATAGGCTTGCAATCATAAACACGAATTCCAGCAATCGAGTTCAATTTGTGGCTAAGATTAATTGCGACTATAAAATAAGTTCAGCTAACATTAAGTGATTCTATAATTTCCTTGGCTAAGATTAAATGATTCTATACATCAGCTTGGCTCACTTTATTTGCAACTATAAAAGTCTGTTATATAAGTTTATTTCTTATTATATAATTTCCGTCTTGTAAGCCATAAGTAAAGCGTTGATGGGGAACATTCAATTAATTTAGAAATTGCTCGTTTATTGATTCCTTTTTTTAGGTAGCCAGTAATCTCGTCACAGAATGAATCAAGTTTAAGTAACTGTGATTGTCCCTTTGGTCTGCCAAGTTTAAAACCATCTGCTTTACGTTTTGCTAGAGCTTCTTTGGTTCTGCTAGAGATAAAATCTCTCTCTATTTGAGCTGCAAGACCTAGAATTGTAGCAGTTATTGTAGATTGTATGGAACCATCTACTACAATACAATTTTTAGCTATATGAACAGATATTTTTTTCTTAGCAGCTGTTTCTAATATTTCTAACACTTGCAGAGTTGATCTACCAAGCCGTGAAATCTCAGATACGACAATAAGATCACCGTTAGCAGCTTTTTCCATAATTTCTCCAATCACTCGATCTCGCCAAGCAATTTTACCACTAGCTGTATCTTCTATAAATTTTACAGGATTGAGATTATGTTTATTGCAATAGTCTAATATACCAAACTTTTGATTTTGAATATCTTGTTGGTCTGTGGAGATTCTTAAATAAGCAAAATTGGTCATTATTTTCAGTTTTTCTTAAAAACCCTAATTCTAATTTAATTGGACTATAAGTAGTTGAATTTAAAAGTAATTAAGTATACTATAAACAGTTAGTATAAATGAACGTTTATTGTAGACGTTTATTATAATTTTGGCAATTAATGTTTTGTTTAGAAAGAGCTAATTTGATAAATTTACAGGGAATTCCATCTTTATAATATTGTTATGACCAAGCATTTACCAGCTGATACATTAATTATGCTCCATAATAGATTAGCTAGTTTAACATTCAGAAATCCTAAACGATTGTTTACCGCCAACTATAAATACCGAAAATTGCCAACTATAAATACCAAATTTGGGGGGCAAAAATATTAGTTATTTATTTACACTTTTACCCTCCTGTTTTCTATCTTTTTTTGATGATTGCTCGACTAATTTTTTATCTGAATTTTTGTTATCTAAATTTTGTTTATTTTTTGCGGTCTTGATTCGATAACTTTCAGTATTTAACTCTAAGATTATGGAGTGGTGAACCAGTCGGTCAATAGCTGCTGCTGTGGTCATTTCATCCTTAAAAATCTGATTCCAACCTGAAAATGCTAAATTACTTGTGATCACGGTACTTCTTTGTTCATAACGTTCAGCTAGTAAAACAAATAATACATCTGATTCAGTGTTTTCATAAGGAATATATGATATATCATCCATGACCAACACTTCAAACCTATCCAGCTTCTTAATAAAGTTACTCAAGCCTAATCCATTTTTAGCAGATAATAATTGTTGCACTAAATTAGCAGCACTAATACCATTTCCCTATTATAAATAGATATAAGAGCAATTACATACAGATTTTATATCTATTTATAATAGGGAAATGGTATAATAGATTAACAAAAAACCATGATTTTTTAATTCAAAATCTAATGAATAGTTTAAATAATATTAAGAAGATGAGGTTAAAAGTTTATAGGTTTAAGAATGTAATTACAATTAAGGAAACACAAATTACGCAAAAACAATCTACAAACTATTATAGCAATGCTTGTTCAATTCTAAAGACAGCCCTTTGCTTTGCTCCGATCTTATTACTTAGTAGTATTGATGTTTATGCCGCTATTGATCTTGATGCTGGGAGGAAGGCAGCTACTGAACAGGTCAAGAAGATGATTAACGACTACTACCCAGTAGGTATTTTTATAACAGGAGCGATGGGCGCGATGATGCAACAACAAGGAGATCTTCGGGATAGAATGCTTGGTTTTGGTAAAGGTGCATTAGTTGGAGGGTTAACGGTGATAGCAGTAAAAACTGGTCTTGGGGTATAAAGAGGTAATATGGAAAGAGTTAGATTAAATAGAGCCTTAAACAAAGAGACCAAATATTACGGCCTTAGTTATCTTGGCATTATAGGGGCACTCTCTATCGGCTGTTTAGTATGGACTAGGTTTGGTATGACTATAGGTATTATGGGTTTTGTTGTTGGTTACGGCTTTTCAGCGATTGCTGCTAAAAAGTGGCATAGTGGTAGCAATAGGTTTTTGTTATATTTGGTTTATAGGTGCTTATTTAGTACCAAATTATACAGGTGAATGTTTAAGTAGCATGATGAGCTCGTTAATAAATATGCCATATCAAGCACAGATGGCTGAATATAGAAGGAACAGTAATGATTTAGTTAAAGTGACTGATGAGGATTGGCAAGAATTAAAGTGTATCAAAACTTTTGGGCTTAGGAAAAACCGTGGTCAAATTGTTAAAAACAAAGCAGTAGGACGTAGTTTATCTGAGCAAGAACAACAAGATTATGTAGAGTGTATAAAAATTCATTACTTTGATGGCTATAAGCAGGATAAGTTTTATTTATTTGGTAGGGGTGCAGATGAAATAAACAATAGATTCTGCACTCATCCAATGACTTGTGATTTAATTAGTCTTGGAGTAGAAGATTATGTACTGCAAAAATCTGAGATATTGCGTAATCTGATTAAAATTGCTGAAAGGCCATGTGATTATATAAAAAGGTATGAAGAAATAACTCAAGCAGAAATAGATGAATGGGAAGGTAGGTACGGGAATAACAAGGGAGAAGGGCGAAAATACCTTGAATATAAGATAAAAAGCAATAATAGAGATTTATATTGTAGAAAACCACGTTTTTTAGAGAAGCGTGGTAAGAGATTTGTTGAGATTAATATAATGAATTCTAGGACGCAAGATAATGATATTAGAATATATGTTATAAGAAAAGATATTTAATAATTTATAAATAATCTAGGAGGTAGAAGGTATGACTAAAATAATAAACATCAATCCGTTCATTCAGCATGAAAAAGCAGAGCATTTTTTAAATATATATCACGATATATATTTAAAGGAAGATAGGAATACTAAAGAGATAACAAAAACACTCAACTCATTAGTTGGGCATTTTTATGTTGGTTTTGCTTCTAAGTGTGATGGAAGTGAGAGGACTTTTGGTAAGGGACCAATAGAAGGTGGTAATTTAATAACAGATGGTACTGTAATAATAGGTCGTGGTGGGGTTGTAGATGAAAATAGTAAGATTATCTTTGACGAAGAAATATCAAGAAGAAAAGGGTGAGCAGGTTTGGATTTAGGGTTATTCCTTAACAGCAAATCAATATGCAATAGCTATCAGTTTGCTAAAGCTAGTGAGCAAGATAATAATCATCTGTATATTGCTGGAGGTTATGATTGTGCAGATTTTGTTCAGTCAGTATATCACGCCGCAGGGTTATCATTCCATTTTACCAAATGTTATACGGCACAGGAATTACAAAATTTAGGTACAGCTGCCAGCATGAAAGCATTTTTGAAGTATTCTAGTCGAGATAATTTTGTTAAGTATTTTCGGTGTATTACAGGGATGAGTGCAGAAGAAGTAGCATTAAGGTTAAATATAGAAGAGGAGAGGGTAGAGGAGCTAGCGGGATATATGGGGGTAATAACCGCTGATGGACTGGATGCAACTCGCAAATATTTAGTATTAATATTAGAAAGTACGGATTTACTCTTAGATAATCAAGAAAATATAGATGAGTATTTTGTTGCCTATAATGTATTGGCAGAAGATTTAGCCCAAGCTAATCCTTTTTTAAAAGAAGAAGAAAACTCAGATTTGGATCAAGAGCAGCAAGAGGCAAATAATAGATATCGGAAGGGTGGCAAGATGCATCTGAAGTGCTTTCTCTATGTCATTCAAACGCTATAAAGGAGCAGCTAAAAGAACAGAGTAAAGAAGATCTAGCATGGTTACTACCATCACAAAGTCAAATGCAGCAGGCAAGTAACCATGTTAGTGATTTTTTTAATGATCTGAATCAAGGACAGGTAAGTAATCAGCAAGCTCTAGATATATTAGCTCTAGTTAATCAATCATCAGAAATGTCATCGAGGGCGCAAGCAAGACTTTCAACAAAAAGCATGGTTTCAAGATATGTTAAGAGAAATCAGAAAACTATACAAAAGACATGTGCAGAAGTAAAAAATACCTCATTAGCAGGCAATATGCCGCTGAATTTAGGAATACCGGCATTTGATTTAAGTAGTTTTTACCTAAACAATCTATAAATGAACCATCAACATCAAATAATAGTATAGAGTTAGCAGGTAATTCTACTGTTAGATCTAATTTAATGCAAGAGGAGGAATTAGATTAATGGATTTAACTAATGCTATGCAAGGTGGAATCGTATTACCAAGCAGCGCAATCTATTTTTACTGCTCACCATATTACTGACTGTCAGTAGTTCTGCACTGAGTTTAAAAATTTTAATTCAGGAGAGAGAATTATTATGGTGCCGCGCATTGGAGCTGCAGAGGTAATGATTTCAAACGCGTAAAGTATCAGTAGCTATTTGAGCAAATGACGCATGGTGTTTTTAAACATCTTGCTGATTTAAGCTGCCATGGATATTCTGGCATAAAAGGGATTATGATGTTTAAAATACACTTCTAATAGTCACGCCACGTTTTTTCTAAAAAGGATCCAACGAGTATTTTGCGGATGCTGCTGGCGAAGTATAAAAACTTATGATTTAGTGACTTACTTTAACCGTTGAAGAATATGAGAATTGATGAAAATGGTAGTGGGCGGGTTCATATGCCACGGTACTTGAACACTCACGATATGTGAAACATGGCTTTGATGCAGCGCGCGCGAACTTCTATAATCGCTGTGAGGCTTTGGAATTTAGGCGGTGAGGTACTTGAAGGCTAAAAAGAATTTAAGCCAAGCCAGTAGTACGATCGAAGATAAAAAATAAGAATCCAAAGAGGTGTTAGTTAATGAAAATGTGAATCAATCAACCGCAGGCTTAGAAATATTATCATTTGTGGCTATGCTTTATGAGTCAGCCTACTGGCTGAATTATTTTGCTTGCAGCTTATGAGCGTGCTCTCAAGTTTAATTATTCCAGGAATACAAATAATAGAAGCGAGTATAAGCGCAGCGCAATACGTTTAAACAGGATTGGGGTGGTAGGTGGGGAAGATATATAGAAGTAATAGGCGATGAGAGTATAAGTACGCTATTTTACTGTGAGCGTGACCATGGCGGAATTTTAATTCATCAAAGCTAAAGTGGATAAGTTGGGGACTTATTAATGACCCCAGCATAAAACTAGTTACCTAGAGACTTAAGTCATAATTTTTTCTGTTGTAAAATATAATTAATCAGCGAAGAAGAATAAATGACAGACTGAAAAACACATGTGGCTGAAAAAGAAATGGCTATAAGTTGCAATAGAATGCAATTAAAGGAAGAAAATATAACATTACGTAGAGATTGCGCGTAAAAATATTCGGTAGCAGTATCCACGTCAGGTACAGAAATTTGGAAAATGAGATATTTATTTACAGTGGGCTAAAGGTATTTTGAATAGAGGTAAGGTAGATACAGCGTCAGGATAAGCTATCTAGAAATATTAGAGCGTAAGATAGGGCAGTGTTAATAGAGAATTGATTTCTAAAAATTAAAATTACATTGATGTGAGGCCAAAAAAGAGAAGGCGGCAAGAATAGATTGATTGCAAATCTATGAGCTCTGAGATGTAACGGGCCATAGTCAGTGTATAATTATGATCAGTGAGAAATCGTTCTAAAAGGCTTATATTTATAAGGAAGAGGTAGAGAATGGATTAGAGATTGCGCAGCTTTTTGGTTACAGGCGGTATTACGGGCTGCTTTTATGCCGTTTAGGTTTAGCAAGTAATTATACGGCATAAATAAGTTGCACGAATCATGAAGGAAATGAAGTTGAAGGTCTTTAATATCGCCAATTGGCAAAAGTAACTATAAAAAATTTCAAGGAACATGGCTATTATGCGCATATTTTATTATAAGTGATGTGGCTTAATTATTACGTGTGTAATCAGGCTATGGATGACAGTAGCATAACTTACATTAAGGTTACCATTGCCTAACGGGTTTTGCTATTTAGCTGGCGATAATTAATGTATTATAGGCGCGATATATCTATTACTGGCGGATATCAGATTAAGTTTAGAGAGCTAAATTTTGTTTAGAAATGGCTTGAAGGAGGCGTTTTCTAAAGCTTCTCCTCTGAGATTATAAATACTGATCAGGGTTGGCCAGTTTCACATAGCAACAATGAAACTGGGTGAATAGAGAAATACTAGTAAAAAGTTTTGTCAGTAATCGGATGGTAAAGGACGCTGGGTTGATAAGAGCGTGTTTTTGC
>JAHXDM010000016.1 GCA_019468145.1 Rickettsia endosymbiont of Bradysia coprophila
CAAAGAGAGAGATACGGGTAGAAGGGAAGTATTCAAGCCCTGATAACCATAGAATATTCAGTGCATCTTACTAAAATACTTCTTTGACCTGGATGATAATGCTTAAATTGATTTTTTCTGGCTATTTACATAATCGTGATTAGTAATGGTCAGATACTACAAGATATAGGGCATTTCAGCCTTGATCCATAGTTTAGGTGCTAAATAAGGCCAGGAGCTATGCTGGTAATGCCATCTGAGTTGTTTCAAAGAACTAAGTAGCGACGGATATGATTTTCTGACCCGGTAACTATCATTAATTAATCCTTTTACAAAAGATATATAACCAAAAATTCCAGAGTGATATATTAAAAATACTTAACAATATTAGTAGCCGCTCTGGCATAGGATTTATAGAAGTTGAGTTAGAGGAGGCAATAAACTTCTTAAATAGTAATCCAGATAATAGTTTAAGCGCTATTAGCCGGGTTGTAGCACTGTTAGATGGTGTAGAATTTGTCTCTAATAACGCAACTGAAGTGCTAAAAAAATATTTGGCTCATAAAAACCTGCAAGTCGTAGATCTATCAGCTAAAGACTAGCTCTTATAGTTAGTAAAACAAATCAATTAATTTTAACAACCGAACAAATTGACCAACTATCTTTCCTTTTGCGCCCTCAGCCAGATCAGATAAATAATAGCGCACATATAGTAATACTACTTGAAAATGCAAGCAACCAAGCTGAACCTTTATCTAGAATTACCTTGATAAGGTTAATTGAGTATCTAGAATCAGATCTTATTGCAAGTATTAAGCCAAAAGTAAAATCAATATTAGAAAATGAAAAGGTGAAGATTAAGTTTGATAAACAATTAACTGATTTATTGTATTTAGCAAAAGAAATCTACTGATATTAGCACAGATATAGTAGTGTGAAAAAAAATTATTTAAAATTATTAAAGCATTAAAGAGCAAGATCGACTTAAACCAACAGCTAACCCCTTAATCAATATGATATTTTGAGTTATGGATTAAAAACATAGCAATCCTCAAATAGTTAATAGAGGTAATGAGTGTTTGGAACTCTTATTATTAAAACATGTAATTCCTCTTAATGAATCATTTGCCAAAGCAATATTACCTATAATTTCAGATAAGTTATTGCTAATTTTCATTCGTAAATTATTTAGCAGTAATGGGGAAACAATAATGGAATTTTATTAACTGATACTATTACAAGATTTGAATTTCTTATTGATCGAGATGGTAGCTTATCCTTTTCTAAGGAAGTTTTGGATATTATTGATTTCTTAAGTCAGCAAGGAGTTAGGTTATCGCCAAGAATTATTCATTATCTGGAGCACTGTTTTAGATAATAAGGCTTTACAAATTGCCGCATTTAAGGTGCTTAAAAAACCAAGCTGATCAAGGAGTATATAATTTATCTGATCAATGTTTAGATATATTAAATCAATTAGCTGGCAAATCTTGAGTTTGAATACCCAGAATTTTCAAGAGATCTACAATCTGTTACGGTTCTTTCTGAACGTTTAAGTATATTGACCGTTTTATTAGATATTAAATATATTAATAATGAGGTTTTGAGTAAATTACCTTCCTACAAATATTGGGTAAGGGAATTATTAGCATATGATTGGTCATGAGAACTAGGTCTACAGAGTTGTTCTGATTTAGAAAGCTTTGATACAAATTTAATTAGGTTAGAGCAACAACATAACTATGATTTAGTCTGCACAGAGAGAGATAATCTGTTATTGACCTTAATTAATTTGCAACAAGAGCGTAGCTATAATCTAAATCAAATAAACCACATATTAGAGTTATTAGTTGATTTACCGGCCAATATTTAAGTAAATTAGATAAGACCAGAGATCTAGAATATGAATTAAGGATAATTTGGCTAAAATCTAAATTTTCTTCTAATTTAGAGGAGACGGAATTACAATTACTAGATAGAGGGTTTTTTTACGGATAATAACTGGTCTGTAAGTATTAGACTTCTTGCATAACCTAGGATATAGGATAAAATGATAAGATTTCAGGAATTTTATCATATGAGATATGAAGAACTTAAAAAGTTTGGAGAAGAAGAATTTAGACGTTTAACAGGGGTTAAGAAGAATACTTTTGCAAGAATGACTATTATTTTAGAAGAAGCAGAAACAAAGAAGAAAAGATTGGGGGCAAACCAAACCATTTAAGTATAGAAGAGAGGTTATTGATGGCCCTAGAATATATAAGGGAATATAGAACATATTTTCATATATCAGCTTCATATGGAATATCTGAAAGTAGTTGTTATCGGAATATAAAATGGGTAGAAGATACTTTAATTAAGGCATCCGGATTTTGCTCTTCCTGGTAAGAAAGCTTTAGTTAAAAGTGATATGACGTATGAAAACCATTCTAATTGATGCCACAGAAAGTCCTATCCAGCGTCCAAAAAAAGACAAAAACGCTACTATTCAGGTAAGAAGAAAAGACATACTTTAAAAACTCCAGCTGGTAGTAGACAAAAAGACAAAACAAATAATATGTACAAATTATGCAAATGGTAAACGACATGATTTTAGGTTATTTAAGGAATCCAAAATTAATATCCATCCTGATACTAATGTAATTACC
Organism: Rickettsia endosymbiont of Bradysia coprophila; assembly: GCA_019468145.1. Classification (GTDB taxonomy): domain Bacteria; phylum Pseudomonadota; class Alphaproteobacteria; order Rickettsiales; family Rickettsiaceae; genus Tisiphia. The sequence continues at coordinate 2,628 of JAHXDM010000016.1, forward strand.
GATACTGGATATCAAGGGTTACAAAAGATTCATGCTAAATCTGAGTTACCAAAAAAGAAGACTAAAAAAAATCCATTAACAAAACAAGATAAGAAAAATAACCAAAAACTGGCAAGTACCAGGGCCCTGAATGAAAATGTTATCGGCATGCTAAAACGTTTTAAAATTATTGCTGATAAATATCGAAATCGACGTAAAAGATTTGCTCTAAGATTTAATTTAATCGCTGGTTTATATAATTGGGAACTAAATTATTAGGGTTATGCAAGAGGTCTATTATATACCAGTACTGCTAGCACCAAACCTAAACCACCACCTGTTCCCCCAAAACCAAGGAGCGTGCTGTTTAAGGATAGCCAGCAGCCGGGCCTCTCAGCTGGATTCAACTTGCTACCAGGAGCTCAGGCCCATGGTAACCAGGGTAATGACTGGATGAAAGCGGTATTTGATCCCGATTCTGTGTTGTCAAAAGTAGCTACTGGGTCAAGCCAGGATACAAGCTCTGCATCAGTAACGGGCTCTTTATCACTAATGGCTACAGTAAGAGCCCTCTCTGGCAGCTCTACCGCCCCTAAACCACCACCCTTTAGTTCTGAACGTTCGGATTTTTTGAAAGCTTGGGATGTAGTCGAAAAGATGGAAACTGAAACCAGCGCCGCCGAAAAAGCTAGCTCGGCTCAAGCAGAAGAAGAGCGGCAAATGCACCAAGCTTATGCAACTGGCTCTGGCCATGAGCGGGGGATTGATCATCGCCCTAAAATTGTCAAACCAGTTAGGGGGCGCAAAACCACTGCTGATATTGACCAAAATCTCACTAAAGACTTTACCCCAGGAAGTAAATATGAAAAAAGCAAGCTAGTCTTTGGGGTAGCCCAAGTTGGAGAGGTAATAGACTGGGCAGGTAGTAATGTGGCTTATGGAATATCGCATTTAGAAGGAGGGGAAGAAACATTAGAAGGGTACAGCTATTGAATAATGTTTTAAATTATGCTATGGTGAGATTTTAGTAAATAATTGGAATTAAGCTATGGCAGAAATAATAACACGGAACGGAGAAGAAATCACAATACAAATTACATTAAAATTGGATGGCTCTATGCTTGAAATGGAAGATGCGATACAGAAAGGAGTAAATGAGGTTGGGTGCATTGCAACTAAAGAAGCCCTAAGTAAGTTTGATGCAACTGGTGCGATAATTAATATTGGTAGTGTCAGAATGTCTTCAAAGGGCAAAGTGAAAAAAGAGTATGAGACACCCTATGGTACTGTTGAGATAATGCGACATGTATATCAGAGCTCGAAAGGAGGCAAGACGTTTTGTCCAGTTGATGAGAAAGGGCGTATAATTATTCATTCTACACCAAAATTTGCCAAAATGATTTCGTATAAATATGCATCTTTAAGTGCGAAAGATGTCAGTGAAGATTTTGCAGAGAATCATTCTAGGAGTTGTTCGAGAGGATATATCCAAAAGGTTGCTGATTATATAGGATCTATAGCTTTAGCGACAGAAGAAGATTGGGAATATGCTATTCCCAAGATTGTAGAACCGGTTACCAGTATAGGTATTAGTTTAGATGGCACATGTATTTTAATGAAAGAACAAGGTTATCGTGAAGCTATGACAGGTAATATCTCTTTGTACGATGCGCAAAGCGAAAGATTGCATACAATATATATTGGAGCGTCTCCTGAATATGGTAAAGGGTTATTTATAGCTCGTTTACAAGGAGAGGTTAATAAAATCAAACAAAAATATCCTACAGCAAATTATATTGGCATTGCTGATGGCGCAAGTAATAATTGGAAATTTTTAGAACTGAATACACAATATCATATTCTAGATTTTTATCATGCTAGCGAATATTTAGCAAAAAGTTCATATTCACTTTTTAGTGATGAAGGGAGAAGAAAGGAATGGTTGAGTAATGCTTGTCATAAATTAAAGCATGAAAACAATGCGGCTGCAGAGCTTTTAGACACGATGAAGGAACAAGTGAAAAAAAATGAAGGAAATAAAAAAATATCACCAGCAATAAAGGACAATTTGAGTAAAGCGGTGAGCTATTTTACTAATCAATTAGAACGTATGAATTATAGTAATTACACAGCACAAAATTTTCCTATAGGTTCTGGTGTGACGGAAGCGGCTTGCAAGACGCTGATCAAGCAAAGATTATGTAAATCAGCAATGCAGTGGCGAACTCAAGGTGCCAAAATAGTTATTTCCATTAGATCTCTTGTTCAAACAAAAGGAAGGTGGAATCAATTTTGGAACATGATTAACCAAAATGCCTTAAGCGACATCTTGATATCTTAGTTAACATTATTCAATAGCTGTACCCTCTTGTATCACCTGGTGGGGTAAGATCAATTTGGTTGCGTAATGATTTAAACAATATCAATAAAAGGCTTAAAGCATTAGAAGCTAAGATGGCTCAAGATGGTATTGTTCTTACCGAAGCCCAGTTACAAGTATTAGAGAAGCGTCGTAATGAGAAAGAAGCCCATGGTGAGATAGAAACGCAGCATCCAGGTTATTTAGGGTGCCAGGATACATATTATGTTGGCAACTTTAAAGGTATAGGTAAGGTTTATTCTGAGGTCTTTATCGACAGCTATACCAGAGTAGCAGATGCTAAACTATATACTGAGAAAACAGCGATGACGAGTGCTGATATGCTCAATGATCGGATATTACCATGGTATGAGGAGCAAGGGATACCTATCTTACGTATCCTTACTGATCGGGGGAGCGAATATAAAGGCAATATAGAGCATCATGCTTTTGAGTTATTCTTAAGCATCGAAGGTATAGAACATACTGTTACTCGCGCTTACTCGCCTCAAACCAATGGTATGTGTGAGCGTTTTAACAAAACTATGAAACAGGAATTCTTTGATACAGCTATGCGAAAAAAGATTTATACATCCCTTGAAGATTTACAGCTAGATCTTGATATTTGGTTAGAGTATTACAATCATGAAAGGCCACATTCAGGAAAATATTGTTATGGTAAAACCCCTATGCAAACTTTTCAAGATAGTAAAAAATTAGCTGTTGAAAAGAATAATGAAATCTTGTACCTTGAATATATATCTGACAGTCAAAATTTAACTGACAATTAGGTGCAAGATTTATAGTGTCTGTAAGATCAAATCTTGACTTCTACAATCGCTAAAATGCCAAGATTAGCAGTTACTAGAATAAATGAATTATTAAAATAATATATTATATGTTTGATTTTATAGATACAGGTAAGGGTATTCAGGTACTTTATGAATACATCAAAGAAGAACTATTAGAGTCTGACTTTTTTGATCTTCCGCCAGATGGCTATCTAAAATTGCTAGAATCTGAGCGACACAAGAAATGGTATATGCTTAATCCAGAGAAACTTAATAAAGATTATATTTCAGATAGCTCTGCTTTTATTATGGATGAACGCGAAAAAAATATCTTGTTAAGAGCGGTAAGATTTGTTAAAGAAAATTCTGTTTCTCTTCCTGCTGATTCGTCTTTTTTAGAAAGATTACTTTATATCAAAGGCTTTATTCCTTCAGTATTCTTTTCTAGCACAAAGAAAACAGAAGGAAACAATCACAATGTGATACCATTAAATAAATCAGTATAAAATATTCTTAGAAGTTCAAATAAATTACTATTTATGGCTATTTCAAAATTTCTAGATCCTAAGAACGATGTTGCATTTAGGAGAATATTCGGCTCGGAGAAGAATAAAGATATTCTGATTCATTTCATTAATGATGTGCTGGAGCTTAAAAATGGGGATAAAATTAAGGAAGTAACGTTTTTACCTACTATCCAAGAGCCTGAGATTGCTTCTAAGAAACAAAGCATAGTAGATGTTTTATGTAAAGATGAAAATGGCGTACAAATCATTATTGAGATGCAGGTATCTCCGCAAGAAGGCTTTGAGAAGAGAGCTCAGTATTATGCAGCTAAAGCCTATTCACGGCAGTTAAATAAAGGCAAGAACGAGGGAGCCAGATATATAGATCTCAAGTCGGTAATATTTATTGCGATCAGTGATAATATTATCTTTAAAGACAAAGTATTTTATAAGTCTGATCATATTATTTTAGATAAAGAGAGCTATACTCATGATTTACAAGATTTCTCCTTTACATTTATAGAGCTGCCAAAGTTTAAAATCACTGATATAAATTTACTGACCAATATTGTTGAAAAATGGTGTTATTTTTTCAAGCATGCAGACGAAACTAGTGAAGCAGACTTACTTAGGATCATAGGATCCGATCAGGTGATAGAGAGAGCGTACGAAGAATTAAACCAGTTTAACTGGACGGAAGAAGAATTGCTAACTTATGAGCAAGAGACTAAACGTACTATGGATAATAAAGCAGCAGAAGACTACCTAATAAAAACTGCTAAAGCTGAAGGGAAAGCTGAAGGTGAAGCTAAAGGTAAAGCTGACATGATAAAAATGATGATAAAGAATGGTCATTCTGTTGAAGAAATCGCTAAAATGACAAGATTATCAGTTACTAAAATCAATGAATTATTAAAAATACAATTCTAAAAAATTGATAGAAATACTTGCGTTATTTGTAGAAGTCAAGATTTGATCTTACAGGCACTATAAATTTTGCACCTGATTGTCAGTTAAATTTTGACTGTCAGATATATATTCAAGGTACAAGATTTCATTATTCTTTTCAACAGCTAATTTTTTACTATCTTGAAAAGTTTGCATAGGGGTTTTACCATAACAATATTTTCCTGAATGTGGCCTTTCATGATTGTAATACTCTAACCAAATATCAAGATCTAGCTGTAAATCTTCAAGGGATGTATAAATCTTTTTTCGCATAGCTGTATCAAAGAATTCCTGTTTCATAGTTTTGTTAAAACGCATTTTTATTAAATGTAAGATCAAATATCAACTAATACAAATGATTGACTCATTTTCTTCTAAAAATATCATCTGATTTAGAACGTTTTTCCATAATAAATTTTTATTATAATTTAATAACTAGCGTGTTTCTATAATTTTATTTGAAATTGTAGCTATAATGTAAATAGCTGTACTTCTCAATAATGACATCACCAAAGGTGCATTGCCTATGCTAATAGTGGATTGTCCTTAACCCCGTTTAAATTATTCTCACAAGACCAATGTTTACGATTTAATTTTAACAAATATTCCGGACCAAATTTTGAATCCAAATTTGTAATCATGTAAGCTGTTTCTACCGTCTTTGAATCTATTTTGTTTTTTTCTCCCTAGTTCTTGTAATCCTACATAATAGGCATATCTCTCTCTTAATTTTTTAAGAGATCCTTATACCCTATTTCCGGACAATTACCTTGTTACTAAATACGGTCATATACTTTGTTACTAACAATTGCTGACAATATTACTTGACTATATCTGATATTAATACTAATTAATATAGTAATGAATAAGTAACGAAAAATTGGAATACTATAATGGTTCATATGAATTATTCACATGTGGTACAAAAGTCTGTCACAGCAGCATTACAAAATGGTCAAACAGAATTTAAGTTTGATTTTGCAGGAGTCCCGCTAGATATGTACTCAATCAAATCTTTTTTGAAAGAATTTCAGGACACACCAATAACAAATCCTTTAACTATAGAATTTAATTTCAAGAATAGCTGGTCTTCAGAGAGTAATCAAACGATTTTTGCCGATGAGCTAATTAAAGTGCCATGGCCTAAACAATCAAAAATTAAAATAGATATGCAGGGTACTTCCTTAAATGATATTCAAGCACGATGCTTTTTAAACCTCTTTTGCAAATTACCAGGGACGCTCGAATTAATAAACTTGGAAGAAAATAACATAACTAGTGAAACAGTAGAGTATGCACTTGAATTAATAAAGGGCAAAATTGAATATAGTGGGGTAATAGGTGAAAATGGTAGCTCTGTACAATTTAGTGGGGATATAATAGCAGAGTATCAAGAGTTGTGAAATCCAGATTAATATTGTGGCTAACTTTTAAATTATACAAAACTGCACAATAGACGTAGTAACAAGAAAAACTACAAACTAATTATCATAAAATTCATTTATCAGCTTAAAATAGGAAGAGTTATAACTCTTTTAATTCTAATATTTCAATCATTAGTTATCTATTTAAATACTTATAACCACTATAGATATTACTAAAATAAAAAGAAGGCCCCTCATGGCAAAGACTGAAATCATAATAGATACTAATATATGGACTCCTATTAGAATATTATTTGACAGAATACGAAACTTATACGATATCCCAGACACGCCTGAGAATTATAAGACAATATGGGATTATGTAAAAAAAGAGATACAAAATAATAATAGGATAGATGATTTATTGCGGGAGCAAGGGGCTCAGTATCTTAAACCTCTATTATCTCAGATTTTTTTAAAAAAAGTAAAAGTGTATGTTCCTGACTTTATTTATCATGAGTTTGTAGAAGGTAATACAGCAAAAGTAACAGTAACCATAAAATTAGATACTGCAGGACGAAATGAGAATATAAACAAAAATAAGGTGTTTATAGAAACCATGCCAGGCAGTATAGAGATAGCTCCTTATAATTCTGATTCTGTTAACAGAGGCATGCCAGCTAAACTACCTCCAAAACAACCAAGTAACTCTAATATTCAAGAACCAAGCAACTCTAATATTCAAGAACAGCCACAACAAAAACCAAAAAAAACAAAACAAAACCATGATATTCAAGAAGTTAAACATAATATTCAAGAATTTTTACAGCAACAAAATTCAATTGATAATCCAGAGTTTAAAAACCTTATAGATCATATGGCAACATTTTCACAGAATAGTTGGGAACAGACAGAAAAGTTGCAAAAGATAACACAAAAATACAATCATAAGATACAGTATTTAGATAACAGAATATTAACACTTGGGACAAAATTACAGATTCCAGATTTTAAATATAAGACTAATCTATTTGTAGAGAGTAGTGCGACTTTATACAACAACTTACAAAATTTAAAAAAGATAAGCAAGCCTAGTAGCACAACAGCAATTGAAGAGCTTGCTCAACATTTAGCAAAAGGTCCAAGTAAGGATTTGGAAATATTTGATTGGTTTGATTTAAAGCTTTTCATAACAGCTAAAGAACGTAATGCAGTTGTAATAACGGCTAATAAAGCCATGCTGTACGAAATTTATAATGCTCTTTTGCAAGGTTATTTTGATAATGTAAAATTATGGATACCACCATTTAATAATCAAGACGATGCTTTAATATTGCCTTTTACTAAAGAAGAGTTGTTGAAAAAGCTACATATTGCTTTTCCTGTAGAACTAAAAAAAAGCACAGACGAATTAACTCAAATTGTTGTTGTAAATTCTAATTTATTTTCTAACGAAGTGCCTAGCAAGCTTACTACACAAATTCAGAGCATAACATCATTCTATGATAATTCTAACAACTGGGATGGTAAGAGTGGTAATGAAAAACCACCACATCTTAAATTATTTAATGAAATGCGTATATTGGGCTTGAAACAGGAGAATGGAAGATTAACAATAGATGAGAAGCCATTTCAAAAGATCATGAGGAATTTGGCAGTTAAACCAGGAGATGAAAAACAATTTCTGATAACCTTTGCACGAGATTTTTTGCAAGGTGATATAGCTCATTTTAGCTTACCATTTACTAATATCAGGTTGTCCCAGATTACAACTGATGATAATACAATATCCCAGCCAGGAACATGCTTAGCAAATAATGGTAGAGCAAAACGAAATACTTGTTTAGTTACATGGGAAGATGTAGATAAATACAATACTGCAGATCTACAGGATAGGAGAAATTTTGAGCAAATAAAATTTGATAGCAAAAAATTCTTAAAAACTTTACAAAATACTCCAGATGTTGCAACACGAGATCAACATATGCAGCTTTTGGATGAAGTTATGCGTTCTAGTAGCCATATTGATCAAAAAATTGTAGGTGATCATGGAAACCAGGTCAATAATCTTTATAAAAAATATAAAAAAACCACTTTATTGAAAAAAGTAGGTAATGCCATGTCTACTATAGACATGGCATTATCTACTATAGACATGGCTGCTAATATTCAACAGGGTAATAAGCAAGAAGTCGTTATTGAAATAGGGCAAATATTGAGTGATCCAGCTAGCCAAAAACTTTCTAAAATAGTATTGCAAAAAAATATAGTGTTATCTTCAAAAGTTTTAACTAAATTGAGTACAGTAGGATCCGGGATTATTACAGCAGTACCATTAGGATTTAATATATATCATTTTGTAACGCAAATACAACAGGTTAGCCCTAATGATGCCACAGCTATCGCTAAAATTGTGTTCACTGGCCTAGGAATAGTAAATGGTGGTACAGGTATTATTGCGTCCTCAATTGCTACTAAAATGGCATCAAAAACAGCTGCCAAGGTAGCCACTAAAGTAGCATTAAAAATAGTAACAAAAGCAGTACCAGGAGTAGGGTGGGTAATTACTGCAATCGACATAACTTTAGAAGGTGTGGCAGCAGCAGAAAGAGTGGCAGAAATAGATAAGTTCATTAATTTGACCATGACAGAACGCTGGGGCACAGGTTCGCTTGAATTTCTGCAACAGAGTCTCCCCAAAGAGGTGCAAAAACGCATATATGACAAAACATTTAATAATAGACTTCTTGCATAACCTAGGATATAGGATAAAATGATAAGATTTCAGGAATTTTATCATATGAGATATGAAGAACTTAAAAAGTTTGGAGAAGAAGAATTTAGACGTTTAACAGGGGTTAAGAAGAATACTTTTGCAAGAATGACTATTATTTTAGAAGAAGCAGAAACAAAGAAGAAAAGATTTGGGGGCAAACCAAACCATTTAAGTATAGAAGAGAGGTTATTGATGGCCCTAGAATATATAAGGGAATATAGAACATATTTTCATATATCAGCTTCATATGGAATATCTGAAAGTAGTTGTTATCGGAATATAAAATGGGTAGAAGATACTTTAATTAAGCATCCGGATTTTGCTCTTCCTGGTAAGAAAGCTTTAGTTAAAAGTGATATGACGTATGAAACCATTCTAATTGATGCCACAGAAAGTCCTATCCAGCGTCCAAAAAAAGACAAAAACGCTACTATTCAGGTAAGAAGAAAAGACATACTTTAAAAACTCAGCTGGTAGTAGACAAAAAGACAAAACAAATAATATGTACAAATTATGCAAATGGTAAACGACATGATTTTAGGTTATTTAAGGAATCCAAAATTAATATCCATCCTGATACTAATGTAATTACCGATACTGGATATCAAGGGTTACAAAAGATTCATGCTAAATCTGAGTTACCAAAAAAGAAGACTAAAAAAAATCCATTAACAAAACAAGATAAGAAAAATAACCAAAAACTGGCAAGTACCAGGGCCCTGAATGAAAATGTTATCGGCATGCTAAAACGTTTTAAAATTATTGCTGATAAATATCGAAATCGACGTAAAAGATTTGCTCTAAGATTTAATTTAATCGCTGGTTTATATAATTGGGAACTAAATTATTAGGGTTATGCAAGAGGTCTAATAAATTAGTAGAAAATATCCTGGAGTTTTTGCGCGATCAAACTCAAATTGAAGCATATATTGTACCTACTATAGAGGTAGTATGCTCACCATCCTCAGCTATATTGCCGATATGTGATAAATATAAAATACGAAATAGTGAGGATCAGGTTATTAACCTTGAGTTTCTAGGTAGTAATATACAATGGAGCAAAGTAGCTCCTGATGATCTGGAAGATGGTAATCAAATAGGGGGTTTTGTATGCAAACCTTCAGGAAATGGTAAAGCTGCACCATCAGGTCGATATTCTGAGTGCATAAATAGCATAGGTTTCAAGAAAACATCTAATAATCCAGATTTGTATTGGTGGATTGAAATAGCTGGAGGTAATGATAAAGTAACTGCAAGATTGGACAAGAAAACTATAGTTTCAATGAGTTATGGAGATAAAAAGGTAAAGTTCGGAAATAAGGATGATATAGCTCGTTTAAGTAGTAGTCACATTACTGGAGAACTTGATGGACAACAAGGAGATAATTTAATAGATCTTCACAGGATCAAGAAAGATCCACAAAAATTCTTACTACTTGCCCTAAACAATATTGAGCTAATTTTTACCAGTAGTAGTCATGTAAAACAAGAATTAATACAAGGACTAATAGCCATTGATTATTACGGACATAATTTACCTCAAGCACTTAATATCAAGAACTTTCATTTAATGATGGGAAAAGAAAATCAAGCAGAAACTATACTAGTTAACTGCAATTTCAAAGATATTAATAGTCAAGGAGGGAAAAAGTATAGTACGAAAGCAGAATTTTCTTATACAGCTGATCATATTATTATCCCTTCATATTATTATGGAACACTCATGCAAACTAATCGTGTTTTCTCTAATTGTCACTATAATATGACGTTAAGAGTAGAAGGTAACACTATAGTGGATAATTATGCAGTACAAGGAAATTTCACCTATAGTATCAATAGGCAAAATGAAGTGACCCCTTATCTACGGTATATTAATATCACTTTATATAACCATATCCAGAATCAATTTCAAATAAAGCTTCCATATATTAAAAATGTTCATGGTGATAGAACGATAGTGCAATCATCTCCTACGCAGAACATCCCAAATACTGATCTGAACACAAAGGTGCAGCATCTATTCGATTTCAATCACCTCACTTTAACTGATATCGCACAAATGACTGTTAAATTTAATGGTATAATTTCCAATATTCAGTTTTCTTTTGCTAATAATTTACAGGTAAATATTACTGATTTAAATATTACCAAGAGTGATAGCACATATTCTTTTAGAGATAATAGTCGAATACACTTAACTAAAGAGGGAACATATTTAGTACAATATACTAACAAATCTACTCAAGATGTTATTACTAACTATCCCTATAATATAGTATATCGTTTAGGTTTCCCAATGATTGTATTTACTGGTACCAATGAAGTAGTTTATATAGGAATAGGAAAAGACAATATAATGCGCCATGTACTTACATATCCAAGCCATTTTTTTGGTGCTATAGGCAAAAATACTTACATCATCGAGCCGGAGGATGAAGTATTAACAATGAACAATATACTGCCTAATATAACCGTATATGGTTCTAGCAGGCCAGAACAAATGAATATTCTCGATTTAAGTGACGTGGTTCGGAAGATTACACAAGATTTGAAAACGGAAACAAAATTAGTGTCAACTAAAGGACAGAATAATGATATACTAATTTCTCTTTGGGTAATGAATCCAAATATCTCTACCGGTTATCATAATATTTTAGTAGTTAAGTTAAGTGATGCAGTAGCAAGCGAAAATAATTGGTGTACAAAGTTCAAAATAATCTTACATGATCACAATCCAATGGCAGTGGATTGCAACACAAGAGATACACATCCTGCAGAGGTACTGTATGCACCCCCTTCTATCCATCTATCATTTAATCATGCGAAAATAGGAATAATTAATAGTGAACATATAGCATTTTATTCTGAACTAATAGTAAAGCAAAATGCTAGAAATTATCAATTTTTTTATAGTGGCAATAATGGTGTAGATTTAATTATTACTAATATATTTGATCTTAATATAGAAGAGAATGAAGAATATATAATATTGCTTAAAAATTTCTATAAAGAATCTAATAAAATGTATACTACAACCATTAGATTTCCAGATAAGACTATATCATTACAAAATGAAACAGATGCTATTGAATATAGTTGGCCTTATTATTTTCAACAAAAACACTTTCAAGCTAATAGATATGATATTCTTTATCTAAATGAGCTAGACACTAATGTCGGGCATATACCGCACCGCATTCGGCACCATAGGCACCATGAACATCATAGAGACAAAAGAGAGACAGAGCAATATAATCAAAAAAATGTAGAACAGGAACCTATACCAAGTAGGGCATCTAAGGCACAACCGTTTATAACGGAAGTTATAAGTTCTATAGGTGATAATATAGATTTTTTGTATGGTATGGCATCTACGTCAGTGACACAAGTATTAAATCAGTTCCATGAGAATTCGAGTCTAGAATTGACGCGTGAATTACTAGCAGAAGCAGAATTGTCAACAAATGTTAGGGAAGATGATATAGAAGATGGCTATGTAGACGAGGATATAGAAGATGTTGTACCAAATAAAGATTATACAAAAGAAAATCTTAATACCGGTTCAACTAAAGAACAAATTTTTCCTCCCCCACCTCAAGCAAAAAGAATAAACAGGGAAGAGATTTCTTTAAGCACTATTATTAGTACTATTAAAAATAATAGTGAATACTTGGCTAATATAGTTACTAAAACTTTATACAGTTTCTTTACGCCTCGACAAAAAAATTGTCAAGTAATAACAAATGTTAAAAAAGATTATAAAAACGGTCAGGCATCTCTTATCTATAGTACTTATTGTGAGAATAATGATGGAGTAATGACAAAGACTGTCGATGAAAAGCTATGTCAACTTAAAGTTTTACCATCTCTCGAATGCACAACAATAAATTGCAAAATAGAGGAAGCAATCGAATGTCCATTTGTTCCTAAATATCATGATTTTTCTAAAGGAGAAAAGATTGTAAGTACACTGACTTTCCTAGTAGCACCCATTTATTTGACTTTATATACTTTATATATTATGAGGTACCTAAGTGGGAATAGTGAAAAAGAAATAAGGGACTGTTTTTTCAAACATGAAGAGATTAAAGCTGCGCAAATAGAAGAACATCTCAGACAAGCGTTAATATGTCAAAATACAGTTCATGAATTTGAAAAGATATTAACAAACACAAAAAGCAAATGGATTATATCTCAATTTAATTCTATTCCTGTTAATATATTAGAAAATATCAATGAACCATGGCTGAGTAAATGGTATAAAATTTTTGGAAACAATAAATGGCTAAGCAAGATGTTTGGATATAAGAATAAAGTAACATTTTTTGAGAATCTTGAGCATATAAACAATATAATTGAAGATGGTATAGATATTACATTAGAAAATATCAATGAACCATGGCTGAGTAAATGGTACAAAATTTTTGGAAACAATAAATGGCTAAGCAAGATGTTTGGATATAAGGATGAAGAAAAAATCTGTGATGAAATTTATTATCACTTATTAGAGTTAGATCCAGCCCTGAAAAACCAGGAATTATTCTATGAAGATCTAAAATATACTAAAGATGCTATACAAGATATTAAAATTCAGTCGTTAATCTCTAAATTGCAACATCAAAATACAATATCTAAAAATCAAATAGAGTATTTGCAAACATTAAAAGAAAATATTAGAGAATTAATTCACAATAAGGGGAATACCACTGGGAGTAAGTATGAGCAGAAGGCTCTATCTGAGCTATTAAATATATATGATAATAACAACTATCAAGAAACAACCGATAATAATTATCATGATAGTACAGGGCTTATTGGGAAACAACTAAGTTAAGTAAAGAAGAATCTCAGGAAATGTCGAGCGCCAAGAATATTGCCCCCCTTAGAATAGAAATCCGGCATACTATTTGCCCCCCCTTCCGCCATTTATTTTGACCCCTTTAGGAATTGATGTGGCAACAATAATCCGGACAGTTAGGTTAGTATAAACTTCACAAAAAGGAAGTACAAAAATATCTGTAAACAAACAAAAAGTCTATAGCTCGGAATTTAAAGAATCGGCAGTCAAATTAGCCAACGAATCAAAAGTGCCGCTGGCCTAAATAGCTAGGGAGTTAGGAATTAATAAGAATAACTTATATAATTGGATTGAAAAATATTCGAAACCTAAGGCAGATGGCAAAAGGACTGATGAACATATATATGAAGAAGTTAATAGGTTAAAAAAAGAATTATATAGGGTTAGTCAGGAACGAGATTTATTAAAAAAGGCAGCAGCGTACTTTGCAAAAGACTCCCAGTAAAGTACGCATGGATAAAAAATAATCAAGCTAATTTTGCTATTTCTGTAATGTGTAAATTTATGTCAGTATCTAGGAGTGGATATTATGAATGGTTAAACAAACTTGAAAGCAATAAGGTTAAGAAAGATAAAGAATTACTAACCATGATTAGAGTAATTTTTTTAAAAAGCAGAAATACATACGGTGCTAGGAGAATTAAGAAAAAGTTAGGAAGAGATGGGATTGTTGTTAGCCGTCGAAGAATTATTCGTTTGATGCAGGAAGAGGGTTTGGTATGTAAAACCAAACGTAAATTTAAGGCAACCACTAACTCAAAACATAATAAACCTATTGCTCCTAATTTATTGGTAAGACAATTTAATGTTGACGCAATAAATCGCTATTGGGTTGGTGATATTACTCATATCCCAACTGATGAGGGTTGGTTGTATTTAACGACTGTTATTGATCTGTATTCTAGAAAAATAATAGCTAAAATTTTTTGCTTAAAGGGGGGAGTTTTCGTTAGCATAACGGGGGGATTTTTATTGACAGTGACACTCCTAACGAGCAAGACGATGCTGAATATTCCTCACGAGAAATTGCCTTCACTACCACAACATCTACATCCAAAAGCAAAAATAATAACAAATATTCTATCTTAAATAGCATCTCTCAAAGTGAGATTAAACGCCCTTTAATGCTGCCCCAAGAACTTAAGCTTATGCCATTTGCAGAAGAAATATTACTCATTAATGGTGAGCATCCTATTAAATGTCAAAAAGCTTTGTATTTTAATGATCCTTATTTTATGAACAAGCTGATTGCTTTATCCCCTACTTTGCAAGCTATTGCTGCAAAAAGCACAAAACTACCCTCTAAAGAACAGCTAGCTATTGCACTAAATAATGAAGAGCTGGCGGTAAAAATTAGTTAATAATATATAGTAAATAAATTAACTATTGAAAATAATAATGAAATTTTCTAATATATGACAATAGCATCTTAACTGACAATCAAATTTTTAACATGCTAAATCTTTTTTAGAATTTGGGCTCTCAGACTCAGCAGAAAGTGCTGCTTTACAAATAAAATATCTTTAAATAACCCCATACTTGGAGAAGATTATGTTATATGAGGACGATGATACAAAACTTTTACATGAAGCAATACAAGAAGGGGACATCCAGAAAGCAATAAAATCACTTATTACTCCCGATTATATATATGCCCAGGACGAAGATGGGATGACTGCTTTTTATGCAGCCATGCAATTGGGACGTACTGATATACTAAAGCTATTCATTAACAAAGGTGCGCAAATTGGTGGTATTGCCAACCCTCCTTTAGTAGATGTGCTAGGTATGTATAATGATTTAGTGTGCGAGAGGAAGATGGATCCAACAAAAGCAAATATAGACACTGATAATCTATTAAAAGAATATGCTGACATAGCAAACTTATTTATTGAGAAAGGTGCCAATGTACAGGCGTACTCCGGTAATGCTAGCGGTATCGGCTTCACATTTGCGATACAACATGCAGCCAACACAGGACTCTGTCCTATAGTTCAAAAAATGCTTGACCAAGGCGCCAATGTAAACGGGAAAAATTGTTACGCTATTACTGGTATAGCTGATAGTAATAATTTTGAGATGACTACTCCTTTACATTACGCTTTCTACAATAAGGATATACCAATGATAAGTTTATTAGCTGTAAATGGAGCTGATATATATAACGCTTGGGAGGATGATACTCCTTATGAATTAGCAAAAAAGTGGGGGGATGAAAAAGCCCTTCAGATATTGGAAGCTGCAAAATCAAGAATAGAAGCAGCAGCTGAGACAGTACAATATATTCATGAACACCCAAATACCAAACTTCCTGATAAGTTTAATGATGAAATATTAAAAGATGTTCAATTATATGCCGAAACTTACGCATTAAGGAAGATAATAGAAACAAAATATGATTTATCAGAATCAGAAACTGAAGCCACCAGCAGAATAAATTTTGCAAATGATTTTATTAATAAAAACTATCCACCATTAAATAATGATATTAGTGCAAAGATAAAAGATTTGAGTTTAGCAAAAAAATTAGTAGGTGATCTGCAACCTACAACATCAGGAACAAAAAGTCCTATCCACACTCCTAATAATAAACCTAGCCCAGGACGTAGCAGCTGCTCAACATTATAACTTATTATTGGACCAGTGTTAAAAATAGGCACTTTTGCCGCCACTTAGAATTAAATTGGCAAATATGAATAAGGAAGAATTAGCCGAGTAACCCATCCCTATTGCTGATTTATAAATATTATGCTAAGCTTAAAGTAGTTGCAGAAATTTTTACTTACGTTAAAAAATGATAGTAAATAAGATAAAATATACAATCGCAAAACAACTAAATATAGTTAGAAAAATGGTTTGTGATTGAAAAAGACAAAATAAGACTGTTTTTAGCAAAAATAATGTTTTTACATAGTTTCTAAATTGAAGTATAAACTGATCACCTTAAAAAGGTTCCAAATCCGATGATATTTTTAGGAAAAAATTAAAAATATTTAATGTATTTGTAATTTACCGGGTAAAAGCTCAAATTCAGAGTGTATTAGTTGATATTTGATCTTACATTTAATAAAAATTATGGTGAGCGTTCACGGTTTTTCAGTTTCCTATGATTTCTGATATTTTTAGTAGAAATTTTTTATAAAAAATCTACTATTACTCGAAAATTCTACAATTATAAGATGCAAATGATTTAAAAAATTACATCTATTGATTAAAATTTAGGGCGAAATTGAAAAACCGTGAACGCTCACAAATTATGTATTAAAAATACATATAAAAAAGAGTCTTTCTTGGCACACTGACCGTTCTCGTATTTTACATTTCAAATGCCCCTGCTTGGTAGATTTTTCCTCGGTAGTCTTGGTATCATTGGTGCTTTTGGTTTTGCCCCTTTATTCCATGGTCCATAAGAGTGTTTTAGTTCATCATTTATTTCTTGCATTCTGTTATAAACATTTAATTCTTTGGAATAATTCTGCTCTAAAATAATATCAGCTTGCTTTATAAGTTTTAATCTATAATTCACAGGATTTTCCAATAATATTTCTCGATTATCTTGTAATATTCTGGCTAATTGTGATACAGCTTCTAAACGTGAAGCAAATTCTTCTGGTAACAATCTATGTTTCTCTGCTAATATTTTTTTTCGTTGTGCAGTAATGTAGTCAATCTGTTCGTCTTTTAGCATTGATTCTGTTTGTTGCCGAATTACTATTATTTTTTCTAGTATTTTTTTGTTAACACTTTTCTTTAATTCTGTATATTTGTTCCTTAATACCTCTTTTTTCTCTTGAGGCCCTTCTTCTAGTAAAAATTTTACCTGTTTTTCAGCTTTAGATCCCGACTGTGGACCATTTTTTAGTATTGATTTTAAACGAGTCTCATCATCTTGTTTTGACATTTTAATCTCTCTAATATTTTATTTATAGAATAAATAGTAATACAAAAAAATAAGCTATGTTAAAATTATTTGACCCAATTATTTGACCCAATTATTTGACCCAATTATTTGACCCAATTATTTATTTTTAACAAACAACTGTACTTAAAATATAAATGTAAAGTAAGTAAATTATAAATTTATTCAACCATTAATAGATAATTTATTATAGTTTTAAACTCTCTATTTCTTTTGGAGATAAACCAGTAAGTCGTACGATTTTTTCTACATCATCTCCTTCTGATAACATGGTTTTTGCTACAGTTTTCATGGCCTCAGTTTTTCCTCTAGCCTCTCCTCTAGTTTCACCGATTTGAATACCTTCAGCTTTACCTTCAGCTTTAGCAGTTTTTATCAAGTAATCCTCAGATGCTTTATTATCCATGATACGTTTAGTCTCTTGCTCGTAAGTGAGCAATTCTTCTTCTGTCCAGTTAAACTGATTTAATTCTTCATAAGCTCTCTCTATTACTTGATCTGACCCTATGATCTTACGTAAGTCGGCTTCACTCGTTTCGTCTGCATGCTTGAAGAAATAACACCATTTTTCAATTATGTTAGTTAGTAAATTTATGTCGGTGACCTTAAACTTCGGCAACTCTATAAAAGTAAAGGAAAAATCCTTTAAATCATGTTCATAGTTATCTTTATCCAAAATAATATGATCAGACTTATAGCATACTTTGTCTTTAAAGATAATATTATCACTAATAGCAATAAATATTACCGACTTGAGATCTATATATCTTGCTCCCTCGTGCTTACCTTTATTTAACTGCCGTGAGTAGGCTTTAGCAGCATAATACTGAGCTCGCTTCTCAAAACCTTCTTGGGGAGACACCTGCATCTCAATAATCAGCTGCACTCCATTTTCATCTTTACATAAAACATCTACTATGCTTTGCTTCTTTGAAGCAATTTCAGGATCTTGGATAGTAGGTAAAAACGTTACTTCTTTAATTTTATCACTATTTTTAAGTTCTAGTACATCATTAATGAAATGAATAAGAATGTCCTTATTCTTCTCCGAGCCGAATATACGGCGAAAGGCAACATCATTTTTAGGATCTAAAAATTTAGTAATGGCCATAAATAGTAATTATTAAGAGTTCTAATTGTCTTACACGTTACTCATTATACCACAAATCTATTAAATATAACAGTATTAGATAGCGGCTTTCTGTAGCCACGCATTGCTGATGGGGCCCAACTTATTTCCCCCTCGCGTTTAAAACATACCTAATTAATACAAAAACATCCTATTTATTACATAACAGGCGGGATGATTTAATAAATTTTTAAATAAAAATTAATCTAATTTATTTACTATAAATAATAGGTTATAATTAAGTCATACAAAATATCAAACAGCTTCTATGACCTATCATACATCAACAAATTCTTTAGCAGAACAATCACCTGACAAAGAAACTGAAGAAAAAACTCAAGATGAAAAAATTCAAGATATTGTCAAAACTATAACTCTACTTTCTCATGATCCTTCCCTAATGAATATAAATTCATATACAACTCAAATATCTTCATTAAATCTCACTGATAAGGAATTATGGAAAATATTAAAAATAATAACAAACACATTCCCTGAAAATGAGAATAAGGAATTAAGAGATATTATTGATTTACCTCTTCTTGCAAAATTAAATGAAGTACATCAAAAAGAACGTCAAGCAGACTTAGGTAAGGTCGGAACTAAAAGTAATTCTGAATTTCAACAAGTCAGAGAAATGTTAGCTGATAAACAAATTGTTGCACAAACAAAATTTTCAGGAAAAGGCAGGAAAGGTGGGATGTCTACTGGCTATATTACTTTTGAAAAAGCAACGGGACATACTTTCATTTTAAAGCACTTTTATAAAAGTCATGATGATTGCTTATTATTACCAGAGAGAAAACAATATCAGGCTCTTCTAGATAGAAGAGATGCTGTACATGAACTTATTGGTTCTAGTATGTATAAGTTTTTATTGTATGATCGCGCTCCTAAAGAAGCATTAGTTACGCCAGATAAATCTCATCCAAATTCTCTTTATATTCGTTCTAAATTTTTTGACAATGCTATAAGTCTTTCAGAATTTTCTGGTGAAAAAGATGCTACCTATATTAGAGCAAATAATACTAATTTACAAAAATTAGAGGGATTTGAAAAAGTAATTGTTGCCTGTCAAATATTAGGAGAAGAAGATTATCATGCTAGTAATTTGATGGTACAAAATGGTAAGACCTTAACTAAAATAGATCATGGAAGATCCTTTATGACATTTTATCAAGATTTTGCTGCTATGGTTGAAGCAACAAATGCGTCTTTTTCAAAATCTGGTATCAATTATAGCAATGCAATTAAAAACGGTAATTTATCTTTTAATATTAAGAAATATAGTGAATCATTAAATCAAATGATTCGTCAATTAGATGAACAACAAAGAGAGGCTATAATAAATCAAAAAATTGATGAATTAAAAAAAGTTGGATTTACTCCAACAGGTATAAGTAGTGCTGTTAGATTTGAAGGAAATAATTGGTGTAATATTGGTCCTTTTAATGATTTTAATGATTTAAGAATAGTTTATAAGAATAATCTAAAAGAACATTTCAGTAATATGAAAGAGATAGCCAAATCAGTAGATATAGTAAGCAAATTTAGTAATGTATCTACTAATTTTACAAACGGTGAGTGGCTGGAAGCCTTTGCCAATTCACCCATAAAAGACCCAGTTGCTTACGCTGCTCATAATAATATTAAAATTGAAGGAAAAAATGCCTTAGATTGGGCTACTGAAAATAATTATCAAATTAAAGTTTATGGGGAGTATATAGAAAAGTATACTCAACAACAACAATGGGAAAAAACCGCTAGAGGGGAGTGGCAAGAAAAAACTATTGATGTTATAGAGAGAGAAAAAGATACAACAAATCTAGATCCTAAAGAATATATCACAATCACGGAAAAACTACTTAAACGTGTTGAAGATCAATTAATTGCTATAGCAAATAATCTTAAAAAGGAACAAAGGCAAATTCCTAAAGAAGAAATAGCAGGATTATATGATAGGTTGTTAGATATACTAATAACTGAGAAGTTGTATTAGTTGACATTTGATCTTACATTATTATTGTAACCATGTCTATAAATCACACAAATTAATAAACCTAAAAACACATAATCCCTGTCATTAGTTAGAAATTGACCTGACAGTTTAGTTGTAACCATGTCTATAAATCACACATTTAATTTAATTGCTTTGCTAATTTTTTGTCAGGACACGTTAAGGCATAGGATATTGCTCCGTTTTCCGCAACTAATTTTTTCAAGAAGCCATGATTTATCAATTCTTCTATAGTTGCTTCTATTTCCGCAGTAGTTTTGCCGTGCCTTGCTGCCATGTCTTGTATACTAATAGTGTTCTGCATAGTATTATTCCCTAATTCTTTAACTTTACTAATGCTTCTTTAGTTAACCCAGTATATTTAATAATTTTTTCTATCGGTTCATTATTTAATAACATTTCTTTTGCCATAGCTATAGCTTTTTCAGCTATACCTTGGGCTATACCTTGGGCTATACCTTGGGCTATACCTTGGGCTATACCTTGGGCTATACCTTGAGCTATACCTTGAGCTGTAGCAGTTTTTATCATGTAGTCTTCTGCTGCTTTATTATCCATAATACGTTTAGTCTCTTGTTCATAAATTAGCAATTCTTCTTCCGTCCAATTAAATTGGTTTAATTCTTCATAAGCTCTCTCTATGACGTGATCGGATCCTATGATCCTAAGTAAGTCTGCTTCACTAGTTTCATCCGCATGCTTAAAGAAGAAACACCACTTCTCGATTATGTTAGTTAGTAAATTGATATCAGTGATTTTAAACTTTGGGAGCTCAATAAAAGTAAAGGAGAAATCTTGTAAATCATGAGTATAGGTCTCTTTATCTAAAATAATATGATCAGATTTATAACAAATTTTATCTTTAAAGATAATATTATCACTGATAGCAATAAATATTACCGACTTTAGATCTATATATCTGGCTCCCTCGTTCTTGCCTTTATTTAACTGTCGTGAATAGGCTTTAGCTGCATAATACTGAGCTCTCTTCTCAAAGCCTTCTTGTGGAGACACCTGCATCTCAATAATTATCTGCACGTCATTTTCATCTTTACATAAAACATCTACTATGCTTTGTTTTTTAGAAGCAATTTCAGGTTCTTGGATAGTAGGTAAAAACGTTACTTCCTTAATTTTTTCACCATTTTTGAGCTCCAATACATCATTAATGAAGTGAATAAGAATATCTTTATTCTTCTCCGAGCCGAATATTCGCCTAAATGCAACATCATTTTTAGGGTCGAGAAATTTTGAAATAGACATAAATAGTAATTTATTTGATAGTTTTACACGTTACTCATTATACCATAAATCTATTAAATATAATAGTGACACTTTATATCAAGTTGATTTTTACATAGCCATAAATACTTGCATTAATTATCTATATACTATAGACTAGTTAAGTAAACTAGATTAATAAAGAGGTTATATGAGAGCAGTCGGTATATTTGAAACAAAAACACATTTCTCGGCTCTGATTAAAGAAGTAGAAGCCGGAGAGGAATTATGCATACAAAATGGCAGGAAGGAAGTAGCGTTTATTATACCTGTAGCTAAATATTACTCTCAAAAATTTGATGCGGTATTTAACAGGTTTGCTGCCCTAAAAAGACGCAAGCCGCTTGGCACAATTGATGATATTATAGAAATAAAAAATTTTGGTAGAAAATGAATTTAGTAGTAGATTGTTCATTTATTCTGTCATCATTCTTACCCGATGAAAGACAACTTCAGGTGGATAGTGTTTATAAGCAAATGTCTAGCGGACTATATAATGTATTTGTGCCTGCTTTATTTTATCTAGAATGCAATAATGTCCTCATATCATTATTAAACAAACAACGTATTAATACAAGTGATCGTGAAGAATATCTACAAATTTTGAGTGTTCTTCCTTTCAACATTGATAAATTTTGTTCTACTGCTGAATCTTTACATACAATAGCAAGGCTTGCTACTAAATATCACCTTACATCTTATGATGCTTCATATTTAGAATTATCAATACGTCTTGAAGCGAAAATCGCTACTTTAGACAACCATTTAGCTAAAAGTTGTAAGATTGCAAATATAGAATCTATTATTTAGTAGTTTTATCAGTAATGGGTCTTGCTTATCCGACTATTAAGTTGCAATTATAGCATAGAAATAGCAAGGGTGCTATATTATAAAGGGGAGATAACCCCGGGCTTTTCTCCGTTTAGCGATAGCTTGAACAGCCCGCTCTATATCAAGTTGATTTTTACATGATATAACCTTATAGCCAGCCCTATTGCTAGTTAAGCTGCCCCAGGAACAAATTATATAGTAAATTAACTTGAAGTAGGGACGGAGTAATGTTAAGATTAGGTAAAAATATAAAATAACATAAATATAAAGAGTTAATGAAATCCTATAGTATAGATTTAAGATCAAGAGTAATAGAATCTATAGAAACCGGGAATAGCCTAAGAAGAGCATCGAAAATATTTAAGGTAAGTAAAAGTGCTATAAGTAGGTGGTGGAATAGATATAAAGAAGAAGGGATAATAAGTCCTAAACCAAAATTGGGCAGTAAAGGTAAAATATCTCTTGATATCTTAAAAGAATTTGTTGAACTTAATCCCGATAAGACATTGGCTGAGATAGGTAAAAATTTTGGTGTAAGTGCTTGTTCAATTTACAAAAGATGTAGAAGTCAAGATTTGATCTTACAGACACTATAAATTTTGCACCTGATTGTCAGTTAAATTTTGACTGTCAGATATATATTCAAGGTACAAGATTTCATTATTCTTTTCAACAGCTAATTTTTTACTATCTTGAAAAGTTTGCATAGGGGTTTTACCATAACAATATTTTCCTGAATGTGGCCTTTCATGATTGTAATACTCTAACCAAATATCAAGATCTAGCTGTAAATCTTCAAGGGATGTATAAATCTTTTTTCGCATAGCTGTATCAAAGAATTCCTGTTTCATAGTTTTGTTAAAACGCTCACACATACCATTGGTTTGAGGCGAGTAAGCGCGAGTAACAGTATGTTCTATACCTTCGATGCTTAAGAATAACTCAAAAGCATGATGCTCTATATTGCCTTTATATTCGCTCCCCCGATCAGTAAGGATACGTAAGATAGGTATCCCTTGGTCCTCATACCATGGTAATATCCGGTCATTGAGCATATCAGCACTCGTCAGCGCTGTTTTCTCAGTATATAGTTTAGCATCTGCTACTCTGGTATAGCTGTCGATAAAGACCTGAGAATAAACCTTACCTATACCTTTAAAATTGCCAACATAATATGTATCCTGGCACCCTAAATAACCTGGATGCTGCGTTTCTATCTCACCATGGGCTTCTTTCTCATTACGACGCTTCTCTAATACTTGTAACTGGGCTTCGGTAAGAACAATACCATCTTGAGCCATCTTAGCTTCTAATGCTTTAAGCCTTTTATTGATATTGTTTAAATCATTACGCAACCAAATTGATCTTACCCCACCAGGTGATACAAGAACACCTGTCTTCTTAAGCTCATTTGATACTCTCAGTTGCCCATATGCTGGATATTCTACAGCCATATCCACAACTGCTTTCTCCACACGTGGATCTACTCTATTAGCTATTATGGGCTTCTTCCGACTTATTTCGTATAGGGCTTCTTCTCCTCCAGTTTCATATAATTCTTGAAATCTATAGTAACTATCTCTACTATATCCCATAGCCTTACATGCTGCTGATACATTGCCTAAACTCTTTGCTAGCCCTAATAACCCTAGTTTGGGCTTTATTATTTTTTGATTTAAGTTCATTGTGACCTTCCATTTTTTTATCTGTATTTTTTATACATTATTTTTATTAAATGTAAGATCAAATGTCAACTAATACATATTACTAGACCATGATAATCCAGATTCTATACTTAGCATTTCTTTACTCCGTGATACATGTAATAAAATTATTAATGAACTTGAGTTAATTAATTATCCTATTGCTGTAAGATACAGTAACATATTTTCTCTTATTAAAGAAGTATATGAATATTCTTCACAATTAAGTTTAGGTAAAGCTGATGAAAATTTTACCAAATGGCTTATTCAAAAACATTATAAACAGTAATTCTGGCTAATCCCAAACTGCCTAAAGATTTATGTTAAGTTTATTTTCTGTTTTAAGTGATCATCAAAGATTTTAGTGGATATTATACACTTGATATTATCATATAATATTACTATGTTACAAATATAGTTTAAATAATTCTATGCAACATGTTTTACCTGGTCTTTAGTCAATAACTCTACTACGTTACAACCTAATTCTTCAGCCAATGGCTGTATTTTATGTTGATAGTTATTTTTAATCCAATCCCTCATAAAATTGGATGGAGCAAATAAGGTAAGAGTTTTATCCTGTAAATTTTCTTCTGCAGTAAGTTTAGAGAACCAAGATTTATCCACATCACTTCCAAATTGATTTTTAAGTAGTGTTCTAATTTTATACCAAGTTGAACTAGGATCTAGTTCTTCAAGATAAATCTCGTATTGTTTTCTTGGTTGTAATTTATCAGACTTTTTATGATAATTTTGGACTTGTTGGTAAGTTATATTCACATGACCATAAACTGCAGTGATAGCATCCTCTAGAGTCTGTTGTTGCAAATCTGATAATGATATATCTTGATTTAATTTTACGGTAAAGGATTGATCTTGGATAATTGGGATTATATCTGTTTGCTGGTTATCCAGAACATCATCTGATAAAGCATCTTCTTCTTTGGTAATTTTCTCTAATTCAGTTTCTAAATATTGATCATCAAATTTATCATTAAACTCATTATTACTAGAACGTTGTTCTTGCACCGTAGTAGTAAATTTTGCTTGAGTCAGTAGCTGATAAGCAAGTTTAGATTCAAACATAGCAGCAATTTTTCTTCTAAGCTGTGATTCATAGCTAATATCGCTGCTATATTCGACTTCAGCTAGATATTTTTCTTTTTGTCTTGCGGCAATAGATTCTGGATCATTTTGAGCGAATCTGAAAGTTTCATGATTAACCATAGGAGATTGATGAAGTTCACGGTTCAAAGCTTTAGTCAGGTAAGAGAGCATGTGACTTTTAGTAGGAAATGTTCGGTCAGGATATTTACGATGCAGTTTTAATAATAGCTCATTAACAAAGTTGTTACTAAATTCTCGCCCAGCTTTAGAGTTGAGCCTATCAACATCTTCTGGAGATAAAGGATACCAGTCTTGTAGAGTGGCATTAGGAGAGAATTTAACAGTGTTGGTAAGCTTCGTTTGATCAGTAGGTTTCTTTGTAGCAGTAATTGTTGGTCTACCTACCTTAGTAACCTTAACATTTTTACCCTTCTGGTTATCGTTTGGATTTGGATTCTTAATAGAAATAGTTTCAATGGTATTGATTTTCTGAAGAGGTAAAACATTGTCCTCTTTTTCTTGAATAGAATTGTTATAAAATTCAGATAATTCAGATAGAGAATTATCACAAAAATTGAGATTTGCATCTTTCTTATCTAAATCTTTATTTAATATAAAGTCTTTATTATAGAATTGACTAGATTTAGGGACATATGGGTCAGTATTTGCGACTTGGTTATCAAATTTGGGCTTCTGGGTGGTATTTTCAGAATCAGAATCAGCGTGTCGAGTTAATGTATGGATTGGATTGTTAGTAGTCCCATCAATAGCAGATTTAGTCCTATCAGGTCCTTTTGCCAATTCTGCCAGTAAAGTTGGTGGTAGAGTAAGAGAGATTCTCCAGAGCGATTTATCATGGAGATTATCATCCTTATCGTCATTTTTAACAAAGAAGCGCTTTCTAGCGATAAAGGTAAATTTTTCCAACTCAATCATAACTCTAGAAACATCACGTTTGTCGCAATTAAATCGTGTCGCTAACTCCTTATAAGAAATAACCAAGGAATTTTTAGAAAGGTCATTATCCAAATTATTATCTTGCTCCGAGGAATTATTGTGCTGATGAATATCGTTTTTTGTGCTCCTATGATATTTATGCCACAATCCTAAAAAATCTGTTAGGGTTACTTTGGCAAAAGAGGTAAGATTATGATCATCAATAATCAATTTAAGTAACTGATAATTCAGAGGGATAAAGAGCTTAGTTCTGTCTAAATAAGCTCTTTTAGTTTCCGCAGAAGGAGTGTAGTCAGTTAAGTCAGCATTCCACCTGGTTGGTGCCTTAGATAACTCTGTAAAGACTTGATCAGGAATGGTAGGAATGAGGAGATTTCTTTTATTTTTACCAAATTTATTCTTAGTTCTTTCAACAATAAAATAGCCTTTTTCTTCGAGACTTTTCTGCGTAGCAAAGACTTGAGCTTTAGAGCAATTAAGCATCTTAGCCCACGTGGTAGCAGGTAATGATACAGATCTGTGCTTGCCTGTATTGTGATTGATTAAGCTTAAGCTATCAGCCAAAATGTATTTCAGTTTTTCAAGATTGGAAAATTGTGTGTTGTAAAGAATATGGTCTAATACGCAGCCAGCTAGGGGTACGTAGGATTTATCACTCAATCCTTTAATTGATTGATATACAGAAATTTTTACGTAATCATTAAGATTATTAGAAAGTAAACCTATAGCCATTATAATCCCTTTTTACCTTTATTAGAAAAAAAGCAAAATAGGTATTAATGTATTTGTAAATTGAGTGTTAATGGTATAGTGAACAAGCATTAATTCAAAGTTATACATAAAAAACTACCTATTAAGCGGTTTTTTATATACACATTAGGTGAGAAACTTGACAAAATGGAGTAATTAATGTACAAATAGGTTGTTGTTGCCTTAAGTACATGAGTTTCAGCTAATGTGCTTAAATTTAAAGTCCTAGGAGAAATTTTCCGATTTCTTCTAGATTTTATTTTATTTCATATCCTAATCTCTCCAGTTTTTCTACAACGGCCTGAGTGATCCAAGAACCTCTAGGCGCAGAAAATTTTGACCTCTCCTTGTCTATTAGTTCAACAACAGACTTTTTTATTCTTAAAGTTACTAATTGTTCTTCTAGATTTTTTGTAGGTAATTGGTCTATGTCTCTGTTCATAAATTAAGAAAAACATTGTTTGAAAATAAGTTTTACAAGACAATTAATACATGTAACTTTAATAGTGTCAATAAAAATATTTTGTTATAATATTAAATATTATAAATTATGTGATTTTTATATTAGATAAAACATTTAATTATTTTTTACAAGCTTTTTACTGATATTTATTAAGTATCATAGAAATGAAAAATAAAAGATTATTAGGAATAATATTGAATTAAATAATAGACCTCTTGCATAACCCTAATAATTTAGTTCCCAATTATATAAACCAGCGATTAAATTAAATCTTAGAGCAAATCTTTTACGTCGATTTCGATATTTATCAGCAATAATTTTAAAACGTTTTAGCATGCCGATAACATTTTCATTCAGGGCCCTGGTACTTGCCAGTTTTTGGTTATTTTTCTTATCTTGTTTTGTTAATGGATTTTTTTTAGTCTTCTTTTTTGGTAACTCAGATTTAGCATGAATCTTTTGTAACCCTTGATATCCAGTATCGGTAATTACATTAGTATCAGGATGGATATTAATTTTGGATTCCTTAAATAACCTAGAATCATGTCGTTTACCATTTGCATAATTTGTACATATTATTTGTTTTGTCTTTTTGTCTACTACCAGCTGAGTTTTTAAAGTATGTCTTTTCTTCTTACCTGAATAGTAGCGTTTTTGTCTTTTTTTGGACGCTGGATAGGACTTTCTGTGGCATCAATTAGAATGGTTTCATACGTCATATCACTTTTAACTAAAGCTTTCTTACCAGGAAGAGCAAAATCCGGATGCTTAATTAAAGTATCTTCTACCCATTTTATATTCCGATAACAACTACTTTCAGATATTCCATATGAAGCTGATATATGAAAATATGTTCTATATTCCCTTATATATTCTAGGGCCATCAATAACCTCTCTTCTATACTTAAATGGTTTGGTTTGCCCCCAAATCTTTTCTTCTTTGTTTCTGCTTCTTCTAAAATAATAGTCATTCTTGCAAAAGTATTCTTCTTAACCCCTGTTAAACGTCTAAATTCTTCTTCTCCAAACTTTTTAAGTTCTTCATATCTCATATGATAAAATTCCTGAAATCTTATCATTTTATCCTATATCCTAGGTTATGCAAGAAGTCTAATCTTAGATAAGATAGCTTCATACTTTTCTTTGTTATCTCCCGTCAAATCATCAGTTACTTGCTTTGCAACTACTTCTTCTGATGGAATCTCCTGTTTTGCACCATCCTCTGTAGTTTTTACCATCTTCTTTAGATAACTTCCCAAAACTTTAGGATTAAATATTGCAAACAACATAGTTGAAGAAGGAACCTTAGAGAGAACTTCATCTTCAGATATCGCTAATTCCTTAGTTTTCTCTTGTAAGAGTTCTTTATTACGTGGTGTCAAATTTTTTTTAATTTCTTCAAAATTTTGCATTTTAATTTCTCCTTATAGGTTATAAAAGATTCATCTGAACTATATTTTCTTCTTTAGAAATCTATTATATTCATAACTTTATGCTCTCCTTCTAGGAAGTATACCTGAGCTAAATTTTGTTAATAAATAATTCTCTCTGCAAGAGTCAAGAAATACAACTCAAAAAAGTAGCCATTAAAATATTAATTATATTTTAATATATGACTTTTTATACATTTTGTCAATAACAAAGCCACAGGTTATTTTAAACTTCAGGTTTTAGTATAATAATTCAGCGATATAATAATTAAGGATTGCCAAAAGAATAAAATATGAGATAAGAGACGTCGATATAAGCATTTCATACAATCGAAGTCACAAGTGAATATACTCAAGAAATTGTCAGAAATCAAATCAGCAATAAGTAATCAAATGACCATGGTGTTAAATGCTGTAATTTAGATCATTAATATAATTCATATCCTCTACTTTTTCTTCTTTGTAGAATGGTTTTTAAAGTATTGTCTAGTGCTTCAGTAGAATCACAAGTAATAATTTTGAAATTGCCTAAATTGTTATAAAAAGATCCCCAAGAACATACGATCTCAGTCTTACCAAATAAAGTTTGTTGAATATATAAATGATAATATTTATGTGTCGAGCGCCAACGGTATTGCATTTAAATAATAACAATTATTGTGTTTTAAAAATTAGAACAATTAACAATTTGTATATTATAAACAACTTTTCTAAAAAGGAATTATTTTTTGATAAGATATAAGATAATAGTCCAGATAAAACTAATAATAAGATAAGTTGTTAAAGGAAAATAAAAAGTTAGATTGTCCTTTTTAATAATGATATCCCCGGGTAGATGTCCTAATTTTAGATAAGAGAAAAGAGGCCATGCGAGTCGGATGATAGTGATAATTAAATCAAGGAAGATGAGATATTTTGGCAAGAGTTATCCTGTCGACATATTTTATATGGTACCCTTGTTAGGAGGTTTGTGGTTAAAGAGTTGTTTACCAAGTTCTTGCCATTTATTAATGATTTGGAGATTGGTAGAGAGGAGCTGTTTATTATAAAGTAACATACCATATAGAAGGTTGGGATTATCTTGGTATAAGTGACCTAGTCCGGCTTTAATAATGAGACCACCTAGCATAATTTTTTTGTGAGCATCTGCTTTGCGCTCTAGGTGAGATTGTTTTGGTATTTGCATACGAAAATATAGTAATTTACGGATAACCCGTTTGAGTTGATTGGGGATTTTGTTGTTTGGGTTTACTGGGAGTTTTAGAGCTAGCAGCTAGTTCTTTAAACATGTTGAGAGTAGAGTGGTTTTTATTATTTTTATCAGTAGCAAATTTTAGGAAACCGATCAGTAATTTATTGTCGATCGTAATGGCAGAAGAGTCTAAGAAGAATTTAAGAAGAATTTAAAAAGTTCATCTTTACGTTTAGTTAATAAATCCTGTTTTTGTTGTTCAAGTTTAGTAATCCTGTCGATTAAAGGTAGTGATTTTGTTGCCATATCTCGTGTATTTTAATACTGTTATATAAGAATGTAAGTATATAGTAAGTTTTGTTAGCTGCCAATAATAATGCAGTATAAAAGAATGGTTAGGATAGTAAAAATTATTGTTAGGTAAGTTATGTTGTATAAATGTGACGTATTGGTAAGGATATGAACTCGCCAAGAGCGATTAGGATTAGTGAAGAGAGGTGGAAATGACTGACCGTATTACTTCAGGAGAAGGACGGGGTGGTATGAGGGGGCGTAGCCCCCTACTTTACCCCTTTCAAAGGGTTAGAGTAATAAAGTAGTTGTAATAAAAGTGAAAGATAGTATGATAGATTCATGTAATGCGCACTTACGCAAATGGGATAGATCCCCTTTGCTGGCGCTCAAATAATCAAAAACTAATAACCATTATTACCAGCAGCAATTACTAAATGGCGATATATCATTTAAATAAATCATCGGTACAAAGGAGCAAGGGACAAAGTGCAGTAGCATCAGCTGCTTATATCTCTGGTAGTAAGCTAACCTATAATATTATTGATGGAGAGACTAATGTAACGATAAGTCGAATCTTTGATTATAGTAATAAGCTTGGCCTTGCTTTTAGTCAGATTTTGGCGCCAGATAACGTGCCTAGCTGGGTATATAATAGAGAGGAGTTATGGGGTAAAGTAGAAGAGGTTGAAGGTAGGATTAATTCCCGTCCGGCTTATAAATTTATCACTGCTTTGCCAAAAGAATTAACACTCGAGCAAAATATAGAATTAGCCCAGCAGTTTGCGACAAAGTATCTAGTATCATCTGGGATGGTAGCGGATGTAAATATTCATTATGATAATGAAAATAATCCCCATTTACATATTCAAACAACTAGTAGGGAGCTAGAGCAATTAGCCAATGGTGAGATAGGATTTGGTGCTAAGAATAGGCAGTGGCAGACAATCGAAACTTTAAGATATCAAAGAGCAGGATGGGCAGAAGTAGTTAATGCACATTTAGAGTTACATGGGTGTTTGGGACGAGTATCGCATTTGTCACATAAGGCACGAGGGATAGAGTTAACAGCTACAGTACATGAAGGTCCAGCACGCCACATCGCTAAGGCAGAGTTACGGGAAATTAATAGGCGGATTATTCTAGAAAATGCTGCAAAGATTAGAGAGAATCCCGAATTAGTATTTGATAAATTATCGATTAATAAGCCAGTATTTACTAAGGAAGAAATCGCTATAGTTTTGTCTGACGCGCTGGCTATAGATCTTGAACTCGGGCAAGCAGCGCAGCAAGTAGATAGTAGTGTAGATGGCAGCAGTGATAATAGCAGTATTACTGCTGCTAATAGTACAGTAGCAACAGATATAGAGTCATTGAACTGCGAATATTCAAGTGAGTTTATGCTACTCTATCATAAGTTGCTGGGTTCTCAGAAGATTAGTTTAATAAACCCTAGTGATTTAAAAGATCGTACTTTATATGCCTTAACTAAAAGGGTGCAGTTAGAGCAGAGATTTGTTGGAATAGTTGCAGGATTACAGCATAGTCATCAACATAATTTATCTATTGATGATAAGGCAATAGATGAGCTTTCTATCAAGGAAAGATTAATTGCTAATGCTGTGAAAGTTGGTAGCTTTGCGCAAGAAGTAATAAACGACAAGACAGGGTTAAAAATTGCATTAGCCCCAGAGCAACCAGCAGCGTTAACAGAGGAGCAACGTAAGTCAGTAATAGAGATTGCAAACGGCAGTGATATTAGTGTATTAACTGGGTATCCTGGAGCAGGCAAGACCTTTGTGATGCGGGAGGTGGTGCATCAGTATAAAAAGGCTGGTTACCGGGTAATAGGCACAGCGCCAAGTAGTACTGCAGCGCAAGTTTTAGCCAGCGCTACGGGTGTTGAATCAAAGAATATAGCTCTGTGGCGTAAAGAGTGGCAAGAAGCTAAGGGGCAAAAATTTGAGTTGGCTTTGCGTGCTAATTATTATACGGAAGAACAATATCAAGTTAGCCCCGCTCAAGATAATGTAGTCACTGATTTTAGTCAATATTGTAATAATAAGGATGTGACTATCAGTAGTGAATTAAATGATAAAACGATATTGATTATCGATGAAGCAAGTATGATTGAGCTCGCCAATATGGATTATTTGCTAACTGAAGTAGCAAGGCGTGGGGCAAAAGCAATAATAGTTGGTGATAATAATCAGTTTGCCGCTGTTGGGATGTCGGGGGCTTTTAAGAAGATCTGTGCTATGTCTTCGGTCAGTAAATTGTCTAATGTAATGCGCCATCAACATCTGAACCCCCGTATTAGAGAGTTGCAAAGGCAAGCTACTAAGCTGATGCAGCTGTATAAAATGAATGAAGCGTTAGGGATTTATCGTAGCCTTGGGGTCTTTAGCATTCATAAAGATGTGGAGTCAACTAAAGAGGCGCTAGTTACTGATTATATTAATGAATATTTAGTACAAGCAAGCTCCTTGAGGAGAGATGATTTAGCAGCCGTCAGGTCAGTAGTAATAGGTACCTATACTAATGTCGCGGTAAATTATTTTAATATAGAGGTTAGAAAACAACTAAAGCAAGCTGGTATTTTAAAGGGGTGTAGTTGCAACTTTAAATCTGGGATAGAGATGGTAGAGTTGCTGCGCGGTAAGCAGATAGTTTTTACTAGTAATAAGGCGGAGTATAAAGGGTTTGACGGCGTACTAAATGGTGAGGTAGCAACAGTTATAGATTTTAATCAGCCAGATAAGTTTGGTCATGGCATCATAAAGGTGTTAGTACATAAAGCAGATGGTAGCCGGAAGATAGTTGAGGTTGATACAGGAGATTCTAAGTATCCAGTGAGATTTAAACATGGTTACGCAGTAACTGGCTATAAGCTGCAGGGTGAGACAGTGGATTATATGAAAGTATATTATGAGCCGGTCATTGGTTATGAAGCCTTTAATGTCTTGATGAGTAGGTACAAATATGATGTAAAGCTATATGGGGCTGAAGATACATTAGAAGATATTGTTTATAAGAGAGTAGAAGAAGATACAAGTACGGCGCGTCTTAAGTTCACTATAGAAGCATATCGACAATTACAAAAAAAGGTGAAGGTGCCTAGCTGGTATATAGGTTTAAGCTTAGGAGTTAGCAGGCGGGTTGACAATAATTTAGCAATAGATTATCAACAGCTTGATGACTTAAGCCCTAATGAGCAGGTGATTAAGAGTTATTTAGAGGCTAGGCGAGAAGTATTTGATTTACGCGGTAAAATGCGGGACTGGCAAGAACGTCAAGAGACGCCTCTTAAATTGGCTAGATTACATAGTTTACTGAAGGGGGGTAATATTAAGATAAAAAATGCGCGAGAAATTACTATAGACCCTTATGGGTTAATATTCGCATTCTCGCAGCACTTAGAGGCTGTTGCCGAGTCGCTCGGGGAAGCTGCTACGAAAGAGGACATGAGAGCTGCAGTCAAAGCCGCATTAGTTAAGGAACTTGATACATTAAAGTTGGACAATAGTGCTAGTGAAAAGATAGTATGGTCCACATTATCAAAACAAGAGCAGGATCATCATATCTATCAGCATCTCTGGCCGCATCTTACGGAAGATGAGATCCAGGAGCTGGAAATTATCGATGAGAAATTACAAAAAGCAAAAGAAGAGCTTGAGAAATATGCAACTATTATTTGCGATAATTATCATGGTAGCGTTAGTCATGAAGAGGTAGAAGGGTCTAGCGATAAGGATCCTATCACTATGGGTGATAGAATTATCCAGCTTAATCTAAATTATCAGACGATCCAAAGACATGCTGGTTATGTTATTGATAAGTATTTCTTTAACAATATCAAGCAAGAAGCAACCTTAGTAGCAAATAGTCATTGGGGGGAGATAATAGACTTCTTGCATAATTCTACTTCTGCTGGTAATTTGTGCGTCGATCCGGTACTCGAATCCTCACGTACACTAGAGTACGCTGCGGTTCTGTGTTCCGTGTCTCCTACAAATTCCCTAGCAGAAGCAAATTATGCAAGAAGTCTAATGAAGGTTTGTGGGGATTTTGGTGGTGAGCAAAATGATAGAGCAGATTCTTTGCATATCTTGACTCATAATTTGTACTCTGTTAATGAATTTATTGACGATACCAAATCTTTATTAAGAGACAAAACTACCCTATTAAACGAGACTAATGTCGAACATTGTACAATCAAAAAAGAGCTCGCAGAAATAACTGACTATAGGGATAATTTATTCCCAGAATTTTTAAGTCGAGTTTATAAGACTCCTGCACATGAAGTACTACAAAAATGGCAAGATTTGGTAGAAGAAAATAAATATCACCACTTAACTGATACTATCTCTAAATTAAAGCAAAATCCTAGTTTACTGGGGTATTTAAAGGGTATTGGTTTTGGTAAGTTACTTGGTATTAATCAAAGCAGGAAGGATGCCATTAGTAATTTAGCAGTGATCGCTAAAAGGTTTAAAGAGTATGAGCAAGGAGCAGAAAAGATGCCAGAGTTACAAGATAAGCTACGTTCTGGAAATTATGACAAGTTAGTGAAGAACTTATCAGCAGAAATAGAATTATTAAATAAGAGTTTGCCCAGTAAATATGAACAGAGCTTTTTGGATCAGGTTAATCTGTTACAAAAGGATGGCAAATTAACTATAGAGAATTTAGCAGCAATAGTAAAAGAGGATGAGCTACAAGGGCTTATTTATGAATATTATAACTATATTAATGATGCGGCACTAGAGGAGTCAGTTACAGCGACCAACAGGCAGCTTAAAAACCAGGAAGCAGCGAATAAAGTTCAACAAAAAATAAA
Source organism: Rickettsia endosymbiont of Bradysia coprophila (assembly GCA_019468145.1). GTDB lineage: Bacteria > Pseudomonadota > Alphaproteobacteria > Rickettsiales > Rickettsiaceae > Tisiphia. The sequence goes on from JAHXDM010000016.1 coordinate 38,119, forward strand.
CACTGCAAATACCACAACAACAGAGGAAGCAAACAGCAGCGAGCGCAAGTTTAGAGCAAGGACTAACAAATATAATAGCATTAACGCTGCAAGGCAAAAGAGGTTAGATTTCAATGAAGTAAGTAGCCAATTAACTGAATATAATTATCGTAGTATTTTTGAGAGCTATGCGCCTCGGATCAATAGTGATGGCAAAATTTTTAAAAGAAGTGGTCTTCAGATTAGTTTTGGCAGTCTAACTATGAATTTAAGGAAAGGGATATGGATCCGTTATAGTAGCGGAGAAAAGGGTAATATCTTTTCCTTTGTACAGCAAGCTCTTAACTGCAGTAAATTAGAAGCCTTAGAGCAAGTAGCATCGATGGCTGGTATTAGTGCTAGAGACAATGAGTATCAAGCAAATGATTATCATAATGACAATCATCAAAAGCAAAGATCAGAACTAAAGATTGTGGAACACGAGAATAAGCAAGAGGATGCTGTAAATGAATGGTGTGCTAAACCTTACGTTCCTGAATCTGCGGCTAAATTCGATCCGAAAATCCATTTAGCGGGGATGCTAAAAAGTAATACTATTGACGGTATCTATTATTATAAAAATAATCAGCAGCAATTGCTAGGTAACCGTACGGTAAAGGCGGTCTATTAAAGATAATAAGGTATAGTATGATAACATCTTAATAAAGAAGGATATAATTCTATGCCAAATAACTATAAGAAGATATTGCCCGAAATAAAGGAGCAAATATTACGAGAAGCTCAAGCACCTAATTGCCTAGTATCAAAGCTCGCTAAATCTTACAATATTTCAGAAACTACGATATATACTTGGAAACGAGAGGCGAAGAAATTTATAATAAGTAACAAAAATGAAACTGATAAAGCTAAGGGGTTTGTAGAATTGTCAGTTTTAGATACCAGAAGCTCTACTTTAGAAAAAGCCTCACTAATATTTAATGATTTTTCTCTGGTTATTGAAGGTAAAGTTAAAAGTTCAAGTTTAGTTGAGATATTGAGAATATTAGAAGAGCAATCATGTTAAATCCTGAAGGTAATACAAAAATATATTTGTGTACTGGTTATACGGATATGCGTAAGGGAGTTAACGGTTTATCTTTACTTGCTGAATCAATATTATCCACTAAATTTTGCAGTGGTGCAATGTTTGTTTTTCGAGGTAGAAGTGCTGATAAAATCAAGATTTTATGGTGGGATGGGCAAGGATTTTGTTTATTTTATAAATGCCTTGATAGCGGCAAATTTACCTGGTTAAAAAGTGATGATAAAGATTCTATAGGTATTACAAGAGCTCAATTATCAATGTTAATTGAAGGAATAGATTGGCGTAATCCAAGATGGTCCAAGGCTCCAGAGTATGCTGGATAGAAGTGGTTAAATGGTATTTTTTATTTGCAGCAAAAACCTATAAAATCTTTGAAATATAATGGGTTTAATGGTATAATAGCTGGATGATTTTAGACCTGCAAAAATTACCTACTGATACTGTCATTTTACATCAAATTATTACTGATTTGGTAGAAAAAATGACATCTCTTGAAAACCAACTTGCTTTGCTTAAAGCAAAACGTTTTGGTAAATCCTCGGAGAAATTAAATAGGCAAATAGATGAGCTTGAACATGCTATTGAAGATAGTGAGTCTTTGAGTAATCAGTTATCTAATATTTTACTAGAAGATAAGGAAGATAAATGCGAGACCGAAATCTTATCGAAAAAACATCCTAAACGTCAGAAGTTACCTGATAATTTAGAGCGTACAGAGGTGATATTAACCCCAGATCCACTATGTCCTACATGCGGAAGTGAAAAATTTCGTACTATTAGCAACGATATATCAGAAACACTAGAGTATATTCCATCATCATTTAAAGTGATACGCCATATTAGACCACGCTGTGCTTGCACCCATTGTGAAACTATCGTGCAAGCCTATCCACCATCAGGCGTAATTGATAAAGGTAAGGCTGGGCCTGGTTTACTTGCCCATATATTAGTACAAAAATATTGCAACCATCTACCGCTATATCGTCAGTCACAAATTTATGAGCGTGAAGGTATAGAATTGGCTAGAAGTACTATGGCTAGCTGGGCTGGTCAATGTTCTAAGCTATTACAGCCATTGATTGATAGTCTAAGAAAATCCGTATTCTCTGCTAGTCAAATCCATGTTGATGACACTCCTGTGAAAGTGTTAGCCCCGGGTATTGGTAAGACCAAGATTGGCAGAATTTGGACTTATGTTAGAGATGGTAGGACGCATTCAGATAATATTCCACCTGCAGTTTGTTATTTTTATAGTCCTGATCGTAAGGGAGAGCGACCATTTAACCATTTAAAAGACTTTACAGGAATAGTACATGCTGACGCTTATTCGGGTTATGATCAAATATATAAAAATGATGATAATTCAGTAGCTCGGATAATAGAAGCGGCATGCTGGGCACATACGAGGCGCAAGTTTTACGAGGTAACTGTAAATAATGATAAAGCAAATATTGCCTTTAAATCATTAGAGCAAATTGCGTTAGTTTATAAAATTGAGGAGGAAATTAGAGGCCTAGATCCTGAGCAGAGGCGTAAACAGCGACAAGAGAAATCTAAAGAAATAGTCCAAAAGTTATTTGTAGATTGGAAAAAATTCTACCAGCTACTCCCTAAAAAAAGTGCTACGGCGGGGGCGATTAGCTATGCTCTAAATAATGAGGCAGCCCTGATGAGATTTTTAGATAATGGTAGAATAGAGATTGATAATAATGCTGCTGAACGAGCAATGCGTTCGATAGCGGTAGGTAGAAAAAACTGGCTTTTTGCCGGCTCAGATAGCGGGGGAGAAACTGCAGCTGCTCTATATTCGCTAATTGAAACTGCTAAGCTGAATAATATAAATCCTTGGACATATTTACAAAAAGTACTCACCATCATACAAGATTATAATTCCACTAAGATCTTAGACCTACTGCCCTGGAATCTTAAACTACAATAACTGATAATGATAGACCGGGTTTACCATACGCTTACATTGCTAGGTTTAACAGTGAGGTTGGTCAGTCACCAAGATGGTAGCAAGCAGGTACTACCAGTTAGCTATTGCCGGAATGAATTTTTAAATAAAGAAGCTTGGCGATTAAAGGGTTTTAGTGATGATGGTTATAAACCAATCTACCATATGGAGAAAGTAGCAGATAATAATAGGCAGGTATTAATCGTAGAGGGTGAGAAAACCTGTGATAGAGCTGGGGAATTACTGCCAGATTATATAGTATTATCATGGCTAGGTGGTAGTAATGGAGCCGCTAAAGTAAATTGGCAACAATTGCGGGGAAAAGAAGTAGTAATTTGGCCGGATCACGACGCAGCAGGTATCAAAGCAGCTAGAACAATAGGACAGATTATTAATGAAGCTAATGGTCATATTGGCAAGGTAACTATTATTGATCCCAGTCAGTTAGAGTTTAATGGTGCTATCCATAACAATATCTTACCAGAGAAATGGGATTTAGCTGATCCATTACCAGTAGGTTTAGATATAAAGAATCTCAAGGAAATTATAAAAAATTGTCAGCAGCAAAATAGTTCCTTATCTTATACTCAAGCTCTAGCTACCAATTTACAGCAACTACTCCCCCAGCCTCAAGAATTGGCGATAGGAGAGCGAATATTTTGGCAAGCAAGGAGTAATGGCATTCTCCCTACGCTAGAACAAATAAGACAAGAGGCTGCAGCAGAAATCAGCTGGCAAGAGAAGCTTAGCTCACCAGAAGCTGAATATTATATGCAATATGCGGAAAAAACAGGAAAGGGTGGGAGTTCGCATGAATTTTTAAAGATAAAAGATGCTCTATACCGAGATACACTAGTTGCGATAGCCGCAAATAGCAAAATCAAAGATCAGGAAGCCTTAAAATTACCAGAATTAATTCAAGAACTGCAAAATGAATATGAACAAAAACAAAGAGCATTAGATTATGGTAATGCTGGTCGCAGTTTTGGTGAAGCTGATCATTATCAATCTCATCTCACAAGTTTAGAAACTTATGGTAGTGATAGAGCAGAATTATACCAAATTATGGTCCGGGACGTAAATCTATTGCATCAAGAACAGTTAAGCAGAAGAGGAGTTAGAACAACGCAAACTGAGCAGCAAGCCATCTATCAAGAAATATATCAGCAAATTACCACTTATCAAGTAAGGCAAACTAAAGGTCAAGCCAGTCATAAGTTAGATTATGATGATCAAGTAAAAATCGCTAGCAAAATCTATGATACTCTAGGCAGTCACCAATGGTGGCAAAGCTTAGTAGTCCAAGATCTAACCCACATGCACAAACTAGCTCAAGAGGCACAAGAGAAGATGAATGTTTTGCAGAACGTCATAGAAGGTGAAGGAAAACGGATAATAGAAGAGGCGCGCCTCTGGGGCAGTAATCTTAGCGATGAGCAACTAAGAAATGGATTAGCTGCTATTGACGCATACCAGCACCGGAGTTATTTAGAACAACATCGCAGTAACATGCTAAATAATTATCTTAAATTGCAGGTGGATAAATTTGCCAATGACAAATTATTTAGTAAGACTATCCCAGAAGTACTTGCAGTAGTTAACAAAGAGCAGGAGTTTTTGTTGGCACTAAATAACAATATGCAGGATGTTTCTTACCGATATCCAGTAGATACTACTCATGCGATCAGTGCAGCAAGAGCCATAGGTGATAGGCCTAGTTTAGTTGCAGAGGTAACAAATATTCTAGAGATAGCTATAGAGAAAGAAGTGTTACATCATAAGGAAATATTATTTTTACTTAAAAATGAATTTAATCTACAAAAGGTCTATCAAACTATCGATAAAGCTTTTGAGGATCATCATATAACAACTAATTTAGTAAGTTTTGAAAAAGGCAGAACTAGCGCCAAGACAGTTGAGGATTATTTAAAAGTAGCAAAGAAAGAGCAAGAATTTTGGGTGGGATTAGAGGGGAATTTAAAATACCCTCTATATGATAGTAAATTGCGTGAGGCAAAGCTTCAGGCAGAAGCTTCAGTAAAAGAAGGGATAATTTCTAAGTTAGACAAAGCAATAGAGTATTGTGTAAAAAATGGGGTTAAAACTAATGAGGAAATATTTAGTAGCCTGCAGAAAACAAAAGACTTAACGGCAAGCTATATTATTTTAGACAAACTGTGTGAGAATCATCATATCCAGACTAATTTAAGTAATTTTAGCCACGCCAAAGCTAGAGGTACAGTTACTAAAGATATATTAAAAATTATGGTGAAAGAACAGGAATTTTTAGCCACTCTGCATGATGATATAAAATACCAGGATCAGTATCCTAAAGATTTATTAGATAGGATCAATCAGGCATATAATGGCCAACAAGAAAATATTATCCAAGAATTACAAAAAGTGACCGCGCATATAGGTAAGTATCAGGTAATGAGTGATCCAGATTTGTTGAAATGTTTAAAAGATAATGCAGATGTACATATAACGGTAAAAGAGCTCAGTAAATCCTGTCAAGATCACTATAGTAATTAATGTGTAGAAGTCAAGATTTGATCTTACAGACACTATAAATTTTGCACCTGATTGTCAGGGTATCTAATCATCATGTATTTTAATTTGTAGAAGTCAAGATTTGATCTTACAGACACTATAAATTTTGCACCTGATTGTCAGTTAAATTTTGACTGTCAGATATATATTCAAGGTACAAGATTTCATTATTCTTTTCAACAGCTAATTTTTTACTATCTTGAAAAGTTTGCATAGGGGTTTTACCATAACAATATTTTCCTGAATGTGGCCTTTCATGATTGTAATACTCTAACCAAATATCAAGATCTAGCTGTAAATCTTCAAGGGATGTATAAATCTTTTTTCGCATAGCTGTATCAAAGAATTCCTGTTTCATAGTTTTGTTAAAACGCTCACACATACCATTGGTTTGAGGCGAGTAAGCGCGAGTAACAGTATGTTCTATACCTTCGATGCTTAAGAATAACTCAAAAGCATGATGCTCTATATTGCCTTTATATTCGCTCCCCCGATCAGTAAGGATACGTAAGATAGGTATCCCTTGGTCCTCATACCATGGTAATATCCGGTCATTGAGCATATCAGCACTCGTCAGCGCTGTTTTCTCAGTATATAGTTTAGCATCTGCTACTCTGGTATAGCTGTCGATAAAGACCTGAGAATAAACCTTACCTATACCTTTAAAATTGCCAACATAATATGTATCCTGGCACCCTAAATAACCTGGATGCTGCGTTTCTATCTCACCATGGGCTTCTTTCTCATTACGACGCTTCTCTAATACTTGTAACTGGGCTTCGGTAAGAACAATACCATCTTGAGCCATCTTAGCTTCTAATGCTTTAAGCCTTTTATTGATATTGTTTAAATCATTACGCAACCAAATTGATCTTACCCCACCAGGTGATACAAGAACACCTGTCTTCTTAAGCTCATTTGATACTCTCAGTTGCCCATATGCTGGATATTCTACAGCCATATCCACAACTGCTTTCTCCACACGTGGATCTACTCTATTAGCTATTATGGGCTTCTTCCGACTTATTTCGTATAGGGCTTCTTCTCCTCCAGTTTCATATAATTCTTGAAATCTATAGTAACTATCTCTACTATATCCCATAGCCTTACATGCTGCTGATACATTGCCTAAACTCTTTGCTAGCCCTAATAACCCTAGTTTGGGCTTTATTATTTTTTGATTTAAGTTCATTGTGACCTTCCATTTTTTTATCTGTATTTTTTATACATTATTTTTATTAAATGTAAGATCAAATGTCAACTAATACATTTAATTCCTCTAGCTCGCTAGCAAATTGTTCCACCTCTTGTCTGGCTTTCGTATATGCATGTTTTTCCTTATTTAACCTTATTCTCTCCTCTTGTTGTTGCTGTAATTCTTGTGCCTGTTCCTTTTCCTCAAACCATAACCAACCACGATATCTCTGCTCAAAAAAGCCTGCACCTAAACTAATAGGAGCATAACAAATTAGTAATATGATTATCCAAAATCTCATCTTTGTCCTATTATCATACTAAATCATCAATAATTAAGTTAATAATCAACTTGATCATTATTTCTTTCTGATTTGGATCGCTTTCAGCAATCAATAATGCCAATGCCGTCATACTATTCGGGTTTATCTTACTTATATTGATACCAACTTTACTTAAATACAGCAAAAATAATAAGCTACCTATTCTCTTATTCCCATCAGTAAAAGGGTGATCTTTAATAATAAAATATAATAAATGAGCTGCTTTTTCTTCTGCTGATTTATATAGTGACTCTCCTGAAAATGTTTGGTCTAAATTACCTACAATACCTTTCAGAGTTGTATTGTGTTCAAGACCAAATAAGTTGCCTGCCTCTTGCTGTAATTCCTGTTTAAAGTTAAAAATTGCAGCTAATATTTCATTATAATCTAGTATATTGCTACCTATGTCTGATAAACTTATTGGCACAGTTAACTTTTCTTCATCGTATTTAATGAGTATGTGCCATGTTTTAGCATATGACTTAATTAAGCTTATTAATTCTCTGCCTGTATCACTTACTAAATGTTGATTTATCAAAGTATTTGATAAAAGTTCTACAGTTTGTTGCAATTGATTTAACTTTTCTTGTGTAATCTTATCCTGATTAATACTATGTCCTTTAATCAGATATTCTTTCAAAATATTAGATGCCCAACGTCTAAATTGTACTCCTTGCCTTGAGTTCACCCTATAACCTACTGATAGAATGGCATCTAAATTATAATATTCCACTTGTCTTTCTACCTCACGACTTCCTTCTACCTGAACTGTTGCAAAATTTGCAACAGTTGAATCCTGTTCTAATTCACCTTCAGTAAAAATATTCTTAAGATGTTTAGAAATTACTGATTTATCCCGTTCAAACACTTTAGCTATTTGATTTAATGATAACCAAACCGTTTCATCAGACACTTGCACCTCAACTTTAATCCTGCCATGTTCAGTTTCATAGATAGCTATATGACCATTTTGCTTCATATTTTGCTTGTGTTGTAATAATTGCATAATTCCTCTAATATTTATTTCTTACTCAATGAAATCATCGGGTAATTTATTGCTCCAACCTGCTTTGTTATTATCTTTGTTTAAACTATTACCATCATATTTTTTGATATCAGGCAGCGAGCCTTTAACTCTGCTGGTTAAATCATTGCTATCTGGTCTTTGATATTTACCAAAAAATTTAGTCTTAAAATCCTCAATAAATTCACTAAAATCCATTTGTTCAAAATTTAATTGCATGATTTCTGCTAAAGTAAGACCGCGACAATTCGGACTCCCCTTGCTACCAAAACTTATACCCAGTTGTTTCCTGCCTTCTACTTGCATTACTTTATTTAAAATATTGCCAAAACAGCAATAATGATGCTTAACTACCGTAGTAACCCCTAGAGTTTTCTTATTTTCCTTCCCCACATAAACACAGAGATTTTTCTGCCGCTTATCAATTAAATCTTGCTCCTCTTTGCTGCCCCGCGCACCTAAATTATGTCCCCATCCCTTCATACTTAAGCTACAACAATTACTATAACTGACTGCTTTCTTACTACAATGCTGGCTAAACCCGCTAAATAGCTGAAAATTCATATCTTTAGCATCTTGCATCTGGCTGACTGCATATAATTTAGAAATAGCATCCATCATTTCACCGTTAGTTTGATAGGATTTATCAACGCAGTTACCATCAATACAAGGAATGCCTTTGCATACTAATCCCGCTACTCCTTCTTTCTCTTCTAACTTTTGCCTTACTTTATTACTATCAATTTCAACAGGCACCCATCTCTTACAAGAAAATTCCTTAAGCTGATTAACACAATTACCCATACTATCTTGTAATAAACATTCCTTTAACGCCACAAAGTAGCAATCCTTATAAGATTCACAATTATTCTTACTTGGATAATCACAAGTTTTTTGATATGAATATTCCCAGCAATCACGTGTTACTTCCAAACCATCAATTACCCTTGACCCCCTACTTAAACATGTTTTCACGAGGTCAGAACATGGATGACTGCTAGTAAATTTTGCTGCTTCCACAACAAAATTCATTCCCAATATCATAATCACTGCTACTATTAATTGAGCTCGCATACTTCATTCCACTCCTCGTTCCATTCAAGGCAAACCTCATGTTTTTCAGCTACATCATAATCTAAACGATAAGTGGTAAACCCGTGCTTTCTACTATCTAAATTCATAAACATTATTCCACTAGAATAGCTAACTCTGATATTATCTATAAAATCACTCTTCACTCCTTCCTTAAGCGCTAGCCAACTTTTTATTACTGGTATACTGCGCGCATCTAACCTGATCTTTAATACTAGTTTTGCATCTTCGTAAGTATTACCCCACTGTTCATAATCTTCACCGCTCAATACCCCTAAAGACCATAGATCCATTGCGCCTATATTCACCACTTTTGGCTGCACCTTACCTTTCTGAACGCCTCTTGTCTTACAACTTAGCATCAACCTATCATGACATACATAGTGATTTCTTAACTGCTCACAGAAAAATTGATCATAAACCGTATCGTCACGCATTTTTTTCCTCCGTAGTTCAAGATAATATTGTGGCTCTACTTCTTTGTTACCTTTTACCTCCTGGCAATCAACTCCCAAATCTTTTAGTAGACTGGTTAATTTATTCATCAACTTGCCACTACTATTAGCAATTAATTCCGCATCACTTTGATGCTGCCGACCCCCTGCTTTACTGTAATCAACAAAAAAATCATCTACCCAAGGTTTAGCTGCTCTTTCTTGCCTTCCCTGCCCTTCTAGTTCATTTGCCGAAATATTACTCAAGCGGTCTATCTCACTTTTAGCTTTAGGAGTCGATGATTCTTCCCCAAAAGCTTGATTATTGCCGGATGCCTCAATTGCCGTTTCTCTCTTCCTATCTATAGCTTCTTGCCAACCTTGATAATTCTCAATATTCTCCTCAAATAATGGATCAATTTGATTAATATTAGTTTTTGTTGTCGGTTCTAAATACTGCCCCATACTGTAAGTACTGCTAAAAATAAGAGTAATCACTATCAGTAATTTAAGCAGGCCAAAACTATTAGTCATAATATTCATTGCTGATCAATTTGTGTTCTAATAACCCTCTTGCCTCCTTAGCTAAATCACCACTTTCAGCAAATTTCTCTAACGCCCCCCTGATACCAATATTGCCGATTATTTTATCGTAAATAAGGCGGCAATTCTGGTTAAATAGACAATTATTTTCCTGGCTTAAAACTATTGTTGGCACACTAGAAATACCAAATTTCTCAAAAGCTTCATCATCTATTTGCATTGCTCCTATATCTTCCCCACTACTAATTTGCATCACTAACTTAGTTAATTCTTTAAAACTCCCTTCTGGCAGTCCCTTAAAGACTAATATTCCTCCATAATTAATGGCCTGTTTGTAGTATGTCCGTAGTAAATTTAACGGCATTGAAGAACTTACAAATATTTGTAAATTAGCGTCCCTTTCTGCTAGTTCTCCTACTTGCCATTCATCCCCACTATCTTTCTTTAATTCCTTAAATTTTCTAATGATGCTTTGTAGTGCTAATTCACGCCCTTGATCAGCTATTTCCTTCGCAAGATTTGAATGCTCCTTGGAGCCATTTATCACTGCTTCATTAATTTGATTTGCTAATTCTACATCCTGTTTACTTGCTTGATTTACTGTAGCATCTGACATGCAAACATTAGCCCTGACAACAGTGGATAGTATTACTGAAATTATTATCACTAACCTAAAAACTAAAGCGCGCAGCAATTTTTCTTTCGCCATATCAAGTACCCCCAATCTTGTCCGTCATAGGGATATTCCCTAAATTTACTATATAACAAATCAGTAAGACCAATCGGCCAGCAACTTAGATCATCTTTCCCAGTAGTTGGCCTTGGGTTAGTCATCTGCAGTTTGTATTGACTTTTCTTGATCTTAAAAACCCTTGATTTACGACATAATTTGCCATTAATTCTAGCATCAGCAGTTGAAGTCTCCGTAGCAAGCCCAATCCTATGCATCTTGGCAATTATTCTAGTGGTAAGTAAACTACTATTTTGCACTCCCCCTACATGATCCGCGTTAGCGCCGCTAAATGGGTAAAGATTACCTAAGCAACCAGCGCACCAAAACATCCTATCTAGCGGCATAGAAAAAGTACTACTAGCACAGTCTAAACTACATGCTTCTTGTGCTAAGGGACTTGCAAACAACAAGGCTTCTGGGTTTAATAAATTCTGTAACTTCTCATCATTCCAGGTAACGTCAAATTCACTCATATAGGCTACGTCAAAGCTAGATTTTTCTAAACAAATAAAATCAGTAATCAACTCCAACCAGTAAATTAATGGATACACATAATAATGCACATGATAGAAACTATCGTGGACATGCCGATCATCATAATGACGATTAAAGCTACTAATTTTTCTTAAATCCGTACCTAAAGATATCCCGCCTAAATTAGTCATACAGTACGGCGTTCTTGTAATATCAACAAGCCGTGCTGGCTCCCAAAAACCTATGCTAATCCCAGGAATTGGAATATTAGCTTTTACGCAAGCGCATAAAGGACTAGCTGGATTTTTGCTATCTCTCTTTTTAGGAGTCCCCCCTTTTCCTATACTAAGTCCACCAATAGAAATTGGCAGCAAACATGACCAACAAATATCGGAAATAGGATTGACAAAATGCCCTTTACATGTAATGCTTGCACTTACTGAAAAAGGCATAAAAATAGCCATAATCAGGATGATAATTTCTTTATTTATCACTTGACCTTGAGTTTTGCCGCCAAGCTTCTTACTCAAGGTCAAACCTTGTTTGTTATTCATTATTACAATAGTTTTTTTTACCTAAATCTTGCTCCCTAGTTTTTATCCTAACTGATCATCTTCTGTATTAGGAAACAGAGTATTAGCAGTTAATTGACCCATTAATTCCTGCATTTCAGGATCGTTTTGCATCTGATTTATCATATTCATACTGCTTGCTACTAGATCATCTAACCATTTAACTTCTTGCAAAGACGTACTTGCTTCTTCTAATTCTTGTAAAACATTGTTTGAACATCCTCCTCCCAATAGTTGCATAAATTCTTGACCTTCATGTACTGATTTCACGCATGCTGCTGTAATACCTGGTATCTCTCCTTCAGCAAGCTTTAATTCCTTCACCGCTTCAGCAAGAGACTCCTGCTGATATTTCTTTAATTCTTCACGACATTCTTCAGGATCAGAAAATAATTTTCTATATATTTTATTTATTTTCTTGTTTGCTTCTAAAGTATAATTATCATCACTACTATCTGAATCAGATGATGATGAAGAATAATCATTAAAAAATTTAGTATAATCAGAACAAACATACTGAGCTAGTGATGTTCTATTAATATAATGAGAATAAAAATACTGAGCAGGTAATATTTTAAACGGCTTAGATTCTACCATACTACTATCTAGCATTGATCTATCTTCTTCTAATTCTACTACCCTGTAACTACCCACCTGCCATATTTTAGCAGCTTGTTCTTTGGAAAAAGCTCTAATAGTTGGCTCAAATGGAATATTGAAATAGGAAGTCACTACTTTCATAGAGTGGAATGCTGATTGTAACATTCTTTCTATTGAATAATCACTTGTACAGCCTAATGTGTATTAGTTAACATTTGATCTTACATTTAATAAAAATAATGTATAAAAAATACAGATAAAAAAATGGAAGGTCACAATGAACTTAAATCAAAAAATAATAAAGCCCAAACTAGGGTTATTAGGGCTAGCAAAGAGTTTAGGCAATGTATCAGCAGCATGTAAGGCTATGGGATATAGTAGAGATAGTTACTATAGATTTCAAGAATTATATGAAACTGGAGGAGAAGAAGCCCTATACGAAATAAGTCGGAAGAAGCCCATAATAGCTAATAGAGTAGATCCACGTGTGGAGAAAGCAGTTGTGGATATGGCTGTAGAATATCCAGCATATGGGCAACTGAGAGTATCAAATGAGCTTAAGAAGACAGGTGTTCTTGTATCACCTGGTGGGGTAAGATCAATTTGGTTGCGTAATGATTTAAACAATATCAATAAAAGGCTTAAAGCATTAGAAGCTAAGATGGCTCAAGATGGTATTGTTCTTACCGAAGCCCAGTTACAAGTATTAGAGAAGCGTCGTAATGAGAAAGAAGCCCATGGTGAGATAGAAACGCAGCATCCAGGTTATTTAGGGTGCCAGGATACATATTATGTTGGCAATTTTAAAGGTATAGGTAAGGTTTATTCTCAGGTCTTTATCGACAGCTATACCAGAGTAGCAGATGCTAAACTATATACTGAGAAAACAGCGCTGACGAGTGCTGATATGCTCAATGACCGGATATTACCATGGTATGAGGACCAAGGGATACCTATCTTACGTATCCTTACTGATCGGGGGAGCGAATATAAAGGCAATATAGAGCATCATGCTTTTGAGTTATTCTTAAGCATCGAAGGTATAGAACATACTGTTACTCGCGCTTACTCGCCTCAAACCAATGGTATGTGTGAGCGTTTTAACAAAACTATGAAACAGGAATTCTTTGATACAGCTATGCGAAAAAAGATTTATACATCCCTTGAAGATTTACAGCTAGATCTTGATATTTGGTTAGAGTATTACAATCATGAAAGGCCACATTCAGGAAAATATTGTTATGGTAAAACCCCTATGCAAACTTTTCAAGATAGTAAAAAATTAGCTGTTGAAAAGAATAATGAAATCTTGTACCTTGAATATATATCTGACAGTCAAAATTTAACTGACAATCAGGTGCAAAATTTATAGTGTCTGTAAGATCAAATCTTGACTTCTACATAAACAGTAATTCTGACTAATCCCAAACTGCCTAAAGATTTATGTTAAGTTTATTTTCTGTTTTAAGTGATCATCAAAATTTTTAGTGGATATTATACACTTGATATTATCATATAATATTACTATGTTACAAATACAGTTTAAATAATTCTATGCAACATGTTTTACCTGGTCTTTAATAACTCTACTACGTTACAACCTAATTCTTTAGCCAATGGCTGTATTTTGTGTTGATATTTATTTTTAATCCAATCCCTCATAAAATTGGACGAAGCAAATAAGGTAAGAGCTTTACTCTGTAAGTTTTCTTCTGCAGTAAGTTTAGAGAACCAAGATTTATCTACATCACTTCCAAATTGATTTTTAAGTAGTGTTCTAATTTTATACCAAGTTGAACTTGGATCTAGTTCTTCAAGATAAATCTCGTATTGCTGTCTTGGTTGCAATTTATCTAATTTTCTATAATTATCGTGAACTTGGTTGTAAGTTATATTCACATGACCGTAAACTGCAGTAATAGAATTCTCTAGAATCTGTCGTTGTAGATCTGATAATTGAATGTTTTGACTTAATTTTACGATAAAGGAGTTATTTTGGATTATATCTGTTTGTTGGTTATCCAGAACATCATCTGATAAAGCATCTTCTTCTTGGGTAATTTGCTCTAATTCAGTTTTTAAACATTGATCATCAAACTCATTATTACCAGAACGTTGTTCTTGCACCGTAGTAGTAAATTTTGCTTGAGTAAGGAGCTGATAAGCAAGTTTAGATTCAAACATAGCAGCAATTTTCCTTCTAAGCTGTGATTCATAGCTAATATCGCTGCTATATTCAACTTCTGCCAGATATTTTTCTCTTTGTCTTTGCACAATAGACTCTGGATCATTGTTAGCGAACCTGAAAGTTTCATGATTAACTAAAGGCCCTTGATGAAGTTCACGGTTCAAAGCTTTAGCAAGGTAAGAGAGTATGTGACTTTTAGTAGGAAATGTTCGGTCAGGATATTTCCTATGGAGTTTTAATAATAGCTCGTTAACAAAGTTATTACTAAATTCCCGCCCAGCTTTAGAGTTCAGCCTATCAACATCTTGTGGAGATAAAGGATACCAATCTTTAAGAGTGGCATTAGGAGAGAATTTAACAGTGTTGGTAAGCTTCGTTTGATCATTTTTGAGTTCAGGTTTATTGTTGGTGCTTCTATTAGGATCAGTAGTAGTATTCTCTTCAATTCTAGGAATCTTTTCTTGATTATTTATTTGTTCAATAGGTTTCTTTGGAGTAATTGTTGACTGATTGGCATGAACGCCCTTAGCAATCTGATTAATCTTAATACTTTGACCCTTCTTGTTACCGTTTAGATCTGGATTATCAATAGAGATAGAGTCAGTAGTATTGGTTTGCTGAAGAAGTAGTAAATCATTAGCCTCTTTTTCTTGGATAGAGTTATTATAAAATACAGATAATTCAGATTGAGGAGTTTCACAAAAATCATGATTTGCATCTATACTATCTGAATCTTTAATACTTTTGTTTAATATAAGGTCTTTACTTAATAATTGACCAGAATTGGAAATATATGGGTCGCCTATGGAAATATCGCTCTTTTTTTCTAGGCTAAGTCTAGGTTTAATCTGTGTAATTTGTTGATGATATTCTTGAGGTAAAGAAGCAATAATGGTCCATAAAGATTTATCATGGAGGTTATCATTTTCATTATTATTTTTAACATGGAAGCGACTTCTATTAATATAAGCAAATTTTTCCAAAGAATTAATAGCTTTAGATAGTTGAGCTTTACTACAAGCAAACAGCGTTTCTAATTCTAGATAAGAAGAGGTAAAAGCAAAATAATCATTAGAATGTTGATCAGTATTAAACTGTTTAGATTTGAGATGATTTTTATAACATTTACTATAAAAGTATAACCAGAGTATTTTAGCAAAAGGTGATAATTGCTCAGAAGAAGTAATTAAATGCAAAATTTGATAATTGATTTTAATAAATAATTTAGTTTTATCTAAATAGGTTCTTTTGCTAACTTGTATATCTAGAGAATCAGAAGAAGTAGATTTAGAAAGAGAAGTTAAAGTAGACAAATATGTAGGAGAAGGAATAAGATTCTTATCTTTTGGATCCAGGTCATATCTATCAGGCTCTGTATATAATTGCTGAAATACTTTGTCAGGTAGAGTAGGTATAATAGACCTCTTGCATAACCCTAATAATTTAGTTCCCAATTATATAAACCAGCGATTAAATTAAATCTTAGAGCAAATCTTTTACGTCGATTTCGATATTTATCAGCAATAATTTTAAAACGTTTTAGCATGCCGATAACATTTTCATTCAGGGCCCTGGTACTTGCCAGTTTTTGGTTATTTTTCTTATCTTGTTTTGTTAATGGATTTTTTTTAGTCTTCTTTTTTGGTAACTCAGATTTAGCATGAATCTTTTGTAACCCTTGATATCCAGTATCGGTAATTACATTAGTATCAGGATGGATATTAATTTTGGATTCCTTAAATAACCTAGAATCATGTCGTTTACCATTTGCATAATTTGTACATATTATTTGTTTTGTCTTTTTGTCTACTACCAGCTGAGTTTTTAAAGTATGTCTTTTCTTCTTACCTGAATAGTAGCGTTTTTGTCTTTTTTTGGACGCTGGATAGGACTTTCTATGGCATCAATTAGAATGGTTTCATACGTCATATCACTTTTAACTAAAGCTTTCTTACCAGGAAGAGCAAAATCCGGATGCTTAATTAAAGTATCTTCTACCCATTTTATATTCCGATAACAACTACTTTCAGATATTCCATATGAAGCTGATATATGAAAATATGTTCTATATTCCCTTATATATTCTAGGGCCATCAATAACCTCTCTTCTATACTTAAATGGTTTGGTTTGCCCCCAAATCTTTTCTTCTTTGTTTCTGCTTCTTCTAAAATAATAGTCATTCTTGCAAAAGTATTCTTCTTAACCCCTGTTAAACGTCTAAATTCTTCTTCTCCAAACTTTTTAAGTTCTTCATATCTCATATGATAAAATTCCTGAAATCTTATCATTTTATCCTATATCCTAGGTTATGCAAGAAGTCTAATGATATTTCTTTGATTCTTACCAAATTTATTGGTATCTCTAATAATGACAAAATAGCCTTTTTCTTCTAGGCTTTTTTGCGTAGAGAATATTTCAGTTTTCGAGCAATTTAATTTTTTAGCCCATTTTATGCTAGAAAGAGCAACTGATCTCTGCTTTGTGTTATTTTTACCAGTAATTAAACTTAGGCTATCTGCTATCAGATAAAATAGCTTTTCATTATGAGTAAGTGACGAGGCATTAAGTATATGCTCAAATACACACCCAGAATATGGAATGTAGGAAGAATAATCAATTATTTTAACTACTTGATTATATAAGTTTTTAGATTCCTGAAATAGGGTACGCTGTGAACCATTAGGCATACTCTTAATAGAGGTATAAGAGAGAGATACATAAGTATTAATCATACTATCACCTCATTAATAGAATAGTGATAATTATAAAAAATACAGATATAAAGTAGTTGTAATAGGCGCAACAATAACTTAGAAGATATGCTTTTTTTAGGTTTGTATATCTCTGCTAAACCACAAAAAGATAACGTCTTCCTAAAAAAAAGTGTGTTAAAAACCAACATTTTTACTAGCTCTTTTATTAGTTATTGAGCTAGAACAAACATCTTCTTGAAAAAAGATTATTAACTTACTATAATTACAAATGTATGAGGCTTGCTACGAATAGTGTTTGTTCTAGCAATTAAAGGGCGCTGAAAGTTTTGGCTTTCAGCGCTTTTTATATTTCTAATAGTTCTCTTCAGAAATATTATTCCTAATTAATGCATAAATTTATAACATAAGCTATAAATAATAACTCTATATTAAATTTTTATACTACAGTAGTATAAAAGATGAATGCAACAAAAAAAGTTATTTTATTATAAATTTTATTGCATTTAAGTAATTTATTTGTTACAGTTTGATGTTTATAGCAAGAAATTTATGAAACAGATGGAGACCCTTTTTTCGCAGTCTAGTATTTGTTATATAACAAATACTGTACCTTCTAGTGTAAGCAGATACATTAATCAAAATAATATTTTATCTGAAGGAGAAAAAACTGATAAGAGAAAAAAATATAGTTATGATACGACAAGAAAAATAATAAAGCATTTTGGATTTAATGATTTGTTAGTAGAGAAAAAAGTACATGTGTTTTTTAACTTTAAGGGTGGAACAGGAAAAACAAGCCTCTGTTATCAGCTATCTGCGTTTTTTGCACTATGTGGTTTCAAAGTATTAGCTATAGACTGTGATCCTCAAGCTCATTTGTCATATTCTTTTGGTTTGAATATTTATGATGATTATAAAACTCTTTATGACGTTGTAGTTAATAAAATAAAATTTGATGACGCCATCCTAAAAATTTATCCAGGATTAGATTGTTTGCCTTCTAACTTATCTTTAACTAGACTTGAATTACCTTTGAATCAAATGGCTAATAGAGAAAAAGTTTTTTGTAAATTAATTGAGCCTATAAAGACGAATTATGACTTTATATTTATAGATACTAATCCTACTATTAGTACTTTAAACAGAAATATTACACTTGCAGCTGACGAATTAAATATTGTATGTGAAACTCAGCCCTATAGCTTAAAAGGATTAGAAATTTTAATTGATGAAATAGTAAACTTTTCAGAAATTATGGAATCTAAGATAAGTCTTAAGGTTATTCCTAATAAATATGAATCTAAAACTGCCACTTCTCAGGAAGCATTGGGGAAGTTAAGATCTGAATATAAAGATTATTTAATGAATTCAGTAGTTAGAAAGTGTGAAGACATAAATATTTCAGCTAAAAAAATGCAACCTATCTTTTTTTGGAGTTCTAAAAAATCTATAGCCTTTGAAGATATATGTGATCTAGGTAGAGAAATGATTTTTAACTCAACAACAAAAAGGAAAGAATCGTGAAAATCGAAGATGCAAAAATTCGAACATTAGATAAAGTTGAAGAGAAAGCTAAAAATAAGCCGCGAGCTAGTGTTTATACTGAAGATTATAGAGGAGAATATTATAATATAGTAGTTGACAAATTAATTCCTTTTAAAAACCAAGCTAGAAGGTTTTTTGATCATTCCAGCATAGAAGCTTTAGCTTCTACTATAAAAGAGCACGGTATTAGGCAGCCGTTAACAGTATTACCTTCTGAACAAGAAGAAGGTAAGTATGAAATAGTTAGTGGAGAAAGAAGATATAGAGCTTCTTTGCTAATAGGCTTGAAGATGGTACCTTGTATTATATTGCATGATAAAAAGAAAGCTGAAGAAATAGCTATAATTGAAAATATTCAAAGAGAAGATTTGCATCCTATAGAATTAATGAGAGCATATACCAATCTTTTAGAACATGGTATATGCTCTTCAATGCAAGAAATAGCAGATAAAGTAGGTGCAGCAAAGTCTACTGTAGTTGAAACTATAAATTTAAAAAACTTATCGGATACAACTCAGGACTTGTTAGTACAAAACAAGATTATAAATAGAGACTTCTTTCGATTGTTATGCAAAGAAAAGCCCAATGAGCAGCTGGAGATAGTGAATCAATACCTAAATAATCAACTTTATAGAAAAGGGAAAAATCAGTTTCTAAAAAAGAAAACTAGAATAATGAGTTTAGTATTATCAGATGGGAATTTATTTATTGACGAAAACAAGGTAGATAAGCTATCAGGAGTACAAAAACATATTATGTTAAATTTATTACGAAATATAATTAAAAATATATAATTTATCGGTCGCGATCGCGACCGATAAATTATATAAGTCTTACAACGTGGATTTAGTATAGGGCAGATGTTAGTTACAAAAATATTCATAGTAAAGGGGTCTAAGTGTAAACCTCAGATTTTTTTGAGGTTAGTTGTAAGTATGTGTATTAGTTGACATTTGATCTTACATTTAATAAAAATAATGTATAAAAAATACAGATAAAAAAATGGAAGGTCACAATGAACTTAAATCAAAAAATAATAAAGCCCAAACTAGGGTTATTAGGGCTAGCAAAGAGTTTAGGCAATGTATCAGCAGCATGTAAGGCTATGGGATATAGTAGAGATAGTTACTATAGATTTCAAGAATTATATGAAACTGGAGGAGAAGAAGCCCTATACGAAATAAGTCGGAAGAAGCCCATAATAGCTAATAGAGTAGATCCACGTGTGGAGAAAGCAGTTGTGGATATGGCTGTAGAATATCCAGCATATGGGCAACTGAGAGTATCAAATGAGCTTAAGAAGACAGGTGTTCTTGTATCACCTGGTGGGGTAAGATCAATTTGGTTGCGTAATGATTTAAACAATATCAATAAAAGGCTTAAAGCATTAGAAGCTAAGATGGCTCAAGATGGTATTGTTCTTACCGAAGCCCAGTTACAAGTATTAGAGAAGCGTCGTAATGAGAAAGAAGCCCATGGTGAGATAGAAACGCAGCATCCAGGTTATTTAGGGTGCCAGGATACATATTATGTTGGCAATTTTAAAGGTATAGGTAAGGTTTATTCTCAGGTCTTTATCGACAGCTATACCAGAGTAGCAGATGCTAAACTATATACTGAGAAAACAGCGCTGACGAGTGCTGATATGCTCAATGACCGGATATTACCATGGTATGAGGACCAAGGGATACCTATCTTACGTATCCTTACTGATCGGGGGAGCGAATATAAAGGCAATATAGAGCATCATGCTTTTGAGTTATTCTTAAGCATCGAAGGTATAGAACATACTGTTACTCGCGCTTACTCGCCTCAAACCAATGGTATGTGTGAGCGTTTTAACAAAACTATGAAACAGGAATTCTTTGATACAGCTATGCGAAAAAAGATTTATACATCCCTTGAAGATTTACAGCTAGATCTTGATATTTGGTTAGAGTATTACAATCATGAAAGGCCACATTCAGGAAAATATTGTTATGGTAAAACCCCTATGCAAACTTTTCAAGATAGTAAAAAATTAGCTGTTGAAAAGAATAATGAAATCTTGTACCTTGAATATATATCTGACAGTCAAAATTTAACTGACAATCAGGTGCAAAATTTATAGTGTCTGTAAGATCAAATCTTGACTTCTACAGATTTTTTGATGTTGGCTATTGTCTTTTTGCTTACTGCTATTTCTTTAACAATCCAATCATAACTTTTGCCAGCAGCTAAAAAAATTTTTATTCTTTCAATTTTATCTGCAGTCTTTTTATTTGTACTGCCAACAGTCCTACCAAATTTTATCCCCTCAAGTTTGACTTTTTCTATTCCAGCTTTAGTCCTTGAGTTTATCATCCCACGTTCTAATTCTGCAAATACACCAGCTATTTGGAAAAATGCCTTACCCATGGGAGAAGTAGTATCAACTTTGTCTCCAGAATCAAGAGAGATAAGGTCAACACTTTTGCTATTCAATAATTCTATAATTTCAATAAGCCCCTTTAGCGATCTAGCAATTCTATCAATTTTATAAACCACGACAATATCACCTTCGCGTAATGATTCAATCATTGCCATAAGTTCAGCTCGATTATTATCTTTAGCACTAACTGATTCGCTAAATATTTTTTTGCATTCCGCATTAAGTAGCTCCTGTTTTTGTAACGCAAGATCTTGATTATTACTACTGACTCGTGCATAGCCAATTTTCATAGTGCTTTTAGTACAATTTTATCTATAAAATCTAGTTTTAGAACATTCGTACAATAAAAACTAATATTTTTGCTAACTGTACTATTTTTTGTAGAAGTAGTGGTAGTACAATAATACTCTACTTTGTTTGTACTGCAGTAGCATGAGATCAAATTATTTCTATGATATAAAATCCTCAATCCTAAAATGTTTAGCTAAGTAATCTTCTTGATACTGCATTTCATATTGAAGCCAAGAGTAGTATTCTTCATTATATGGATGAAATTTATTAGATAATTCTTTGTTGAATTCTTCTAGTGTTTTTAACTGATCATATGTAGCAATATATTGAAGATGTTTATCAAACAATGGTGCCATAATTTCTTTTATAGTTTTAATCTCTATAATATCTTGTAGGGTTTCAGTATCTATAATAGTATTAATATTACAACTGTCTAATATTGCTTCTAGTAATATTGCAGGGTCGTTTTTTGCAGGGGTAATAAGGAATTCTATTTCTTCTTCATTCTCTAGTGTTGTATCATAAAAACCTTTGGCAGTTGATAACTCTCTTAATAATTTGGGAGCATTAGAGATATAACCATTACTATTATTAATTTTATCATTCTTAAGGCTATAGAGATTATACAATATTTGTACTGTGTTTTCGTATGCTTGTGTAGTTAACTCTTCCAAAGCATCTTTGAAAAAAGGATATAATTTACTTATTTCCTTTGTAAATCCTGCCGTTGTTTCAGTAGGTATACCCCATTCTTTTAGGAATTCAATTACATCTTTAATAATATCTCTTTCCCATTGTTTTGGGCATGACATTATTTCTAATGCAATAATAGCTTGAACTAGTTGTTGTTTATATATATTTTCTATCTGAATAAAAAGATCATCTATTGGTTTATTATAAGTTTGTAGATTCTGGAGGAATTTATTTATATTTAGTTCCTTTATACGGTTAAGAAAATTTTTGGTGCATAATGGCCCACTATTTTTATCTTGGCTTTGGTTTATAATATCAGCTAATTCAGGCTGAGCTAAAATAGTTGTGATTTTCATAGTGATGTTTAGCAATTTTATTATAGATCTAGCAAAGAGACCTTCATTATGCTGATTTTTAGCAGCAAAGTCTAAAGGAGTTTTACCATTATTATCTTTGATATCTGGATTAGCACCATGTTCAAGTAATTTTTTGACTATTGTATTATATATAGTATGTAACCCCCTTGCAGCCAGGTGTAAAGGAGTTTCACCATTATGATCTTGGATATTTATGTAATCTGAAGTTTCAAGTAATTTTTCTATTGTATCAAGTCCCTCCCTTTTGTTTGCCAAATATTGTACTGCCTCATGTAAAAGAGTATATCTAGTATTGTTTTGTACACTTTCCAACAACTTTTGTTCTATCTTGCTATACTTACGTTCTTTTGCTAATCCTAGAGCTGTGTTATCCAGGTTATCCCTGAGTTCTATAATAGCACCGTTTGCAAGTAATAATTCTACCATCTCAATGGAATTTATAAGTACTGCTTCATGTAAAGGAGTTTTACCCCGGTCATTTTTAATAGTTGTATCAGCACCATATTGAAATAGTTTTTCTACCAATTTAATATATTTTCTTTGTATTGCTATATGTAAAGGAGTATCGCCATGATTACCTTTAATGTTTGGATTAGCCTTATATTTAATTAATCTTTCTATCAACTTCATATGTTTTCTTTGTACTGCGACATGTAAAGGAGTATCCCCATTTTCTTGAGGGGTATCTGGATTTACACCGTGTTTAAGCAATATGTTTACTATGTTAATATCAATATACTTTCTTTTTGTTGCCAAATATAAAGAAGTTTTACCATTCTTACTTAGGGTATTTGGGTTTGCTCCATGTTCAAGTAGTTTGTCTACTATATTCGTAGCCCCCTTAAATACTGCCCAATTTAAAAGAGTATAACCCTCAACATACGCATTATTGACATCAATATTTATAATAAGTTGTTCTACTAGCCGAATATCGAATGTTTTCACTGGTTGATTCAGTAATTTTACTAGTTCAACAACATTTTTATCTTGGACAGTAGGCATAATGTTTTCTTTCTATTTTGTTTAATGCTGCACCAAAACTACTAGTACTACAGTTGTAGATTGAATAAATTATAGAAAAATTTGATATTTTCTTTATGATAGATCCTAAAATTTAGGTATAAATACACAACTGTATCCCCTAATGCAGTCATAAAAATTCCTAATTTTTAATCTACAACTGTAGTACTAGGTAGGATGGTTTTGTCGCATCGTTTAGGCGGGTTTAAGAAGCCTCAGGATTTTTAACTATTAAGCAGCCATTAATGTTACAAAATTTTCAAAAGTAGAAAGATTATCATTAGCCTGAGTAATTTGTCTTTTTTGAACCATTCGAATATTCTCGGATCCAGCGATAGTAATTTTAGCAGACGTAAAGTTTTTAAAACCAAGCATTGGCGTAGGTCATTTCTTGATAAATCTATGATCCATTGTTAAGGTATTTAATTTGAATAACCTTAGGATCTATTTAATTGTTCCTGTAGTAATATTTCCATTTTTTCTTTAAAAAGAATTGTGAAATTACCTTGATCCATTAGCATGTATGTGCTGTTACAATCAGTGATTGCCGGGTGATTTAAGTAAGATTTATCAGCATCAGTTGGTAATGGATTTAAAATTAATAACCTACTATTTAAATTATATTTAGCTCCCCAAGCAGTATTATAAGGACCTTCTAGTATTGTCCCTCTACTTGTGTCTATAATCCATATGTTTAGGCAGTTGGTACCACAACCTATCTCCACGATAGTGTAATGTCCTGCAAAATTTGGGCCATTCTTAAGCCCTTTTTGTAAGAGCGTTTTAAACTTCTTGCCACTTGGATGGCTTGATAACTGTATTTGAGGGACACGGCCTTTATAAATTTCTGAAACAGAAAAATGTTTTAATATATCCGGGATATCGAGAGCTTCTGATATCCCTATTGTTTTAATTTTTTCAGTAGTTAAAGACTCTACCTTAGGTAACTGATTTTTTGAAGATGAAGCGCTACTAATCATTGGCACAATGCTTGCTGATAATATTAACACGATAAATATTATTTTTTGTCTTAATGCTAATCCTTGATGTTTTACAAAATGATTATGTGACATATTAGATTTTTATTATTGTTAATAATTTGCAATGAATTATGGTATTACCTTAGCATATATTCAACTAGTTTTGACATTTGTCTCATTTATTAGATAGAAGTTGAGAATATAATACTTTGATATTTGAGATGGGTAGATTATACAATATTTCTGGGTATTTAGAATAAAAATCTGTTGTCTTATCAAAGGACCCTTTCTTGAGATAATCCATTCTACTTGTTGTAACATTATCTATACCAAAAAGGAGAAGATCTATTGGTATAATGGCCTGAAGAAATTAGACAGAAAAAAAGGTAATTTTGTTACCTAATTAAGGTAAAATAAAACAAAATTAAAATTAGGAAAAAACATGATGTCGAACGCCAGTTAATTTGCCCCCTTTAGCCGCCAAGTATTTTGACCCCTTTAGGAAAAACCGTAATCCATTTGAGCTTTTTCTACTGGTTTGGTCATTAATGGAATAGTATAATTTTTGTTCTTGTTAAATTTGCTTGCAATATACCTACGGATACTAGTTTCACTAACATCCAATCCCCTCTCTTTGATCAATCTATGAATTTGGGTGATAGTCATAAATTTTTCTTCTAACCAAATAGCAATTTGTTGATCGTAAGCTGCTAAAGTATCAGCTTTCTTTTCTTGCTTGCGACTAATCTTCATGTACCTGCTCGCTGAAATCTCCTTGGCAATATCATCAAATTGATAATTGTGATATCCTAACTTTTCTTTTATTGATTCAGCCTGCCTGATCACGCTCTTTATTGTATTCCTAGCATAACCAAGTGACTTAACTATTTCTTTAATTTTAAATCCTGAGACCCATCGGTATAAGATCTCTGCAACTTCTATCATTTGTAATTTCCTCCTAATTAGTTAACCTCAACAATTTGCCAATAAAGTAACTTCTTTTATTTATTTAACAAATTGTCATTTTATTTTACTATTTTGACCTTAAAAGATTTTTAAGGGGTTAAATAGTATGGCGATGGTTATTCCTAAAGGGGTCAATATTCTTGGCGTTCGACAACATCTGACAGTCAAAATTTAACTGACAACCAGGTGCAAGTTTTATAGCCCCTGTCAGATCAAATCTTGACTTCTACACTAAATGATTGACTCAACAAGCTCCCACTTCTAGTGGAAGTAATTGGCTTTCAGTTAGAGGCGCCAGAACCTACCATTTTTTCTACTCTTACCATCCTATCAAATTCTTCACTTGATAAAAGATTCAATCTAATCGCCGCATCTTTTAACGTAATATTTTCTTTATAAGCTTTTTTGGCAATTTTTGCCGCATTGTCATAACCAATATGGGGATTTAAAGCTGTAACTAACATTAACGATTGCTCTCTTAACTTATTTATACGATCTATATTAGGGTTAAGTCCGTTAATACAATGTGTTACAAAACTATGGACACCGCTAGAGAGTAAATCTATTGATTGTAAAACATTATATATTATAACAGGTTTAAAAACATTTAACTCAAGATGGCCATTTGAGCCCGCTATAGTAACTGTAAGATTATTTCCCATTACTTGAGCACAAACCATCGTTAAAGCTTCAACTTGTGTTGGATTCACTTTACCTGGCATAATAGAAGAACCAGGCTCATTTTCTGGTAAATGCAGTTCTCCAAACCCACATCGTGGACCTGACCCAAGTAACCTAATGTCATTGGCAATTTTCATTAAACTAACTGCTATAGTGTTTAGAACCCCTGAAAACTCTACTAACGAGTCATGAGTAGCTAGTGCCTCAAATTTATTAGCCGCAGTTTTAAAAGGATAGCCAGTATAAATGGCAACTTTATTAGCAAATTTTACAGCAAATTCTTTATGACAGTTAATACCAGTACCTACCGCTGTCCCCCCTTGCGCCAAATGATATATTCTCTTAAGGGCTTCTTCCACTCTCTCTATAGAATGAGTAATCTGGGATACGTAGCCTGAAAATTCTTGTCCTAACGTTATTGGCGTTGCATCTTGTAAGTGAGTACGCCCTATTTTTATTATTTTATCCCAAACTTTAACTTTTTCTTCAAGTACAGATTGAAGAAGCAATAAAGCTGGAATTAATCGTTCGTGACTCACAAGCACGGTCGCTATATGCATAGCAGTGGGAAAGGAATCATTAGAAGATTGAGACATATTTACATGATCATTCGGATGAACCGGAATTTTCCCTCCTTTTTTACCTGTTAGTTGCTCATTAGCAATAGAAGCTATAACTTCATTCATATTCATATTAGTCTGAGTACCGGATCCAGTTTGCCATACTACTAACGGAAATTGAGTATCAAATTCTCCTTTTAATATTCTAGTAGTAGCTAGATCTATTGATTCAGCTATTTCTACACTTATTCCTCCGAGTTCACTATTTACTGCAGCTGCACATTTTTTTAAAATAGCCAGAGCTTTAATTAGTTGCATAGGCATTTTTTGATCACCTATTTTAAAATTCTCAAGAGATCTTTGAGTTTGAGCTCCCCAGTACAATTGATCTTCTATTTTTATTTCCCCGAAAGAATCAGTTTCGTATCTATAATTTTTCATAGTCAATGTTATTCTCTATTATATTCTTAATTAAAACTTTTATTGCAAGCCTTGTCTATCAAAATTATTTTTTCATTAGCTACTGCCTGCCATGGTAATCTAATAATTTGCTAAAATCAATTATTTCACAGAAATAATTCTTTTCAACTATAGAATCCTCTACACCATTAATATGAATCAGTACAGGAGAGCAGGAAAAGCCTTTTGGCATTAATATTCTATCGAACTTCCCTTGCATTTCTTTAATAATATCTGTCTTTATTTCGCGCTTAGAAAATTTTATTTCACAGGCGTGCGTATAATATATTTAAAATAAAAACGCATGTAATTATCGCTAAGACGAAAGTGACTTAATCTGGATTCTCTACCAGTTTTGATAATCCAGGTATAATCTCGGCAATAAATGCTGCTTCCATCAAATCATCAAGATATTCACTCAGTACTCCACTTTTATAGTCAATTAACTTGAGATAGGGACGGAACCGATTCGTTGCTTACCTAGTAGTTCTAAGCTTTGAGCCTCGCTCCTAGTCCCTAATTCATCTTAATTTACTATACTATAACTTAATTGTTCATAGATTTGCTTAAACTCTAAGGAACCTTTGGCTAATAGTTCAATTATTTTTTTATAAATATTTCCTTTCTTACCAAACAAATGAATGGAAGTTCTTGAAATATGGGTAGTATAGTATATTATAAAGCTATAGCTACTATTGCCTCAAGAACTAGAATGAATATTGCTGGTGCTCTATACTTGAGTTTGATGAAGGTTATAACACAAAAATTTGAGACAATAAAGGGTAAGAATATAGTAAAGTTTTTGAAGCGGGTAAAGAGCGCATACTCTAAGGCTAATAAGGGGCATGTGATATTAGATCAAGCAGGATATCACCAAAGTGGGGAAATTACTGATTTTGCTAAGAAAAATGGTATAGAATTGCATTATTTACCTGCATATAGCCCAAATCTGAATCCAATTGAACGATTATGGAAGGTAATGAATGAAGTTGCCAGAAACAATGTAGTATTTACCAGCGCTGACGAATTTAGAAAGCGAATACACAAGTTTTTTGCTGTGGATTATCCAGCATTAGCTCAATCATTACTTGACCGACTCACCGATAATTTTCGTGTGGCCACTAAAGCATCTTCATTTTGAATGGGTATAGCCTTGTATCTTGATATTGTCTTTAGTGAGAAACTATAAGATACTTAAGGGCACTTAAGTAAGAAGGCTAGATATACTGTGTATAGCCTTAGGACAAAGATCCTGTCGTTTAGATAAGTAACTAGCCTTCATCTACTCATTGAAGATCGGACGGTGTCTTAGGTCTTGAAGTTTACATCAATGAACCTGTATTTACAAGGTAGGTCTTTGAGTATTTCATTAATTATTAACATAAATAGTATTATATGGACAGTATAATTTTAGGTATAGATATTTCTAAACAAACATTTGATGTAGCATTGTTAATTAATAACAAAATAAAAACTAAAAATTTGATAATAATTCCAAAGGTTTTAGTGGGTTAATAGAGTGGTTAAAAACTAAAGAAATTGATACTGCTCATGCATGTATGGAAGCTACTGGCTCTTATGGCTTAAAGTTAGCTCAATATCTTTATGATAAGAATTTTAAAGTTAGTGTAGTAAACCCTGCTCGTATCAAAGGTTTTGCAATGAGCAAACTTTGTCGTGTTAAAACTGATAAAGTAGATAGCGAATTAATAGCCCAATTTTGTATAGCAATGAAGCCTGACCTTTGGCAACCACTACCTTCTCATATCCATGAATTACAACAATTGGTAAACCGTTTAGATGCTTTAATTGCCATCAAAAATCAAGAAACTAATCGGTTAGAAGCATCATCTGATATAGTTACTGTAAATGTTCAAGCTCATATTAAATTTTTGAAATGAACAGATCAAAGAAATAGAACAGCTAATTAGCAATCATATCAAAAACCATAAAGAGCTCGATGATAAGGGTACTCTTCTTGCTTCAATTCCAGGAGTAGGAGAAAAAACAATAGCCGTAGTTCTTGCTTTCTTATCTAATATAGAGAATTTTGATTCTGTAAAACAAGTAGTAGCATTTGTTGGCCTCAACCCCAAACAGCGTCAATCTGGTACTTCAGTACGGGGAGCTAGTAGAATATCAAAAACAGGTTGTTCAGATTTACGTGTATTAGTTGACATTTGATCTTACATTTAATAAAAATAATGTATAAAAAAATACAGATAAAAAAATGGAAGGTCACAATGAACTTAAATCAAAAAATAATAAAGCCCAAACTAGGGTTATTAGGGCTAGCAAAGAGTTTAGGCAATGTATCAGCAGCATGTAAGGCTATGGGATATAGTAGAGATAGTTACTATAGATTTCAAGAATTATATGAAACTGGAGGAGAAGAAGCCCTATACGAAATAAGTCGGAAGAAGCCATAATAGCTAATAGAGTAGATCCACGTGTGGAGAAAGCAGTTGTGGATATGGCTGTAGAATATCCAGCATATGGGCAACTGAGAGTATCAAATGAGCTTAAGAAGACAGGTGTTCTTGTATCACCTGGTGGGGTAAGATCAATTTGGTTGCGTAATGATTTAAACAATATCAATAAAAGGCTTAAAGCATTAGAAGCTAAGATGGCTCAAGATGGTATTGTTCTTACCGAAGCCCAGTTACAAAGTATTAGAGAAGGCGTCGTAATGAGAAAGAAGCCCATGGTGAGATAGAAACGCAGCATCCAGGTTATTTAGGGGTGCCAGGATACATATTATGTTGGCAATTTTAAAGGTATAGGTAAGGTTTATTCTCAGGTCTTTATCGACAGCTATACCAGAGTAGCAGATGCTAAACTATATACTGAGAAAACAGCGCTGACGAGTGCTGATATGCTCAATGACCGGATATTACCATGGTATGAGGACCAAGGGATACCTATCTTACGTTATCCTTACTGATCGGCGGGGAGCGAATATAAAGGCAATATTAGAGCATCATGCTTTTGAGTTATTCTTAAGCATCGAAGGTATAGAACATACTGTTACTCCGCGCTTACTCGCCTCAAACCAATGGTATGTGTGAGCGTTTTAACAAAACTATGAAACAGGAATTCTTTGATACAGCTATGCGAAAAAAAGATTTATACATCCCTTGAAGATTTTACAGCTAGATCTTGATATTTGGTTAGAGTATTACAATCATGAAAGGCCACATTCAGGAAAATATTGTTATGGTAAAACCCCTATGCAAACTTTTTCAAGATAGTAAAAAATTAGCTGTTGAAAAGAATAATGAAATCTTGTACCTTGAATATATATCTGACAGTCAAAATTTAACTGACAATCAGGTGCAAAATTTATAGTGTCTGTAAGATCAAATCTTGACTTCTACAATTTATTAGATCACTGGACTCCATGATATTTTTATTAGTCCTTTTAGTTATGCGATTATTCCCTTTACTGGCTAACATTGAAAAACGGGAACAAAAAATTATCATCGATGTGCCCAAGGAAATACAGCCAGGGCAAGACCTAATTGTTAAGTACCATACTAAAATGCCAGGAAAAATAGCCATTTTCGCAGTTGACGAAGGCATATTAGACCTCTTGCATAACCCTAATAATTTAGTTCCCAATTATATAAAACCAGCGATTAAATTAAATCTTAGGAGCAAATCTTTTACGTCGAATTTCGATTATTTATCAGCAATAATTTTAAAAACGTTTTAGCATGCCGATAACATTTTCATTCAGGGCCCTGGTACTTGCCAGTTTTTGGTTATTTTTCTTATCTTGTTTTGTTAATGGATTTTTTTTTAGTCTTCTTTTTTGGTAACTCAGATTTAGCATGAATCTTTTGTAACCCTTGATATCCAGTATCGGTAATTACATTAGTATCAGGATGGATATTAATTTTGGATTCCTTAAATAACCTAAAATCATGTCGTTACCATTTGCATAAATTTGTACATATTATTTGTTTTGTCTTTTTGTCTACTACCAGCTGAGTTTTTAAAGTATGTCTTTTCTTCTTACCTGAATAGTAGCGTTTTTGTCTTTTTTTGGACGGCTGGATAGGACTTTCTGTGGCATCAATTAGAATGGTTTCATACGTCATATCACTTTAACTAAAGCTTTCTTACCAGGAAGAGCAAAATCCGGATGCTTTAATTAAAGTATCTTCTACCCATTTTATATTCCGATAACAACTACTTTCAGATATTCCATATGAAGCTGATATATGAAAAATATGTTCTATATTCCCTTATATATTCTAGGGCCATCAATAACCTCTCTTCTATACTTAAATGGTTTTGGTTTGCCCCCAAATCTTTTCTTCTTTGTTTCTGCTTCTTCTAAAATAATAGTCATTCTTGCAAAAGTATTCTTCTTAACCCCCTGTTAAACGTCTAAATTCTTCTTCCCCAAACTTTTTAAGTTCTTCATATCTCATATGATAAAATTCCTAAAATCTTATCATTTTATCCTATATCCTAGGTTATGCAAGAAGTCTATTGTTACTTATTAAAACTACATTACTTTACAATATAGCAAGCATAACTCTAGTACCAGTTAATATCTTGGTATTTTTGTTATTACTGAAAAATATATTTTTAAGTATACAAAAATACCAATGAAACAAGTAATTTTATTGTTGGTAGTGGTGCAAATGTTGGTAGCGAAAATAGCAGAAGTAGAAGCCAAAGACTTCGGGCAGTATGGGTCAGTATTTGCCATAAAAGAGGAAGGTTTATTACGATGATCCAGCGTAAGTTACAGCAGCTAGATATTGAGTATCACAATAGAAAAATGTTAGAGATTGCTAAGGAAAGAGTAACAAATCCTTTGCCCGTTATAGGTATTAGTAGAGCAGCAAAGGTACGAGAGTTTTATTATGATCCGACTTATATATTAGCTGAAGATATCGTACTGCCATGTGGGAAAATACTACATAAAGCAGGTGTCAGCGTCAATCCGTTAGATCATATGGATTTATCAAGAAGATTGATCTTTGTTGATGGTAGAGACCAGCTGCAAGTGACATGGTTAAAGGAGCAAATATTAGATAAGAGTACTATAGATAGGGATAATAAGATAGAAGATCGGATTATCCTAGTAGGTGGTAAGATTTTAGATCTACAAGAGGAATTAGGCACGCTTTTGTATTTTGACCAAGCGGGGGAGTTAACTAGTAAGGTTGGTATTAAGTTTGTGCCAGCTATAGTAGAGCAAGAGGGTAAGAGTTTGAAAGTAACAGAAATCTTTATAGATGGGTAGTATAATATTAATTATATGCTTAACAAACAAGGTGTGACCTTGAGTAAGAGGCTTGGCGGCAGAACTCAAGGTCAAGTGAATAAATACAAAAATTATCATACTGATTATTGCCATTTTTATGCCTTTTTCAGTAATGGCAAGTCAAGATCAGCAGAAATATATTGTTAAACCTACTGATA
This sequence comes from Rickettsia endosymbiont of Bradysia coprophila, assembly GCA_019468145.1. GTDB lineage: Bacteria > Pseudomonadota > Alphaproteobacteria > Rickettsiales > Rickettsiaceae > Tisiphia. The sequence goes on from JAHXDM010000016.1 coordinate 71,008, forward strand.
AAAGGAAAGTGGTCATTAGTGATATAGAGTTAAATATTCCAAGGAGTTTTTTAACAATGAGTAGCTCTAGAGAAGTTGATGGTGATGCTAAAGCATTAACGTTGGCCTTTACTTACCCTGAAATACAAGGAGGATATGGTAATGGTAAAAATTCTATATCACTTTGGTTTGAGGATGTAAGAGAATATTTAAGCAATAATAATGTAACATTCAGGGAGTATTTGGGCGATCAATACTGGGAGGATCTGTTAGATCTAGATTGTGAAGGGGATCAATATGCAATTGAATATAGTGATTTTCATCAGATATTGGGAAGAAAACATTATTTATTAAAATATTTTGGCATAATGTCAGATATAGAAGCAACAATTAAAATTATAGCGTCGGATAAAAAATTATCGCAAGAAGAAATAAATGACTTACGTCAATCTAGAGAACAAATGAATAATCAAACAACAAAACGATTGAAAGAGGAATTACCACCTTTTGTAACGCATATATATACCAATGATGATCCTAAAAATCCTGATGAGTTTTTAGTATGTGATAATGAACCAGGAACATTTAAACTGTGTGAATCAGCATTTTTTTATAAAAAATTATTTATAAAAATACACTTTTATAAAAATTTAATAAATAATTATAATGATATTAAGAATCATACTTTGCAATTAATTAAACAATGGGAGGAAAACAATGAAAATAGATAAAGTAAAAATTAGATCAGAGTATCGGGTGTCTTTAAAAGATTTTCATAGGGAAATAAATACTCTGAGTTCTGAGGATATGATTAAGGCTATCAATTGCGCTAAAAACTATTATTCATATTTAGTAAGTAATAGCATTTCGTATGCAAGGCTTGCTTTGGATGTTATAGAAAATAAAGGCAAATTTGGGCAGATGGCAAATGTTCATTTAAAAACTCAGTCTATTTTTGAAGGAATCAAAGAAGAAAGCATAGGTGAGTTAAGGGAGAAAATAATTATTAGTTTAGCATCGCATGATAGCAAGATGAGGTGTAGTAAAAGTTATCATGATGGTAATTTATGTTACCAGCAAATAGAATTGTATCATGTAAAAGTATTTGAAACATATACCACTATTTACGCCTGGGAGGTCTTGTTATGAAAGAGATAGTAGGCAGCGGTTCATGGATGAAATATTTTGAACAAGGAGAAAGTTGTTTTGGTCTTATTCAAGACGTTTTAAAAAGTAAGGCATTAGGTGTAGAAGTCAAGATTTGATCTTACAGACACTATAAATTTTGCACCTGATTGTCAGTTAAATTTTGACTGTCAGATATATATTCAAGGTACAAGATTTCATTATTCTTTTCAACAGCTAATTTTTTACTATCTTGAAAAGTTTGCATAGGGGTTTTACCATAACAATATTTTCCTGAATGTGGCCTTTCATGATTGTAATACTCTAACCAAATATCAAGATCTAGCTGTAAATCTTCAAGGGATGTATAAATCTTTTTTCGCATAGCTGTATCAAAGAATTCCTGTTTCATAGTTTTGTTAAAACGCTCACACATACCATTGGTTTGAGGCGAGTAAGCGCGAGTAACAGTATGTTCTATACCTTCGATGCTTAAGAATAACTCAAAAGCATGATGCTCTATATTGCCTTTATATTCGCTCCCCCGATCAGTAAGGATACGTAAGATAGGTATCCCTTGGTCCTCATACCATGGTAATATCCGGTCATTGAGCATATCAGCACTCGTCAGCGCTGTTTTCTCAGTATATAGTTTAGCATCTGCTACTCTGGTATAGCTGTCGATAAAGACCTGAGAATAAACCTTACCTATACCTTTAAAATTGCCAACATAATATGTATCCTGGCACCCTAAATAACCTGGATGCTGCGTTTCTATCTCACCATGGGCTTCTTTCTCATTACGACGCTTCTCTAATACTTGTAACTGGGCTTCGGTAAGAACAATACCATCTTGAGCCATCTTAGCTTCTAATGCTTTAAGCCTTTTATTGATATTGTTTAAATCATTACGCAACCAAATTGATCTTACCCCACCAGGTGATACAAGAACACCTGTCTTCTTAAGCTCATTTGATACTCTCAGTTGCCCATATGCTGGATATTCTACAGCCATATCCACAACTGCTTTCTCCACACGTGGATCTACTCTATTAGCTATTATGGGCTTCTTCCGACTTATTTCGTATAGGGCTTCTTCTCCTCCAGTTTCATATAATTCTTGAAATCTATAGTAACTATCTCTACTATATCCCATAGCCTTACATGCTGCTGATACATTGCCTAAACTCTTTGCTAGCCCTAATAACCCTAGTTTGGGCTTTATTATTTTTTGATTTAAGTTCATTGTGACCTTCCATTTTTTTATCTGTATTTTTTATACATTATTTTTATTAAATGTAAGATCAAATGTCAACTAATACAAATTATGGGGTACAGCTATTGAATAATGTTAACTAAGATATCAAGATGTCGCTTAAGGCATTTTGGTTAATCATGTTCCAAAATTGATTCCACCTTCCTTTTGTT
>JAHXDM010000017.1 GCA_019468145.1 Rickettsia endosymbiont of Bradysia coprophila
CGTCAATTCCGACGCCACCTCGCGCACCCGCCAGCGCCCGGATGCGATCGCCTTCCAGGCCGCGCATCCGGATCTGGACGTGCCCAACCCGGTACAGCGCTGGGGCCAGCCGGAACTGGAAAGCCGCCGCGTCGGCTTCAATGTGAAGGCCAACGCCAGCGACACGCTGGAGCTCTATGCCTTTGGCCTGTACAGCCACAGCGATGGTGTCAGCGATTTCAACTGGCGCAACCCGGACACCACCACCGGTGCCTACCGCACCACGGCGATCTTCCCCGGCTGGAACCTGCGTTCGATCTATCCGGTGGGTTTCAGCCCGCAGTACGGCAACGTCCAGAACGACCTGCAACTGGTCGGTGGCCTGCGTGGCGAGATCACCCCGAAGCTGCGCTGGGATGTCAGCGCCTCGTACGGGCGCAACGCGATCGACTACAGCCTGAAGAACTCGATCAACGCCTCGCTCGGCCCGGCCAGCCCGACCGCATTCGATCTCGGCCGCCTGACCCAGACCGAGAAGAACGCCAACGCCGACTTCAACTACGAGTGGGACGTGGGCGCGCTGTCCAAGCCGATCAACGTCGCCTTCGGTGGTGAGTTCCGCCAGGAGACCTACCAGGTGCGCGCGGGTGATCCGGCTTCGTACGCGGTGGGGCCGGGCGCAGCGGCGGGCCTGGAAGCCAACTCCAACGGCGCGCCGGGCTTCTCGGCCAGCCAGGCCGGGCAGTGGAGCCAGCGCAGCAAGGCGGCCTACGTGGATATGGAAATGCCGCTGGGCGAGCGCTGGAGCATCGGCGCGGCCAGCCGCTACGAGGACTTCTCCAGCTTTGGCAGCACGCTGGACGGCAAGCTCTCGGCGCGTTTCGCGATTACCCCGGACGTAGCCCTGCGCGGTACCGTGTCCACCGGCTTCCGTGCACCGACCCCGGCGCAGCTCAACACCACCAGCACCACCCAGGGCCTGGACACGCGCACGCTGCAGATCTTCACCAGTGGTCGCCTGTCGCCGAACGACCCGCTGGCGCAGCTGCTCGGTGCCAGGCCGCTGAAGCCGGAGGAATCGCGTACCGCGTCGCTGGGCCTGACCTGGCGCACCGACCTGGGCCTGTCCGGTTCGGTCGACGTCTACCAGATCAAGCTCACCGACCGCTTCAGCCAGTCGGCCAGTTTCGCCATTCCGGCTGGTACTCCCAATCCGCTGGGCTATACCTCGGTGAACTACTTCACCAACGACTTCGATACCACCACCACCGGCGTGGACGTGGTCGGCAACTACCTGCGCGACCTCGGCGCGGGTCGCATGACGCTGACCCTGGCCTACAACTACAACCGCACCCGCGTGGACAACGGCAGCACCTCGGTGGCCACCAACGAAACCCAGCGCGTGCTGTTCGAAGATCGCCTGCCCGAGCACAAGGGCAGCCTGACCGGCAGCTGGGATGTCGGCGCCTGGTCGCTGATGGCGCGCATGCGCTACTACGGTGCCTGGACCGACTCCAGCGGCAATGCGGTGGGCGACATCTACCAGCGCTTCGGCGCGATGAGCTTCGTCGACCTGGCCGTGGGCTATCGCATCAACGAGCACCACAGCCTGCGCGTCGGTGCAGACAACGTGCTGGACCGCTATCCGGATGAGGCGGTCTTCCAGGCCAGTCGCGGCCTGGTCTACTCGCGCAACGCGCCGTACGACACCGACGGCGCCAACCTGTACGCGCAGTACCGGCTGAGCTTCTGATGGACCGCACGCGCCGCTCCCTGCTGCGTGCCGGCACCTTGCTGCCGGCCGCAGCCGCATTGTCTTCACTGCCCGCCATGGCCGCCGCGCGTTACGCTGCGCCCATGCAGATTCCCGCAACGACCGTGGCGCCGGACGTGCTGGCCCGCGATGAAGGCTACTGGGCCGCCGTGGCCAGCCACTTCGACATCACCGATGAAGTGAACCACCTGGAGAACGGCTACTGGGGTGCAATGGGCCGCGATACGCTGGCGAGCTACCAGCGGCACACCGCTGAAGTGAACCGTGGCAACGCCTGGTACGGCCGTCGTGAGTTCCCGGCGCAGTACATGGCGGTGCAGCGGCAGGTGGCGGAGCTGCTGGGCGTGGCCGCCGACGAGATCGCACTGACCCGTGGTGCCACCGAGGCGATGCTGGCGCTGATCGGCGGCTACAACCGCCTGCAACCCGGCGACCAGGTGCTGTATGCCGACATCGACTACGACAGCATGATCGGCGCGATGCGCTGGCTGCAACAGCGCCGTGGCGTGCAGGTCGAGCGTATCGCGCTACCGGCCGTCCCGGACCACGTGCAGATTCTGCAGGCCTATGAGGACGCATTCGCGCGGTTGCCACGCCTGAAGCTGGTGCTGCTGACCCAGGTCAGCCATCGCCACGGGCTGGTGCTGCCGGTGGCCGAGATCGCCGAACGTGCGCGTGCACGCGGTATCGACGTGATCGTTGATGCGGCTCATGGGTTTGGCCAGATCGACTACGCGGTGCCGCAGCTCAAGGCTGATTTCGTTGGCATCAATCTGCACAAGTGGATCGGTGCGCCGGTCGGTGTCGGCGCGATGTACGTGCGCAGGGGCCGCGTTGCGGACCTCGACCCGTACATGGGCGAGGCCGACGACAGCCGCGTGGGCAGCCGCGTGCATACCGGTACGGTCAACTTCGCCGCCTACCTGGCACTCCCGGAAGCCATTGCCCTGCACCAGCGCATCGGCGTGGCCAACAAGCAGGCACGCCTGCGTTACCTGCGCGAGCGCTGGACGGTACCGGCGCGGCAGATGGCGCATATCGAAGTGCTGTCCTCACCGGATCCGGCGTTGGCGAGTGCATTGGCCAGCTTCCGCCTGCGCGGGCGTACCAGCGTGGCCGACAACATCGCGCTGCAGAAGCGCCTGCTGGATGAGCATCGCGTGTTCACCACGCATCGCGATGGCTTGGAGTCCGGCGCGTGCGTACGGGTGACACCGTCGGTGTTCACCCGGCCGGAGCAGATGGATGCGCTGGTGCAGGCGCTGGCGGCATTGGGGTAGTGCCGGCCGCTGGCCGGCAACCTCATGATCCGTGCATGCCGTTGCCGGCCAGCGGCCGGCACTACCAGGTCCAGCGCACATCCACGCATGGCGTGGATGCATTGCGCCTACCGCTCGATCGCCGGCAACGCATCCGACAACAACAACCGGTCGATCCTCCGCAGCGCACTTTCCAGCTGCCGACGATCCGTCGCCAGTCCCAGCGACAGCCGCACGCCACTCTGATGCAATACCCCCGGCGGGCAGAACGCCGATGACGGCGCAATCGCCAGCCCCTGCATCTGTGCGGTACGCACCAGCGTGGCATCCGTCCACGGTGCCGGTATACGGCACCAGGCATGCAGGCCTTCCGCGCGCTGCAGCAGCGACGGCGCCAGCAGGTAGCGCGCCAAGCGCATGCGCTCGCGCGCCTCGGTGCGCACCTGCGCCAGCAGTGACTGCGCCGAACCATCCAGCAGCAGCTGGCTGGCCAGCGCCGAGACCAGCGGATGGCCCATCAACCGCGTTGCTCGCAGTGCGGCCGTCATCGCCTCGGCATGCGCGGCGCTCGGGCAACGCACGAAGGCGGTGCGCAGGCCCGGGCTGATCACCTTCGACAGCGTCGCCACGTAGAACACCTGACGCGGTGCCAGGGTTGCCAGCGGTGTCGGCGCATCTTCGGCGAGATGCCAATAAGGATCGTCTTCGATCGCCAGCAGGCCTTCGCTTTCCAGCACGCGCGCCAGCGCTTCGCGCCGATGCAGCGGCAGGGTCAGTGCGGTCGGGTTCTGGCAGGTGGGATTGAGATAGACCAGCCGCGCACCGCTTTCGCGTGCCAACCGCACCAGCGCCTCGGGGCACATGCCGTGCTCGTCGCTGTCCACCGGCAGCAAGCGCCGACCCAGTGCGGCGGCCGCCTGCAGCAGGCCCGGATAGACCAGCGCATCGCACAGGATCGCGTCGTCGTCGCGGCCCTGGCTGACCAGGATCGCGGCCAACGCTACTTGTGCACCCTCTGTCAGCAACAGGCAGGCATCGTCCACCTTTCCCAGCATCGGCTGCAGCCAGCGCGCCGCTGCGTGGCGGTCGGTCGGGTTGCCGCCGCCCAGGTGATACGTCATCAGGTTCGGTGCGTTGCTGCGTGCGAGTACGGCGGCCGCGCCACGCCGCAGCGTCTCGGCCAGCGCATCGGCATCGGGCACGGTGGTCTCGCACCCGGGACAGCGCTGCCCTCGCAGCGCGCGTTGGCCGCAGCAGCTCGGTATCGACCTGACCACGGTAACGCGGGCCTTCGATGAAGCACGCAAGCGTGGCCTGATCGAAGCGCGTGGACCACAGGGCAGTTTCATCGCACCGCCCAAGGCCGGCTTCGACCCAGGTGGTGCGACCATTGTAGCATAGAACCGTAGCCGCCATGTGCCGA
>JAHXDM010000018.1 GCA_019468145.1 Rickettsia endosymbiont of Bradysia coprophila
CGCAGCTCGTTGCCCTGCACCTTCACCTGCACGTTGTTGCTTTCCATCGCTACGCGTACACCGACTGCGCCGGAGACATCGACCCATGCCGCATTGCCCACGTAACTGCGTCGCGCCGCGTCGCTGACCACCTGGCCGCCGGTGGCCACGGTCAACGAGCCATCCTTGAAGTTGATGTCGCCACCGGAGACGATCTCCACGCGCGGACTGGTCGCGGCGGTCCTGCAGCCGCGAGAGGTTGTCGAACGTCCCTGCACTGCTTGCCGCACGCAGCAGGTCCTGCTCGGCCGATGCCTTGATCAACGCCTCGCGCTGGCTGTCCAGCACCGCGCTCTTGCCATCGTCTTCGATCAGCACTGCGGTGGTCGCGCCGGATTCAAGGGTTACCTGGCCCTGGCGATCACTGAGCGCGTTGAGCAGATGGATGGTGCCGCGTTGGCTCAGCGTGGTGGTGGCGATGGCAACACCGGCCTGCTCGACCTTGCGCCCGGCCAGGGTGATGTCACCCTCGCGCGCCTGGATCAGGCCGCTGTTGCGTACCTCGCCCGCGCCGCTGCCCTGCACGAAGCGCGGCGCGACCTCGTTGCCGGCGGTGGTCGATGCCGTGTTCTGGGCCGTGCCGACACCACGGCGGATCACGAAACTGTCGCCTGCCGCCAACTGTGCCTGGCCCTTGCGGGTCTCGATCTGCCCGGCGTTTTCCACGCTGCTGCCGGCCAACAGAACGTAGCCGCCGCCACGCGTCGCGCTTCCCGGTTCGTGGGTGATGATGCGCGCACCCTGCTCGACCATCACCGCGCCGAAGGCCTCGGTGAGTGCGGCGGTATTGCTGTCGGCACTGAACAGGCCGTTGTCGCGGAACTGGCCATCACTGATGCGGGCGGCGGCGGCAACCAGGTTGCGCACGTTGACCTGGCTGTTGTTGCCGAATACCACGCCGTTGCGGTTGGCCACGAATACGGTACCGTTGGCCTTCAGTTGGCCAAGGAACTGGCTGGGGCGGGCGCTGGGGTCGTTGACCCTGTTGAGCACGGCCCAGTCCGGGTTCTGCTGGAAGGTCAGCGTAGTGTTGCCACCGATGTTGAAGGTCTCCCAGTTCAGGATCGCCTTGTCGGCGGTCTGCTCGATGCTGACCTGGATGCGGCCATCACCGCCCTGCGACTGGCTTGCCTCGCGCGCGTTCAGCCAGCCGCGGGTCAGCGGATTCTCATCGACCTTCAGGCCATCCTTGCCCAGGCCGTCGGCCACGATGAAACCGGCCTCCCGGCGCGCCTGCCGGGCCTGTTCCTGCAGCCTCTGTTGCAGCGCAATGGCCTGCGCCGCCGTCCCGAGGTTGTCGATGGACTGCTGCAGCTTCTGGCGCGCGGCGTCCTGCTGCTGGGCCGGCAGCTGGAACTGGATCGGCACGCCATTGGGCATGCGTCCACTCTGCGCCGCTGCGCTCTGGGCCGCGCCGCGATCAGCGAACCAGCCTGGACTGAAGGCCTGCTGGGCCTGGCTGGGCGGCGCCACCACCGTGCCCAGCGCGACCGCGACGGCCCAGGCCATCGGATGGTTGCGGCGAGCCAGCGACGGGCGGGAAGCGGTCGTGAGCGGGTGCGACATCGGGACCTCGTCAACCTGATTGGGCGGCCGTGGCCGCAGCACTGTCTGATGGATGGGGCGATGTGTGCCCTACCCCTGTTAGACGGGGCTCGCAGCGTGAAGCCGACATCAACACGTGGTTCACAGAAGCCCCCCAATGAAAAAGGCGCCGACCTCACGGTCGGCGCCCCATTCCAGCGTTACCGCAGGATCAGCGGCCGACGCCGGTGGTGGCAGGTGTTGGCATTGCTCAGACCGTTGGGGGCCGAAGCGGCCACCAGGTTGTTGGCAATCGCTTCACGCCAGACCTTGGTCAGCGGGATGAAACCGTGTGCGCGCACGGCGGCATCGTTGTTGCCGGCAGCGCCGAGGTTGTAGTGCGCTTCCAGGAAGTTGCGCACGGCGGTACGCGGCAGCGCGGTGCGGTAGCACTGGCCGAACACCAGGTTGGTGTAGCCGGCGATCGGGTAACCGGCCGACGGGTTGGTGAACACCGGGACCCACTTGGCCGGGTTGGCGATGTCGGCAGCGTTGGACGGCGGCGCGATGGTGTTCAGGGTGGCGGCAACGCTCACTTCATCCGGCGAGTAGCCCTTCAGCTTGGCGACCTTGGTTGCGTCCTGCAGGTTCGGGATCACGTCCGGGCCGACATAGCCGACGCGGCCATCAACGGCGTACACGGCGTTGTACAGCGAGGTGCCACCGGTGGCCGGGGCGGCGATGAAGTTCGACGGCACGGTGGTGAACAGGTTGGCGAAGGTCGACTGCACCGAGAAGGCCGGCACGCCGTTGGTCAGCTTCAGGCTGGTACCCGAGACATCAGCCGGCTGGCAGGCATTGGCCAGGAAGCGGGTCAGCAGTTCGCTGGTGCCGCTGCTCTCGCCACGGTAGACGACCTGGATCGGACCGCTGCGGCCGGTGCCGATGCTCGACCAGTCGGTGATCTTGCCCGAGAAGATGCCGCAGGCCTGGGCCACGGTCAGGTCAACAGCCGAGCCGGCCTTGTTGAACGGGAGGGTGACCGAGGTGGCGACCGACGGCAGCTGCAGCAGCGGGCCGAACTTGGTGGTCGAGCTCGCGCTGTTGTAGGTGGTGTTATAGGTATCGATCTCGGTCTGGCTCAGCACCGAGTCGCTGCCAGCGAAATGCACATTGCCGGTGCCGGTCGGGATGAACAGCGCGATCTTGTTTTCCAGGAACGCCTTCTTGCCGGTACCCGAACCGGTCACGGCATAGCTGAAGTTGGCCGGCAGGATGCTGTCGGTCGAACCCTTGTACAGATCGGCCGGCAGCGAGGCGCCGCCACCGTTGACGAGGGCCTGCTGGGCCGAAGCGGCACCGGCAGTGGCGAGCAGCGCGGTAGCAACCAGCGCGGCCAGGGTCTTGTACTTGTTCATGATCTTCTCCTGAAGGGTTTACTGCGAAGGGAAACGCCAAGGGAGGAACGGTCACTACACGCCTGCTGCCGCCGAGGGCCTCCCAGCCCACTCTGCGGCGACGTGTCCATGCTGGTCTGCGCCGATGACAGGCCGCTTAAGAAACCTGTGGAAGATCGAAAAAAGGTGTGGAGGATTGTGTGGAGAATCGAAAGCGTGCCGCGCTGCGCGCTCGCCGGGCATGGCCCGGCGCTACCTGTGACGCGCGTCGCGCATCACTGCACCAATTGATTCATTTCCATGATTGGCATCAGCACTGCCAAAACGATCGTCAGCACCACACCGCCCATCACCAGGATCATGGTCGGTTCCAGTAACGCAGTGAGCGCCATCGCGCGACGTTCGATCTCGCGCGAGATCGTCTGTGCAGCACGATCCAGCAGCGGTGCCAGCGAGCCGGTCTTCTCACCGCTGGCCACCAGGTGCACCAGGATCGGCGGATACACCTTCTGCACCTTCAACGCAGCACCCAACGCCGCACCTTCGCGCACGCGCGCGGACACATCATCGGCACAGCGCGCCAGCAGCGCGTTTCCCAATGTCTGCCGCGCCGCCTCCAATGCGCGCAGCAGCGGCACACCGGCGTCCAGCAGGATCGCCAGCGTCGAGGCAAAGCGCGCACTGTTCACACCCAGCACGAAACGCCCGACCATCGGCACCCGCAGCAGCATCGCGTCCCAGCGCAGGCGCAGCTCGCGCCGGCGCAAGGCCAGTCGCCATGCCACCACCAGCGCACCTATTCCCAGCCCTGCCCACACGCCCCAGCTGCGTACGAATGCGCTGGCCGCCAGCATCACCTGGGTCAGCATCGGCAGCGTCTGCCGTGCCTGCACGAACGCGGTCACCACCTGCGGCACTACGTAGCTGAGCAGGAAGATCACGATCGCCACCGACACCAGGCTGATTGCCGCCGGGTAGATGAAGGCGGTCAGTACTTTGGCCTGCAGCGCATTGCGCTCTTCGATGTAGTCGGCCAAGCGCTCCATCACCCGCGCCAGATCACCGGAGTCTTCGCCCGCGCCCACGAGTGCCCGGTAGATCGGCGGAAAATCGCGTGGCCGCGCTGCCAGTGCAACAGTCAGGCGCTGGCCAGCGCGTACATCGGCACGAACGGCAGTAAGCGCCTGCGCGACATGGGGGCGCTCGGCCTGCTCGATCACCGCGCTCAAAGCGCCTTCCAGCGGCAGGCTGGCGGCCAGCAGGCTGGCCAGCTGCCGCGTGGCCCACGCCAGCTCGCTTGCCGAAAGCCTGCGCGCGCCCCAGCCACTGCCCGCACTGCGCGCCGGACTCACCTGTACAGGGGTCAAACCGCGCCCGCGCAACAGCTGGCGCACGCCACGCGGGCTGTCGGCGTCCAGCTGGCCCTTCTCGATGCGGCCCTGCGCATTGGCGGCCTGGTAGTCGAACAGTGCCATGCAGGCCTCAATCGTCGCCGGTAACGCGCAGGATCTCTTCCAGCGTGGTCACCCCGCTGTCGACCCAGCGCTGGCCGTCCTGCCGCAAGGTCCGCATGCCGGCACGCCGCGCGGCCTCGCGTAGCGCAGGCTCGCCCTGCCCTTCATGGATCAGTGCACGCACGCGGTCATCGACCACGAACAGTTCGTGGATACCGGTTCGCCCGCGATAGCCGCTGTTGGCGCAGGCCGCGCAGCCAACTGCACGCCACACGGTGTGGCCTTCGCCATCCACCTCGGCACGCCGGCACTGCGTGCACAGGCGCCGCACCAGCCGCTGCGCCAGCACCCCGCGCAGCGACGAGGCCAGCAGGAATGGTTCCACGCCCATGTCGGCCAGACGGGTCACCGCCGAGATCGCATCATTGGTGTGCAGCGAGGCCAGCACGCCATGGCCGGTCAGCGACGACTGCACGGCAATCTGCGCGGTCTCCAGGTCGCGGATCTCACCGATCATGATGGTGTCCGGATCCTGGCGCAGGATCGCACGCAACGCGGTACCGAAACTCATGCCGATGCGCGCGTTGACCTGGATCTGGCCGATACCAGCGAAGTCGTACTCCACCGGGTCTTCCACGGTGAGGATGTTGCTGGTGCTGCTGTCAAGCTGGCCCAGCGCTGCGTACAGCGAGGTGGTCTTGCCGCTGCCGGTTGGCCCGGTGACCAGCACGATGCCATGCGGCTGCCGGATCAGGCCGGTGAATGTGGCCAGGGTGTCATCGGCCATGCCCAGCCGCTGCAGCTGCAGGCGGCCGGCATCCTTCTCCAGCAGTCGCAGCACGGCGCGCTCGCCATGCCCGGTCGGCACCGTGGAGACGCGGATGTCCAGCGGCCGACCGCCCACGCGGATCGCGATGCGCCCATCCTGTGGCAGGCGCTTCTCGGCAATATCCAGGTGCGCCATGATCTTGATGCGCGATACCAGCGCCGCATGCAGTGCGCGCCGCGGCTGCACCATGTCGCGCAGGGTGCCGTCCACCCGGTACCGCACCACCGAGTGGGTCTCGAACGGCTCGATGTGCAGATCGCTGGCGCCATCGCGTGCGGCCTGTGCCAGCAGCGCGTTGATCATGCGGATCACCGGTGCATCGTCCTGCGCATCCAGCAGATCGGTGACTTCCGGCATGTCCTGCATCAGCCGGTCCAGATCGACTTCGCTTTCGGCGGCACCCACTACGGCAGCGGCATCGCCGCCGTCACGGTACTGCTCACCCAACCGCTGCTGCCAGGTCGCCGCATCCAGGGCCTGGAACGGCAGCGGACCATGCCGGCGTCGCAGTTCGGCCACGGCCCACGCCGCAGTTTCGGCGGTGCCCAGCAACACGGCCTCGCCGCCCGCCTCGGACAGCATCACGCCATGGCTGCGCACCCAGGCGTACGGCAGCGGCGCGGCGGCGCTCACGGCCCGATCACCAGTTCCGGCGTGTAGCCGAGTCCGCGCAGCTGCTGCAGTGCCGGGTCCAGCGTCGCCGGATCGCGTGGCAATCGCACGCGCAGGCGTTGCCCGCTCTCGCCGGGCGTCGCTTCGGCATACGCCTGCAGGCCCAGTGCCCGCACCTGCGCCACGCCCTGGCTGGCACGCGCCGGGTCCAGCCCTTGTGCGAACTGCACCAGCTGGGCATCGCCCTCACCGGCCGGATACAACGCCGCCAGGCTGCTGTTCTGCAGCGGCTGGCCCTGGCCATCGCGTGCATGGCCCTGGCCGAGTACAGACAGGTCCTGCGGTGGCAGCTGCGGCGCCGACAGCGCCGGCAAGGCCCAGCTCTGTACCGGCTGCGCGCCGGCCTGCGCGTTACGCATGTAGTCGTAGCGGTCGCGGGTCAGGCGCTGGCCAGCAGCCGGGTCCCGCACCACGTGTGGGCGCAGGAACACCATCAGGTTGGTCTTGGCGCGCTTGCGCGTGTCGCTGCGGAACAAGGCGCCCAGCACCGGGATCTTTCCCAGCCCCGGCACCGCATCACGGCCATGGCTGACGCTGTCTTCCAGCAGCCCACCGAGCACCATGATCTGGCCATCGTCCAGCAGCACGCTGGTATCCAGGGCGCGCTTGTTGGTGATGATGCCGGCCGTGCTGTTCGCGCTCTGCGCGTCGATGCTGCTGACTTCCTGGTAGATGTCCAGCTTCACCGTGCCGCCCTCGGAGATCTGCGGGCGCACCCGCAGCTTCAGGCCCACGTCCTCGCGCACGATGGTCTGGAACGGGTTGTTGCTGCCGCCACCACCGTCGGTCACGTAGCGGCCGCTGACGAACGGCACGGTCTGGCCGACCATGATGCTGGCCGCTTCGTTGTCCAGCGTCATCAGGTTCGGCGTGGACAGGATGTTGGCACCGCCCTTGCTCTGCAGCGCGTTGGCCAGTGCCTTCATGTTGAGGATCTGACCGACGCCGGGCAGGTTGATGGTGCCGTCGATGACGCCGATCTTCAGACCGTCCTTGGGCAGCACGTCCAGGGTGGTGCGTGCGGCGGTGTTCAGTCCGCTGCCACCGGTGGTGCCGCCGAAGTGGGTGCCGCCGAAGGTGCGGCCATTGCCCAGCATCCACTGCACACCCAGTTCGGCCGCGTCGGTCTGGTTGACCTCCACGATCAGGCTTTCCACCAGTACCTGTGCACGGCGCTGGTCAAGCTGGTCGATCACCCGCCGCAGGTTGCGGTACACCGGCTCGGGCGCGGAGATCAGCAGCGTGTTGGTCGCCACGTCGGCCTGCACCGAGATGCCGTTCTGGCTGAAACCGGTACTGCCGGCGTCGATCGGATCACGGCGATTCGGATCCAGCCGTTGTGATTCCAGCGCGTTGCCGCCGGTCTTGGCCTGCTGTGGCTGCGATGCCTGCGCCGGCGTGGCGCGGTTGGCGTCGCCGGGCTGCGGCGTGACGCCTTCGTTGCTGCCCATTGCCGGTGCATCGCTCTGCCCGGCCACCACACCGCGCAGCACACCGGCCAGCTGGTTGGCCTGGGCATTGCGCAGGTAGACCACATGCAGATTGCCGGACTCGTCCTGCGCCTTGTCCAGCTTCTCCACCAGCTGCCGCGCCAGGCGGGTACGGCCGGGGCTGCTGGAGCGCAGCAGCACGCTGTTGCTGCGCGGGTCGGCCATCACCACCACCTTCTGGCTGGGTTCGGCACCCTGCGCATCCAGCAGCGGCGCGACCATCGCCGCCACGTCGACGGCGATGCCCTGCTGCAGCTTGACCACGTCGGTGTCCATGCCGGCCGGGGTGTCCACGCTGGCGATCACCCGCGCGATGCGTTCCAGGTTGTCGGCGTAGTCGGTGATCACCAGGGTGTTGTTGCCCGGGTTGGCAGTGATCGGATTGTCCGGGCTGATCATCGGCCGCAGCACTGCCACCAGCGCGGCCGCGTTCTCGTAGCGCAGCGCGAAGGTGCGCGTGGCCACCTCGCCGCCGGCCCCGCCGGCGCCCACACGGCCACCAAGCAGCTTGGCGTCGGCCTGCGGCACCACCCGGCTGACACCGCCGTTCTCGACCACGGCAAAGCCACGCATGCGCAGTGCGCCAAGCAGCAACTGGTACGCTTGGGTACGGCTGACCGGGCCATCAGAGACCACGGTCATCTTGCCGGTCACCCGTGGGTCGACCAGAAACTGGCGACCGGTGAAGCGCGCCGCCATGCGCAGTACACCGCCGATATCGGTCTCCACCAGGTTCAACTGCACCGGCTCATCGCGGGCGTCCTGCGCCAGCACCGGTGCCGGAACGTGGGCCATGCCCACCACCAGCGCCAGCGCGGTGCTGCAGGCAAGGCTGCGCATCACCCTCATGGACGGCCACCCACGGTGGGTGCCATCACGATGTTTCCGGAAATCCGTGCCGCGGGCATGTTCGCGTCCCCTGTGCGTGTCAATTGCAGCTGCTGCAGTTCGATGGCCGGATCGGCCAGCACGGGCAGCAGCCAGTTCCACAGCGCGTCAGCGGGCACCGCCTGCACCTGCAGGTGCCAGCGCCCGTCGCGTGCGTCGATATGCAGTCCGTCGGCAAGGCCGGCGGTCTTGATCTGTCCGCGCAGCCCGGCCAGCGTCGGCTGATGCCCCTGCGCCTGTTGCTGGCGTTCGCGGGCGTGCAGCAGCGGCGCCAATACGCGCGCCTGCGCCTGCAGCCGTGGCAGTTCGGCCTGCCAATGCGTGCGCTGCTTCAGCAGTGGCTCCAGCCACAACATCCACAGACCCGCCGCCAGCAGCGCCACCACCATCACCCACAGCATCAGCCGGTCGCGCGGCGGCAGGCGCCGCCAGCGCTGCTGCAGGCCCGCCAGACCTTCGCCCAGGCGCAGCGTCCTGGCAGTCACTGCCCGCCCCCGCTCACGCGCAGGCGTCCGCCCGCGTCCCGCACCAGTTGCAGACCCTTCGCCTGTACGGCCTGCTGCCATTGCTCCAGCCGTTGTGCGTCATCGGCCAACATCTGTGCGTTGTCATCCAGCTCCAGTTCCAACTGGCCCGGCGTGTAATGCAGACCACGCACCTGACCACCCAGCTCCGGCACTGCCTGCAGTGTGGTGGCAACCTGCCGTTGCACCAGTGGCAACGGCGGCGCCGGCAACGGCACCGCCAGCGCGCGCCGCGCCTGCAGTACCGGGTCCACCACATCGGTGATCTCCGGGAAGCGCGCACTGAACTGCCGCGCCATGTCCTGCTGCAGCGCCTCGCCCTCGCTGCGCCAGCGTGAGACCTGCAGCTGCAGGCCCAGCGCCGCCAGCACCAGCGCCGCCACTGCCAGGCCGACTGCCAACCGCGGTGCCTGCCTGCTGCGGCCCGGCAGTGGCAAGGACCACGCTGGCAGGGGACCGCACGCCTGCAGTTCATGCGCGACCACGGTTGCCGGCAGGCCCTCCGGCCATGCCGACGGCACGCTGTCGATCCATTGCACGGCCTGCACCCCGGATTGCTGCAGGCGCGCCGCGAGCGACTGCAGCACCGTCCCCACGTCGCGCCCACCGCACCACTGCACAAAGCCACGATCGCGCCCGCTGCGTACCAGCAGGTGCTCGCCGCAGGCCTGCAACGTGGCCTGGGCCTCCTTCCACGGCAGCAGCAGCGGCGTCGGATACAGCGCCTGCAACTGCAGGCCGCACGACGCCAGCAGATGCTGCGCCTGCATGATCGCCTGCTGCCCGAGCCAGGCCACCGGCACGCTGCCATCGGCCGCCTGGGTACCATGCGCCAGCGCGACCTCCTGCAGGTCATCCAGCAGCATCGCCTCCACTTCACCCTGCAACGCGGCCTGCAGCCTGCGGCCCGACAGCGGCGGCAGCTGCAGCTCCAGCAGGATCAGATCCTGCGGGTCGAGGCAGGCCAGCACCCCTGCCTGCGGATGACGCTGACCCAGCACGGCCAATGCGTCGCGGCCCTTGGCCAGCACCACACCCTTGTGCAACTGCGCCCACTCAACCGCACTGTCGGCACGCAGGCGTTCCAGCGCCGGCAGGCGCACCCTCAGCTGCACGCTCATGCACCGATCCTCGTCCACACACGCTGCACGCGCACACTGTCGTCGCGGTACTCGCGCCAGATCAGCGCGCGGAAGTCGACCACACTGCCATCGGCCTGCACCTGGCCGATGGCGAGGAACCACTCGCTATGGATGCCAAGCGGTACCACCGCCATCTGCGCGTTGCTCAGTTGAAGCCGATTGGCGATGTCGCCGCGGTTGAGCAGCCAATGGCCACCGTCGCGCTCACCGAGCAGCGCCTGCAGGCGCCCTGGCTCGACGCTGGGTACGACCGCCTGCAGGACGCTGAGATCACTGGTATTGGCGTTGACCAGGGTCTGCGCAGGCAGCACCACGGTGCGCCGTGCCAACGCCTGCACGGCCACTGGATCGGAACCCGCGAAGGCCTGCTCGATCAGTGATTCACGCGGCAGCGGGGCCTGCGCCTGGACATCGCCATCGCGCAGGCGCGCCTGGATGTGATCCGCCGCAGACGCACAGGCACCCTGCCCCAGGCCCTGCCCGGAGCACAACGCGATGAACGCGCGCCGCGCTTCCGGGTCCGGCTTGCCGTAGGCCAGCAGGTTGCGCAGGTTGAACATGGACTGCGCATCGACCAGCTGCAGCTGCACTGGCAACGGCGCCTGCAGCTGGAATGGCCGCGCCCAGCGCCCGTTGCTGACCGTGGTCAACTGTTCCCGCACGTCCTCACGCAGCTGCTGCGCGGCACGCTCCAGCGTGGCATCCACGGCCATGCGCACCTGTGCGCGCAGCTGGTCGCCACGCAACGCGCGCAGCTGCGCCGACTGCCGGGTCAGCAGCGCGGTGGCGATCACGGCCACCAACGCCACCACCAGCATCGCCACGATCACCGCCATGCCGCGCTGGCGGGCGCACGAAACCGAACACTTCCGGGCTGCCATCGGCGCGCCTCAGAGCTGCCAGGAACCGATGTCCGCGTTCCCGGCGTCACCGCCGGGCTTGCTGTCCGCGCCCAGCGAGAACACATCGATGTCGCCATGGGCGCCGGGAATCTGGTACTGGTACGGGTGACCCCACGGATCATTCGGCAGCCGGTCCAGGTACGGCGTGACCGGCATGGTGCCGCTGCCCTGTGGCGGCTTCACCAGTGCCTGCAGGCCCTGCTCGGCACTGGGGTAGCGGCCATTGTCCAGCTTGAACAGCTTCAAGGCCTGCATCAGCGCGGCGATATCCTGGCGCGCGGCAACCACCCGCGCCTGGTCCGGGCGATCCATCAAACGCGGCACGATCAATGCGGCAAGGATGCCGATGATCACTACCACCACCATGATCTCGATCAGGCTGAAACCCTGCTGCCGAGCCCTGCGACCACCCACCTGCCTTGCCATTGTTCCGCCCTCATCATCCTGGAAGAGACCGCTGCGCCATGGTCAGCGGTGCATGTGTCAGTACGATAAACATCCGCCCGCTATTCGCTGCGGCTGTGCCTGCAGCGGTGCAGCACGTACCGCTGGCGCACACGCCGCTTCAAGCAACGGAGATGGAAGGCTGCCCAGTGTGTCGTCGATACAGGCCCGCAGCAGTGGATGTGCGCAGGCCTGCAACAGGCGTACGCACTGCATCGGCGACCAGGCCGTGCCGTGGTCGAGGCCGATGAACTGCCGGTAGGCCTGGTGGTAGCGCAGGTCGTCGTACACGCGCTGCGCGCTGTTCAGGCCGCGCATCACCACCAGCAATGCCGCGCGTTGCAGCACGCGTACATCACCGGCCTCAAGCGGCAGCAGCGTCGCCGCACATTCGGGCCAGGGCCGCAGTTGCGGGTCGAGCGCCCTGCGCAATGCCAGCAGCGGATGCGACGAACTGTCCAGTGCAGCCCAGCGCGCGGCGTCGGCCCAGGCGTCGCTGGACAGCACCCAGACCCATGAATGCCCGTACCGCTGCACGTTCAATGGTGCATGCCGCGCCTGTTCCAGCGACTGGCTCAGGTGGCGATCCAGTTCCAGCATATTGATCCTGCGACTGTCTGCCATCAGCGCCGCCTGTGCTCCGCGACGCGTGATGCGTCGTACTCTGGAGAAGACGTCGACAAGGCAGGTGAAGCGACAGCGCGAATGCATCTCTGTGCACTGGGTGGCGCTTCATCCGCAGCGTCACAGCAACGTCATCCGCCTGCAGGTTTCGCGATCCAGCCGTGGTGCGTCGCCACCGCATCGCCGCGCCAGCACCGCCACGTCGCTGCGCTGCGTGAACGCTGCCAGCACATCGGTCATGCCTGCGTCATCCAGCCATGACGCCATCGCGACACGCAGCGCTGGCAGCTGCCAGCCGTCCATCACGCCATGGCCGCCGGCCACAAACCAGTGCCACAGGCGCTGCTGCTGAACCTGCTCGTGCAGCTGCGGAAGATCATCGATGCCATGCATGTCCGCCAGCAGCAGCGCACGGGCGATCGCCGCCGGCGGCAACACGCCACTTTCGGGCAACGGCACAGCCTGCTGTTGCAGGCGCAGCAGCATCGCCAACGGGTGTGACTGCGGATCGAACTCCAGCAGCACTGCTTGTTGTTGCCAGTGCGCATCGGACACCACGCACACCCAGGGCGATCCATAGCGATGCACCATCAACGGCCGCCGCTGCGTGGTTTCCAGCAACGCCGACAGGTTGCGACGCAGATCCAGCACACCGATGGTCTCGTTGCGCATCCTTGGCTTCTCCTTGCTTGCAACAGCCCCGCGCGGCGCGCACGGGCAGTGTCTTCATCTAACCAAGGACGGCAATGCCACCCGGAAAGCGACGCAGATCCAGTGACATCGTCAGTCGCAGCTGCTCCAGCGCTGCATCGGGATCATCGATGCGGAAGCGGCCGCTGACCGGCGCGCGGGCCAATGCCGATTCGCCCAGCATTACCTTGCCACGGCGATAGCGGTTGATCTCGTCCACCACCTCGTGCAGCGGCGCGCGGCGGAACACCAGCATGCCTTCGGTCCAGGCGCTCACGTCCGAGGCCACGGCCTCGGCCACCACGCCACTGAGGCGCTCGTCGTACTGGGTCTGCTGGCCCGCCTGCAGCTGCAGCCGGCCCTGCGGATGCTCGATGCGGGCGCTGCCATGCAGGCAGGTCACCCGCACCTGGCCATGGGTGTTGCGTACGTCGAGGCGCACCGCACCTTCATCAGCGATCACGCAGCCCGGTCCAGCGAACAATGCAAGGCGCAGGCCAGGCTGGGTTTCGATCGCGGCCTGGCCCTGTACGAGCTCGAAGCCTTCGCCCTGCGCGTCCGCACGACGGCGCAGGCTGCTCTGGGTGTCCAGCTCGATCTTCAGCTGTGGCGAAGGCGCGATCTGCAGCCGCTCACCGGTGCCGCGCGAGTCCGGCGCAGCGCTGGAGCCGTCGTGCTTCCTCGCTGGTGCAGCGATTGCCGCCCCGGCCAGTCTGGTAGTGGTGGCGGCGATCGCCCACGCTGCGGGCTGTGGCCATCGGTGACGGCGATGGCGGCCGACTTCCATAACC
>JAHXDM010000019.1 GCA_019468145.1 Rickettsia endosymbiont of Bradysia coprophila
TGTAGAAGTCAAGATTTGATCTTACAGACACTATAAATCTTGCACCTAATTGTCAGTTAAATTTTGACTGTCAGATATATATTCAAGGTACAAGATTTCAATTATTCTTTTCAACAGCTAATTTTTACTATCTTGAAAAGTTTGCATAGGGGTTTTACCATAACAATATTTTCCTGAATGTGGCCTTTCATGATTGTAATACTCTAACCAAATATCAAGATCTAGCTGTAAATCTTCAAGGGATGTATAAATCTTTTTTCGCATAGCTGTATCAAAGAATTCCTGTTTCATTAGTTTTGTTAAAACGCTCACACATACCATTGGTTTGAGGGCGAGTAAGCGCGGAGTAACAGTATGTTCTATACCTTCGATGCTTAAGAATAACTCAAAAGCATGATGCTCTATATTGCCTTTATATTCGCTCCCCGATCAGTAAGGATACGTAAGATAGGTATCCCTTGCTCCTCATACCATGGTAATATCCGATCATTGAGCATATCAGCACTCGTCATCGCTGTTTTCTCAGTATATAGTTTAGCATCTGCTACTCTGGTATAGCTGTCGATAAAGACCTCAGAATAAACCTTACCTATACCTTTAAAGTTGCCAACATAATATGTATCCTGGCACCCTAAATAACCTGGATGCTGCGTTTCTATCTCACATGGGCTTCTTTCTCATTACGACGCTTCTCTAATACTTGTAACTGGGCTTCGGTAAGAACAATACCATCTTGAGCCATCTTAGCTTCTAATGCTTTAAGCCTTTTATTGATATTGGTTTAAATCATTACGCAACCAAATTGATCTTACCCCACCAGGTGATACAAGAGGGTACAGCTATTGAATAATGTTAACTAAGATATCAAGATGTCGCTTAAGGCATTTTGGTTAATCATGTTCCAAAATTGATTCCACCTTCCTTTTGTTTGAACAAGAGATCTAATGGAAATAACTATTTTGGCACCTTGAGTTCGCCACTGCATTGCTGATTTACATAATCTTTGCTTGATCAGCGTCTTGCAAGCCGCTTCCGTCACACCAGAACC
Source organism: Rickettsia endosymbiont of Bradysia coprophila (assembly GCA_019468145.1). Taxonomy (GTDB): domain Bacteria; phylum Pseudomonadota; class Alphaproteobacteria; order Rickettsiales; family Rickettsiaceae; genus Tisiphia. The sequence continues at coordinate 1,049 of JAHXDM010000019.1, forward strand.
TATAGGAAAATTTTGTGCTGTGTAATTACTATAATTCATACGTTCTAATTGATTAGTAAAATAGCTCACCGCTTTACTCAAATTGTCCTTTATTGCTGGTGATATTTTTTATTTCCTTCATTTTTTTTCACTGTTCCTTCATCGTGTCTAAAAGCTCTGCAGCCGCATTGTTTTCATGCTTTAATTTATGACAAGCATTACTCAACCATTCCTTTCTTCTCCCTTCATCACTAAAAAGTGAATATAGAACTTTTTGCTAAATATTCGCTAGCATGATAAAAATCTAGAAATATATATTGTGTATTCAGTTCTAAAAATTTCCAATTATTACTTGCGCCATCAGCAATGCCAATATAATTTGCTGTAGGATATTTTGTTTGATTTTATTAACCTCTCCTTGAAACGAGCTATAAATAACCCTTACCATATTCAGGAAGACGCTCCAATATATATTGTATGCAATCTTTCGCTTGCGCATCGTACAAAGAGATATACCTGTCATAGCTTCACGATAACCTTGTTCTTTTCATTAAAATACATGTGCCATCTAAACTAATACCTATACTGTAACCGGTTTACCAATCTTGGAATAGCATATTCCCAATCTTCTTCTGTCGCTAAAGCTATAGATCCTATATAATCAGCAACCTTTTGGATATATCCTCTCGAACAACTCCTAGAATGATTCTCTGCAAAATCTTTCACTGACATCTTTCGCACTTAAAGATGCATATTTATACGAAATCAATTTTGGCAAATATTGGTGTAGAATGAATAATTATACGCCCTTTCTCATCAACTGACAAAACGTCTTGCTCCTTTCGAGCTCTGATATACATTCGCATTATCTCAACAGTACCATAGGGTGTCTCATACTCTTTTTTCACTTTGCCCTTTGAAGACATTCTGACACTACCAATATTAATTATCGCACCAAGTTGCATCAAACTTACTTAGGGCTTCTTTAGTTGCAATGCACCCAACCTCATTTACTCCTTTCTGTATCGCATCTTCCATTTCAAGCATAGAGCCATCCAATTTTAATGTAATTTGTATTGTGATTTCTTCTCCGTTCCGTGTTATTATTTCTGCCATAGCTTAATTCCAATTATTTACTAAAATCTCACCATAGCATAATTTAAAACATTATTCAATAGCTGTACCCTTCTAATGTTTCTTCCCCTCCTTCTAAATGCGATATTCCATAAGCCACATTACTACCTGCCCAGTCTATTACCTCTCCAACTTGGGCTACCCAAAGACTAGCTTGCTTTTTTCATATTTACTTCCTGGGGTAAAGTCTTTAGTGAGATTTTGGTCAATATCAGCAGTGGTTTTGCGCCCCCTAACTGGTTTGACAATTTTAGGGCGATGATCAATCCCCCGCTCATGGCCAGAGCCAGTTGCATAAGCTTGGTGCATTTGCCGCTCTTCTTCTGCTTGAGCCGAGCTAGCTTTTTCGGCGGCGCTGGTTTCAGTTTCCATCTTTTCGACTACATCCCAAGCTTTCAAAAAATCCGAACGTTCAGAACTAAAGGGTGGTGGTTTAGGGGCGGTAGAGCTGCCAGAGAGGGCTCTTACTGTAGCCATTAGTGATAAAGAGCCCGTTACTGATGCAGAGCTTGTATCCTGGCTTGACCCAGTAGCTACTTTTGACAACACAGAATCGGGATCAAATACCGCTTTCATCCAGTCATTACCCTGGTTACCATGGGCCTGAGCTCCTGGTAGCAAGTTGAATCCAGCTGAGAGGCCCGGCTGCTGGCTATCCTTAAACAGCACGCTCCTTGGTTTTGGGGGAACAGGTGGTGGTTTAGGTTTGGTGCTAGCAGTACTGGTATATAATAGACCTCTTGCATAACCCTAATAATTTAGTTCCCAATTATATAAACCAGCGATTAAATTAAATCTTAGAGCAAATCTTTTACGTCGATTTCGATATTTATCAGCAATAATTTTAAAACGTTTTAGCATGCCGATAACATTTTCATTCAGGCCCTGGTACTTGCCAGTTTTTGGTTATTTTCTTATCTTGTTTTGTTAATGGATTTTTTTTAGTCTTCTTTTTTGGTAACTCAGATTTAGCATGAATCTTTTGTAACCCTTGATATCCAGTATCGGTAATTACATTAGTATCAGGATGGATATTAATTTTGGATTCCTTAAATAACCTAAAATCATGTCGTTTACCATTTGCATAATTTGTACATATTATTTGTTTTGTCTTTTTGTCTACTACCAGCTGAGTTTTTAAAGTATGTCTTTTCTTCTTACCTGAATAGTAGCGTTTTTGTCTTTTTTTGGACGCTGGATAGGACTTTCTGTGGCATCAATTAGAATGGTTTCATACGTCATATCACTTTTAACTAAAGCTTTCTTACCAGGAAGAGCAAAATCCGGATGCTTAATTAAAGTATCTTCTACCCATTTTATATTCCGATAACAACTACTTTCAGATATTCCATATGAAGCTGATATATGAAAATATGTTCTATATTCCCTTATATATTCTAGGGCCATCAATAACCTCTCTTCTATACTTAAATGGTTTGGTTTGCCCCCAAATCTTTTCTTCTTTGTTTCTGCTTCTTCTAAAATAATAGTCATTCTTGCAAAAGTATTCTTCTTAACCCCTGTTAAACGTCTAAATTCTTCTTCTCCAAACTTTTTAAGTTCTTCATATCTCATATGATAAAATTCCTGAAATCTTATCATTTTATCCTATATCCTAGGTTATGCAAGAAGTCTAATACTTACAGACCAGTTATTATCCGTAAAAAACCCTCTATCTAGTAATTGTAATTCCGTCTCCTCTAAATTAGAAGAAAATTTAGATTTTAGCCAAATTATCCTTAATTCATATTCTAGATCTCTGGTCTTATCTAATTTACTTAAAATATTGGCCGGTAAATCAACTAATAACTCTAATATGTGGTTTATTTGATTTAGATTATAGCTACGCTCTTGTTGCAAATTAATTAAGGTCAATAACAGATTATCTCTCTCTGTGCAGACTAAATCATAGTTATGTTGTTGCTCTAACCTAATTAAATTTGTATCAAAGCTTTCTAAATCAGAACAATCTGTAGACCTAGTTCTCATGACCAAATCATATGCTAATAATTCCCTTACCCAATATTTGTAGGAAGGTAATTTACTCAAAACCTCATTATTAATATATTTAATATCTAATAAAACGGTCAATATACTTAAACGTTCAGAAAGAACCGTAACAGATTGTAGATCTCTTGAAAATTCTGGGTATTCAAACTCAAGATTTGCAGCTAATTGATTTAATATATCTAAACATTGATCAGATAAATTATATACTCCTTGATCAGCTTGTTTTTTAAGCACCTTAAATGCGGCAATTTGTAAAGCCTTATTATCTAAACAGTGCTCCAGATAATGAATAATTCTTGGCGATAACCTAACTCCTTGCTGACTTAAGAAATCAATAATATCCAAAACTTCCTTAGAAAAGGATAAGCTACCATCTCGATCAATAAGAAATTCAAATCTTGTAATAGTATCAGTTAATAAAATTCCATATTGTTCCCCATTACTGCTAAATAATTTACGAATGAAAATTAGCAATAACTTATCTGAAATTATAGGTAATATTGCTTTGGCAAATGATTCATTAAGAGGAATTACATGTTTTAATAATAAGAGTTCCAAACACTCATTACCTCTATTAACTATTTGAGGATTGCTATGTTTTAATCCATAACTCAAAATATCATATTGATAAGGGGTTAGCTGTTGGTTTAAGTCGATCTTGCTCTTTAATGCTTTAATAATTTTAAATAATTTTTTTTCACCTACTATATCTGTGCTAATATCAGTAGATTCTTTTGCTAAATACAATAAATCAGTTAATTGTTTATCAAACTTAATCTTCACCTTTTCATTTTCTAATATTGATTTTACTTTTGGCTTAATACTTGCAATAAGATCTGATTCTAGATACTCAATTAACCTTATCAAGGTAATTCTAGATAAAGGTTCAGCTTGGTTGCTTGCATTTTCAAGTAGTATTACTATATGTGCGCTATTATTTATCTGATCTGGCTGAGGGCGCAAAAGGAAAGATAGTTGGTCAATTTGTTCGGTTGTTAAAATTAATTGATTTGTTTTACTAACTATAAGAGCTAGTCCTTTAGCTGATAGATCTACGACTTGCAGGTTTTTATGAGCCAAATATTTTTTTAGCACTTCAGTTGCGTTATTAGAGACAAATTCTACACCATCTAACAGTGCTACAACCCGGCTAATAGCGCTTAAACTATTATCTGGATTACTATTTAAGAAGTTTATTGCCTCCTCTAACTCAACTTCTATAAATCCTATGCCAGAGCGGCTACTAATATTGTTAAGTATTTTTAATATATCACTCTGGATTTTTGGGTTTATATCTTTTTGTAAGAAAGATTTAATTAATGATAGTTCCGGGTCAGAAAAATCATATCCGCGACTACTTAGTTCTTTGAAACAACCAATGGCATTACCGTATAGCTCTGCCTTATTAGCACCTAAACTATGGATCAAGGCTGAATGCCCATTCTTAGGTAGTATCTGACCATTACTAATCACATTATGTAAAATAGCAGAAAAATCAATTAGAGCATTATCATCCAGGTCAAAAGAAGTATTTAGTAAAGATGCACTGATATATTCTATGGTATCAAGGCTTAGATACTTCCCTCTACCCGTTAAGGTTTTTAAAGCCATACGCCCATATTCTCTTGTAATAGCAGCGCCCTCTTCACTAAGCAGTAAATTTTCAGCAAGCTGTATTATCTCATCATTACTATAATTAGTGACATTAATTAGTTTATAAAAGGCTCTTACTAAGGATGGGATATCGCCCAGTAAAGAGAAACAATTCGTAACAGCAATTAAGATATTACTTGGTATTTCGGCATCGCTATCAGCGGCATAAGATATTATATTTGCAGCGCTCTCTAATAAAGTTTTATTGTTTGATGTAAAGAGCTTCCTTAAGGTTTGAAAACAGCTCTTAGTTAACTTCCCTCCTTGCTTAACTTGCTTCTCTACTTCCATAACTGCTTCTAGTTTTTTATTATCCTCAGAACCTGAAATTATAGTTTGAAATAATTTTTCAATAACTAATGCATCGTTTAAATCTTGCTCCAAAACTTGTTTAGTACTACATTGTTCTAATATAGCAAAAGCTTTGTTTCTAATAGATTGATTATTGTGGTTAAATAAAATCCAAAATAATAAATCTAAAGCTTGTTTTGGTAATAACTCTCCTTTATTAACTACAAAACCTAAAATCTCTAAAGCTGACTGACTTAATAATTCACTGCTTGAACTATTGCTAGCTAAGCTTTGGACTAATTGTTCGGGTAATTGTTTGGTTGCCTCAAAGTGGTATTTTACCAGCTTAATTGCCATAGATTTGATTTTAGGATTTGGATCATGCAGTAGCGCCTCTATTGTTTTCAAGCTCAAGTTAACCTTAGAATGCTTGGAAAGATTAGTAAAAAATTCTAACGCAAAAAGCCGCAGATTAATATTAGTGCCATTTAGACCTATATCGACTAATTTCTGTAAAATATCAATTGGCAACTCATATTGATGATTTTTAGATATATTTTTTAATGCAAAAACTATCCGATTGCTGAAATGCTCTGCACTGATAAGATCGTAAATAGTATTAATGGCACTTTTAGTAGTAATATTCCGACCAGCATAATGTCCTATAATATAGGCTAGAGTATCTCTAGTTTCCTCTATTGTAGTAGCGCTAAGAACCTTACTGAGTAAATCTATTTCGGTAGTAGATAAATTATAATCATTATTATTGCCGCTTTTAAATAAGCACTTTATTATGCTAGTTACTTTCTCCTTAATCCCATGGTCTGGATCTAGTAAAGTCTCGATTAACAATTTTACTAAAGAATCCGCGGGTATATGCCCGTGCTGAATAATAGATAATAACCCTTCTGCACACTTGATCCTGATCAAAGATTCTATCTCTTCATTCTTAACGATACTGACCAATTGCTCTAGGGTGATCGGCTGCAAAGTAACATTCTGCCTTTTAACAGCACTTTCTAAAGTCTTCACTATTTCTAATGCTTTATTTGCAGGGAAAATTGTCAAGACTGTTTCTAATTTAGCAAGCTCCTCCTGAGATAATTGATAACCATTTTCTATACCGCATTTAATGATCAAACATAATTGACGACGTATATCACAATTAAGTAACCTATCACCTATGATATTGATAATTTTATTACTATATTTAACTACATCCTGTGGGTACTTATAAAAATAAATAGCAAGTTTACCCCCTGCCTTAACCATTAAATCATCAGGATATATTTTTAAAATAAAATTATTATCTATGAAACTATTGATAATACTATCTGGTAGCTTGGCACCAAATCCTAAGCTATTGCCAATAGTTAGATTAGCGTTATTCCATACAGCAACAGGATAATTTTTATTGCCAGCTATATTAGATAGTTTATTGAAGGTACTATCTGGTAATATCTGCTTGTTGTTGATACTATGAAGTAAAATGTTGCTAGCTAGTTCATTATGCTGATTATCATCCAACAGATTTTCTAGTTTTTGAAAAATAGCTAAGGATAATTTACTGCCATTAATTGTAGAAGTCAAGATTTGATCTTACAGACACTATAAATTTTGCACCTGATTGTCAGTTAAATTTTGACTGTCAGATATATATTCAAGGTACAAGATTTCATTATTCTTTTCAACAGCTAATTTTTTACTATCTTGAAAAGTTTGCATAGGGGTTTTACCATAACAATATTTTCCTGAATGTGGCCTTTCATGATTGTAATACTCTAACCAAATATCAAGATCTAGCTGTAAATCTTCAAGGGATGTATAAATCTTTTTTCGCATAGCTGTATCAAAGAATTCCTGTTTCATAGTTTTGTTAAAACGCTCACACATACCATTGGTTTGAGGCGAGTAAGCGCGAGTAACAGTATGTTCTATACCTTCGATGCTTAAGAATAACTCAAAAGCATGATGCTCTATATTGCCTTTATATTCGCTCCCCCGATCAGTAAGGATACGTAAGATAGGTATCCCTTGGTCCTCATACCATGGTAATATCCGGTCATTGAGCATATCAGCACTCGTCAGCGCTGTTTTCTCAGTATATAGTTTAGCATCTGCTACTCTGGTATAGCTGTCGATAAAGACCTGAGAATAAACCTTACCTATACCTTTAAAATTGCCAACATAATATGTATCCTGGCACCCTAAATAACCTGGATGCTGCGTTTCTATCTCACCATGGGCTTCTTTCTCATTACGACGCTTCTCTAATACTTGTAACTGGGCTTCGGTAAGAACAATACCATCTTGAGCCATCTTAGCTTCTAATGCTTTAAGCCTTTTATTGATATTGTTTAAATCATTACGCAACCAAATTGATCTTACCCCACCAGGTGATACAAGAACACCTGTCTTCTTAAGCTCATTTGATACTCTCAGTTGCCCATATGCTGGATATTCTACAGCCATATCCACAACTGCTTTCTCCACACGTGGATCTACTCTATTAGCTATTATGGGCTTCTTCCGACTTATTTCGTATAGGGCTTCTTCTCCTCCAGTTTCATATAATTCTTGAAATCTATAGTAACTATCTCTACTATATCCCATAGCCTTACATGCTGCTGATACATTGCCTAAACTCTTTGCTAGCCCTAATAACCCTAGTTTGGGCTTTATTATTTTTTGATTTAAGTTCATTGTGACCTTCCATTTTTTTATCTGTATTTTTTATACATTATTTTTATTAAATGTAAGATCAAATGTCAACTAATACACATTAATCGTACTTTTCCAAAGTATGAACATAATGCTATCATGTAACTTACTACATCTTGGATCTTCTATTATCAAAAATAATTTTTCTAAATAATCAGTTGGTGGAGCATAATTCTTGCTATGAACATCGCTTATTAATTGATTAAGATAATTTTTTTGTATTAGAATTTCCTTTTTCCCTGTCTCCTCTAAAAATTGCTCGAAAGTTTTATTATCAACGTTAATAGTTTCACTTTCTAACTCATTAATTGACATATTAGCAAAAAGATTAATACGGCCAAGCAGAGCACTAAGCCATGTCTTATTGTAATCTTCTATTGCAGCTAGCTCAATGTTGTAATCATCTATTGCTAACCTTCCCAGTTCAGTAGTTAAACTACTGAGCTTTGAGTTAGCAATAGCAAGAATTGCATTCTTTTGCTGAGCCCTAACCTTCAGCTCAGTAATTTTGATTGCATATGCTTCCTTTTGCGCTTCTTGTTCGACAGTATTTCTATAATCATCTAAAAGATTCTGACTTTGCTGAATATATGATGTAGTAAATGATTGAAACTCAGCATTTTTTATCGCAACTGTACTATCGGCATCTGCCTGGCTAGTAAAGACGTTAGAATTAACCTCCTGCTCTAGAGCTGATTTTTTGGTATTGCATTCTTGCTCATATTGTTGCTGTAGCTCAGCTTTTTTTTGGGTGAACTGGGCGTTTGCCTGAATAGTAAGTACCTCTATTTCATGAGTTGCCCTATCCTCAATTATTTTCGCAAGATTTGTGTTAAGTTTGTCATATTCCTGTTGTAAGAAATCTTTGATCTTTAACACAATATCTTTAAAATTTTTGCAAGTTAAGATGCGACCACCTTCTTCATTAACAAAAGCTTGAATTATCAGATCAGTATTAAACTCATTAGAAGATGACCAAACCTTCTCATCTAATTCTAATAATCCTTGCTCCGTATCTGTTAGCATACCCACCCGCGTGTATTTAATTCCATAGTACCCTACAATTTTTGTAACAATGTAGGAAAGTAGCAATCAAAATCAGTAATTGAGTCGTACTGCAAAATTCTTTTTAATACTGCTTTTGCCTTGCTACTTGCGTGTTTCAAGGAGTTTCTTAAATGATCCAATCCGTATGTAAAAAATGATACTAATTGTTTTGGATTAGTTTTCGCGGTTCTAATCCTTATGGGTTTTATCTCATGTTGTATTAGTCCATTTTTTATTATTAAAGCCGAGGCAATAGCACAAACTGTAACTAATTTCACGAATCTATCTGGGTTTGTTATGTGACTTTTTTCAATATCAAATCCACCGCTTTTGAGATGTTTAAATAGTCGCTCAATTGACCAGCGAAATTTATATAAAGCAAAAATGCTGACATCAATATCACTGCTAGCCGCAACAACCATCAGTTCATTTTTCTCATTTCTATAGGCCGATAATGTCACTGCATGGCCCCATAACATGCCCTTAACTTCAATGTATTCAAGGGTTTTACATAATCAAAACTTTTACCAACTGGTTTAGTTTGCAAAACATTTGTAATGCGAATTAGCATATCTTTTCTAACTGGAATCGTAAATTTTATTTGTTTTTTAGTCAAAAAATTAAGCCTTTCTTTGCTCATAAATTCACGATCAGCCAGCAAATATTTAATTTTATGTACTCCAAAATTATTAATAAATCTGTCTAACATTGCCTCCATCAACCAGCTAGAGCAAGCCCCTCCATGCTCTAGGGGATACCAATAAATAGGTACAGAAATTTTTCCAAAAACTATGACCAAAAATAATATATTAATATCACTTTTGCCAAATTTCCAGCATGTTCTATCAAGAGCAATAATGTATTGATCATTAGCAAAAATATTCAAAATAAACTTAGCAACTTGATCATAATTAAATATTTGATCCCTAAAAAACCTATATATTCTCTGGGTTCTAGAGCTATGTTTAGCTTCACCAAAATCCCAAGTGCCATGTTTTTACCGCTAACAGAGCAATTCTCAATCAGACTCATAATCATCCCAGTAAGACATTCTATTCTTGATCTTTTCCAAAAAAAGTTTAGTATCAACGACTGAAGTAGTATATTGTGCATGCTCAAAAAATACACTCTTATACTACTTCAAACTCACATATGCAATACCTTCCCTCCCCTTTTATTACAAAAATTGTAGGGTACTATGATTTAATTCACCTGACTTAAGACCAAATTTTAGCCCTAAAACTATAAAATATTAGCAACTCTAATATCAATCTCAACAATAGTTTTTAACTATACGTTGAATATATAGACTAATTTTCCAATTAGTCTATACTAAAATGCTGATCTAGGGGAGAGAAAACCCATTTTTTTGCTTTAAGATGAATTATTTTATGGAAAGAATTTGTATAAGAAATGAAGAAAATCACCTCTGTAACCATGTTAACACCTTGCCTCTAGCCTTAGGCTAAATTCTCGCAGAAATGTTTTTATATATACTCCTCTGATATGAATTTGCATGCGTCGTGCGCTTAAATAGCTCACCTATTATCTATATTGGCTACCCATAGCACCTAACAGCAAAATCATCGGAAGAGGAGTATAATCATATCTATAGCTTTATTATTAAAGAGTTATTGCTAAATACTAAAATAGTATTTAGCTTGTTCCTTTAGCCAGTAAGTATTTATAGTTGGCAGTGAACAGTAAACTCTTAAAAATACAAGATCCATTATTTCTATTGTTCTCTTACATCTTTTTTAATATACCTCTTACTTTATGTCTTGTACTGAGACTTGTGAATTTGAAGGAGATTAAGGAAACACAAGCTGTACGGAAGGCCAAGTGCTTAGGATTAGAATCATAGACTACTTTTTTGTCCTAATTTCTTCTTTTTTTAGCACTCACACACTCACAAGCGATTGAGTCAGCAACAGAATTCATATGTGATTTAACATCTTGAGAACCAGCAATTGTCCCTCCTAGTGCCCAACTCATTTTATTAGCATCCATGCTACCTAACAATTCTTTTGTCTCGTTATCTTTGATATTAATTTTTGCGTTAAAATGAGAACTACCAGCACCCAAACCGATTAGTATACGCATAACAGCATTACCTTCATCATATCTAGTTATGTCCCCATCAATAAGTATAGCTCTATCTGTAGAATTAACATTTCGTTGAACTTTGTCAAATGATTTTTTAGATTTAATTGCACTTGCTATAAGATCGGCAAATCTTTTACCTTCTGATATAATATGTGGATCATCAGAAGATTTGCTAGTACCATCCCCAAAATCATTAACAACTATGTAATCATAATTACTAAAACTTATTCGACTCTCCGATGGTTGTGCGTTGCGTATACTTGATGTACTACCACAAGATGATAGTATTATTGTTAAGATTAAAAAGATAATATTTTTCATAATTCCTCGGTTAAATAAATATATAATATATATATTATAAGAAGATATTGGGCAAAGAAAAAACATCATCAATTAAAATCTAGCATAGAACCCCAATATCGATTTCTTCCGATATTGGGACGTAAATACAATATACGTCAATTCGGGATAAGGTATAAGAAAGAATATTGGAGATATAGGAGTTGCAAGTAGTTAATGCCTGTGATAAATGTTTTTTTGAGTCAATCATTTTGTTTATGTAAGTTTATTTTTTATTTTCCAATAAATTATATTTAAAATCATCACAGAGTATTTCAAATTGGTTTAAGGCAACTCGTACCCTTCTGAACCAAGCCACTATAAGGTAGATTTATTCAAACTTGTTAAAGAACTAAAAATTACAGATAAAGAAATAAAATCAATCAAAGAAGATTCTAAGAATGAGTATGTACATCAACTAGAAGTTATTGATAATAACCAACATATTCAGTCAATTTTATTGCAACCTTTTTTTAAGTTAGCAACTATTCCTCAATATATCAAGTGTTCAAAGTAAAGTGTGTCATATACTATGTTTCTGACAGTTTGTAGAAGTCAAAATTTAACTGACAATCAGGTGCAAAATTTATAGTGCCTGTAAGATTAAATCTTGACTTCTACAAGTTAGTTAACCTGAATTTAATATAACTTGTTATAGAAAATTCAGGTTAGTAAGATTAATTAATAATAGAATGAAGTAATTTATTAAATTTATGGTTTACAGCGCTATATTACAGAACAGAGGCTAATGCTTGTATCCATTTCTCCTATAACATTATTTTCAAAAAATATTCTACAATCTCCTAATACATCTTTGGGGCCTTCAGGGAACTCTGCTAAATATTTTGTATCAATTTGATGTAGTAATTGGCTTAAAGAACAAGATTCATGTAAAGGCTCTAACGAGGGGCGTAAAATATAGATACCAGTTTTTATTTCTTTTGCTTTGTCGCATAAGTTATAATCATATATCCCGCCTCCTAATCTCTTGTTTTCTGGGGCATCTATATCTCTATTAAACTGTAAAGTAGTAATATTACTCTTATTATCAGGACTGGTTGCAATAATAGCTGTATGGCCTTTCACAAGGTAAATATCACCTGGTTGGATTAATTTTAATTGTTCATCTTTGATATCACCGCTTAAAAAAGTAATTGCTCTATAGTGATATTTAGGGTCTGGTTTATACCCTGATTCCTTACTGATCTCATACGCTACTTGCATGTCAGCAGTATTTATACCTTGAACTTGCTGGGTAGTAAGATATGTGGCTTTACCTACAGCACTAGAACAATCTTCAGGACCAAATAATAATTGCTCTTTAAAATAACGGTGAGCACCATATTGGTAATCTCCAAAAAGCATCATGCCCTCTGTAGAAGCAAAAGGATATGAGGATGGTATTAAACTATCTGGTAATTTATAGCTAGAATTCAGAAAAGGAAAAAATGTAGCAGCTCCAGGCATACTATCTAGCTTTTTAACCCAAGTAGCCGCACCACTAAAAAGCCCTGCTGAAGTGACAGAAGGGTTCTCATTACCCCAATACCACTGATCACTTGGTAATTGTAAAGTGGGTAGCTCATCAGGAGAGATAGTATTAGGTAAGCCATGATAAAAATAACCCTTCTTTAGTTGACTGATGAAGTCTTCCCCTTGGTTTTCTACCCACTTCTTATCCATATTGAGCTGTGGATGAGTTTTATTATAGTATATAGGGGCCCCTACGTCTTCTAGAACTTGCTTCAAAGATCGAGCTTTCACTTGTTCTGCGAAGTAGTTATTTATTGATATACTAGTATTATAGTAGGTTTCTAAATTTTTAAGGAACTGCTTTGTTAAGGTTGCCTCAGAAATATCAGGATGTTCTTCCCAATATTTAACAATACTTTCTTGTGCTTTATCTTGACTATATTTTGTAGGTTCTTGTTTTGCTCTAATTTGTGCTACTATATGAGCAGTTTGTTTATTATGAATGTAAATGTCAACCATTATAGCCTCTTATTATAAAATTTTTAAACTTTGAGTAGTTTAAGTTAATGATCTTGACATAATAATCATTAACTATAAGTTTGATGGTATATTTCAGTATAATAGTATTTCTGTCAATATGCGAAAGAAAAATTTAATAGAGCATATCATATACTCATTTATACACCTTTGTTAATTCATATGTAGCAGAATTTTTATGGTATGAGTTTATTTATGTTACATTCCCTGTTAAAGGTACAAATCTGACAGGCATAAGTTTTTCTTGTTTAAAGTTATTGGCTTCATCAGTTTTAATTAATAATATAAGAGTCTGATTAAAATCATCTTCTGCTCAAGGGATGACCATACGACCACTAACTTTTAATTGGTTAAGTAAGGGGCGTAGAATATGCTTCGCAGCAGCGGTAATAATAATTGCATCGAAAGGTCCTGCTCCAGGCCATCCTATATTACCATCTCCTATCTTTAGATAAATGTTATTGCATCCAAGTTTATGTAGTAATGTTTTAGTTATTTCAGCTAATTTCTCTATTATTTCAATACTATATACTTTCTGACATATTTTGTTTAGCACTGCTGCTCTTGATATCCTGAACCTGTGCTAATTTCTAAGACCTTGCATTACTTCAGTCATGAAGGCTACTATGTAAAATCTCGAGATAATCACATAGTAATAAACAAAGCGGTATATTTAGCAATTGCTGTTAATGTAGAAGGGAGAAAGGAATTACTTGGCATTTGGATAGGCAAAAATGAGGGTGCTAAATTCTGGATGCAAGTAGTTACGCCAATTAAAGAATCGAGGAGTTGAACAAATTTATGTTGCTTGTGTTGATGGGTTAAAGGGCTTTCCAGAAGCGATAAGCAGCATATTTCTGAGTACCATAAGTACAGCTATGTATTGTGCATATGGTTCGCAATTCAGTAAAGTATGTGTCGTATAAGGATTTAAAAGAGGTTACCTCAGATTTAAAGCAAATTTATACAGCTAATAATGACGAAATGGCACGTTTAAAACTCCAGAAATTTGCTGTAAAATGGGATAAAAAATATCCGATATTTGGCAACGTAATTGGTCTGGGATAATACCGTTTTTTGCCTTTCCTGAAGAAATCCGAAAGGTGATTTATACTACTAACACCATTGAATCTGTAAATCGTCAAATTAGAAAAATTATCAAAAATAAAGGGGTATTTCCGGATGATAAGTCAATTCAAAAAATAATATTTTTATCCATGCAAAATGCAGCCAAAAAATGGACCATGCCTATTAAAGATTGGTCTTTAGCTTTGAACCAATGCGAAATACTTTGTGGCGATTTTTAATATAATTTATTGGAAAATAAAATTTAGAACTTACACAAACTAAATGATTGACTCGACAGTCAAAATTTAACTGACAATCAGGTGCAAGATTTATAGTGTCTGTAAGATCAAATCTTGACTTCTACATGGCATTTTAATCTTGCAAATATTGTATATTGGGTAGATTCTAAAACAAAAACTAATTTTTTGAAATCACTATTTTACCCCCTTCCGAACAAAGCCACTTTTACACTGTTTTTCCTTAGGTTATTAATTTTATCTTTACTTACTCTATGTTGTAATATAGGCCTTAATAATATTCCTTTAAATTTTGCTCCAGTAATAATAGCATTGTCTACTGAAGAAATCATATCTAAAGATTGAGGAGAAATGTTTTTTAATAAATCATCCGATATCCTAACCCTAGAAAGGGAGGGAGTTTTACAAAAATTTGCTATACTATAACGTATCTTATCAAGAGAAGATATAGGAGTACCATGAGTAAGATTGACTAAGTCTTTTGTATATTCAATATGCTCATAGTAGCTTCTTTTTACTTTAATATTATTGCATTCTTCTTGAGTAAGATACCTTTCATTTGTTAGTTTATCTAACAAGCTATCATATAGATCTTGTACTTCTTGTTCAGAAATTTTCCCTTGTTTCTTTTGAAGGTTATTGTCTATAGCAATTAATTCATCTTCAATAAATTGAAGTAGTTGTTCTGCAATTTTTATATATTCTTTAGGATCTAGATTTGTTATATCTTTTTCTCTCTCTATAACATCACTAGTTTTTTTTTGCCACTGCCCATTAATATTTTTTTCCCATTGTCGTCGTTGAACTTGTCTTTCTGTATACCCATTATAAACTTTAAATTGATAATTATTATCATTAGCCCAATCTATTGCACTTTTGCCTTCAATTTTAATATTATAATGAGCAGCATAAGCAAGTGGCTCTTTTATAGGTGAATTAGCCAAAACTTCTAGCCACTCACCATTTTTAAAGTTAGTAGATACATTACTAAATTTGCTCACTATCTCTACATCTTTAGCTATCTCTTTCATATTACTTAAATTTTCTTTCAAATTATTTTTATAAAATATTTCTATATCATTAAAATCCTTAAAAGCATCCCTTTCCACCGACTCATTTCCTTCAAATCTAACTCCATGAGGTTTTATACCTTTGGGATCAAAGAAAACTTTTTTTAATTCATCAAGTTTTTGATCTATTATAGCATCTATCTGTTGTTCATCTAATTGGTGAATCATTTGATTTAATGCTTCACTATACTTGTTAATATTAAATGATAAATTGCCAGCTTGTATATTCTCAAAATACTGATATTCTGAAAATGCTTTATATGTTGATTCAACCATCTCAGCAAAATTTTTATGAAATTCCACAAAAGACCTGCCATGATCTATTTTAGCTACGGTGCGACCGTTTTGTACCATTAAATTCTCATCATGATAATCTGTGTCTCCTAATATATGACAGGCAACAATCACTTTTTCAAATCCTTCTAATTTATGTAAAT
This sequence comes from Rickettsia endosymbiont of Bradysia coprophila, assembly GCA_019468145.1. Classification (GTDB taxonomy): domain Bacteria; phylum Pseudomonadota; class Alphaproteobacteria; order Rickettsiales; family Rickettsiaceae; genus Tisiphia. The sequence goes on from JAHXDM010000019.1 coordinate 17,171, forward strand.
TAGTATTATCTACTCTAATATCAGTCTCAGCAACACCAGCCTTAAGAAATTTTGCAAGAGTTTTAGCATTTTCAAGAGATTTAGAACGAATGTAAAGTGAGTTAGGATGAGAGACATCTCCTGTAACTAATGCATTTTTGGGAACTCTATCATACAATAAAAACTGATACATAGTAGAAGCAATAAGTTCTGGGATTACATCTTGTCTGTCTTGAATAGCTCTATCTTGCGTTTCATGATGATAGAGGATTGGCAACAATAAGCAATCATCATGACTTTTATAAACGTGCTTTAAATAAAAAGTATGTCCTGTTGCTGGTTCAACAGTACTATAGCCAGTAGACATCCCACCTTTCTCACCTTTTCCTGAAAATTCTTTTTGTGAAACAGTTTCTTTATCACGTAGACTGGTTCCAACCTTTCTTTGCCCACTGATTTTCCTAGGCCTTGGTACAGGCATACCGTTAATTTTTATTCTGGTATTATTTAATTTTTTTATAAAAGTTTTGTCTTTTATAAGGTTTTTTTTGCGTTGATCCTTTAATCGATCAAAAATAGGTGAATCAATAATCTCCCTTAATTCTTTATGTTTATCTTCAGGAAATATATTTGTTATTATTTTGGATATCTTCCATAATTCCTTATCAGTAAAATTTAATAAAGATATTTGAGTTCTATATGAATTTATATTCCTTGGAGAAGGATCATGAGAAAGTAGCATAATAGTCTTTACAATATCTTGAATTTTTTGCTCTTGAGTTTTTTCTACAATTTCCTTGTCAGATGATTGTTCTGATAGAGAATTGATTGGTTTATAATCCTCAGTCATGTAAGCCTTTTAATTGTTTTGTATGATTTAATTATAAACTATATTATCATAAATTATAGCAAAGTAAAAGGGTTCTGTCGCATGTATTTACAATTAGTTTAAAATGTGTGATTTATAGACATAGTTACAATAATAATGTAAGATTAAATGTAGTTTAATTATTAAAATTAACGCATGGAACCTAAGATTAAATTACGTTTAAATTGGGTTAAATTATATGAAGAAGTGGGTAACGCGGGAAAAGTTTGTAACTATTATGGTATTTCAAGATTTACTTTACGTAAATGGTACAAACGTTATGAGTTATGAGTTATGAGTTATTAGGTGTAGAGGGACTACATGATCTAAGCAAAAAACCAAAGACATCTCCTGTGCAAAAAATAAATGATACAGAAGAGCAACGAATATTAGGTTTAAGACAAGGAAGAAAATTGGGTGCGAGGCGTATTCAGAATGAGCTAAAGCGCTTATATGAAATTTCATTTTCTACTGCTACTATACATAAAGTATTAAAAAAACATAATGTTGGGTTGTTAAACTTAAAACGCCATTACCGTAAGCAAGTGAAACGTTATAGTGCTTAAGGTGCCAGGCGTAAGAGTACAAATGGATGTATGTAAAATTGCTAATAATTTATATCAATATACTGCCATAGATGACTGTACCAGATATAAGGTATTAGCTTTATATAAGAGACGTACTGCAACAAATACTTTATCTTTTTTAGATCAAGTATTAGAGCGCATGCCATTCCCAGTACAACGTATTCAAACTGATAGAGGACAAGAGTTTTTTGCTTATGCTGTACAAAATTATCTAAAAGAACATAAAATTAAATTCCGTCCGATTAGGCCATTATCACCTCATTTAAATGGCAAAGTAGAAAGGACGCAAAAAACTGATTTAGATGAATTTTATAGTAGTGTTGATATACAAAGCGCAGAGCTTCAAAAACAATTACAAAATTGGGCACATTATTACAATCACAATCGGGGTCATAGTTCTCTTTCTGGTAAAACTCCTTGGGAAAAATATAAAGATCTAAAATCTTTCGTTCCCTCTATACAAGAAATTGAAAAAAATTATGACCCTTTAAAAGAACCATTTATTATGCAAAATTACAAATATAATAATAAACTAAAGTTAATTAATAAACCTAAAAACACATAATCCAGGTCATTAGTTAGGAATTGACCAAACAGTTTAGTTGTAACTATGTCTATAAATCATACAAATAAGCTAAGTAACTATATCAATCTGATACTGCATCGCCACTTCTTTTCCACAAAAAGCCATAGGAATTTTGATAATCTTTTTAACGTGCGTATAGTCTTTTATTTTAGTATCATATTGCTTATTATTGATTTGTAACAAGCCCACTTTTGCCATAGATTCTAACTCTTCTGAAGTTTTTTAGCTATTTTATACTCAATAATAATGGCACTGTCATGTTCCCCAGTTTGAGGTATTAAGATGATATCTGCCCTCCCGCTACCGGTTTCCCTTTCGCTGTCTATTATATAACTTGCAGATAAGGTATGGACTAAACCAAGCATAAAACCGCTGAAAAAGAGCTCTGTTTTTTTCCCACCTGTTTGGTGAAAACTAGTTGCACCACTTAGTAATTCCTGCAATCTCTCTTTAAATTCTTCTAGCCGGCCAGCTGGTAGTAAAGTAACAAAAGGATAATATAGGGAACTATCGATCTGTAATTTATTGCTTACCCATTGCAATAGCCTTGTTTCATATATATAACCTACTTCTTTATTAGGCACACCCACCCAAAACTGGGGCGAAGCCATGGCCCATTTTCTGATAAAATTTGAGGGTCGAATTTAGTGCCTATTTTTGAATTTACACAGTTAAAAATCCAGAGCCTTCATTCTTAACATGGCTGTGAATATTATTATAATGTTGCTTTTGTAAATTTAAAGCATTATCACCTACTGTTCCCATAAAACTATTAATAGTTTCCAAGGAAGTAACAGTAGATAATTCATGGGTAATAATTTGTTTATCGATAGCAGCTATTAAATCTTTAGTAACCGTAAAGCTACCTTTCTTAACAGCACTATAGTCAATTAACTTGAAATAGGGACGGAATCGATTCATTGCTTACCTAGTAGTTCTAGGCTTTAAGCCTCGCTCCTAGTCCCTAATTCATCTTAATTTACTATAAGTAGTTTGCGTTAAAAACATTTCGAAATATAAGAGTTTCTTCCTTTACTTGCCTGGTACTATCTAAGTTATTTGCTAATTCTTGAATTATTAACTCATTATTTATATCTTTAGTTGGTAGTATGTTGAGTAGTTTCATAATTTTAGTTTCTCCTTATTATTATTTTATTGTTAATTTATAATTAATTACTGTTACTCTTTGTCACTCGTTGTTACACTTACTTCTTCGATTGCCTTTAACTTCTCTTGTTGCTCGAATTTGTTCAAGATTTTTTTCATATATATTTCAATCTCTTCTAAATGAAATACTATACTTAAAATGTTATCTTCTCTCCTATTGGTAACAGTAATTAATTCTTTTACCTCTTTAAATAAACTAGATATTTCTACTCTTGCTTTACCAAACACCATAGAAAAATCTTTACTAGTTAAACTTATGTTGTGTAGATATTTTAAAGATATTAAAATTAATAAACATTCAACTATAATTAACAATATTGTTAATATTTGATACCCCATCTTGTTATTTCCTATAGTTATTACTCTGTCACTAAGTTTTGTATGCCATGTTCTAAATAATCAAACCCTCAAATTTACTCAGCATGCAAGATCAAAAATATCTCATTAACAAATTTTCTGCCTTGAATAAAAAACCAAAGTTAAATTTCTGTGTGAAATAAGAAAAATTTAGTTGAAATTCAGTATCACCATTATAACGATGGAGGAAAAATAACTCTGACAAGATTGCAGTAGCTTTAGTATCTGATTTATCGCATGGACGAAGTAATTTTTGATACCATATGTTTGGTAGTAGATTACCTGTATAAGATATTTTTTCACCTACATCCCTTACAATATTGCAGGAGAAACGGTTTTATGTTATAAGCATATTACCTACGTTTTAAAATTAACCAGTAATTTCCTATAAAGTTTGCAGACCGACAGATTTTTTATGTATTTGTTAAATCTAATTTATAAAAGTTCTTTTATTTAGTTAATTTTTTTACAGTTAACCCAGTATATAGTAAAATTATATAACTTTGGCTTGTATAAAAATGTAATCTGTATTACGACTAACTTTAGTAAGTATTAATATTATTACATAATCTTGTATTTTGCAATGCATTTTCTTTGTATTTACCATACATTTGTAGAATTTTATGTCCAATTATGCTATTCATATCAAAAAAAATATTGCAAGACTTCTTAAAGAAAGAGAATGGAGAATTGTTGATCTAGAAAATAAAGCTAAAAAAGGGCGAGTGATTCATAATATTATACATGGTACTACTACTAATCCACGTATAGATATACTAAAAGCTTTAGCTGATGCATTAAATGTAGATGTAGAAGAATTTTTATACGAAAATGATCAGGCAGATAATGTCAATCCCAATCTTCTATTGGATGCTTGTAAAGAAGTCATTGTAGAAATAACTCCCATTTGTGACAAATATAATATAAAACCTAATAATATCTTAAAATTAATACGAGATGTTTATAAATATTCTATAGACCTAAATTTATCTCATATAGATAAGGGGCACATAAAATGGCTGATTCAGAAACATTATATGTAGAAGTTAAAATTTAATCAGATGGACACTATCAATTTATTTACCTGATCTCATGGGAATTTAATTTTAACTTCTACACAGTACTTTTAATTACTTGCTTATTAAATTATCTATTTCAGGTTTTACCTCCGAATTCCATACTTTATAGAGAGTAGTACCAGTTTCATCAATCAGTAATACTCTAGTATTTTTAATAAATTCCATATCCTTAACGATTACTTTATAAGCTTCTTTCATTTTAGAAGAATATTTTTCATACTCTTCTCTACTCAAGCCCGCTTCCCAACTACTACTAGTATAACACATGGCTCTTGCTTGTGTCTGTTCAAATGAACTAATAGACCTCTTGCATAACCCTAATAATTTAGTTCCCAATTATATAAACCAGCGATTAAATTAAATCTTAGAGCAAATCTTTTACGTCGATTTCGATATTTATCAGCAATAATTTTAAAACGTTTTAGCATGCCGATAACATTTTCATTCAGGGCCCTGGTACTTGCCAGTTTTTGGTTATTTTTCTTATCTTGTTTTGTTAATGGATTTTTTTTAGTCTTCTTTTTTGGTAACTCAGATTTAGCATGAATCTTTTGTAACCCTTGATATCCAGTATCGGTAATTACATTAGTATCAGGATGGATATTAATTTTGGATTCCTTAAATAACCTAAAATCATGTCGTTTACCATTTGCATAATTTGTACATATTATTTGTTTTGTCTTTTTGTCTACTACCAGCTGAGTTTTTAAAGTATGTCTTTTCTTCTTACCTGAATAGTAGCGTTTTTGTCTTTTTTTGGACGCTGGATAGGACTTTCTGTGGCATCAATTAGAATGGTTTCATACGTCATATCACTTTTAACTAAAGCTTTCTTACCAGGAAGAGCAAAATCCGGATGCTTAATTAAAGTATCTTCTACCCATTTTATATTCCGATAACAACTACTTTCAGATATTCCATATGAAGCTGATATATGAAAATATGTTCTATATTCCCTTATATATTCTAGGGCCATCAATAACCTCTCTTCTATACTTAAATGGTTTGGTTTGCCCCCAAATCTTTTCTTCTTTGTTTCTGCTTCTTCTAAAATAATAGTCATTCTTGCAAAAGTATTCTTCTTAACCCCTGTTAAACGTCTAAATTCTTCTTCCCCAAACTTTTTAAGTTCTTCATATCTCATATGATAAAATTCCTAAAATCTTATCATTTTATCCTATATCCTAGGTTATGCAAGAAGTCTAATGCAAAAAAAGATTATATCAGGGTATTTTATTTTTTCAGAACTATGGGTAGTTTCCAACATTTTAGAGTAAGTAGTTTTTAACATTTCCCAACTAACGCCTTGATCTCCTAAAATATTTCCCTGATAACCTAATACCTCAGCAAAACATCCTTTACAAAATACGTGTTGATTAAGTATTAAAGCTTTACTAATTAAATTATCGTAGACATTACAACTTGCTGCTATGTATAACATACCACTTACTGTATCATTAAAATGCTGTTTTTGCCTATCTAATGGTACAATAGCTTTACCTAAATCAGTTGATTTAGGATCAGATACAATCAACATATTATTTAATGACGCTTGCTTTTCTTGCATCATATATTCTACAGATAAATCTTGATATTGTTGTTTTCCAGCTAAGCTCATTCCACAAAATACTACATACATAACAAATACCTAAATTTTTATTAAAAATTACTGCCAATTTAATTACATGATTTTTTTAACTGTTATTATATATATATTTAATATAATATTTTAATCTATAACTAACTTGATTAGATTCTAGTACAAATTGACTGACGTTACATAATAACATAATTTCACTATAAATATTATTTATACGCTTTAATAGCTAAAGCAATGATTATTTATGGACATATGCCTTGTATTTCTTTACTTCTTGAATGATTCGCACCAAAATAATCCCGCAGTAATGAATAAAAATAAAAACATTGAATATGGCTATCATTTTTATCAGGAAGCTTTACAGCTGTTTTAGCCGCTTGAACAAACGCATAACCAACATGGTCCATATTACCAATATTTTTTATACCATAAATATTCCAATAAATATTTTTAGCTAACGTATAAGTATCCATAGCTTCCTGAAAATTACCTATAGCACTTAATACATCAGCTTTTGCTACTAAAACATTAGCTAGTACTATATCAGTTGAATCATCTAAATTATCTTCTTTATTATTTCTATCTTGATCTTGTATAAGAAGATTCACTGCCTCACTTGCATGGTTTAAGGCCTCTTCTTTTTTGCCTAAACCTAACTCAGCCCTTGAAAGTTCTGTTAAAGTTGTAGATAGAATGCTTATAGAAATCTCTTCTTTTCTTTTATTTTTTATATGTTCATATACATGATTATTTATAACATCATAAGCTTCTGTAAATTTCTGCATATAATTCAATATTGTAGCTTGCACTATATATTGTGGAAATAAAATATTACTTCTTATTGAGAAAGACTTAGATTTATCTATATCAATAGATAGTCTATTTAAAGCCTCTTGATATCTCCCATCTGCCATCATAACTAATGATTGATTAAATTCTATTGCCCCTGCTCCTAAAAATGTTTTAAGAGTATTGGGACGTGCTTGTTCTGCTTTTTTTATATTCTCTTTAGCATTTACAATATCTCCTATGTCAATTTGTATTCTAGATTTAATAAAATTAATATATGACTTTAACTCATCATAATTTGTTAGTTTTTGCACCACTTGCTCTGCGTCATCTAAATATTTCATTACAATGTCTATTGATTGATTAATAATAGAATATTCATATATTCCTATAAAAGCTAAGTAACCACTATACACAGCTTTTTCTTTATCACTTCTAAATAACAAACTAATATTTGATATCTTATTTTTAAACCAATCAACCATTTTTCGGGCATTATTAGACTGACGTTGACCTATTAAATAATACCAAAGCAACTTTTCCCTTAATTCCATAATCTTATATAGATCAGCATTATATTTATCCGCGTTATTTAGCAATATTTCTATATTGCTTTCTAAAAACTTACTTTCAGTAATGAACTCTACTCTTTTATTAACTGCCTCAGGTATTATACTGTTAAATTTATCTAATAAAAAATTAATATTTTGTTGATTTAGTTTATTACCTGCCATATTTGATAATTCTTCTTTTACTGCATCATGCATCCTGAATAGTTGATTATTTCTATCTTCACTAATTTGTTCAATAAGACCAAATCTTATCATCTCGTTAATAACATTAGATAAACTATCATTGTCAGTTATTAATTGTTCTAATAAATATCTAGGTATCCTTTGAATATTCAATAAAGTCATTTTATATAAAAGTTCTACTCCAGGCGCAGTAATTTCTTCTAAAGTAATATCCAAATGAGCTCTGATTTTGTTTTCGTGTTTGTCCATATAGTTTATATATTCCTTAATGGTCATATGATTGTTATTTTGTAAAAAGATAGCACTATGTCCAATCATATAAGCAGGATATCCTTTTAAACTTTGCACGAGTTCTTTGACAAATTCTGATGATGGATTTTTCATAATCTTATTAATTATTATAATAGCATGTTCTTCCTTCAAATAAGGTGTAGAAATCTTAGGTAATAAATATTTACTATCCTGGGAACAAATAATAATATGCCCATTATGATGCCAATTAATAATATCTTTTATTTTCTCATTTTCATTGATATGCAGATTATTAAAGATCAATAGCCATTTACCTTTTGGCTTTAGGTAAGTCATTAAACTTTTCTTTACATTCTTTGGATCTTCTGCAATATAACAACTGGTCTTTGTACATATTTGCTGATTAATTTCTTTTGCTATGGTAATAAATTGGGAGGTTAAATCTATGCCAGCATCAAGAAAAGCAATAATTTCATAATCTTGCTTGTATTGCTGCACATACTTTCTCACCATCTCACTTTTACCCATACCAGTAATGCCAGTGATACCTACTATTTTATCTGTTAATAACTTCTTTCTTAATTCACTAATTTGTTCTTCGTGATTAACAAAATAGTATACTGGTTCTTCTTGATTAATAAAAAGAATTGCATATGCCCTAGAAGCAAACATTACAATACTAAATAATAAGGCTATAAGCTTTTTCATTGTATGTCTTTTCTATATCTAATGTGATATTGGAACCATAATAAGCGGTATAACCTTTAAAATAATTTTTTAAATCTAGAATTATTGAATCTAATACTATTTCATGGTAATTAGCATTCTCCATTGTGGCTAATGTCATTATTGGCAGGGGAAAATATTCATTGTTATATGCCTGTTCTTCAATATTAGAAGTATTAAGTAAATTCTTATGAGCACAATTCTTAAAATATTGATAGCATTTTAGAATAAACTCTTCATTGATTTTATGAAATAATGATGTTCTTCTAATTTTAGTAGATTTTGATAAGAATGTTCACGCCAAATGTAATACTGGATCAGTATGTTGGTTAATGTAATAATGCCTAATAAAATGAATATACCAACCGTAACTTTTTTGAAGATATTATCTTTATCTGATTTGCCTTGGCGATTTATCATCTCATAATTTTAGTGAACTTTATAAAACTGATGTTATCATAATTATTAATTTTTACAGCAATATTTTCATCTACACATTAAAATATTCTACTAAAAGTAGCTAAATTGGCATATCTAAGATCCTAAATATACTACAACTCCTATAAATTGCCTCAATAACAACTCACTTTGTGAGTGAAATTTTGATTGTTTTTAATCCTTTACTTTTATTTCTTGTCTTTAATATAATATTATTTACTTGATAGTTTTTTGTTTTAACAACAGGGATACCACCTAAATATAAAGACTAAGCAATTTAAATTTTTTATAATCTAGCAGTAAATTTGAGATAATGAATGAAAGAATATATAAAGTATGATGAAGGAACATTCTCATCATTAACAAAAGAACAAAAAAAATCTATCGCGTTACTTTCGATTGGAACATTTCTTGAATATTTTGACTTAATGCTTTATGTACATATGGCAGTTTTACTCAATGAGTTATTCTTTCCAAAAGCTGATCCTCATACAGCAGCAATTTACTCTGCCTTTGCTTTTTGTTCCACTTATGTCCTACGACCACTTGGCGCACTAATTTTTGGATGGATTGGAGATAATATTGGTCGTAAGCCAACTATTATCATAACTACTTTTTTGATGTCCTGCTCCTGCCTTGTCATGACTATCATTCCAACTTATGCTGAAAAAGGCCTTATTGCTACTGCATTGGTTACAATGTGTCGTATTATCCAAGGTATTTCTTGTATGGGCGAATCAATAGGTGCAAGTATTTATGTAACTGAAATGACAAAGCCACCAATACAATACTCCGCTGTAGAATTAATTACAGTTTGTGGTGCTTTAGGGGGAACATGTGCATTAGGGATTGCATCACTTGTTATATCATTCAACCTTAATTGGCGTTATGCCTTTTTATTTGGGGCTGTAGTAGCAATAGTTAGTGCAGTTGCAAGAACAGCACTTAGAGAAACTCCTGATTTTGCTGATGCAAAACGTAGAATCAAAAAAATAGTTAAAAAAGTTAGTCCGAATTTAGAAATTGTTGAGCAAAGTTCAATTTGGAAGGAAAAAGTTAATAAAAAAACAACATTAGCATTATTTTGTATAGAATGTTCTTGGCCAATGTGTTTTTATATTGCATACGTATATTATGGTAGCATCCTTAAAAGCTCTTTTTATCTTAATGCAGAACAGGTGATTCATCACAATTTTGTTATGTCGATAGTGCAATTGTTTAGTTGGGCAATATTGATATTTTTAAGCTATATAATATATCCCTTAAAAATTGTAAAAGTAAGACTAATGATATTTTTAGTTTTTGTTTTACTGTCACCATACTTACTAAATTATTATGTCAAATCTTCATTTGATATAATGCTAATTCAATTATTTTTTGTTATATTTGGTTTAATGGGTACACCAGCAGCTCCAATATTCTATCGACATTTTCCTGTTTTTAAGCGTTTTACTTACGCTAGTTTTACATATGCATTAGGACGTGCCTTTACTTACATCATTACTTCTTTTGGACTTGTATATCTAACAGATTATTTTAATCATTGGACCATTTTTATTGTTATGATTCCTACAGCAATGATTTTTTTACGTAGTATTAATTATTTTGAAAAATTAGAAAAAAATTTAAGAAGACAGTAGTAATAAATATTTTGTTTTTCCTTCTTCAATTCAATATTTTTTTGGTTGATTATATAAATATTGATAGCACAGATTTTCTAATTTTTGTTCTATATCAAAAATTTTAAAATATGCCGCAAGCAATACAAAAGTATATAAAGTTTCGTTTGCTATTTTTTGTACTTTTTCAGGAGATTTAGTTCCTATAGTCTGCATATTATGAAGTCGATCAAATAATTTGATTAATAATACATCATACTTCTTTTGCTTATAAAGCAATTCCACCATCTCAGCAGAACTAATTTTGCCATAAGGTTTAATTCTCGTTAAATCTTCTACTTGACTAGCAATCTGCTCTCCGAAAATATCTGCAATCGTCTCTTGAGTCAAGACAGTATCTTCGATAGTATCATGCAATATAGCTGTAATAATAATATCAGTCCTAAATAGATAATCAGCAACCATATAAGCGACTTCTATAGGATGAGAATAATATGGTTCTCCTGATTCTCTTTTTTGATCACCATGATATTTTTTAGCAAAATAGATAGCTCTTTTGACTCCGACAATATCTATCTTATTATTTACTCTCTCATTTAACTTAAGCAATTTATCAATTAATCTTTCACTATAGCAACAACTCATATTATTCCTGGCTTGGATGATGCCCCTGTCATTGATACTTCTTCTGAGATTTGAGCTAAACAATGATGCATTGGTTCAACATAATTACTCCAATACTTTATGCCTGCTGCAGTAGACTCTTGAATAGTTTGATAATAGGAATGTCCTGTCACTTCCTTGACAAAGTATGCAAATGCCTTACCTCTAGACATAATCTCATCCCATAATATCTCTCTACCTTCTACTCCTAATTTATGTTGAGCAATTTCTGGAACACACTTTTTTGCTAGATTTTTTACTTGCGGTGATATTGGCATGATGATCATTAATTTAATTGACTCCTGATCCTGTAATTCTGCTCCTATTGCTAGGGTTAAAAGTTATCTTTATTAGTACCATAACCATTTCTTAAACTTTCTGATAGATATGGCGCAACCTCTTTTTCTCCTGCTACCAGGTGTAAGTATAAATGCCAAGCTGTGTTTTTCTCGTACTGCTAATAATAAATGCATGGGGCCACTTTTACTTTAACCTTGTCGGAAAGTTTATGGTTCTATAGCTATTAATTTGTCTTGTTGTACCATCTGATAAAAACATTACCTCATTAATTTTATGAGTTGTTTCTCTGATAGTAGCTAACTGATTACCTTCATCATTTTTTATTACCTGCTCTCTAATATTTTCTTCTTTATCACTATTTTGCCAATTAATTGTTTGAAATCTATCAGTAAAATTATGGTGAACTTTCTTGTAACCTTCTATCTCAACTTTAACTTTGGGATCCAGAAATGCTTGGTTAACTATTACTCGATTATTGACATTTTTTAGATAATGAGCAAATTCTTGATCATCACAGTGATTTACTGTTAAATCAAGATTCTCAGCAATATATTTTCTTAAAATATCTCGCTGTTTTAGGAGGATTTCTTGCCTGATTGCTTCAGTGATAGGATCTAATTCTTCTTCTATACCAATAAAACTGCTGCTACTATCTGAATTAGCTAAAATAACTAGGTCTTGTGATTCTTCTTGTTGTTCTATAATTTCACTATCCATAATTGGGTACAGCTATTGAATAATGTTTTAAATTATGCTATGGTGAGATTTTAGTAAATAATTGGAATTAAGCTATGGCAGAAATAATAACACGGAACGGAGAAGAAATCACAATACAAATTACATTAAAATTGGATGGCTCTATGCTTGAAATGGAAGATGCGATACAGAAAGGAGTAAATGAGGTTGGGTGCATTGCAACTAAAGAAGCCCTAAGTAAGTTTGATGCAACTGGTGCGATAATTAATATTGGTAGTGTCAGAATGTCTTCAAAGGGCAAAGTGAAAAAAGAGTATGAGACACCCTATGGTACTGTTGAGATAATGCGACATGTATATCAGAGCTCGAAAGGAGGCAAGACGTTTTGTCCAGTTGATGAGAAAGGGCGTATAATTATTCATTCTACACCAAAATTTGCCAAAATGATTTCGTATAAATATGCATCTTTAAGTGCGAAAGATGTCAGTGAAGATTTTGCAGAGAATCATTCTAGGAGTTGTTCGAGAGGATATATCCAAAAGGTTGCTGATTATATAGGATCTATAGCTTTAGCGACAGAAGAAGATTGGGAATATGCTATTCCCAAGATTGTAGAACCGGTTACCAGTATAGGTATTAGTTTAGATGGCACATGTATTTTAATGAAAGAACAAGGTTATCGTGAAGCTATGACAGGTAATATCTCTTTGTACGATGCGCAAAGCGAAAGATTGCATACAATATATATTGGAGCGTCTCCTGAATATGGTAAAGGGTTATTTATAGCTCGTTTACAAGGAGAGGTTAATAAAATCAAACAAAAATATCCTACAGCAAATTATATTGGCATTGCTGATGGCGCAAGTAATAATTGGAAATTTTTAGAACTGAATACACAATATCATATTCTAGATTTTTATCATGCTAGCGAATATTTAGCAAAAAGTTCATATTCATTTTTTAGTGATGAAGGGAGAAGAAAGGAATGGTTGAGTAATGCTTGTCATAAATTAAAGCATGAAAACAATGCGGCTGCAGAGCTTTTAGACACGATGAAGGAACAAGTGAAAAAAAATGAAGGAAATAAAAAAATATCACCAGCAATAAAGGACAATTTGAGTAAAGCGGTGAGCTATTTTACTAATCAATTAGAACGTATGAATTATAGTAATTACACAGCACAAAATTTTCCTATAGGTTCTGGTGTGACGGAAGCGGCTTGCAAGACGCTGATCAAGCAAAGATTATGTAAATCAGCAATGCAGTGGCGAACTCAAGGTGCCAAAATAGTTATTTCCATTAGATCTCTTGTTCAAACAAAAGGAAGGTGGAATCAATTTTGGAACATGATTAACCAAAATGCCTTAAGCGACATCTTGATATCTTAGTTAACATTATTCAATAGCTGTACCCCCATAATTTGTATTAGTTGACATTTGATCTTACATTTAATAAAAATAATGTATAAAAAATACAGATAAAAAAATGGAAGGTCACAATGAACTTAAATCAAAAAATAATAAAGCCCAAACTAGGGTTATTAGGGCTAGCAAAGAGTTTAGGCAATGTATCAGCAGCATGTAAGGCTATGGATATAGTAGAGATAGTTACTATAGATTTCAAGAATTATATGAAACTGGAGGAGAAGAAGCCCTATACGAAATAAGTCGGAAGAAGCCCATAATAGCTAATAGAGTAGATCCACGTGTGGAGAAAGCAGTTGTGGATATGGCTGTAGAATATCCAGCATATGGGCAACTGAGAGTATCAAATGAGCTTAAGAAGACAGGTGTTCTTGTATCACCTGGTGGGGTAAGATCAATTTGGTTGCGTAATGATTTAAACAATATCAATAAAAGGCTTAAAGCATTAGAAGCTAAGATGGCTCAAGATGGTATTGTTCTTACCGAAGCCCAGTTACAAGTATTAGAGAAGCGTCGTAATGAGAAAGAAGCCCATGGTGAGATAGAAACGCAGCATCCAGGTTATTTAGGGTGCCAGGATACATATTATGTTGGCAATTTTAAAGGTATAGGTAAGGTTTATTCTCAGGTCTTTATCGACAGCTATACCAGAGTAGCAGATGCTAAACTATATACTGAGAAAACAGCGCTGACGAGTGCTGATATGCTCAATGACCGGATATTACCATGGTATGAGGACCAAGGGATACCTATCTTACGTATCCTTACTGATCGGGGGAGCGAATATAAAGGCAATATAGAGCATCATGCTTTTGAGTTATTCTTAAGCATCGAAGGTATAGAACATACTGTTACTCGCGCTTACTCGCCTCAAACCAATGGTATGTGTGAGCGTTTTAACAAAACTATGAAACAGGAATTCTTTGATACAGCTATGCGAAAAAAGATTTATACATCCCTTGAAGATTTACAGCTAGATCTTGATATTTGGTTAGAGTATTACAATCATGAAAGGCCACATTCAGGAAAATATTGTTATGGTAAAACCCCTATGCAAACTTTTCAAGATAGTAAAAAATTAGCTGTTGAAAAGAATAATGAAATCTTGTACCTTGAATATATATCTGACAGTCAAAATTTAACTGACAATCAGGTGCAAAATTTATAGTGTCTGTAAGATCAAATCTTGACTTCTACACCTAATGCCTTACTTTTTAAAACGTCTTGAATAAGACCAAAACAACTTTCTCCTTGTTCAAAATATTTCATCCATGAACCGCTGCCTACTATCTCTTTCATAACAAGACCTCCCCAGGCGTAAATAGTGGTATATGTTTCAAATACTTTTACATGATACAATTCTATTTGCTGGTAACATAAATTACCATCATGATAACTTTTACTACACCTCATCTTGCTATCATGCGATGCTAAACTAATAATTATTTTCTCCCTTAACTCACCTATGCTTTCTTCTTTGATTCCTTCAAAAATAGACTGAGTTTTTAAATGAACATTTGCCATCTGCCCAAATTTGCCTTTATTTTCTATAACATCCAAAGCAAGCCTTGCATACGAAATGCTATTACTTACTAAATATGAATAATAGTTTTTAGCGCAATTGATAGCCTTAATCATATCCTCAGAACTCAGAGTATTTATTTCCCTATGAAAATCTTTTAAAGACACCCGATACTCTGATCTAATTTTTACTTTATCTATTTTCATTGTTTTCCTCCCATTGTTTAATTAATTGCAAAGTATGATTCTTAATATCATTATAATTATTTATTAAATTTTTATAAAAGTGTATTTTTATAAATAATTTTTTATAAAAAAATGCTGATTCACACAGTTTAAATGTTCCTGGTTCATTATCACATACTAAAAACTCATCAGGATTTTTAGGATCATCATTGGTATATATATGCGTTACAAAAGGTGGTAATTCCTCTTTCAATCGTTTTGTTGTTTGATTATTCATTTGTTCTCTAGATTGACGTAAGTCATTTATTTCTTCTTGCGATAATTTTTTATCCGACGCTATAATTTTAATTGTTGCTTCTATATCTGACATTATGCCAAAATATTTTAATAAATAATGTTTTCTTCCCAATATCTGATGAAAATCACTATATTCAATTGCATATTGATCCCCTTCACAATCTAGATCTAACAGATCCTCCCAGTATTGATCGCCCAAATACTCCCTGAATGTTACATTATTATTGCTTAAATATTCTCTTACATCCTCAAACCAAAGTGATATAGAATTTTTACCATTACCATATCCTCCTTGTATTTCAGGGTAAGTAAAGGCCAACGTTAATGCTTTAGCATCACCATCAACTTCTCTAGAGCTACTCATTGTTAAAAAACTCCTTGGAATATTTAACTCTATATCACTAATGACCACTTTCCTTTTATCAGTAGGTTTAACAATATATTTCTGCTGATCTTGACTTGCCATTACTGAAAAAGGCATAAAAATGGCAATAATCAGTATGATAATTTTTGTATTTATTCACTTGACCTTGAGTTCTGCCGCCAAGCCTCTTACTCAAGGTCACACCTTGTTTGTTAAGCATATAATTAATATTATACTACCCATCTATAAAGATTTCTGTTACTTTCAAACTCTTACCCTCTTGCTCTACTATAGCTGGCACAAACTTAATACCAACCTTACTAGTTAACTCCCCCGCTTGGTCAAAATACAAAAGCGTGCCTAATTCCTCTTGTAGATCTAAAATCTTACCACCTACTAGGATAATCCGATCTTCTATCTTATTATCCCTATCTATAGTACTCTTATCTAATATTTGCTCCTTTAACCATGTCACTTGCAGCTGGTCTCTACCATCAACAAAGATCAATCTTCTTGATAAATCCATATGATCTAACGGATTGACGCTGACACCTGCTTTATGTAGTATTTTCCCACATGGCAGTACGATATCTTCAGCTAATATATAAGTCGGATCATAATAAAACTCTCGTACCTTTGCTGCTCTACTAATACCTATAACGGGCAAAGGATTTGTTACTCTTTCCTTAGCAATCTCTAACATTTTTCTATTGTGATACTCAATATCTAGCTGCTGTAACTTACGCTGGATCATCGTAATAAACCCTTCCTCTTTTATGGCAAATACTGACCCATACTGCCCGAAGTCTTTGGCTTCTACTTCTGCTATTTTCGCTACCAACATTTGCACCACTACCAACAATAAAATTACTTGTTTCATTGGTATTTTTGTATACTTAAAAATATATTTTTCAGTAATAACAAAAATACCAAGATATTAACTGGTACTAGAGTTATGCTTGCTATATTGTAAAGTAATGTAGTTTTAATAAGTAACAATAGACTTCTTGCATAACCTAGGATATAGGATAAAATGATAAGATTTTAGGAATTTTATCATATGAGATATGAAGAACTTAAAAAGTTTGGGGAAGAAGAATTTAGACGTTTAACAGGGGTTAAGAAGAATACTTTTGCAAGAATGACTATTATTTTAGAAGAAGCAGAAACAAAGAAGAAAAGATTTGGGGGCAAACCAAACCATTTAAGTATAGAAGAGAGGTTATTGATGGCCCTAGAATATATAAGGGAATATAGAACATATTTTCATATATCAGCTTCATATGGAATATCTGAAAGTAGTTGTTATCGGAATATAAAATGGGTAGAAGATACTTTAATTAAGCATCCGGATTTTGCTCTTCCTGGTAAGAAAGCTTTAGTTAAAAGTGATATGACGTATGAAACCATTCTAATTGATGCCACAGAAAGTCCTATCCAGCGTCCAAAAAAAGACAAAAACGCTACTATTCAGGTAAGAAGAAAAGACATACTTTAAAAACTCAGCTGGTAGTAGACAAAAAGACAAAACAAATAATATGTACAAATTATGCAAATGGTAAACGACATGATTTTAGGTTATTTAAGGAATCCAAAATTAATATCCATCCTGATACTAATGTAATTACCGATACTGGATATCAAGGGTTACAAAAGATTCATGCTAAATCTGAGTTACCAAAAAAGAAGACTAAAAAAAATCCATTAACAAAACAAGATAAGAAAAATAACCAAAAACTGGCAAGTACCAGGGCCCTGAATGAAAATGTTATCGGCATGCTAAAACGTTTTAAAATTATTGCTGATAAATATCGAAATCGACGTAAAAGATTTGCTCTAAGATTTAATTTAATCGCTGGTTTATATAATTGGGAACTAAATTATTAGGGTTATGCAAGAGGTCTAATATGCCTTCGTCAACTGCGAAAATGGCTATTTTTCCTGGCATTTTAGTATGGTACTTAACAATTAGGTCTTGCCCTGGCTGTATTTCCTTGGGCACATCGATGATAATTTTTTGTTCCCGTTTTTCAATGTTAGCAGTAAAGGGAATAATCGCATAACTAAAAGGACTAATAAAAATATCATGGGAGTCCAGTGATCTAATAAATTGTAGAAGTCAAGATTTGATCTTACAGACACTATAAATTTTGCACCTGATTGTCAGTTAAATTTTGACTGTCAGATATATATTCAAGGTACAAGATTTCATTATTCTTTTCAACAGCTAATTTTTTACTATCTTGAAAAGTTTGCATAGGGGTTTTACCATAACAATATTTTCCTGAATGTGGCCTTTCATGATTGTAATACTCTAACCAAATATCAAGATCTAGCTGTAAATCTTCAAGGGATGTATAAATCTTTTTTCGCATAGCTGTATCAAAGAATTCCTGTTTCATAGTTTTGTTAAAACGCTCACACATACCATTGGTTTGAGGCGAGTAAGCGCGAGTAACAGTATGTTCTATACCTTCGATGCTTAAGAATAACTCAAAAGCATGATGCTCTATATTGCCTTTATATTCGCTCCCCCGATCAGTAAGGATACGTAAGATAGGTATCCCTTGGTCCTCATACCATGGTAATATCCGGTCATTGAGCATATCAGCACTCGTCAGCGCTGTTTTCTCAGTATATAGTTTAGCATCTGCTACTCTGGTATAGCTGTCGATAAAGACCTGAGAATAAACCTTACCTATACCTTTAAAATTGCCAACATAATATGTATCCTGGCACCCTAAATAACCTGGATGCTGCGTTTCTATCTCACCATGGGCTTCTTTCTCATTACGACGCTTCTCTAATACTTGTAACTGGGCTTCGGTAAGAACAATACCATCTTGAGCCATCTTAGCTTCTAATGCTTTAAGCCTTTTATTGATATTGTTTAAATCATTACGCAACCAAATTGATCTTACCCCACCAGGTGATACAAGAACACCTGTCTTCTTAAGCTCATTTGATACTCTCAGTTGCCCATATGCTGGATATTCTACAGCCATATCCACAACTGCTTTCTCCACACGTGGATCTACTCTATTAGCTATTATGGGCTTCTTCCGACTTATTTCGTATAGGGCTTCTTCTCCTCCAGTTTCATATAATTCTTGAAATCTATAGTAACTATCTCTACTATATCCCATAGCCTTACATGCTGCTGATACATTGCCTAAACTCTTTGCTAGCCCTAATAACCCTAGTTTGGGCTTTATTATTTTTTGATTTAAGTTCATTGTGACCTTCCATTTTTTTATCTGTATTTTTTATACATTATTTTTATTAAATGTAAGATCAAATGTCAACTAATACACGTAAATCTGAACAACCTGTTTTTGATATTCTACTAGCTCCCCGTACTGAAGTACCAGATTGACGCTGTTTGGGGTTGAGGCCAACAAATGCTACTACTTGTTTTACAGAATCAAAATTCTCTATATTAGATAAGAAAGCAAGAACTACGGCTATTGTTTTTTCTCCTACTCCTGGAATTGAAGCAAGAAGAGTACCCTTATCATCGAGCTCTTTATGGTTTTTGATATGATTGCTAATTAGCTGTTCTATTTCTTTGATCTGTTCATTCAAAAATTTAATATGAGCTTGAACATTTACAGTAACTATATCAGATGATGCTTCTAACCGATTAGTTTCTTGATTTTTGATGGCAATTAAAGCATCTAAACGGTTTACCAATTGTTGTAATTCATGGATATGAGAAGGTAGTGGTTGCCAAAGGTCAGGCTTCATTGCTATACAAAATTGGGCTATTAATTCGCTATCTACTTTATCAGTTTTAACACGACAAAGTTTGCTCATTGCAAAACCTTTGATACGAGCAGGGTTTACTACACTAACTTTAAAATTCTTATCATAAAGATATTGAGCTAACTTTAAGCCATAAGAGCCAGTAGCTTCCATACATGCATGAGCAGTATCAATTTCTTTAGTTTTTAACCACTCTATTAACCCACTAAAACCTTTGGAATTATTATCAAATTTTTTAGTTTTTATTTTGTTATTAATTAACAATGCTACATCAAATGTTTGTTTAGAAATATCTATACCTAAAATTATACTGTCCATATAATACTATTTATGTTAATAATTAATGAAATACTCAAAGACCTACCTTGTAAATACAGGTTCATTGATGTAAACTTCAAGACCTAAGACACCGTCCGATCTTCAATGAGTAGATGAAGGCTAGTTACTTATCTAAACGACAGGATCTTTGTCCTAAGGCTATACACAGTATATCTAGCCTTCTTACTTAAGTGCCCTTAAGTATCTTATAGTTTCTCACTAAAGACAATATCAAGATACAAGGCTATACCCATTCAAAATGAAGATGCTTTAGTGGCCACACGAAAATTATCGGTGAGTCGGTCAAGTAATGATTGAGCTAATGCTGGATAATCCACAGCAAAAAACTTGTGTATTCGCTTTCTAAATTCGTCAGCGCTGGTAAATACTACATTGTTTCTGGCAACTTCATTCATTACCTTCCATAATCGTTCAATTGGATTCAGATTTGGGCTATATGCAGGTAAATAATGCAATTCTATACCATTTTTCTTAGCAAAATCAGTAATTTCCCCACTTTGGTGATATCCTGCTTGATCTAATATCACATGCCCCTTATTAGCCTTAGAGTATGCGCTCTTTACCCGCTTCAAAAACTTTACTATATTCTTACCCTTTATTGTCTCAAATTTTTGTGTTATAACCTTCATCAAACTCAAGTATAGAGCACCAGCAATATTCATTCTAGTTCTTGAGGCAATAGTAGCTATAGCTTTATAATATACTATACTACCCATATTTCAAGAACTTCCATTCATTTGTTTGGTAAGAAAGGAAATATTTATAAAAAAATAATTGAACTATTAGCCAAAGGTTCCTTAGAGTTTAAGCAAATCTATGAACAATTAAGTTATAGTATAGTAAATTAAGATGAATTAGGGACTAGGAGCGAGGCTCAAAGCTTAGAACTACTAGGTAAGCAACGAATCGGTTCCGTCCCTATCTCAAGTTAATTGACTATAAAAGTGGAGTACTGAGTGAATATCTTGATGATTTGATGGAAGCAGCATTTATTGCCGAGATTATACCTGGATTATCAAAACTGGTAGAGAATCCAGATTAAGTCACTTTCGTCTTAGCGATAATTACATGCGTTTTTATTTTAAATATATTATACGCACGCCTGTGAAATAAAATTTTCTAAGCGCGAAATAAAGACAGATATTATTAAAGAAATGCAAGGGAAGTTCGATAGAATATTAATGCCAAAAGGCTTTTCCTGCTCTCCTGTACTGATTCATATTAATGGTGTAGAGGATTCTATAGTTGAAAAGAATTATTTCTGTGAAATAATTGATTTTAGCAAATTATTAGATTACCATGGCAGGCAGTAGCTAATGAAAAAATAATTTTGATAGACAAGGCTTGCAATAAAAGTTTTAATTAAGAATATAATAGAGAATAACATTGACTATGAAAAATTATAGATACGAAACTGATTCTTTCGGGGAAATAAAAATAGAAGATCAATTGTACTGGGGAGCTCAAACTCAAAGATCTCTTGAGAATTTTAAAATAGGTGATCAAAAAATGCCTATGCAACTAATTAAAGCTCTGGCTATTTTAAAAAAATGTGCAGCTGCAGTAAATAGTGAACTCGGAGGAATAAGTGTAGAAATAGCTGAATCAATAGATCTAGCTACTACTAGAATATTAAAAGGAGAATTTGATACTCAATTTCCGTTAGTAGTATGGCAAACTGGATCCGGTACTCAGACTAATATGAATATGAATGAAGTTATAGCTTCTATTGCTAATGAGCAACTAACAGGTAAAAAAGGAGGGAAAATTCCGGTTCATCCGAATGATCATGTAAATATGTCTCAATCTTCTAATGATTCCTTTCCCACTGCTATGCATATAGCGACCGTGCTTGTGAGTCACGAACGATTAATTCCAGCTTTATTGCTTCTTCAATCTGTACTTGAAGAAAAAGTTAAAGTTTGGGATAAAATAATAAAAATAGGGCGTACTCACTTACAAGATGCAACGCCAATAACGTTAGGACAAGAATTTTCAGGCTACGTATCCCAGATTACTCATTCTATAGAGAGAGTGGAAGAAGCCCTTAAGAGAATATATCATTTGGCGCAAGGGGGGACAGCGGTAGGTACTGGTATTAACTGTCATAAAGAATTTGCTGTAAAATTTGCTAATAAAGTTGCCATTTATACTGGCTATCCTTTTAAAACTGCGGCTAATAAATTTGAGGCACTAGCTACTCATGACTCGTTAGTAGAGTTTTCAGGGGTTCTAAACACTATAGCAGTTAGTTTAATGAAAATTGCCAATGACATTAGGTTACTTGGGTCAGGTCCACGATGTGGGTTTGGAGAACTGCATTTACCAGAAAATGAGCCTGGTTCTTCTATTATGCCAGGTAAAGTGAATCCAACACAAGTTGAAGCTTTAACGATGGTTTGTGCTCAAGTAATGGGAAATAATCTTACAGTTACTATAGCGGGCTCAAATGGCCATCTTGAGTTAAATGTTTTTAAACCTGTTATAATATATAATGTTTTACAATCAATAGATTTACTCTCTAGCGGTGTCCATAGTTTTGTAACACATTGTATTAACGGACTTAACCCTAATATAGATCGTATAAATAAGTTAAGAGAGCAATCGTTAATGTTAGTTACAGCTTTAAATCCCCATATTGGTTATGACAATGCGGCAAAAATTGCCAAAAAAGCTTATAAAGAAAATATTACGTTAAAAGATGCGGCGATTAGATTGAATCTTTTATCAAGTGAAGAATTTGATAGGATGGTAAGAGTAGAAAAAATGGTTAGGTTCTGGCGCCTCTAACTGAAAGCCAATTACTTCCACTAGAAGTGGGAGCTTGTTGAGTCAATCATTTAGTGTAGAAGTCAAGATTTGATCTGACAGGGGCTATAAAACTTGCACCTGGTTGTCAGTTAAATTTTGACTGTCAGATGTTGTCGAACGCCAAGAATATTGACCCCTTTAGGAATAACCATCGCCATACTATTTAACCCCTTAAAAATCTTTTAAGGTCAAAATAGTAAAATAAAATGACAATTTGTTAAATAAATAAAAGAAGTTACTTTATTGGCAAATTGTTGAGGTTAACTAATTAGGAGGAAATTACAAATGATAGAAGTTGCAGAGATCTTATACCGATGGGTCTCAGGATTTAAAATTAAAGAAATAGTTAAGTCACTTGGTTATGCTAGGAATACAATAAAGAGCGTGATCAGGCAGGCTGAATCAATAAAAAGAAAAGTTAGGATATCACAATTATCAATTTGATGATATTGCCAAGGAGATTTCAGCGAGCAGGTACATGAAGATTAGTCGCAAGCAAGAAAAAGAAAGCTGATACTTTAGCAGCTTACGATCAACAAATTGCTATTTGGTTAGAAGAAAAATTTATGACTATCACCCAAATTCATAGATTGATCAAAGAGAGGGGATTGGATGTTAGTGAAACTAGTATCCGTAGGTATATTGCAAGCAAATTTAACAAGAACAAAAATTATACTATTCCATTAATGACCAAACCAGTAGAAAAAGCTCAAATGGATTACGGTTTTTCCTAAAGGGGTCAAAATACTTGGCGGCTAAAGGGGCAAATTAACTGGCGTTCGACATCATGTTTTTTCCTAATTTTTAATTTTGTTTTATTTTACCTTAATTAGGTAACAAAAATTACCTTTTTTTCTGTCTAATTTCTTCAGGCCATTATACCCAATAGATCTTCTCCTTTTTGGTATAGATAATGTTACAACAAGTAGAATGGATTATCTCAAGAAAGGTCCTTTGATAAGACAACAGATTTTTATTCTAAATACCCAGAAATATTGTATAATCTACCCATCTCAAATATCAAAGTATTATATTTCTCAACTTCTATCTAATAAATGAGACAAATGTCAAAACTAGTTGAATATATGCTAAGGTAATACCATAATTCATTGCAAATTATTAACAATAATAAAAATCTAATATGTCACATAATCATTTTGTAAAACATCAAGGATTAGCATTAAGACAAAAAATAATATTTATCGTGTTAATATTATCAGCAAAGCATTGTGCCAATGATTAGTAGCGCTTCATCTTCAAAAAATCAGTTACCTAAGGTAGAGTCTTTAACTACTGAAAAAATTAAAACAATAGGGATATCAGAAGCTCTCGATATCCCGGATATATTAAAACATTTTTCTGTTTCAGAAATTTATAAAGGCCGTGTCCCTCAAATACAGTTATCAAGCCATCCAAGTGGCAAGAAGTTTAAAACGCTCTTACAAAAAGGGCTTAAGAATGGCCCAAAATTTTGCAGGACATTACACTATCGTGGGAGATAGGTTGTGGTACCAACTGCCTAAACATATGGATTATAGACACAAGTAGAGGGACAATACTAGAAGGTCCTTATAATACTGCTTGGGGAGCTAAATATAATTAAATAGTAGGTTATTAATTTTAAATCCATTACCAACTGATGCTGATAAATCTTACTTAAATCACCCGGCAATCACTGATTGTAACAGCACATACATGCTAATGGATCAAGGTAATTTCACAATTCTTTTTAAAGAAAAAAATGGAAATATTACTACAGGAACAATTAAATAGATCCTAAGGTTATTCAAATTAAATACCTTAACAATGGATCATAGATTTATCAAGAAATGACCTTACGCCAATGCTTGGTTTTAAAAACTTTACGTCTGCTAAAATTACTATCGCTGGATCCGAGAATATTCGAATGGTTCAAAAAAGACAAATTACTCAGGCTAATGATAATCTTTCTACTTTTGAAAATTTTGTAACATTAATGGCTGCTTAATAGTTAAAAATCCTGAGGCTTCTTAAACCCGCCTAAACGATGCGACAAAACCATCCTACCTAGTACTACAGTTGTAGATTAAAAATTAGGAATTTTTATGACTGCATTAGGGATACAGTTGTGTATTTATACCTAAATTTTAGGATCTATCATAAAGAAAATATCAAATTTTTCTATAATTTATTCAATCTACAACTGTAGTACTAGTAGTTTTGGTGCAGCATTAAACAAATAGAAAGAAAACATTATGCCTACTGTCCAAGATAAAAATGTTGTTGAACTAGTAAAATTACTGAATCAACCAGTGAAAACATTCGATATTCGGCTAGTAGAACAACTTATTATAAATATTGATGTCAATAATGCGTATGTTGAGGGTTATACTCTTTTAAATTGGGCAGTATTTAAGGGGGCTACGAATATAGTAGACAAACTACTTGAACATGGGAGCAAACCCAAATACCCTAAGTAAGAATGGTAAAACTTCTTTATATTTGGCAACAAAAAGAAGAGTATATTGATATTAACATAGTAAACATATTGCTTAAACACGGTGTAAATCCAGATACCCCTCAAGAAAATGGGGATTACTCCTTTACATGTCGCAGTACAAAGAAAACATATGAAGTTGATAGAAAGATTAATTAAATATAAGGCTAATCCAAACATTAAAGGTAATCCATGGCGATACTCCTTTACATATAGCAATACAAAGAAAATATATTAAATTGGGTAGAAAAACTATTTCAATATGGTGCTGATACAACTATTAAAAATGACCGGGGTAAAACTCCTTTACATGAAGCAGTACTTATAAATTCCATTGAGATGGTAGAATTATTACTTGCAAACGGTGCTATTATAGAACTCAGGGATAACCTGGATAACACAGCTCTAGGATTAGCAAAAGAACGTAAGTATAGCAAGATAGAACAAAAGTTGTTGGAAAGTGTACAAAAACAATACTAGATATACTCTTTTACATGAGGCAGTACAATATTTGGCAAACAAAAGGGAGGGACTTGATACAATAGAAAAATTACTTGAAACTTCAGATTACATAAATATCCAAGATCATAATGGTGAAACTCCTTTACACCTGGCTGCAAGGGGGTTACATACTATATATAATACAATAGTCAAAAAATTACTTGAACATTGGTGCTAATCCAGATATCAAAGATAATAATGGGTAAAACTCCTTTAGACTTTGCTGCTAAAAATCAGCATAATGAAGGTCTCTTTGCTAGATCTATAATAAAATTGCTAAACATCACTATGAAAATCACAACTATTTTAGCTCAGCCTGAATTAGCTGATATTATAAACCAAAGCCAAGATAAAAATAGTGGGCCATTATGCACCAAAAATTTTCTTAACCGTATAAAGGAACTAAATATAAATAAATTCCTCCAGAATCTACAAACTTATAATAAACCAATAGATGATCTTTTTATTCAGATAGAAAAATATATATAAACAACAACTAGCTTCAAGCTATTATTGCATTAGAAATAATGTCATGCCCAAAACAATGGGAAAGAGATATTTATTAAAGATGTAATTGAATTCCTAAAAGAATGGGGTATATACCTACTGAACAACGGCAGGATTTACAAAGGAAATAAGTAAATTATATCCTTTTTTCAAAGATGCTTTGGAAGAGTTAACTACACAAGCATACGAAAACACAGTACAAATATTGTATAATCTCTATAGCCTTAAGAATGATAAAATTAATAATAGTAATGGTTATATCTCTAATGCTCCCAAATTATTTAAGAGAGTTATCAACTGCCAAAGGTTTTTATGATACAACACTAGAGAATGAAGAAGAAATAGAATTCCTTATTACCCCTGCAAAAAACGACCCTGCAATATTACTAGAAGCAATATTAGACAGTTGTAATATTAATACTATTATAGATACTGAAACCCTACAAGATATTATAGAGATTAAAACTATAAAAGAAATTATGGCACCATTGTTTGATAAACATCTTCAATATATTGCTACATATGATCAGTTAAAAACACTAGAAGAATTCAACAAAGAATTATCTAATAAATTTCATCCATATAATGAAGAATACTACTCTTGGCTTCAATATGAAATGCAGTATCAAGAAGATTACTTAGCTAAACATTTTAGGATTGAGGATTTTATATCATAGAAATAATTTGATCTCATGCTACTGCAGTACAAACAAAGTAGAGTATTATTGTACTACCACTACTTCTACAAAAAATAGTACAGTTAGCAAAAATATTAGTTTTTATTGTACGAATGTTCTAAAACTAGATTTTATAGATAAAATTGTACTAAAAGCACTATGAAAATTGCTATGCACGAGTCAGTAGTAATAATCAAGATCTTGCGTTACAAAAACAGGAGCTACTTAATGCGGAATGCAAAAAATATTTAGCGAATCAGTTAGTGCTAAGATAATAATCGAGCTGAACTTATGGCAATGATTGAATCATTACGCGAAGGTGATATTGTCGTGGTTTATAAAATTGATAGAATTGCTAGATCGCTAAAGGGCTTATTGAAATTATAGAATTATTGAATAGCAAAAGTGTTGACCTTATCTCTCTTGATTCTGGAGACAAAGTTGATACTACTTCTCTCCATGGGTAAGGCATTTTTCCAAATAGCTGGTGTATTTGCAGAATTAGAACGTGGGATGATAAACTCAAGGACTAAAGCTGGAATAGAAAAAGTCAAACTTGAGGGGATAAAATTTGGTAGGACTGTTGGCAGTACAAATAAAAAGACTGCAGATAAAATTGAAAGAATAAAAATTTTTTTAGCTGCTGGCAAAAGTTATGATTGGATTGTTAAAGAAATAGCAGTAAGCAAAAAGACAATAGCCAACATCAAAAAATCTGTAGAAGTCAAGATTTGATCTTACAGACACTATAAATTTTGCACCTGATTGTCAGTTAAATTTTGACTGTCAGATATATATTCAAGGTACAAGATTTCATTATTCTTTTCAACAGCTAATTTTTTACTATCTTGAAAAGTTTGCATAGGGTTTTACCATAACAATATTTTCCTGAATGTGGCCTTTCATGATTGTAATACTCTAACCAAATATCAAGATCTAGCTGTAAATCTTCAAGGGATGTATAAATCTTTTTTCGCATAGCTGTATCAAAGAATTCCTGTTTCATAGTTTTGTTAAAACGCTCACACATACCATTGGTTTGAGGCGAGTAAGCGCGAGTAACAGTATGTTCTATACCTTCGATGCTTAAGAATAACTCAAAAGCATGATGCTCTATATTGCCTTTATATTCGCTCCCCCGATCAGTAAGGATACGTAAGATAGGTATCCCTTGGTCCTCATACCATGGTAATATCGGTCATTGAGCATATCAGCACTCGTCAGCGCTGTTTTCTCAGTATATAGTTTAGCATCTGCTACTCTGGTATAGCTGTCGATAAAGACCTGAGAATAAACCTTACCTATACCTTTAAAATTGCCAACATAATATGTATCCTGGCACCCTAAATAACCTGGATGCTGCGTTTCTATCTCACCATGGGCTTCTTTCTCATTACGACGCTTCTCTAATACTTGTAACTGGGCTTCGGTAAGAACAATACCATCTTGAGCCATCTTAGCTTCTAATGCTTTAAGCCTTTTATTGATATTGTTTAAATCATTACGCAACCAAATTGATCTTACCCCACCAGGTGATACAAGAACACCTGTCTTCTTAAGCTCATTTGATACTCTCAGTTGCCCATATGCTGGATATTCTACAGCCATATCCACAACTGCTTTCTCCACACGTGGATCTACTCTATTAGCTATTATGGGCTTCTTCCGACTTATTTCGTATAGGGCTTCTTCTCCTCCAGTTTCATATAATTCTTGAAATCTATAGTAACTATCTCTACTATATCCCATAGCCTTACATGCTGCTGATACATTGCCTAAACTCTTTGCTAGCCCTAATAACCCTAGTTTGGGCTTTATTATTTTTTGATTTAAGTTCATTGTGACCTTCCATTTTTTTATCTGTATTTTTTATACATTATTTTTATTAAATGTAAGATCAAATGTCAACTAATACACATACTTACAACTAACCTCAAAAAATCTGAGGTTTACACTTAGACCCCTTTACTATGAATATTTTTGTAACTAACATCTGCCCTATACTAAAATCCACGTTGTAAGACTTATATAATTT
>JAHXDM010000020.1 GCA_019468145.1 Rickettsia endosymbiont of Bradysia coprophila
CGCACGCTGTAGCCGGGTCGTGGGTTGCGAATTTTTTTTCCAGCATCTCGCGCACGATCCAGCTGGCGCCCGGCGAGGCCAGGCGCCGCTCGATCATCGGTTCGTCATCGGTGTAGCGCACGCGTCCGGCCAATGCCGTTGCGGTTGAGCGCGGCGAACGCGCCGACCAGATCTTCCAGCCGCGCGCCGGTGCCGCCCAGAATCAGTGACAGGTTGGGCGTGCTGCCCGGCGGGAAGCGCAGCTGGATGCCGGAGTGCCGAAAGCCGTGCAGCAAAGCGCGCGGCCCCGACCGCTGCAGCAGGTCCACCGAGGGCACGTTGAGCGACAGGCGCAACGCACTGGACGCACCGATCGGCCCATTGAAGGCCATGTCGAAGTTGCCGGGGCGGTAGCTGCCGAAACTCTGTGGCGCATCGACCAGCAGGCTTTCCGAATGGATCAGGCCATCGTCCAGCGCCATTGCATACAGGAACGGCTTGAGCGTGGAGCCCGGCGAGCGCCAGGCCTGCACCATGTCGACGTGGCCGAGCCGCTGGCGGTCACCAAAGGACAACGTACCGACGTAGGCACGCGGCCTGCAGGGTCTGGTTGTCTACCACCAGCAAGGCCGCCGAAGTACGCTCGGGCAGCGTCGAGAAATAGCTGGCCACGCGCTCTTCCAGCGTGCGCTGCAGGCCGATGTCGATGCTGCTCCGGATGCGCGCCTGTCCTGGATGCGCCGAATGCAGTCGCTGCGCAAGCAATGCGGCATGCAGCGGCGGCCGCAGCGAGCGCGCCACCACGTTCTCGATACGCGCGTCCTGCACTTCTTCCGGCGTCCACGCGCCCAGTTCGGCCATGCGTGACAGCACCTTTGTCCCGCGCTTTCTGCGCCGCTTCCGGATGACGGTCCGGACGCAGCCGGCTCGGCGCCTGTGGCAGCACTGCCAGCAGCGCGGCCTCGGCATGCGACAGCTGTGCCGCCGGCTTGCCCAGGTACGCCCAACTGGCCGCTTCCACGCCCTCGATGGTGCCGCCATACGGCGCCCGTTCCAGGTACAGGGCCAGGATCTGCTGCTTGCTAAGGTGAACTTCCAGCTGCACCGCGCGCAGCATCTGCTTGAGCTTTCCCCAGGGCGTGCGCGTATGCGGGTCGAGGATGCGCGCGACCTGCATGGTCAGGGTCGAGCCGCCGGAAACGATGCGACCACCGCGCAGCAGCTGGCCGCTGGCACGCAGGATCGCCAGCGGGTTGATGCCCGGATGGCGCCAGAACCAGCGGTCTTCGTAGGTCAGCAGCGCCTGCAGGTACAGCGGCGAGACGCTGTCGATCGATGCCGGATAGCGCCACACGCCCTCGGCATCGGCGAACGCACGCAACGGCGTGCCGTCGGCGGCGACCACCAGGGTGCTGGTATCGCGTTGCTTCGGCAGCGGTGGCGGGAAGGCGAAATCCAGCACCAGCAGCAGTGCCAGCAGGGCCGCCGTACCCCAGCGCAGCCACGGCCACAGCGGCCGCAGCCAGCGGCGCAGGGCCGCCAGCCGGGTCGACATCGTCTTCTTCATTGCAGCGTGCCGGATTGGAGCTTGCCAGCGGGACGGGCCGCGCCGTCGCGGCCCGTCCGCGCGGTCACGGCTGTACCACCGTGATCGTGGTCGGGTTGCTGCGGCCGACGCCACGCAGCTGCGGCCGGTACATGTCCTCCACCAGCGGCGGCGGCACCGAGTAAGTACCCGGGGTCACCGCGCGCACCAGATAGAACACGTTGGCCTTGCTGCCACGCGAGAGCTTCAGCGCGGCCACATAGCGGTCGTCGCGGAACTCCTCATGCTTGGTGTCGGCGGCTTCACCGCGGTCGCTGATGGTGATGCCATCAACCACCACATCGGCCCACTGCTTGGCGTCGCCCAGATTGAAGTTCTCGATCTCCAGACCCGCCGGCAACAGGTCGGTCAGCAGGGCATCGGGCATCGTGGTGTCGGCGGTGACCGTCACGCGCACGATCAGGGCTTCGCCTTCCTTCAGCGGACGCGGCGACCACGGCTTGCCATCGGTGCCGTAGTAGCTGCGCTCAATGCCCAGCACACTGTTGTCCGGTGCCGGCGCGCTGCGCGGGATGCCGGCCACGTCGATGCTGGCGAACATCGGCGGCTGGCCCTGCGGGGTGAAGCGCACGCCGCTGGCCAGCTCACTGGCGCTGAAGTTGCGGCCGAACAGCTTTCGCTCGCCGATGGCTTCGGTGTTGCCACCAATCACCAGTTCACCGGCCACCAGTGCCTTCTGGTTGGCGGCCAGGGCCTTGCCAAGACGGGCGATGGCCACCTGCTCCTGCGTACTCAGCCACATCCAGCCGGCATTGCGGCGCGCATCCAGGCCACGCCCGAGATCCACCGCACGCGCGTCCCACGCGGGCTTGGCCAGCTTGTTTTCGTGGGTCAGCGCGATCATCAGCGCGTCATCACGGATCGCACTGCCGTAGTCGCCGAAGTACGACGGGCGTTCGCTGCTGGACTTGGCGAAGGCCGCGGCCAGCGCGGCCTGACCGCGCTTGGCACCGCCCTGCAGCGACCAGCGCCACGCCCAGATGGACCAGCGACAGGCCGCCGACCGCCTTGCTGCGCTCGTTGTCGTACAGCGTGCGCAGGGTACCCAGCGGCGCACGGTTGACCCTGGCCAGCACGTAGCCCGAATACGCCTGATTGGCAAACTTCAGCTTCTCGCGGTCGTCCTGGCCGTAGAACTGGTTGCCACCGGACAGCAGATCCTCGCTGAGACGGTTGAGCGCCTTCTGCAGCACGTTGTCGGGCACCGCGAAGCCGGCATCCTTGGCATCGAGCAGGAACTCGGTGATGTACGGGGTCAGCCACGGGTTCACATAGCCGTCGTCCCCCCACATCGAGAAGTTGCCATTGGCCACCTGCATCGACGCCAGGCGACCGAACGCACCTTCCATGCGCTCGCGGCGGGTCTTGGCATCCAGCCCGTCGGCACCGAGCATCGACGACGTCGCCTGGTCCAGGATCAACGCAGCGTAGCCCTTGCTGGTGGTCTGCTCGGCACAGCCATACGGGTAGTTCAGCGCGCCCTGCAGCGCGCTGGCGAACGGAATCGGCGGCAGCGGGCTGACCAGCAGGCGGGCATTCACCGACTCGGACATCAGGCCATCGGTCAGGCTGTTATCGAGGCTGACCGCCGCCAGCGGATCCAGCGTGCGCACCTGCGAACGCAGCACCTGCGGCCACGCCGCACGCACCGGCAGCTCGTAGCGGCGATCGGCCTTGAAGCCGTTGCCGTCCACCCGCACCCGCACCTTGGCCACGCTGTGGCCCTCACGTGCCGACAGCGGGAAGCTCAGCGTGGTCTTGGCATCGGCATTCAACTGCACGCTGCGGCTGCCCTCGGCCAGGTTCAGCGGGCCCTCGGTGTCCACCTTCACGTTGAACTGCCCCGGCTTGCCGGTGAAGTTCTGCACGTCCAGGGTCACCGTGCTGCGGTCGCCCGGGGCCAGCACGCGCGGCATGCTGGCTTCGGCCAGGATCGGCGCGCGCACCACGGTTTCCACGTCGCGCTTGCCATACTGGTCATCGCTGTAGACCAGCGCCGACACCCGCAGGGTGCCGTTGAAGTCCGGCACCTTCAGGCGGATGCGGGCGATGCCCTTGGCATCGAGCTGCACCGGGCCGGAGAACAGGTCCACGGTCTGCACGCGCGCGGTCGGGCGCTTGGCCTGCGGCAATGCCTGCAGCGCCATGTCGCCACCGAACTTCAGCTTGCCGGCACCGCCATCGAAGCTCTCGATCACCCGGCTGTAGATGTCGTAGGCATCGATGCCGAGGCGACGCTGGGCGAAGAAGTGCGCACCGGCATCGGGCACCGGGAAGCGGGTGATGTTGAGGATGCCCACGTCCACCGCCGAGACGGTGACGTGCGCCATCTTGCCGGCCAGCTGCGGTGCACTGACCGTCACCGGCAGGTCCTGTTCCGGGCGCATCTGCTTGGGCGCCACCAGGGCCGACCGCTACGGTGCGCCCCTTGCGGTCCATCGGCACATGCACCACGCCCACGGCACGGGCCGGGGTGATCTTGCTCGGCGCGCTGCCGCCGCGGAACACCAGTGCGGTGATGTAGACGTCGTGGCGCTCCCAGTCGGCGGTGACCGGAATCTTGAAGGTCGAACCCGGCTTGGCGTCGATGTCCTGCACGTACAGCATGCGGTCGGTCTCGACCATCAGGATGCCCTTGCCGGCATGCGGCGGGGTCACCGTCACTTCCAGGGTGTCACCGGCCTTGTAGCCGATCTTGTCCAGGCCCAGCTTGACCTTGTCCGGGCGTGCATCCAGGCCACGGTTGTCATCGCCCCAGCTCCAGCCGGCACGGAACGGGTAGCGGCTGGTCAGGCCGGTGGACGGATCGAACACGTCCACCCGGTACTCGCCCCACTCCACCGGGAAATCGAAGGCGACCGCGCTGCTGCCGGCATCGACGGTGCGGGTTTCCTTGTTCTCGAAGCGGCGGGTGAAATCGTAGTCCCAACGGTTGTCGTTGAAGGTCCAGTGGTAGTCGCGCAGCTCACGCACCAGGGTGATCTTCAGGCCCTTGGCCGGCTGCGGTGCACCCGCTGCATCCACGCGCATCAGCTCGAAGCGCGCATTGCCGTTGGAATCGGCCCCATCCTCGGGGTTGAACAGCGGGCGCACGCCAACCAGCGCGTTGGCCGGCCACATCACCCGCTTCAGGGTACGGGTGACGGTACGGCCACCGGTTTCATACAGGCTGCCGGACAGCACCACGGCGATCGGTGCCTTGGCCTTGGCGGCCTCTTCCGGCAATGCCACATCCTCACGCAGCTGGCCGTTGCCCGGCAGCGTGGAGTCGATCACGTCCTTGGCTTCGCGCGGCAGCTGCAGGGTCGGGTCACCGAAGAAGTAGCCCGGCAGGCCCTCGACTGGCTGCTGTTCGGCGGCCACCGCCATGCGCGCAGTGAAACGGTTGCCGTCGGCCGGCGCACCGTACAGGTAGGCACCATTGGCCTGCAGGCGCAGGTCCTCGCCCGGCTTCAGCGTCTTCTGCGCGCTGTCCAGGTCCAGCTTCATGCGCTCGGGCAGGAACTCCTCGATGCGCAGGGTCATGCCCTGGATCGCTTCCTTGCTGGCCGGATCGGTGCGGAACTCGACCTGCCAGCGCCCGGTCGGCGCCTCGGCGGGGATCACCTGCTCGAAGTTGATGTAGCCCTGCTCGCCCGGCTGCAGGCGAGTCTCGCGGAAGGTCTTGCCGTCGGGCTGCTTCAGGCGCAGGAACACCGGCTGTGCCTTGACCGGCTTGCCATCGTTGTCGCGCAGCAGGGCGGACAGGCGCACGGTCTCGCCCGGGCGGTACAGGTCACGGCCGGACCAGGCGTAAACGTCGAACCAGGCATTGTCACGACCGGCCACGGCAAATTCGCTCAGGTCCAGCGCCGGCTGGTTGAACGGCAGGAAGCTGGTGTCCTTGCCCGTGCTGGCGACCAGCACGTGAGTGGCATCCAGGGTGTAGTTCAGCAGCGCATTGCCATTGCCGTCGGTGCTGCCCTTCAGCACCACCTCGCCCTTGGCGTCGAGCACGCGCAGGTCGATGCCCTTCAGCGGCGCACCGTCCTTGAGGCCGGCGGTATGCACGAACAGCTTGTCCTTGTAGGCACGGGTATGCAGGCCGATGTCGCTGACCGAGAAGAACGCGGTATCGAACTCGCCTTCATAGTCGCCGGTGCGCTTGAGCAGGGCAAAGTACAGGCCCGGTTCCTGCAGTTCCTTGATGTCCTGGGTCGGCAGGTAGGTCAGCACCCGCTCGTTCTTCTTGCCGCCGAGGATGAAGCGGTTGACGTAGACCGGCTCGGCCAGCTTGTTGATCGGGCTGCGCTCGTAGTCACTGCTCAGCTCCCAGCTGCCGCGGCGGCCACCGCGCTGGTACTGGCTGAAGAAAGTCGGCAGGTCCTTCTCGCGCACGCGCAGGAATTCAACATCAACCTCGGGCACGTTCACCGAGACCACCGGCAGGCCACGGCTGTCCTTGGCCGGCAGAACGCTGCCCTGCGAGGCGAAACCGACCACCGGCTTCAGCTCGCCGCTGAACACCTTCTGCTTCAGTTCCTTGCCCAGGCGGCTGCCATCGGCGGCCAGCAGGTCCGGCGAGACCACCAGGCTGAACTCCTTGCCAGCCTCCACGAACGGATAGCGCAGGGTCAGGCCGTCATCGGACAGCGTCCAGCTGCTGTCGTCGGTGCCGACCTTCTCTTCGAAGCGCACCAGCTTGTCGAAATCCTGGGTGCCGACCAGCGGGCGCGAGAACTCCAGCGCCAGCGACAGGCCTTCATTCTTCTGGTCCGGGTAAGCGCGCAGCAGGGTGAATTCCTTCACCTGCTCGGCCTTGGTGGTGATGGCCTCACCGCTGCTCTTGGGCAGCTGCCCGCTGTCGTTGCGGCAACCGGCCAGGCCCAGCAACAGGCCTCCTGCCAGTACAGCCGCCGCCCATCCCCACCGCTTCCGCCGTGCCGGACCGCTCATGTCGTCACTCCTTGATCGAGGTGGCCATTATAGGCGCGCCGCGTCAAGGTGTTGACGCCCCGGCGGTCGGAAAGCGGGGCCAAGGGTAGCGCCGGGCCATGCCCGGCGGGATCGGCGTCGCCAGACGGGTACCCGGGTGGCGCCCCGGGCGCGGCGCTGCCCACACATCAACAGCCCACCAACCCGCGCGGCGCCCCCCCTTCACACGAAGCCAAAACCGTCCACCAGTGTCGGAGATAACCCCCAACCCACCCACTGCCGACCCACCTTCAATCGTCGCTGTAGCATCGAGCGTCCGCCCAACTTATAAAGGCAACCCGACGTGACAAGAGAGCGCTTGCTCCACGATCCGACGACCGGAAAGATCTGGGGCACCCGTTGTGAAGGTGCGATTGTGGAAGTGACGTCCGGCAACGCTGCCAAGCCGAAAGTGCAGCCGAAGGAGTTCCCAGGGCCAGACGAAGCCGTTGCATGGGCAGTCAAGCAGGAATGGTCGCGGCTGAAGAAGGGCTTCGTACTGGTGAATCCTGCCGCTGAAGCAGGGCAACCGAGCATGCAGAGGTACATCGGCGGCGGCTATACAGGGGCCCTGATGATTGCCGGCTGCGCTGGCAGAGTAGTGACCAACCGGCATCAGGATGAGGATGCGTCTGGTGCAGCAACCGACATGCTGGTGCTCGTTGGTGACGATGCCAGGACACTCCATGAGTGGCGCCCCGGCAAAACCGATCTTGCATGGTCAGCACTCCCTCCGAATGGCGGCACCGGCTTCCTGATCCGATTCGACTCCGGCATCTACCTTTGGCCATCTGATGGCAGTCCTGCCCAGCGGATCAGTGATGCAACGGTAATGTCATCGCCGTTCCTGACAACGTCCAACGGGCACGTCGCGTGGCATGATGGCGATCATGTAACGGTCATGAGACTCGCCAATAGGCAGCGCGTACTGCAGTTGACACGTACCCCCGCGATGGTGGGCGGGCATTCGAGGCAGATGATGGGCGCGCTCTCCCCGAATGCCGCAACGCTTGCCTGCTGCGCCACTCCCGGTGAGATCGAGTACATCGATATCGCTCAGGCGGAAACTGTCCGCCGACATCGAAGTGATTTTGAAATGATCACCAAGATGGAGTGGAGCCCCGATGGGCGCTGGCTGCTGGCGTTGGAACAATATGGAAAATGGCGCTTGCTGTGCCTGGATACGGCAACAGGGGCGTGTCCTTCCGGCTGGCCGAATTTCGCTGACATGACACGAGCCGACTTTGCGCTGGACGCCGACGGTAAGCGACTGGCCATCCTGCGCCGTGGACAGATCATCCTCCATGACTTCGCGGACATGAGGGAAATTCGAAGCTTTGCGATAGATCATGTGGTACGTACCGCGCATATCGCATGGACGGGAGACAACGCCATCTCGGTACGGACCGACTATGGATGCCTTTCCACATACGTGATCTGATCCGGCGCACACAATGGTAGATGCCAACCTTGGTTGGCGCTCCTGACGCCAACCAAGGCTGGCATCTACCAGAGCCCCTACCCGGGCAGATACAGGTCCACGTAGTCCGTCACCGGCATCGCGGCCAGCGCCACCGGGTCCAGCGAGGCCGCCAGGATGCGCTGCTGCTGGGCGGTCGGGAAGCGATGAGCGAGGTGCCGGCGGAACTTGTCCATCAGCCGCGGAATGCCTTCCTCGCGGCGCCGGGCGTGGCCGAGCGGATACTCCACCAGGACCTCCGGCAGTTCGCTGCCATCGGTGAAGCGCACGCTCAGGCCGTTGGCGATGCTGCGCTTGTCCGGATCCAGATAATCGGTGCTGAGCCGCGGATCCTCGTGGCAGGCCATCTTCGCGCGCAAGGCATCGATACGCGGATCGGCGGCAACGTCGTCCTCGTAATCCTCGGCCGCCAGCCGCCCATGCAGCAGCGCGATGGCGACCATGTACTGCACGCAGTGATCGCGGTCGGCCGGGTTATGCAACGGCCCCTGCTTGTCGATGATGCGGATGCACGCTTCCTGGGTCCGGATCGCAATATGCGCGATGTCCTCGACCCGCCGCCCCATCGCACGCAGCTGCTGGTGCAGCGTGATCGCCGCCTCCACTGCGGTCTGGCCGTGGAACTCGGCCGGGTAGCTGATCTTGAACAGCACGTTCTCCATCACGTAGCTGCCCAGCGGTCGCCCCAGCGTCAATGCCTGACCGCGCATGGACACCGCTTCAAAACCCCAGGTCGGCGCGCTGAGCACGCTGGGATACCCCATCTCGCCGCTGGCCGCCATCAATGCCAGGCGCACGCCACGGCTGGTGGCGTCGCCGGCCGCCCAACTCTTGCGCGAACCGGTATTGGGCGCATGCCGGTAGGTCCGCAGCGCCTGGCCGTCTACCCAGGCCAGCGACAGCGCATTGAGCATGCGTTCGCGATCCAGCCCGAGCAGCTGCGCGACCACCGCGGTGGTGGCCACCTTGACCAGCACCACATGGTCCAGCCCGACCCGGTTGAAGGAATTCTGCAGGGCCAGCACGCCCTGGATTTCGTGCGCCTTGATCATCGCCAGCAGCACGTCGTGCAGGGTCGGCGGCGGACGGCGCAGGGCCTGCGCGTTGCGCCCCAGCCAATCGCAGACGGCAAGGATGCCACCGAGGTTGTCGGAGGGGTGGCCCCATTCGGCGGCCAGCCAGGTGTCGTTGAAATCCAGCCAGCGCACCATCGCGCCGAGGTTGAAGGCCGCCTGCACCGGGTCCAGTTCGTAGTGCGTGCCCGGCACGCGCGCGCCGTTGACCACGCTGATGCCCGGCACCAGCGGACCGAGCAGCTTGCTGCAGGCCGGGAAAGACAGCGCTTCCAGGCCGCAGCCCAGCGTGTCGAGCAGGCAGTGGTGTGCGGTCTGGAACGCCAGCGGTGAGTCGATGCGGGCGTCGCGCACGTAGTCGACGATGTCCACCAGCAGCGCATCCCACGCTGCACGCTCGTTGGATGGGGTGGGGTTGTCGGACATCGCCTGTTCTCCGGTAGCGCCGGGCCACGCCCGGCGGTTCATCGGCGGGCCCGCTGCGCTCGCCGGGCATGGCCCGGCGCTACCGCAATGAACCTGTCTTACAAGGTATCGCCTGGCACCCGCACCTTGCCTTCCATCAGCACGCGGGCGCTGCGGCTCATGATGGCCTTGGTCACCGTCCACTGGCCGTCAACGAGGCCGGCCTGCGCACCCACGCGCAGCGTGCCGGACGGATGGCCGAACGTCACCGCTTCGCGTTCGCCGCCGCCGGCAGCGCGATTGACCAGGGTGCCCGGAATCGCCGCGGCGGTTCCGATCGCCACGGCGGCGGTACCCATCATCGCGTGGTGCAGCTTGCCCATCGACAACGCGCGCGCATGCAGGTCGATGGCCGAGGCCGGAATCGCCTTGCCGCTGGACGACACGTAGTCCTGCGCCGGTGCCACGAAGGCCACCTTCGGCGTGTGCTGGCGGGTTGCCGCGTCTTCCAGGTTCTTGATCAGACCCATGCGCAGTGCACCATGTGCACGGATGGTCTCGAATTTCTGCAGTGCGGCCTTGTCCTCGTTGATCGCCGGCTGCAGCTCGGTGCCGCTGTAGCCCAGATCAGCGGCGTTGAGGAAGATGGTCGGGATGCCGGCGGTGATCATGGTCACCTCGAAGCTGCCCACGCCGGGCACTTCCAGGGTGTCCACCAGATTGCCAGTCGGGAACATCGCACCCGCATCGCCGTCATCGGACGGATCGATGAACTCCAGTTGGATCTCGGCCGCCGGGAAGGTCACGCCGTCCAGTTCGAAATCGCCGATCTCCTGCACTTCGCCATCGCGCATCGGCACGTGGGCGATGATGGTCTTGCCGATGTTGGCCTGCCAGATGCGCACGGTGCACAGGCCATCGCGCGGCACGCGGGCAGGATCGATCAGGCCGTTGGCGATGGCGAACGGACCCACTGCAGTGCTGAGGTTGCCGCAGTTGCCGCTCCAATCGACGAAGGCGGTGTCGATCGAGACCTGGCCGTACAGATAGTCGACATCGTGATCCGGCACCGAAGCGGTGGAGATGATCACGCACTTGCTGGTGCTGGAGGTGGCGCCGCCCATGCCGTCGGTCTGCTTGCCATACGGATCGGGCGAACCGATCACGCGCATCAGCAGCGCATCGCGTGCGGCGCCCGGCACCTGCGCGGCTTCGGGAAGATCCTGCAGGCAGAAGAACACGCCCTTGCTGGTGCCGCCGCGCA
This sequence comes from Rickettsia endosymbiont of Bradysia coprophila, assembly GCA_019468145.1. Lineage (GTDB taxonomy): Bacteria > Pseudomonadota > Alphaproteobacteria > Rickettsiales > Rickettsiaceae > Tisiphia. Next base: position 10,761 of record JAHXDM010000020.1, read on the forward strand.
TGTAGGTGGCAGGAATACGGAGTTGCGGGAGAAAGGTCATGGATCAATATCCTGGATGCGACGAACCAATATCAGGGTTGAGTCCCTCGTCTTCGAACAATGCTTCCAAGCCCCGCGAAGCATTCCAGACGCGCACAATGGAAATGTACGCAGGTAGCTCAACGTAGTAGATCAGGTAGCCGTCGAAGCGACGAACCGGATGAAAGCGCAACGGGGCAGCGAGGGATGGCAACAAGTCCGCATGCAGTGCGGAACCGGCACCAGGGTGCGCTTCGAGAAGCTTCACAACGGATTCCACCGCATCGATGAAGCCGATTTCCAATGCCTCTCCGCCACGATCCCCATACCAGGTTGCGGCCTGGTCAAGATCTTGAACCGCTGCTGGGGACCAGTGCGAGGGCTTCACTTGCGGTTCCGTGCACGCTCACGCAGCTTGTCAAAATGATCCGGCGCCAAAGGCACGGCAGGCCCAGAAGCCAGCCCCTCGGCAATCAGCTGCTTGAGCAGCTCTTCAGCCTTGCTGCGCTGGCGCTGGCGGATCAGGTCACGCACGTAGTCCGACGTACTGGAGTAGCCGCCTTCGCGCACTTCTTCGTCCACGAACTGCTTGAGCGGATCGGTCAGCGAAATGTTCATGGTGGCCATGAAACTCTCCTTTGGCAATTTTTGCCAAGTCAGTGTGCGCCCCACCCTCCTGTCGGACAAGCCCGCCCCCGACCTCCGGGGGCAGGCATTCAGCCCGGCATCACGCCACCTTGGCGCCTTCCAGGAAGTCCTGGGCGAAGCGTTGAAGCACGCCGCCGGCCTCGTAGATTGCCACTTCCTCATCGCTGTCCAGGCGGCAGGTGACCGGCACGATCACGTCCTGGCCGTCGCCACGGTGGATGACCAGGGTCAGCTCGGCACGCGGGGTGCGCTCGCCGATCACGTCAAAGGTCTCGGTGCCATCGATGCCCAGGGTCAGGCGGGTGGTGCCCGGCTTGAACTCCAGCGGCAGCACGCCCATGCCGATCAGGTTGGTGCGGTGGATGCGTTCGAAGCCCTCGGCCACGATCGCCTCCACGCCAGCCAGACGCACGCCCTTGGCGGCCCAGTCACGCGAACTGCCCTGACCGTAGTCGGCGCCAGCGATGATGATCAGCGGCTGCTTGCGGTCCATGTAGGTCTCGATCGCTTCCCACATGCGCATCACCTTGCCTTCCGGCTCCACGCGCGCCAGCGAACCCTGCTTCACGCTGCCGTCGTCGTTGCGCACCATCTCGTTGAACAGCTTCGGATTGGCGAAGGTGGCGCGCTGCGCGGTCAGGTGGTCGCCGCGGTGAGTCGCGTAGGAATTGAAGTCCTCTTCGGGCAGGCCCATCTTCGCCAGGTACTCACCGGCAGCACTGGACGCCATGATCGCATTGGACGGCGACAGGTGGTCGGTGGTGATGTTGTCCGGCAGCACCGCCAGCGCGCGCATGCCAGCCAGCGTACGCTCACCGGCCAGTGCACCCTCCCAGTACGGCGGGCGGCGGATGTAGGTGCTCTGCGGGCGCCAGTCGTACAACGGGCTGACCGCCGCACCGTGCTCCACGCGCACGTTGAACATCGGGTTGTAGACACTGCGGAACTGCTCGGGCTTCACCGAGGCCTTCACCACCGCGTCAATCTCGGCGTCGGTTGGCCAGATGTCCTTCAGGCGCACTTCGTTGCCGTCGGCGTCCACGCCCAGCACGTCCTTCTCGATATCGAAGCGCACGGTACCAGCGATGGCGTAGGCGATCACCAGTGGCGGCGAGGCCAGGAAGGCCTGCTTGGCGTACGGGTGGATGCGGCCATCGAAGTTGCGGTTGCCCGACAGCACAGCCGTGGCGTACAGATCACGGTCGATGATTTCCTGCTGGATAACCGGATCTAGTGCGCCACTCATGCCGTTGCAGGTGGTGCAGGCGAACGCCACGATACCGAAGCCAAGCTGCTCCAGGTCCGGCAGCAGGCCCGATTCCTCCAGGTACAGCTGTACGGCCTTGGAGCCCGGCGCCAGCGACGACTTCACCCACGGCTTGCGCTGCAGGCCACGCGCATTGGCGTTGCGCGCCAGCAGTGCGGCGGCAATCACGTTACGCGGGTTTGAGGTGTTGGTGCAGCTGGTGATGGCGGCGATGATCACCGCGCCATCGGGCATCAGGCCCTGCGCCTGCTCGGCCTTGCCGGCTTCCAGCTTGGCTTCGTCGGCGATGCCGCGCTCGGCCAGTTCGGCCACCGGCAGGCGGCGATGCGGATTGCTCGGCCCGGCCATGTTGCGCACCACGGTCGACAGATCGAAGCGCAGCACGCGCTCATACTGCGCGGTGGCCAGGTCATCGGCCCACAGGCCGGTGCTGCGCGCATAGTTTTCCACCAGCGCCACCTGCGATTCCTCGCGCCCGGTCAGGCGCAGGTACTCGGTGGTCTGCGCATCGATGTAGAACATCGCCGCAGTGGCGCCGTACTCCGGGCACATGTTGGAGATGGTGGCGCGGTCACCGATGGTCAGTGCCGCGGCACCCTCGCCGAAGAATTCGAGCCACGCACCGACCACGCGTTCCTTGCGCAGGAACTCGGTCAATGCCAGCATTTGGCGCCTGGAAGCAGAGAACGTGATGCTGGCGGCGCCTCGTGGATGCGCCCTGACGACTCATCGCGTCGAGGCTGACCGGCAAG
>JAHXDM010000021.1 GCA_019468145.1 Rickettsia endosymbiont of Bradysia coprophila
CGAGACAAGAAAGCCGCATGGAACGAGGACCCGCGCCGTTTCCCGCCCGCCGACGACGTGCGCTGGTGCTGCGCTGGCCGGTCGTGTCGTCGGCCTTGGCGGGGGTAGTGCTATGGGCTGGCGCTTCTGGCATGAGCAACAGGACGCACAGGACGCACAGGCACAGACCACCGCCGTGCAGCTGCAGGGCCTGGAAGCCACACTGGATGCCCTGCGCCGCGACCAGCGCGCGACCAGCCAACGCCTGCAGGATGCCGCCGCCACCAACCGCGTGCTGCGCGACGAGATGCTGGGCCTTTCGCAGCGTAGTGCGCTGCTGGAAGAAAACCTGGCCAAGCTGGCCGACAGCGCCAACCAGGGCCGGCAGGCGGTGCAGCGCGATGAGGCCGAGCTGCTGCTGACCCAGGCCGCGCAGCGCCTGAACTACGCCGACGATGTGGAAGGTGCGCGTCGCCTGTACGCGCAGGCTGCTACCGCGCTGGCCGATCTGCCCGACAGTGATGGCCTGAACCTGCGCCAGGCACTGGTGCAGGAGCGCGAGGCGCTGGACACGCTCGGCGCCGGCCCGCGTGTGCAGTCGCTGCAGCGCCTGGATGCATTGGCCAAGGCATTGCAGGGCCTGCCTTCGCAGGTGACGGGCAGCGCCACCGCTAACACCAGGCCCTGGTGGCAGGCCACACTGGCGCCGTTCGTGGATATCACCCCGAGCCGCCAGAACGGCCCCCTGACCGCCGCCGAGCGCCACAACGCCGACGATGCGCTGCAGCTGGAACTGACCCTGGCGCGTGCAGCCATTGAACGTGGCGACCGCAGCGGACGCGATACCGCGCTGCAGCGCGTGGAGCACTGGGCACAGCGGCGTTGGCCGGATTCACCGGCCCTGCGCGCGCAACGTGCTGAACTGAAGGCCTTGCGCGAGCTTCCGCTGCAGGCCAGCAACACCGTTCTTGGCAGCACCCTGCAGCAACTGCGCACCCAGACCGACCGGAGGTAATCCCGCATGAAACCCCTGCAATCCCTGGTCGTGCTGTTGCTGGCCGTGGCCATCGGCGTGGTCGCCGCGCAATGGCTCGGCGCCGATGACCTCAACCGCTTCGGCGAAGTGACCCTGCGCTATGGCGGCTACGACTATCACAGCAACCTGCCGAAGGTGGCCCTGCTGTCCGTGGTCGCCGTGCTGGTGCTGTGGCTGCTGTGGAGCCTGATCGCCGCACCGTTCCGTGCCTGGGGCCGCTACCGCCGCAAGCAGGGCCGGGTGCGCCTGATCGACGGCCTGCAGGCCTATGAGCATGGCCAGTGGCAGCGCGCGGAGAAGCTGCTGGATGGCGCGGCGAAGGATCCGGAAGTGAGCGCGGTGGCGCTGGCCAATGCCGTGCGCAGTGCGCAGGCGCGTGCCGATGGTGCTGCCGGTGAAGCGCTGCTGCAGCGCCTGGGCGAAAGCGATGCCACCCTGCAGGCGCTGCTGCGCGCCGAGCAGCTGCTGGCGCGCGACCTGCCGGTGGATGCGATCAACGCGTTGGATGTGGCGGCGATCCAGCCGCTGCCGCCGCGTGGTCTGTGGCTGCGTACCGAAGCGCTGGCACAGGCCGGTCGCGCGCACGAGGCATATGGCCAGCTGGGTGCACTGCGCCAGAGCAAGGTGCTGCCGGCCGACGCGAACAGCGAACTGGAAGCACGCCTGGCCGCACAAGCGCTGCTGGAAGCGGCCGACGTCAATGCATTGGCCGCGCAGTGGGAAGCCACGCCGAAGGCGCTGCGCCCGACCCCGGACGTGGTCGGTGCGTATGCCAGCCGTGCGGTTGCGTTGAGCTGGGACGAACCGGCGCTGCTGGCGTTGGAACACGCCCTGGACCAGCGCTGGGACGATGAGCTGGTGGCGCTGTACGGCCGCCTGCCGGCCGAGCGCCTGGCCACCCGCCAGGCCAATCTGGCGCGCTGGCGCAACGTGCATGACAGCTCGGCCGCGCTGCGCCTGGCGCAGGGTCGCGTGGCGCTGGGCCAGCAGCAGTGGGATGCCGCTGATGCGTTCCTGCACGAGGCGATTGCCGCCGGTGCCGGTGCCCCGGCCTGGGAAGCACTGGGTGAACTGTTCGCACAGCGTGGCGACCACGCGCTGGCCGCGCAGTGCCTGGCCAATGCGCTGCGCCTGCAGCGTGGCGAAGACAGCGTGGAACTGGTGCGCGGCACCGAGGCGCCGCTGCGTGCCACGGTGGAGGAGCAGCCGGTTACGGTGCAGCCGCCGGTGTATGACGCCAACGAAGAGCGCGACGAATTCGGCAACCCGCGGTTGCCGTGATCCCTGCTGAAGTGTGCCGACCAACGGTCGGCACCCACCGGAGCAAGAGAAAACGCCGCCCATCGGGCGGCGTTTTCATCTGTGGAACCCGGTAGTCGCCAACCTTGGTTGGCACTCTGACATCTTCCGAACGATGACATCGCATGGCCGACCAAGGTCGGCATCTACCACAGCAGATCCAGCGCGCATTCCCGGTAGTCGCCAACCTTGGTTGGCGCGCGGTCGCAACGATCAGCGTTCGACGATCGCCACCACGCCCATGCCGCCGGCGGTGCAGATCGACACCAGCGCGCGGCCACCGCCGCGCTCGGCCAGCTGCTTGGCCGCAGTGGCGATCACGCGTGCGCCAGTGGCGGCGAACGGATGGCCGGTAGCCAGCGACGACCCCAGCAGGTTGATCTTGTCCGGGTCGATGCGGCCCATCGGTGCATCCAGGCCGAGGCGGTTGCGGCAGTAATCCTCGCTCTCCCACGCACGCAGGGTGCACAGCACCTGCGCGGCGAAGGCTTCGTGGATCTCGTAGATGTCGAAGTCCTGCAGGGTCAGGCCGTTGCGCTTGAGCATCTCCGGCACGGCCACGGTCGGCGCCATCAGCAGGCCTTCGCCGTGCACGAAGTCCACGGCAGAGACGTGCGCATCGCGCAGGTAGGCCTGCGGTTCGTGGCCGTGGGCGCGGGCCCATTCTTCGCTGGCCAGCAGCACGGCGGCGGCGCCGTCGGTGAGCGGGGTGGAATTGGCGGCGGTGAGCGTGCCACGGCCGGAGACCTTGTCGAACGCCGGCTTCAGCGTGGCCAGCTTTTCCAGCGAAGTGTCCGCGCGCAGGATGTTGTCGCGCTCGACGCCGCGGAACGGTGCGATCAGGTCGCTGAAGAAACCGCGCTCATAGGCCGCGGCCAGCTTCTTGTGCGAAGACACCGCCCACTCGTCCTGCGAATCGCGCGAGATGTTCCATTCCTTGGCCATGTCCTCGCAGTGGTCGCCCATGCTCTTGCCGGTGCGCGGCTCGGCCACGCCCGGGAATTCGGGCTTGAGCTCGGAGAACTTGAAGCCGGAGGTCAGCGCGCGGATCTTGTCGCCGGTGCTCTTGGCACGGTTGGCAGCCAACAGGCGCGCGCGCAGCTTCTTGCCGTACACGATCGGCACGTCGGAGGTGGTGTCCGAGCCGCCGCCGATGCCCGATTCGATCTGGCCCAGCGCGATCTTGTTGGCGACCGTGATGATGCTGTCCAGCGAGGTGCCGCAGGCACGCTGCAGGGTGATGCCGGGGGTCAAGGGCGACAGGCCGGAGGAAAGCGTGGCTTCGCGGCCGAGGTTCCAGTCGCTGGAGTGCTTGATCACCGCACCCATCGCCACTTCACCCAGCTGCTGGCCGTGCAGGCCGAAACGTTCGACCAGCGCGCCCAGCGTACGGACCGACATGCCAAGGTTGCCGACATCCGAATACGCGGTGTTCTGGCGGCAGAACGGAATGCGGACGCCACCGAGGATGGCGACGGGACGAGCGTTGGGCATGGAGATACCTGGCATGGATGAGGGTGTCTGCAACATGGCCTGCACGACGGAGCAGGCATAATGGAGCCAAGTGTAGCTGCCGCCCTGTGATGGGCCAACCGTGGAACCATGAGCAAACCCGACCCCGCGATGAATGCCCTTGGCGTGCTGGCCCTGGAACTGGCCGGCGGCGAAATCCCCCGCCAGGCGGTGCTCAGCGCCGAACAGGCCGGTGAACTGGCCGAACGCGTCGGCCGTGACCTGGCCAAGCAAGTGCCGCAGGTGGCCGAGCTGGACCTGGTGTTCGCCGCCGCCCATTTCGACCCGGCCGAAGTGCTGCGCCCGGGCTGGCCGATCCACCGCCGCCTGGAAGAACTGCAGATGCGCGCACCGGGCCGCAACCAGGGGCCGCGCCTGCTGGCCTTCGGTACCGGCGCCACTGGTGATGTGCCGCTGCCGTTCCAGGCCGATGCCAGCCTGGTGGGCGGTGGCCTGCGCGTGGTGCCGTTCCTGCTGACCGGCAGCGACGTGGCCACCACCAATGCGGTGGCCGAAGCGCTGGAAGACACGCTGCTGGCCAATGGCATGGCCCATGCCGACACCGCGCTGATGGCGCAGAACACTTTTGGTGCGCGCATCGAGCACGCGCGCTACTTCACCGTGAACGACCTGGCCGCGATGATGTCGATGCAGTACGACAATCAGGGCCTGGCCGCACTGTGGCCGCTGATCGAGACCGCGATCATGGCGCCGGGCGAAGACGAGTGGCTCAATGCCGCGCCCGAGCCGCTGCTGCGCTATACCCATGGCGAAGCACGCATGGCGCTGTTCGATCCGGCCGGCTGGTGTGCGCATTACGACCACGGCAACAACGACTGCGACCGCCTGAAGGGTATCTACGAGCAGTTCCTGATGCGCCAGCGGCAGATGGCCGCGGTGCTGGAAGCGCACGGCGTGCCGGTGCTGTTCGTGCACTGCGAAGCCGGGCAGGACGCGCGCGAGCTGCTGGCGCGCTGATCTGCGGATGCGCGCCGCCAACCGGTTCGGCGGCGCGATGTGTCACCATTGCTGGCTTGTGCATGGATCACTCATGCGCGGTCAAGGACGAACTGCATGCTGCATACGCTTCAATGCGCAGGGCTGACCCTGCTTGCCACAGCCGTCTGTGGCCTTCCGATCATGGCCCAGGCAGCGGCACCGGTCGCCGCGACACCCACCTGCACCGTTGCACCGGCCTTCGCAGCTGCCGTGGCGGAGCCCGAGGTCTATGACAGCCATATCAGCTTCAGCAACACGGTCAAGGTGCAGGTCAACGTGGATGCGCAGGGCCGCGCGCACGATGCGCGCGTGCTGAACGGCTCCCGCAACCGGGTGCTGGATGATGCAGCCCGGCAGGCCGCCCTCAGCTGGAAGTATCAGTGCCAGGGCCAGGGCGGCGTCGCGCAACCGGTCGTGCCTGTTCCGGAACCGGCCTGCCGGCTGGACCGCCTGAGCTGGGCGGACAACGAACCCAGGTTCTCCAGCGCACTGCGGTCCAGTGGTTTGCGCGGCTCGGCGGAGGTCTGGTTGCGCCCGGTGGCCGACGATCCGGCAAGAACGGAGGTGAAGATCGGCCGGAGCAGCGGGGATGCGCGCATTGATGACACGCTGCTCACCGCCGCGCGGAACTGGCGGCTGATCTGCCCGCCGGACACGCCCGTGAAGCACCCCTGGATCAGCTTCACCCAGTCATTCAACTTCGAACCGCGGAACCAGCCGGCGGCCACGGAGGCATCAGAGCCGGAGCCGGATGATGTGGTGATCGCAAATGATGCCCTGCTGGAGTTCGGCACCGTCGCCGGCTTCGTCGAAGCGCTGCCGAAGATGAAGGGCGTAGATCTGGCGCCGGATCAGTCCAGTCAGCCCGGAGTGACGCTCTACAACACCAGTCTTGGCGCGATCATGCGGGAAATCGAGATGACCGAGGGACGGTTGAAGCCGGTGACCATGACCCACTGGCTGGTGATGGTGCCGCCCCACCGCACGGCACCGGCCGTGGTGCGCACATTCAAGCGCGAAGTGATCGATGCCAAGACGGGCAAGGCCCACATGCAGACCGATATCTCGATCCTGTGTGAAAGCGGCCCCGCCGAATGCGCTGAACTGCGGCAGCGACGCGACACATTGCTGCGATCCCCCTGACCCCAGCAAAGGCAGCCGAGCATGGCTCGGCTCTACAGGAAGCAGTGCAAAGAAAAACGCCGGCTTGCGCCGGCGTTTTCTGCTTCTTACGGGGCCTTCTGGATCACCGCACAGGCCAGGCGCGCGCCGGCATTGCCGGTCGGCTGGGTCTTGTAGTCATCCGCATCGGCATGGACGATCAGGCCACGTCCAATGATGTCGAAGTCATCACCCTTGCCGATGTTGACGTTGCTCGACACCGGGCCGTCGATGGTGGCCACGCCCTTGTCGTCGGCCTTGATGTTGGGCATGTCGCCGCCGTGGTGCGGATCGGCGGACACGCTGCCGTGATCCTGCTTGCCCGGGTTGAAGTGGCCACCGGCGCTCATGCCGTCCGGGGCGCTGCAGTCGCCCTTCTCGTGGATGTGGAAACCGTGCTCGCTGCCCGGCTTCAGGCCGCTGATCTGGCCGGTCACGTGGACCTTGCCGTCAACCACCTTGAAGGTGACGCTGCCCTTGGTCTCGTTGCCCTGGGTCGGAGCCAGCTCGGCCGTGGCCGAGGCATCGGCAGCCGGTGCAGGTGCAGGTGCAGGTGCGGCGGCCGGTTCGGCGGTGGCGCCGTCGGCCGGAGCGGCCGGCGCGGTTTCAGTCTGCGGCGCGGCGGGCTGCTGGTTGCAGGCCGCCAGGCCCAGTGCGGCAATGGCCGCGAACAGCGAAGTGTGGATCAAACGCATGGAATCTCTCCCTGGATGATGCCGGCAACGATCAACGGACAACCCGGATCACGCCACAGGCGATGCGGACGCCGGCATTGCCGGCGGGCTGGCTGCGATAGTCGTCGGCATTTGCATGCACGACCAGTGCACGTCCGGCGATATCGGTGGCGGCGCCTCCGCCAAGGGTAACCCCCTTGAGGTGGATATCGACGTTGGCGCGGCCCTGGGCGTCGGCACGCAGATTGTCCATGTCGCCCAGGTGGTGCTTGCCGGTGCCTGCGCGACCATGCGCGGCGCCACCGGGGTTGAAGTGGTTGCCGGCGCTGCTGGCATCCACCGCGCTGCAGTCACCGCGCTCGTGGATGTGGAAGCCGGCCTGCTGCATCGGCTGCAGGCCACCGATCAGCCCGGTGATGTGGATGCCACCGGGCTCCACCATCAGCGCGATGCGGCCACTGACGATGCTGGCCGAGGCCGGCGACAGATTGGCCTCGGCCTGCTTGGCGGCGCTGACCACGGTCGGCGGTGGCGGGGTGGGCTCGGCCTTCTTCGGCGCACTGCCACAGGCAGACAGCAGCACGGCAGCAGACAACGGCAGGATGGCAAAGGACAGACGCATCGAAGACTCCTTGCAGGTGACACTACGGACGGCATCGTCCATGAACGATCAACGGTTCGGCAAGCGGGCGCGAGGATCGCGTGCAGGAACCGTTCAATGGCCCCCGCGGCGGCGCCCGGCGCCCAGCTTGCGGGTAAGGGTATTGCGGCCAAGGCCCAGGCGGGCCGCGGCTTCGGCACGGCGGCCATGGGTGATCTGCAGCGCGGCCTCCAGCAGGGCATGGTCGACCCGCTCGCGCACCTGCGCGTGCAGCCCTTCCACGCCTTCGGCCAGCTGACGGCGCGCCCATTCGGCCAGCAGCGCTTCCCACTGGCCTGGATCGGCACCGCTGATGCTGCCGCGACGGCCCCGCGTACGGTTGAGCGCGGTATCGACGTCGGCCACGCCAATGGTGTCAGCGGCGGCCAGCGCCGCCATCCGCCAGCACACGTTCTCCAGCTCGCGCACGTTGCCCGGCCAGTCGTGCTCGCGCAGCGCCTGCAGCGCCGCGGCGGTGAGGCGCTTCGGTGGCGTGTCCAGCTTGCGTGCGGCGGCGACCAGGAAGGTGTTGGCCAGCTGCGCGATGTCCTCGCGGCGCTCGCGCAGCGGCGGCAGCTGCAGGCGCACCACGTCCAGCCGGTGCAGCAGATCGGCGCGGAACTTCCCCTGCGCGACCAGGCCTTCCAGATCCTGGTGGGTGGCGGCCACCACACGCACATCGACGCGGATCAACTCGCGTCCCCCGACACGGAAGAACTCACCTTGTGCCAGCACGCGCAGCAGCCGGGTCTGCAGCGGCAACGGCATGTCGCCGATCTCATCCAGGAACAGGGTGCCGCCGTTGGCCTGCTCGAAGCGACCGATATGGCGGCGCTGCGCACCGGTGAAGGCGCCGGCTTCGTGGCCGAACAGTTCGCTCTCCAGCAGCTCGGCCGGGATGGCGGCGGTATTGAGCGCAACGAAGGGCGCCTGTGCGCGCGGCGATTCGCGGTGCAGGGCATGCGCCACCAGCTCCTTGCCGGTGCCGGTCTCGCCGGTGATCAGCACCGCCAGTGGTGCCTGCGCCAGGCGGCCGATGGCGCGGAACAGCGCGCGCATCGGCGGTGTATCACCCACCAGTTGCGGCGGCTGGTCGCTGGAGGTTGCGGTGGTCGGCGCCGCTGCGGCCATGGCCGGTGCCACCGCCGGCAGCACGCGCTGTGCCAGTGCCACTGCATCATCCAGATCAAACGGCTTGGACAGGAATTCATGCGCGCCGCCGCGGAATGCACCGGCGGTACTGGCGACATCGGTATAGGCCGACATCACCACCACCGGCAGCTGCGGCAGCGCGGCCTTGAGCTTGTCCAACAGCACCAGGCCATCGTCACCAGGCATGCGTACATCGGTGAACAGCAGCGCCGGCGGCGGGCCTTCGCTCAACGCCTGCAGGGCGGGGGCGGCGCTGTCGAAATCGACGACCTGGTAGCCCGCCTCGCGCAGCGCGGTGCACAGCACGAAGCGCACAGCGCGGTCGTCATCGACCACCCAGATGCGCTGCGCGGGGATTGAAGATTCAGACATCGCGCGAGGCCTCCTCGGCCGGGGCGGCACCGTTGCCGATCGGCAGCAGCAGGGTGAACACGGTATGGCCCGGGCGCGAGCGGTAGGTCAGTGTGCCGCGATGTTCGCGCGCGACCTGCTGCGCCAGCGCAAGGCCCAAGCCAGTGCCTTCGGCGCGGCCACTGACCAAAGGCAGGAACAGGTGCTCGGCCAGTTCCTCGGGCACGCCACGGCCGTCGTCGGCAATCTCCAGGCGCAGCGCCAGCGTGTGCAGCTGCTCGGCGATGCGTACGCCGTGCTCGACGCGGGTGCGCAGGGTTATGTTGCCGGCACCGGCCTGGATCGCGTTGCGCACCAGGTTCCACACTGCCTGGGTGAGGCGGTCGGCGTCGCCATGGAATTCGGGAATGCTGGGGTCGTAGTCGCGCTGCAGGCGTACCGCCCAACCGGCCTCGTTCTCGGCCAGGCGCAGCACGCGTTCCAGCGCGGCGTGGATGTTCAGTTCGGCGTGCGGCGCGGCCGGGGCCGGTGACAGCAGCTGGTCGAGCAGGCCGTTGAGGCGCTCGATCTCCGAACCGATCAGCTCGATCAGCTCGCGTTCGCTGGCGTCGCGCTGGGCCGCGCGGCGGGCCAGCAGCTGGGCCGCGCCCTTCAAGCCAGCCAACGGATTGCGCAGTTCATGGGCCAGCCCCTTCAGCGCCGCGCTGAGCGCGCTGGGCAGGGCCTGGGTCGGGTCGAGCCCGGGGAACTCATCCACCGGATGCGCCTCCAGCAGCCAGCCGCCATCGTCGCGGCGGCTCATCCAGCCCTCGGCGAAGCGCGCTGCCTCCCCGGGCACCGCCAGCGCCAGCCGGTTCAGGCGCAGGCTGTCGCGCTCATCGCGGGCCAGGAAATGGGCCAGCGCCTCGCCCTGCACTTCCAGCGCGGCCAGCGGCTGGCCAAGCAGGCGGCGGATGCTGACACCCAGCCAACGCGCGAAGGCCGGGTTGCAGCCGATGATGCGGCCATCAGCCCCGGCCCAGGCCAGCGGCGTGCCCAGGGCATCGAGGGATGGCGGCGGTGCGGGGTCGGACATTGCACCAATGTAGTGCAAAAACCGGATCCGGGGTCAGAGCCCTTTCCGTATGGAAAGGGATCCGACCCTGCGGGGCCTGCGGCGGCTACACCGGGTAGCCGGTCGCCTCGCGGGCCTTCTTCCAGGCGATGTCGAATTCGCGCGCGCTGATTTCGTCGTCTTCATCGAAATCCATGAACGACACCGGCTGGTCGGCCAGCACGAAGCGGTCATCGCTCTGCCCGGTTTCATCGGCCCAGACCACCTTGGCCCCGTAGATCTCCACCTGGCGCACGATCTTTTCACCACGGGCTTCCATCAGCACGTTGCCCTTGCCCAGACTCGATTCGGCCCAGTGCTTGTAGTACTTCTTGCTGTTGGTCTTTGCGTTGGGTTTTGCGTATTTCATTGCATTGGTCCTGGCCGCAGGTGCGACCGGAAAGTTCGGAATGGCGCCATTATCAGGCATTCGGGGTCAGATCCCTTTCCTGCGGGAAGGGGTCTGACCCCTGCCAACCTACTTCGGCAAGGGGGAGCCCTTCGGCCACAGCATCCAGATGTTGCCCTTCTGCTTCATGTCACCGGCCAGCTTGCCGGCGGCGTCGCCGCTGCCCCAGTACAGGTCCGCGCGCACTTCGCCGGCAATGGCACCGCCGGTGTCCTGCGCGGCCACCGGCGTACCACCGGGCTGCCATCCGGACGCGTGGTGGACAGCCACAACAGGCTGCCCAGCGGCACCACGGTACGGTCCACCGCCACGCTGTAGCCGGCGGTGAGCGGCACGTTCAGTGAACCGCGGGGGCCTTCCGGGCTGTCCGGGTTGCGCACGAAGAACACGTAGCTGGGATTGCTGCGCAGCAGTTCCGGCACGCGGGAAGGGTTAGCCCTGGCCCATGCGCGGATCGCATCCATGGTCACGTCTTCCTTCTTCAGCTGGCCCTGGTCCACCAGCCAACGGCCGATCGCGCGATAGGGATGGCCGTTCTGTTCGGCATAGGCCAGCCGCACCTGCGTGCCATCGGCCAGGCGCACCCGGCCCGAGCCCTGGATCTGCAGCAACTGCAGGTCCATCGGATCGGTCAGCCAGGCCAGCACCGGGGCCTTGGCGCCCTTGGCCGCGATGGTACCGGCGTCGTCATAGGGCTTGAGCACCTTGCCTTCGACGCGCCCGCGCAGGCGCTTGCCCTTCAGTTCCGGGTAGACGCTGTCCAGCTGCACCACGATCAGGTCATCTGGCGTGCCGTACACCGGCACGGTGGCCTTGTCGGTTCGGGTCAGGCTGCCGGGGTAGATCGGCTCGTAGTAGCCGGTGATCAGCCCATCAGCCTGGTGCCCCCCGGCACGCAGCGCGTAGACATCGAGGTCGCGCTGCAGGAACTGGCGGATCGCGGCAGGGTCCTTGTCGTTCACTGCTGCAGCCGTGGTGCAGGGCTTGGCCCAGACCGCGTCGTTCTTCAACCTGGCACAACTGCTGCGCCAGGCGACGAAGCCGGCCTGCAGATCGGTATCGGAAACCGGCGGCAGCGCACTCCATTCAACCTTGGCGTAGGTGGCGGCAGGCTTGATTGGTGCTGGCGGTGCTTCGGGACGGGTGCCGGTGGTGCTGCAGGCCGCAAGCACGGCCAGCGCAAGAAGGCTCAAGCTCGTGCGGCTCAGGGGGGCGATGATGTCTTTCATTGCCCCAATGTAGAGGAAATAGCACGGCACCGGACCCGTCGGGTGCCCCGCGCCGCGCTCTCCCTTCAGCGTCCGCCGCTACCGAGCAGGCCACTGTTGCTGGTGGCGAACACCGGCGGCGGCACGTCCAGCACGGCATCGCTCACGGTGCGACCGGCCAGGAACTCGACGATGCTGCGGGCGATGGCAGGATTGCCGGTCCACAGCTCGTGGTGATGGCTGGCGTTGCGTACCAGCAGCGAGCGGCCGTTGCGGAAGCCTGGACGAAGTGCATCGGCGTTGGCTGGTGGCGTGCGTCCATCCAGCGTGCCGCTGATGAACAGCACAGGCACCTCGCTGCGCAACGGGCCACGGAAGGAGTCGCCCAGATCGGCCAGGCCCAGGCCGTTGCCGATGGCGGGGAACGGGAAGTTCAATCCATCACCGAACAGACTCTCGCGCGCCTGTGCTTCGGCCAGCACCCGGCGCTGCGGGCTCTGTCCTGAGGCGATGTCCATCGCCAGCCCCATCGCCGGGAACTGCGCGAACTGGGCCCGCCCGATCAGCACCAGGTCGGCCAGCGGATCGTAGTTGCCGCGCTCGGCCTCGCGCAGCACCAGCGGCAGCCATTGCTGGGTGATGCGTTGCCCCAGCATGTTGGCGATGACGATCTGTGCGTCGTACAGGCCGATGGTCACCTGGCGGCTCTCATGCATGCCGCTGCGGCCCTGCCGGGGTTGCTCGCGCAGCGCCTGCAGCACGCGGGTGGCCGATCCTGCGAGATCGTCAAAGCCATCCTTGCGCGCCAGTTGTGCCAGCGCCTGCAGCACGGCATCGCTGCTCAATGGCAGCTTCAGTGTGTCATCAGGACCTTCGGTGCCCATCAACACCACGCGCTCGAGACCTTCACCGTGCAGGCGCACCGCAGCCAGGGCCAGATGCGTGCCGTAGCTCATGCCCCACAGGCTGATCTTCGGCACGCCCAGTGCGCGTCGCAGGTCGTCGAGATCGGCGGCGCTCTCGGCCGTGGTGTAGGCACCCAGGTCGACGCCAGCCTGCCGCCAGAACGCAACGCACTTCGCTGCCGTTGCCTGCAGCGCGACCAGCGCCGTATCGCGCTGCAGTGGCTGCGCATCATCGAATCGGGTCTGGTGCGGGCATTCCGGTGGTGGTTCGGACAGGCCGGCGCCACGCTGGTCGAGCAGCAGCACATCCGCCTCGCGGCGGACCTGGTCGAACACCGGCCAGCGTGGGCCACGCGCGGTGTCGATGCCGGAGCCACCCGGGCCACCGGCCAGGTAGACCACGGGAGCGCTGCGGCCATTACCGCCGGTTGCACGCAGGCGTACCACTTTCAACTGCATCCGTGGCCCATCCGGCTCGCTGTGCCGGCGTGGCACCGCAAGCACGGCGATTTCGGCAGGGATGCTGCCATGTGCTTTGGTCTGCAGCGTGTAGGGCTCGAACGCCAGTGCGGCCGGGCTGGCCTGTGCGGGGGCGGCCACGGCCAGCGCCAAGCCGATTGCAGCCAGCGCGGTGGCGATGGTAGTGCGGCAACGATGGGAACTGCAGGGAAGCGTGCGGGCGCTGCGGGTCATGTCGGGCTCCGATGGAAGGACGTGCGCCACCAGCGTCTGCCCTTCCGCAGCTCACGGGGCGTGCGCGCCTGCCGAACGTCTCCAGGCGGCCGTCCACTGTCTCCACGCAACCGATAGGATGGCCTCCATGCAGATCCCACGAACCCTGGCTGTCCTTGCTGTGCTGCTTGCGGCCGTGGCTGTCTGGCTGCTCGTGTCGACGCCGCCACCTGGGCTGGTGCAGGTGCCGGGCGCGCAGATGGCGCTTGCGAACATCGGGACCGCCGGCGCCGTGCCCGCGCGACCGCCGCAGGATCTGCACTGGCGGCCACTGGACCAGCGCGAGCTGGCAGCTTGGCGCGGCCCCTACTGGCTGCGCTGGCAGGTGCCGGCGCCGACCACCGCGGACGTGCATGGCCGCACGATGCGGCTGTCGCTGCGTGCCGCCAGCCAGCTGTACTGGAACGGCAACCCGTGGGTCAGCAATGGCGTGGTCGGCCGCAGCGCTGCAGAAGAGCGTCCAGGACGCATCGACCTTGTGCGTGTGCTGCCTCCTGCTTCGGGCAACCGCAGCGACGAACTGATCGTGCTTGCGTCGAGCCAGCGGCAGCACTTCCATCTGCATGGTGCCGATGCGATGGTGCTGATCGCACCCGCGACCGTGCTGTACGGCCAGATCATCCTGCCGTGGCTGATCGCCGCCTTCGCCACCGGTGCACTGGCGGCGGCCTGCCTGTACTTCCTCACCGTACTGCGCGGCCAGACGCAGGCACCCGGGGCCCGCCTGCTGCTGGCACTGGGCGCAGTGGGGCTGGCTCTGCCCATGGTCGAAGCCTGGCGCTCCCTGTTGGGCTATCCCTATCCATGGCATGGCCCACGCCTGGTGGCACTGTTGTGCCTGCATGTGGCGGCAGCGGCGTTGCTGCCGGCCTATCTTGCACGCCGCTTCGCGGTAGCCATGCCGCGGGCCGCCTACCTTGGCTATCTGGCCGTGATCATTGCCGCCGCTGTCGCGCTGCCCGGCTTCGATACGCGCTCAGCGGCGGTACTGCTGTCGAGCCTGATTGCATCGGCAGGGGTGCTGTTGCGCGCGCATGGCGAGTCCGAGGACCGCTGGCCGATCCTGGCCTTGCTGTTGGCCGGGCTGCTGGCGCTGCTGGTCGCAGGCGGCGCCTTCCTCGATGGGCCCTATTTCCTGCTGCTGGCGGTGCTGATGGTGTTCCTGCTGCTGCGCCACGCTGCCCAGTTGCAGGCGCTGGACCGGCACAACGCCTGGCTGAGCGAAGAACGCGCGCGGCTTTCGCTGCAGCTGCTGCAGCGAGGCATCCAGCCACATTGGCTGATGAATACCCTGACCTGCCTGCAGGAACTGATCGAACAGGCACCACAGCGTGCCAGCCGCCTTGTGGAATCACTGGCCGACCAGTTCGATCGCCTGCGCGACAGCAGCAGCCGGCGCAGCGTTCCCCTGCAGGACGAACTGGCGCTGTGCCGCAGTCATCTGGATATCGTTGGCATGGCATTGGACCAGCGCATGCGGCTGGAGGTCGATGGCGAAGACGCGATGCTGTCGTTGCCGCCCGGCATCCTGCATGCCCAGGTGGAGAATGCTTTGACCCACGCAGGTGCGCTGGCCTGCGCAAAGCATCCGTTCCACCTGCGCGTGCACCGCACCAACGCGCGTTGGATTCTGGAGCTGCGCAGTGCACGGGGTTCCGCCCCGCACCGTGGTCACGGCACTGGCACGCGCTATATCGAGGCCAGCCTGGCCGCCGCCTGTCCTGGCGGATGGGCCTTCGTGCAGGGTGCCGAAGGCGACCACTGGTGCAGCCGGATCGAACTGGCATGCGCATCCTGATCGTCGAAGACGAGCCGCTGGTACGCCAGCGCCTACTGCGCCTGTGCAGTGAACAGGCAGGCACGCGCGCGCGCTTCGACGCCGTTGCTGATCTGGAATCGGCCGGAGATCGACTGCAACGCAGCGTCTACGATGGCCTGCTGCTGGACCTCAACCTGGGCGGCGACGATGGTTTCGAGCTGCTTCGGCGTGCGGTAGCCGGCCGCTACCAGTGCGTGGTGGTGTCGGCCCATCGCGACCGCGCGCTGCAGGCATTCGAGCATGGCGTGCTCGACTTCGTACCCAAGCCGTTCTCGCGTGAGCGCCTTGGCCAGGCACTGGAACGCCTGCTCGACACCAGCGGTTCCCGCCCTGGCCGCGCGCGTTATCTGGGTGTCTGGCGGGCGCAGGGCACGGCGACCGTAGAACTTGCTGACGTGCTCTGGATCCGCGCCGACGGCGACTACAGCCAGGTGCGCATGCGCGATGGCCGTAGCGAGCTGCACGACAAGTCCCTGGCCGGACTGGGCAGCGTACTGCCTGGCGACTTCGTGCGTTGCCATCGTTCCTATCTGGTCAATCTGCAGCATGTGCGCATGCTGCATGCAGGATCGGGCAGCCGTTACTGGCTGGTGTTGAGCGATGGCAGCGAGCTGGCCGTGGGCCGCGCGCATGTGGCGGCACTGCGCGATGCGCTGGGATCGGGGTGATTGCCGGGGTTACCCGGCATGACCTGGCACTGCTGGGGGCGGGAACCACGCGGGGTGGCCGCGCTGCACGCTCGCCGGGCATGGCCCGGCGCTACCCGCTTCGGTGGGGTCTTCAGCCCCACGCGAGCGTCTACGGGGTCTGCAGCAGCAAAGAATGCAGGATGCGGGCGTCTTCGGCATCCAGCGTCTTCGGCAGGTCGTCGCGACCACGGAAACGGCGGTGGAAGGCGGCGATGGTGGCTTCGCGGTTGTCCAGCGAATAGCCGAAACGGGCTAGCGCATTCCACGCGTCGAAACCCTCCGGCGCAGCACCGTCGGCCGCGCGCGGCCAGACGCCGAAACCGGCCTCGGCCAGCTGCTGCCACGGGAAGAACCGGCTCGGATCCTGCTTGCGCGTCGGCGCCAGGTCGGCATGGCCGATCACCTGACGCGGCTGGATGTTCAGGCGTTCAGTGAGATCGCGCAGCAGCACGATCAATGACTCGATCTGCGCCGGGCTGAAGGGACTGCGACCATCGTTGTCGAGCTCGATGCCGATCGAGGCTGAATTGAGATCGGTGATGGTGCCCCAGCGCCCGGCGCCGGCATGCCAGGCGCGGCGTTCATCGGCCACTAGCTGGTAGCGATGGCCATCGGCGCCGATCAGGTAGTGCGCGCTGACCCGTCCGCCGCTGTTGGCGGTACGCAGCGTATGCAGGCTCTGCTGCACCGACTTCTGCTCGGTGTGGTGGATGACGATGATGACCGGCGTGCGCGCGTTCTGGTTGGGTGACGGCACCCAAGTGGCGAGCGGGTTGTGCTGCACGGGCGCGGTGGCGGTGCAGGCCGAAAGGGCCAGCGCCAGCAGTGCGTAAACCAGAAGGCGGGGGCTGATCATGGGCAGATTGTAACCACGGACTGCGGCCGTGGTTCGACTCCACGAGCCGAGCGACACCACTGGTGACCCCGCTGTCCGCATGGGAACAGCGGGGACGGGTCAGGCCAGCGCCCGGCCAGCCGGCGTGCCGCTCAACCTCGGAAGAGCGACAGGGTGTACAGCACCGGGCCCCAGACCACGATCGCGAGCGGCAGTACGCCTACCGTCGGCAGGGTGGATGGCTCGCACCGGCCGAGGATGACCGCTTCCTGGGAAACGCATGGTCAGTAGGAGGGGAAGTGCCTCGCCGAAAGGCCAAAGAGAATCAGTGAAGACACCATCAAACAAAGTTCAAGGCGTCCGCAAACGCGGTACAGCATGAAACGCAGAATCGCCACGAGAGTCAGGACAGGCAGGCTGGCCAGTCCAAACAGGAGGATGTAGTTGATCGAGCTGTCCAGCAGATCACATGAAAGGAGCGCCACACCCTGCATCTGGCCGCAGCCGGTGAAGGTGATACTGAATGTGAAATTCAGAAGTATGAGCACCCACTCGACCAGGCATATCAACCATAGCGATAGATACACGTTCTTCAACATATGAACACCTCGAAACGCACTTGGGCCAGCATCCGAACTCACCTCCACCCAGCGCGGGAAGTTCAGCCTTGAACAATCCCAGCAGGGCCCAGTGCTTGTGCCTTCAGAAGGAAGCAGAGTCGATCATGCCAGCATAAGGACCAGCGCCAGCAGTGCGAACACCAGAAGGCGGGGGCTGATCATGGACAGCCTGTAAGCAGGGACCGCGGCCACCGTTCGACTCGCCGAGCCGAACGACACCACCGGTGGCCCCGCTGTCCGCATGGGAACAGCGGGGACGGATCAGGCCAGCGCTCGGCCAGCCAGCGTGCGGCTCAACCCCGGAAGAACGACAGGTTGTACAGGAACAGGCCCCAGACCACGATCGCGAGCGGGAGCTCGAAAAACGCGGAGCGGTGCCGCAACGCCATCCGGATGAACATCACCACGGTCAACAGGGGCTGCCCGAAGAAGCAGACCCAGAAGAGCGCTTCTACACCCGGCATAGACAGCTCGTAGATTCCGAGGGAATTGTCAGTGTTCCGATTGAAGGCGACCGCCCCCCATGAGACGAGCAGGAAGAGCCAGGCCAGTGCACTGGCGCTCGACAGGAGCTTGACCCACTCCTTCGTCAACCTAGGTGTGCTGCTCATGTTCCTTACCTACCGTCTGGTCCTTGTGGTTCTGCAGATCAGTGAACACCAGCGAATCAAGGACGACTTCGCTGTTGCCTGCATTCGCGCTGACAATCGCGCGCGCCATCGGATTCGCGTGAGCGGCATCGAAATGGTAACCGCCGTCGCCTGCGGGCCATCCGCTCTACTGCCTCCCCGGCAACCGCCGTTAGCCATGCCCGCTCTGGCATGGCAGAGAAGATAACATGAAGGTTGACAAGATCATGACGGTCGATCCTGCGACTGGTAAGGAAACGTTGATATGGTCGAGAAAGAAGTAATGGCAGTTTCGGCAGCGATTGCTCAGGGTTCAATTTTTGCCGCGTATTACGGGTCGGCGTTACGCTGTATCCGAAGCCCAGTCTGGATGAGATTGGAGGCGCTGGTGGGACCTGAAAATCTCCATGCGTCGAGGAGGTGATCAGGGGAGTGATTGTTGACTGCAGGAGCTTCGTCCTGACTGGTCGGTCGAGTCGCTTGCATCTGCTGGTGAATGGGTCAAGAAGCAAATGGCCGCTCGTCATCCACCTTGGACCAGCTTTCGCTGGAGACACTGGCTTGGCTATTCACCTGGAGCAATCGATAGGCGACAGGCCATGGCGGAACAGCCGGCGCTCGGCGCGCGTGCAGGTGTCGTTCGTGCACCGTGTGGAATGCCGATGC
>JAHXDM010000022.1 GCA_019468145.1 Rickettsia endosymbiont of Bradysia coprophila
GGTCAGACTGCAGCACGCGGTCGCGGTGTCGCCATGTGACGGTGAAAGTGCCGGTGATGGCTCCAGGATCGTCAGCGCCGGCCATCCGCATGCGAGCCGGGGGGTAGGGAAGGGCCTGGCGCCCGGCGATCGTGACGGACGCCTGGGGAGCCACGTCGATGGGCAGGCCGCCGGTGCTGGAGTTGGTCACAGCGCGCGCTGTGATCTGCTCGCCGATCGCGTACTGCGTCTGCGACAGCACACTGTCGTTGTCGTAGGCCCACAGCCGCACGCCGGTACCCCAATCCTGGGCAGCGTGTCCAGGCAACCGCGGGCCACGGTCAGCTGGGTGCCGTCCTGGCTCATGCCATCGATGCGCACGCACTCGGCATCGGGGTGGGTGCCCAGCCAGGCCGTGCTGCCGATTTCCAGGTAATCCCACTGGCCCAGCTTGTTGGTGATCTTCAGGACGGTTTCCTGCCGCCCAGCGGGCGCCGACAGCGTGGCGGTCGGGGTCAGGTCGCCGGCGCCGGAGTCGAGCCAGTCGGCGCCCTGCCGCACAAAGGCGTTGAAGTTGACCGCGAAGCCAGGCGGCTTGCTGGCGCACATGCCGAAGAAGCCCACCATAGGGTCCAGCTGCTTTGCCGCGTCCAGCCCCAGCGCCTGCACCAGGTCGCGGAACGGAACCTCGAAAGCCTGGACGAACGCCGGCGGCTGAACGGCGCCGTTCGGGTCGACCCAGCCCGGCGGCTGCGGCTTGACGTAGGACGTAAGGCCGAACTTGAACACGTCCTCTGTGCCCTCGATCGTGATCCCGTCGCCGTCCTGGCTGTTGTCGGTCACCTTCAGCACGCGAACGGGCATGTTCAAGATGCCCTCCT
Source organism: Rickettsia endosymbiont of Bradysia coprophila (assembly GCA_019468145.1). GTDB lineage: Bacteria > Pseudomonadota > Alphaproteobacteria > Rickettsiales > Rickettsiaceae > Tisiphia. Next base: position 861 of record JAHXDM010000022.1, read on the forward strand.
CTGGCCAGGACAGGCGGATGACCTGGCCAGGAACCACCTTGTAGGCCTTGCGGTTCGTGCGCAGGCGGACGCGCGCCAGCATCGCCGACAGCACGTCAACGTCGCGCTGGGCCAGGCGCGCGGCGATCGCCTCGGTGGGACAGCAGGCGTAGGCCTTGGTCTGGTTGATGACGCCGCCGGTTGCCTGGATCGCGGCCAGGTTGGCCACGGTGATGCCGCGCTCGGCGTTGTTGGCCGAATCGTTCCAGGTGACGGTCACCTCATTGACGGTTTCCTCTGCGGTGACGCGCTCCAGGTTCTCCAGCACACAGTCGACGTCGTAGCCCTGGGCGCGCGGCCCGAAGTGCACCAGCTGGTCCAGCTCGTAATCCCCACGCATGGGGATGATGCGCCACTGCAGGTTTTCAGGATCCTGGATCAGCATGGCGTTGCAGTGGTCCAGCACTGCTGGAGCGTGTCCTGGATTTGTCCGACTGCACCCACTTCACCCACAGGCCCAGGCCCTCGGCATGGAAAGGTCGGCCGCTGCCCGGAAACTCGCATCGGTTCAGATTGCGGGCGGGTGGCTCATCCCGTCCTCTGTGTCGGTCAGGATTTCGTAGATGAGTGGGCCGGGTTGGCGCACAGGATCCGCGTGGGCACGTCCACGCGCGGAAGGTCCACCTTCACCTCAGCGCCAGGAACTTGAAGGCGCGCGTAGCACGCCCCTGCGGCTGCAGGTCGGGCGCCGGGCCCACGTCTACCTCTGCTTTTCGGGTACCAGCACACGCCGGTTTCCCATCCGCCTTGGTCTGCGGATCCGGTAGGCCAGGCTTCAGGTACGGCGTAATGGCGCGACCTTGCCCTGGCGAAAACGGTGCTGAAGATGCCCTATAGGCGGGTTGTAGGTTCCGCCCTGCACGCTGGCAGGTAGTCGTTGGGCTGCTGCGTAGGGCCGCCATCATCACGTCCAGCTGGCCATCGATGCCGCCTCCTTTTCATCGCCACCCCACAGCTGGGACGCATCGATGCGGATGCGCTCGTTACGGTGACCTTTCCCGACCAGGCGATGCGCTCGCCGCCCATGATCGAAATCAGCATGTCAATCGGACCCTTACAGATGCCATGTGCAGGCCCATGAGATACCAGTAGCCGATGGTCTGCTTTTTGCTCTTACCGCCCATTGCCGGCGCTCCTCTTTCGCACGTCTTCCACCAGTTGCCTGGCCATGTCGTTGCCGGTGGCCAGCATCACGCTGCAGGGCAGGCCCTCGCGCACGAACTGCTGCCAATCCAGTTTGATGCGCGCGGCAAAACTCGCGGGCGCCGCTGACACACCAGCGCCTGGCGCGAACGTCCGCGATCGTCACAACGTCGTGGGTCACTTCTTGCCCCCGGAACTCTTTTTGATGGCCAACGTGGCCAGGTCGCCATACCAAAGCACGTTGTAGCCCGTAAGCCACCCTTCACCGAAACACCAGGGGATCGCGCGGCCCTCCTCGGCGGTCGGCACGTCGAAGTCGCTCAACGACGGGGGCTTGGGAATCGGGGGCTTCGGCGCCATCGCGTAGCCGATAATCAGCGCCACGATGAGGATCACAATCTGAACGTACATGTCAGGCCTCAGTAAACCGGCGAGCCGCCGAACGGGTTTTTTTCCGGGAAGTACGGGAAGCCGCCATAGTTGGCGACGTTGTCGAACTTCGTTGCACATGTTGCCAGGGTGTGATCGTCGCCTGGGTAGGCCTTCAGCGTCATGCCGGCGACCAGGCCCAGGGGGAAGTTGGTCAGCGTGAAGCGTGTGCCCACATGCTCACGGATCGGGCGCCGGATCGATCACGCCCGGGGTGATTTCGTAGACGATGAATCCACCCATGAACCACCCATCTGCGCGGCCGGCAACGCTGGACACCGTCAGCTGCAGGCCTGCACCTCCTGGGCGATCACCTCGATGGCGAAGGCCTCCAGGTTGATGCCGCAGCGGCGGCCGCCGGTCAGCAGCGGGCACAGGCGCTGGTAGGCGCGGCGCAGCCCCATGCGCTGCAGGCTGGTGTAGGTCGGTTCGTGGTTAGCACCGCCTCGCGCGTCTCCATGTCCCACGCCACGCTGGTGACGCGGCCCTGCCACACCGCCCGGCGGTCGGTGGGGTCATCCATCTGCACCTCGCGGATGGTCAGCAGCACCGTGTCGATCGGCGGCGTGGACCGGAACAGCTGGGCCACGGGATTGTCGGATTCCATCGTGACGTCGATCGGCGACCGGATCGGGTCGCCGCCCTGTTCGATGGGGCCGTGTCGCATCGTGCCGCTGGCCTTGTAGGTCTGGAACTGCAGGACCAAATCCTGGTCGGCGTTGGTGTAGCGGTACACGTTGCCCCCGCGCGCCCAGGTGTAGGTGTAGACCTTGCGGCCCTGGTACTGGCTGCGCTCCAGGGAATCAAAACTCATGGCGGTAAGTCCTCATCGGCATGGGTGAATCGGCATGCGCATTGTCGCCGCCCATGTCACCGGACCACCACGCCCATTCGATCCGATCGCTACTCCCGCGCATCACCGACAGGAAGCTGATTTGCACGCCGGCGGCCGGATCCAGCAGCAGCTGCAGCGGCGCAGCCAGGCCGATGCGCTCGCGGCCGTTGCCCAGGTCGGTGCTGCCGGTGATCTGGCGATACTGGATGCCGGCCGACGTCTCGATGCGGATATCCGTGCGCCCGACCAGGCCGCGCAGGTAGGCGGTGTAACCCATGAATGCAACGTCGATGTTCGTTGCGCCCGGGGCGGCCAGCACCTGCAGGTCCATGTCGTTGGCGTAGGAAGGCACCCATAGCGGCCGCTGCTGCCCGGCCAGGTAGTACTGGATGCGACGTAGCCTGTCGATCTGCGCGCGCCCCAGCGGCGCGTAGCGGAGCGTCTGGCGCATGGTCGGGTAGCCGGATCGGTCGACCCAGCGCGGCACGCCGTCGTTGTTGTCGGTGATGGCCAGGCGCCGCTCGGGCGACAGCTGCGGGGCGTTGGACCAGTCCGGCCGATCCTCCAGCACCGGCAGGCCGCGGTGTTGCGGCATGGTGGCCGGGTCGATCGCCGGATAGGGGTTGGCCGCGGCTACCTGGAACGTCACCGACACGTCGCTGCAGGATCCGGTGAACCGGACCACGCCGGCGTCTGTGATGCGGGCCGACTTCGCCGGGTACACCACGCTGCCAGCTGGCCAGCTCCTGGCCAGGTCGCGCTTGACCTGCAGGCCGCTGTCCAGCACCTGGTCGATTTCCACCACTTCGCTGGTAAACGCGTCCTCGCCCAGCAGCATGGCCAGGCCGCCGGCGACGAACTCGCGCCCGATCGTTGGCGGCAGCTGCAGGAGGCGATCGCCGGCGGCTGCAGTCGCCTGCAGGTCGGCGCCGTGTGGCCACAGCGGCAGGGCCCAGGCGCGCGCAGTCCAGCCCAGCAGGGCGGCCTCCATCGCCTGGCGCTCCACGTCGGTGGCGGTGGCGGTGAAATCCCAGGTTTGCCGCGGCGTCAGGCGCCTGGCCACGCGCTGTTCGTCGCCCTCCTCGGCTTCCATCACGTCGGTGAGCCATTCCAGCGACTCGCCGATGCCGCGGCCCCAATCGGGGCGCCAGGTCCACGGGCTCACGCGGTTGCCGGTGATGTGCATCACCAGGGTGGTGCCGGTGTCGAAGCTCCACGACACCGTCGCATCGATCGTCGGCGGCCCCTCGGGCGACACACGCACCGACCAGGCACGTTCCTGCAGGGGGCCGAACGCCAGCGGCGGCGATCCCTGGCCCACCAGCTCGATGCCCTCGCCGTTGGCCAGCACCAGGCTGTCCAGGCGCACGCCGTAGCTAAAGGCGTTCCACACCGACACGGTGCGCTGCTGCTCGCCCACCACGTTGCCCAGGGCCATCGTGGTGATCGACAGGTGCAGGCGGTTGTAGAAATCCAGGTCGAAAACCGGCTGGAAGGTGCCGGCCAGGGCCGCCTGCGGCGGCGCGATCGGCGACTGGCCGAGCGGCGTCAGCACGCCACTGCCGCGGCCCGCCATGCGCGCCACGCTGGCGTCCCGCCCATTCCACGGCGTGCCGACCTGCCACGAAAGCGGGTTCGGCGGATCCGGTGCCCACAATGCCCAGGACATGGTCAGCCCTCGCGCCGGTAGGCGTAGCCGTACACGCCCGAATTGACCGTGCCGGCGGCGCCGTTCTTCCTGGCCACGGGGAACACCAGCCAGGTGTCGGTACCGAGTGGGTAATCCTGGCCAGGCTCCATGTTGTCCAGGCGGACCAGGCGCATGTCGACCGGGTAGCCGATATCGGACCAAAGGGAGCTGCCGCGGGAGACGGCGCACCACAGCGGGATCAGCGGCGCGCGGCCAGTGATGATGCTCGCCGCCGACTGGTAGGGCAGCAGCACGGTGCCGCGCTGGGCCTGGTCCTGTCGCCATCCGCAGCGCAAGGGCTGCGCCGCGTTGTAGTCGCCGACGTGGTACCGCGGCGACACGCCGTCATAGTCGGCGCGTACCACAGTGGCGTTTCCGCTGGCCCAGCTCAGGCTCCCGGCGTCATCGAAGGGCACGCCGTGGTAGACGGAATCGGGCTGGTCGATACCGGAATTAACCTGGGTGGTCCAGTTAGAAGCGAAAACGAACTGGCCGCCGGTGTAGGCGCCCACTTTCTTCAGCACGCCCATGCCCAGGTGTCGGTAGGTGCCCGGGTCCGTCTCCACCACCATGTATGCGTACTTTCCGCTGGGCGCTTCGCCGGCGAAGAAGTGGTAAGCCTGCATGGGCGCGGTCAGGCGGTTGGAACGCACATAGGGCGACACGCCAGGCTGCACTGTGTCGCCGGCGTTGGAGAAAGCCGTGTGCTGGGCAATCTGGATCGACGGGCCGCTGTTGGTCGTGGTGGTGTCGCTGAACCAGGAATAGAACAGGCCTGCAGCGTTCACCTGCAGGGCCTTGCCCTGGCCCGCGCTGTTGAGGCGATCGCCCCAATAGTCGATGCCCCAGCCTGCCGCCTGCAGGAACAGGCGGAAGCGGTCCAGTAGGTCGTTTACGTCCAGGGCGGTGCCGGTTTGGTAGCTCATGGGGGATCAGTCCTGGCGGATAGCGAAGAAGTCGGCCGCAGCGTTGCGGAAAGTGTTCTGGAACACCAGGTGGTCGAAGCCATCCATGCGGATGGTCGTCTCGGGCACCAGGTTGAAACCCGGGGTGAAATAGCAGCCGTCCAGCTCGCCCCACATGTGGCGCGGATCGTTGCTGGTCAGCACGATTTCGTACAGCACGCGGGTACCGTCCAGGGCCTCGCGGAAATCGGCCTCGCGCCCGCTGTTGTTGATCGCTGCCGGGTACACCTTGCCGCGCGTTTCGCTGTCGCCAGTGTCGTTGCTGCTCAGGTAGCGATTGGAGTGTGGGCGCCAGACGCCATCCGGGTACCGGGCAACCATGCCGTAGCGCCCCGGGCTGCTGAAGCCGCGGAAATTGGCGCTGGTGCTGGTGGCCACGCCGGCGGCGTCATTGCCGGTACCGGCGTTGATTGCGGGATACGGGTGCACGCTGGGCAGCTCGTAGGGCTTGCCCAGGCCCTGGTAGAACGGCACGTACACTGCGCCGATCTTGGCCACCCCGGTGATGCGCCGACCGTTCACCGCTGCCCACCAGTTGAAATTGTTGGACGTCAGCGGGACGTTGCGCAGGCCACTGTTGGCCCCCTGGCTCCGCACCATCACCTGCGGGTCATAGGCCCGGAACTGGTAGAAATTGAACGATCGCGCCGCCACTGCGGCGTCCTCGTACAGCTCCACGCCCAGGAAAATGGCATCGAGCCCATCATTCCCAGGAGCCGACACGATCCACTCTGGCCGGCGCTGCAGCTCAATATCGCCGGTGGTGCCCTTCAGGAACCGCAGCTCGGTGATTTCCACCTGGCCGCTGGTCGATGCGGTGAAAACCGCGCGCCAGTAAAGGTGCTGGCCAACGCTGGGAACGTTGAACGTGCGCGACTCGCCGGCGTTGGCCCACTGGATGCCGGTAAACGTAGCTGCGGCCTGCCAGGCCTGGCCATCGTCGGAGTACTCGACACGGAACGCGGTTGGATAGCGCGACGGCGCGTCGTAGATGCTCACATTCACCCGGCGCACGTCCGCCGGGCCGATCATCGAGAAACCGGCGCTCGCCGGCAGCGTGGCCGCCAGCGCCTGGTAGTTGGTGCTGGTGCCGGCCTGGTTGTCCCACAGCCTGGACGGGTTGGCGAACCCATCGGAGAAACGCATGCTCGGCAGCGCCCCGTGCCGGCGTACCAGCGACCACCGCGGCGACGTCGAAAGCTTGAACGCATCGCCCACGGCAAAGGGCGTGGTGCCGCCGTTGATGCGGAATGCCACCTGGCCGCTGGTGAAAGGCTGGTCGGTAGTGGCCACGCCGATATCGCCGGCGAGACTGCCCACCACCTGGAACGTGCTGGAGCTGGTGGCGGTGATGGTGAAGGTTTCGGCGGCTGATGCGGATCCGCCGGTGTACCCGCCAGGAACGCCCGTGGTGCCGGTCAGCGTTCCGTTGCCGGTACCGGAATACACCAGGCCGAACGCATGCCCGGTATCGCACAGCAGCGCCTGCAGCTGGTCCATGAAGTTGATGTAGCCGGTGGCCACGCCGGTTGCCCAGGTCATTGCTTACCCCTTGTTTGCGTTCGTGAGTCGGTTCCGCTGCATGTGACGCACCACGATGCGTTCGCCTGCAGCGCTTTCCAGGAATTTTTCAGCCGAGCGGGAATCATCCACCAGGACGATGCGCGTTGCGCCATCGCTGCCGGGCTCCCCGTCCCTGCCGCCGTTGAGGCGGTGCCGCGGATCCATTCGCGTGATGACCTCCTCGCCTTTCTGCAGGACCGCCGGCACTTCGTCCGGGGCCAGGCCGGCCACGCCGCCGGTGTGGTACCGCGGCGCTGCCGACCACAGGTAGGCAGGCAGTTGGCGCGTGTGGCCACCCTCGCCGACCACGCCGCCCGAGTGCTTCACGTTGCCGGCAACGGCCGCCGTCATCTTGCCCAGGCCCGGATAGATGGCATCCAGCAGCTGCAGCACCAGGTAGGTGGCCAGCGCATCGGCAGCAATCTGGACCATCGATTGCGCGAAATTAACCACGAAATCGCGCAGCGCCTCGCCGGCGCTCTTGGTCCCGCTGGCCAGGTCGGTGAACAGCTGCGTAAGCGGGCCTTTCAGGGCCTGGGTAGCCTTGTAGGCCAGGCTGTCGGTGTTGATCGCAAGCTGCGCAATCTGGCCGTTCACTTCCTGCAGCGAGTCCAGCGCCCGCTGCTCGCTCATCGCATCATTCGCAGCGCGCGCGGCCGCGGCAATGGCCTGGTACTCATCGCGCATCTTGACCAGGGTGGCCAGCGCGGTTTCCCGCTGGGCCTGGACGCGGGCCGAACCGTCATCCTTGCCGAGAATGCCGGCATCGACCTGGGCGCCCACGGCGGTTTCAGTCTGCTGGAAGCGCTGCACGGTCTGCTGCACGCGCTGGTCGACCTCATCAAGGCGCGCCTTGAATGTCTCCATGTCGATCAGCTTATTTACCAGGTCGATTCCGTCCTGGTCGGCGTTGGCCATCAACCGTGATTTCAGCTCCAGGAACTCGCTTTCCAGCTGGGCGGTGGTCGCCTTTCCGGTCTGCCCCATCGCCTGCAGGATGCGGATCTGGACCGCGCCCAGCTCTTTGCTGATTTCCTCCAGCGCCAGGCGCTGCTCGCGCGCGTTGTCCTGCGCCAGGTTCCGGCGTGCGCGCTCCAGGATGATGATATCGGTAAGGGCCGCCTTGCGTGCCTGGTCGGTCGTGGCGGTGGCAGCGCGGGCGCGTGCCTCGGCAATGTCGGCATCAATGCTGGCCTGCTGCAGGCGCGTTTTTTCCGCGTAGTACTCGCGGGTGGATACCTGCCAGTCGTCGTAGCGCTGCTGCAGCACCACCAGCGCGCGCTCGGCCGCATCCTTCAGCAGCTTGAACTGGTCGGCTGCAGCCTTGGCGCCCTTGGCGGTACCGCCGCCGCTCGCGTCGCCGTCCAGGGTGTCCTCGGCGGCCTTGTTGGCCTGGCCTGCCAGCTCGAAAAGGTCGAAGTACGCCGAATCGATCTGCGCCAGCTCGGCCTGGGCCGTGGCGGTCGTGCGCTTGTAGGCGTCTTCCATCGTCTCGGTGGCCACCACCGAGTCGCGCAGCGCCTGGGACACCCGCGCCGATGCGTTGGCCAGCTTGTCGCCGACCAGCGGCACCGCGCGCTGCAGGCCCTGGATACTGTCGTAAAAACTGGCCACCCGCGTGGCCACCTCGTTGAACGCGCCCAGGGCGCCAGCCTTCAGGGTGGCCCAGGTCACAATGAAGCTGTTTTTGATGATGTTCGCCGCCTTGGTCAGGCCTGCAGTCAGCGCCACGCCAGCCTGGCGCACCACTACGAACTCATTGGACAGGTAGGTGCCGATTTCCCAGCCGGTGAACGCCGCGAAGGCGAGCGCGGCCGCCGCCTTCAGCTTCGTGGCCCAGCCGGCCGCCGCCAGGGCGGATCCGTTCATGGACAGGCTGAAGGCGTTTACCGCAGTGGTGGTGCCGTTGATCGTGGTCGTGAGCGCCAGGGCCTGCACCTGGAAAGCGCGCATGGCCGGGGTGTTCAGGGCGATGGACGTGCGCAGCGCGGTGAAGGCGGCAGCGGCGCCGGCGACGATCGCCGGCACCAGGCGGAATGCCGCGTACCAGGTAACCCACAGCTTTGCGCCGGTCAGCAGCAGGTTGGCCACCAGCTGCAGGTTGTTGGCCAGCGCCAGGATGGCATCGGCCAGCTGCCGGCTGGCGCCGTGCGCGCTGTCAGTGTCGCCCACGAACTTGATTACCGCGTTGCGCAGCGACGTGAAGGCATCCGAAACGGTCGGCGGCAGCTTGGCGAACTCATCGCGCAGCGTCTGCTGCTGGGTCTGGATGGCCTGCACCACCAGGTCGCTGGTGAGCTTGCCGTCCGCGGCGAACTTGCGCAGCTGGTCGGTGGTCTTGATCTGGCCCAGCTTCACCAGGCCTTCGGCGATCGCCGATGCAAGGCGCGGCGTCTGCTCCAGTACCGAATTCAGCTCCTCGCCGCGCAGCTGGCCGCTGGCCAGGCCCTGGCCGAGCTGGAACAAGGCGGCCTCGCCGGCCTGTGCGGTGGTGAACGAAAGCGCCACCGCCTGGTTAATCGCCTCGGTCAGGCCCAGGGTCTGCTGCTGGGTGGTGCGGCCGGCGCGGGCAATGCGGGCGTACAGGTTGACGGTGCCCTCCAGGCTCTGCCTGGTGCGCTGGGCAATCACGAACGTCTGCGCCTGGGCGCGGTTGAACTCCTCCTGGCTCTTGGTGGCCAGGGTCAGCTGGCCGCGCAGGCGGGTGGCGGTGTCGGCGTAGTTGACCAGGGCCTTGATGGCGCCCAGCACGCCGATGCCGGCGACCAGGAGCCGGGCCTGGGTGACCGCGCCGGCGATGCTGGCCCGCACGGATTCGGCCGCGGTGGCAGTCTGCCGTGCCGCGGCCGTGGTCCGGTTCAAACTACTGGTAAGCGCGTTGGCGCCGTTGGCCGACTGCTGCGCCTTCGTGTTGACCTGTTGGAACTGCCCGGAGAGCTGGGCGAGCGCCGCCCTGATTTCTGACAGCTGGGCGGTTACTCGGATTTCCAGCTCGGTGCTGCTCATTGCTGCGGGCTCCCTGTGATTAGCTTTTCAAAGTCTTTCGATTCGTAGTGCTGGGCCGCGCGCAGCAGGATGGCCAACGCTGTTTGATCGCGCTTCCTTGCGCGATCGATCGCGGCACTGAAGGCGTGCACCTGGTCGAGCGTGTAGCCGTCGACTCGATCAGGTGGGTGGCCGTGGTCGTACAGCTGCTGCAGCGTGTCCGACCACAACCATGTCGCCTCTGTCAGCGCGTCAGCAGTCCGCCGAGCCCGCCGTTTCGGCCCAGGGTCAAGCCCTGGGCCACGAAAAAACCGGCGTTGACCACGACAACGTGCTTGACCAGCACCAGCACGCTGACCAGCTCCAGGTCATCGAACTGCTGCAGCAGCTGCCGCTGGGTGTCCTCGTTGTGGTTGGTGTCCAGGGCGCAGGCCAGGGCCTTCAGCACGCTGGGGCCATGTTCTTCCAGCACGGAAATAAGCCAGTCGCCATCATTCAGGACGTTCTGGACGTGCGGCGGCAGCGATTCGGCGGCCTGTGCGGCCGGCTGTGCGTCGTTCGGGGTGCCACCCTGCCCAGGGGTAGCGGCGGACGGGGGAAGGCCCGCACCGGCGCTGGTGGGCGCCTTGGACAGGGTGGCGAAAATGGGTCGTACCAGCTTCAGGAACGGGAACACCTGCCGCATCTTCAGCGGGCGAACGGTGAACGTGTACTGGCCCAGCTCGACGGTGACGGGCTCGCCGCTGCCGCTGGCCAGCTGGTCGACGTCGCGCTGGACGTCCTGGGCTGCATTGGGGATCTGCTGCTGATGGCGCTTGCTCATGGTGTGGGCCTCCTTCCAGGCCTGGGGGTCAGTGGATCAGGTGGAACGGTGATGGTGCACGCCGGAACATTCGCGCCGGCGTGCACCAGGTGCTTACGCGGTGGTGTCTTCGATGAACGTCTGGAAGTACTGCGACGTGCCGGCCGGACGGCTGGCATCGGCCATCGCCGCGCCGGTCATTTCCAGGGCGGCGTAGTCGTCGCCGATCAGCGGGATGGACTGCGCCGGGCCGAGCTTCGCGCGCCACAGGTTGACGGTCACGGCGCTGCCGCTGTCCGCTTCGTTCAGGCCCAGGAACATGAACTCCAGCTCGGGCGCGGCCGTCATCAACGCCTGCACCAGGTTGCCCTTTTTCTGCGTATAGGTCGCCTTGATGTTGGGCGTGCTGCCGGTGGCCGCCGGGATGCTGGAGTTTTCCGGGATCCACAGGCCGCCGTGCTGGAACACGTAATCGACGCCGGCCACATACGGGTCGGTACCGGAGCCGGTCGCCGGCGACACGCTGGTGATGGCGGACGGCTGGCCAGCCAGGCCCACATAGCTGCCCTTGGTGGCCACGGCGTTTTCGTCGGTCACCGGGCCGCCGGTCACGGCGGTGGTGGTGCCGTAAAGCGCCAGCGACAGGTTGAGCGGCGACAGGTCGTGCGCGGTCAGCGAGACATTCACCGCGGTGATGCGGTCAACGCGGTTATAGGTGCCACCGCCCGGGGCGCGGAAGTCGCGCAGCTGCTTGACCTCCGATTCAACGGCCAGGGCCAGGGCGCTGCAGTTGCCCATTTCGACAAAGCCGGCGCCGGCGACGTTCCGGCGGCGGACCAGGATACGGCCGGAGCCGATGTAGGAATAATCAGTGCGCATGTGTATCTCCGATCAGGGGGTGCCGACGTAGCTTGCGGCGGTGGTGAAAGCGATTGGGTAGTAACCGAACCCTGCCGACGAAACGGCAGCGCCCGGGGCGGGATCCAGCGTCATGGGCAGGAAGCCCTGCAGGGGCCGGAAACCCAGCAGGGCCTTTAGCACCGCATCGAACAACGGTGAAACTTCGTCCTGGATGCCTTCAGCGGTGGCGGTGTCGTAGGCGCTGGAGACGTTGAGCACTACCAGGAACTGGAAACCCACCTGCTGCCGGTTGGCCTGGTTGGCGGCCTGGCCAGGGCGCTGGATCGGGGTGTACCCGCTGTAGATGACGGCCACGGACGGGCAAAGCATGTTGTTCTCGGCCACTGCGTCGTACTCGCGCGCGCTGTAGACGGTTTCGGCCAGGGCCGGCTGGCCGGCGGCGGTAGGGGCATCGATCAGCACCTGGCGCAGGCGCGCCTGCAGGGCCTTGCTGATGGCGGCAACACTCATGCGGGCAGCTCCAGGGCTCGGGCCATTGCCTGCAGCGCGGATTGCGCCCAGGACGGCGGAAGGTTGACGCGGCCGGTTGCATCCATCGGCATGAACGGGCGCGCGGGGATCACGGCGCGCTTCAGGAAAATGGTGCCCTTGCTGGCCGTGCGGATCGGGCCCAGCAGGCGGCCGCGGTAGGTCTGGCCAGGGCCTTCCATCGGCTCGACGGTGGCGCCGAACTGGTGGATAGCGCCCAGGCTGTGATGGCCATCCGGCGTGCGCAGGTTCGTGCCGACCAGGACAGCGTCACCGACGCGGCGCGCCTGGATCGAGCCGTACAGGCGGCCGGTGTCGCGCAGCGGCTGGCCAACGCGGAAGAACGGATTAAGCGGCTTCCAGGCGGCACCGCTCGGCGATCGGCCGGTGCGGAACCCCATCTGGATCCGGGTGCGCAGTACACGGGCGAAGGCATCAACGGCGCGGCGCACCTCGGGGCTGTCGCTCGACAGCTGCCGCAGGCGCGCCTCGACCTGGTCGGCCAGGAGCTGGAACTTAACCACGGCGCCACCTGCCGCCGCGCTCGCCAGGCACGCCCACGAAATCGCGCAGGCTGCAGTCGGTGAAGGTGCGGCCGTTCGTGCGGTAGCCCACGCGGTAGATCGGGTTTCCGGTGTTGTCCACCGGGGTTTCCTCATCAACCACCAGGCGCGCCTTTCCGGCTACCAGGTCTTTCAGGTAGGCAATCGCCTGGTCGTAGCGGCGCTGCACTTCCTCGCTGGCGCTCTGCGCCCACAGCTCGTAGCGGGCGATATCGGCCGTAACGCCCTTGATCTTGGCGGGCGGCACGGTCAGGGGAAGGGTGAAGGCACGCCCAGGGATGGCCGCCAGGTAGCTGTCCACCGTCTCGGTGGCGTCCGATGCCGCGGCGTCCAGCTTCAGGGATCCGCCAGCGGTCTGCAGCAGCTGCTGCAGCTCGCGCTGGGTGAAGCGTTCGGCGTAGTCGGTGGCGGTGATGTAGGCCATGTGGGCGTGCCCTCAGTTGCTGCGGTTACTTGGTTTCGTCGGCGCCGGCGCCGGCGGTACCGGCCGGATCCTGCGGCGGGGTGTTGCCTTCGCCGTCGTCTTCGTCTTCCTCGACGTCGTCCAGCTCGATCACATGGCCACTGGCCAGGAAGCGCTCGGCATCGGCCGGGCCCAGGTCGATGAAATCGCCCAGGTCGCCGCGGTAGGTGACGCCGCCCTTGCGGATGGACTGGCCCTTGGCCACGGCGAAACGGGTTTCCTCGACGTCGCCGGCGGCGCGTTCCTGCGCAGCCTTGGCCAGGGTCTTGACCGCATCGGCCTTGGCATGGCCGCCGGTGGCGCCTTCCAGGGCGGCCTGGTCGATGGCCTGGGTGTGGGCGTTGTCGCCAGCCTTGGCGGTGGTCTTCGGCGCGGCCTTCGGCTTGGCGGCGGTCTTGGCGGGCTTGGTGGTGGTGGTCTTGGCCACGGTTGTTTCCTCGCTGGTTGCGGTGGAGTACTTCGGTTGGAACTACGGCGCCCAGGTTGCCCTGGGCGCTTTTACGCTGGCTGGGTTCAGCCGATCACGCCCTGCAGCAGGTAGCCCGCTTCCTTGGACTGGATGACCTCGCCCACCGACTCGCCGACACGCACGCGCACGGCGCCGCGAAGGCCGGTCTTCGGCTCCGGGATCTGCTTGGCCACGCGGGTGCCCCACTCGGCGGTCATGCCCCAGGACGGTTCAGTGACGCCGCGCAGGCCCAGGTTGCGGCCGCGGCGAATCAGGCTGAAGTCGTTGCCCCACACGCGCGAATACACCGGCGTCTGGCCCGGCTTGGCGGTGTTCGCGTAGGCCTGGCCAATCTCGATGGCCTCCAGCTCGAAGTAGGCGGCCAGCTGCTGGGCGCTCACGATGCCGCGGCCGCTGGTGTTGCCGGTGATGGCCGAAACGATGGCCACATTCTTGCGCAGGATGTTCAGCACACCCAGCGAAGTAACGGCGACGTTCGGGCGCACCAGCGGGGTGCTGATGGCGTCCAGGATCTGCACGGACGGGTCGCTGTTCGGGTCGGTCCAACGGTCGCCGGCGGCCACCACTTCATGGTGGTTGTAGTTGGCCGGATCGCGCGACAGGCCAGCCACGCGGATTTCGCGGCCCAGGGCGATCAGGTCGGTAAGGCCTTCGGTGGCACGGCCCAGCGGGTCCAGCGTCGAGCCCGGCGGGATATCGTTGATATCGTCCAGCGGGATCACGTCATCCAGGCCGTGATCCTCGACCGAGCCATCACGCTGCACCGAGCTGAACTCAACCTCGGTCGGGCGGCCCTTGCGGCCCACCTTGGTGACCGGCAGGGCCAGGCCCTCGGCGAAGTCCCATTCGTCCCACTTGAAAGACGACGTGGGAACCTCGACGCGCGGCATGACGCGATCGGCGATGAAATCCGGGTTGCGGTAGGCGATCGTCAGGCCGGTCAGGCGGACGTCGTTGGGGTAGGGGCGCTGCATGGTTTCTATCCTCTAATCGGGTTGAGGGGTTACTGCATTTCGGGCTGGATCAACCCGGATCAGGCGCCGGCGACGGCGTTGATACCCAGGGTGACGTGGACGGTGCCCAGGTCGCCGACGACGCCCGACAGGACGGCGAAGCCGACCAGGCGCTGGCCGGCGGCGGTGGCCGCGATCGCGCGGCCCTGGGCGTCGGACGTCAGCGGCTGGCCGCGGGTCACGGTGCCGCCGTATTCCACGGTGGCGTAGCCGCTCACAACGGTATCCGTCACGTCGCCGGCGACCGCCGGCAGCGAGCCATGCACGCCCATGATGGCGTCGGTGGCAGCGGCGGCCTGGGCGGTGTTGGAGTCGGTGGAACCGGCCTTGACGATGCGATGCGGCGCAATCGCGGCATCGGCGGTGTAAGACTTGATGAGTCCGTCAGTGCGCATGCTGGTCATTGGTAGAACCTCGTTTCTCTGCTTGGGTTGGTACTGCGGGGATGTGCCGGGTTCTACCTGGTCACACGTTCGGGGTGCCGTCCTGGGCGACCACTTCAAAGTCCGCGGCCACCTGCAGGGATGCCGCGGCAAACGACAGCTCAACGCCATTGGCCTTGGCTTCGTTCACCTTGGCGGTGATCTTCTCGGCGTACTCGCGCTGGCTGATGGTGCCCTTGCCGCCGGTGTTGGCGTTGGAGCGTTCCTTGAAGTCCACGGCCTTGGGCAGCTTGCCCAGGAAAGCGTCCATGAAGGCATACGGCGACAGCTTCGGCGCCTGCTGGCCTTCGGCGGCCTCGCCGAACTCGACCACCTGGGCCGAATCGTCAAGGGTAGCCATGAAGGCGGCGACCTGCGGGCGCTGCGCCGGCAGCAGGCGGCCAGCGTCGACATGCGGCTGCAGGGCAGCGTTGATGCGCGCCAGCTTGGCCTCGGATTCGGCCTTGCGGATGTTCTCCTCGCGCTCGCTGAACTCACGATTTCTCGCGGCCAGGCGCTCGTTTTCCTTCTTCATGGCTTCGATTTCGGCAGGGGTCATGGTGCTGTCTCCGGTGGTGTCGGTCGTGGTGACCTGGGGGCCGGTCTTGCCGGCGGGTTCGGTATAGGACGGGCTGCGGCTTTCCGCTTCAGCGCGCGCGCGCTCCTCCATTCGCACCGACTGGCGGGTGGGGTCTTCCACCTCCCATTCGGGCAGGATGCGGTCGGCCTCCTCCTGGCCCTTTTCCGCGATCAGGAAGTTTTTCACCGTGCGCAGGGTGCGGCCCACGCTGGCCAGCGCGCTGGCCATCGACCAGCGGTCATCCGCGGTCATGTCGGCGAACTCCAGCAGCAGCTCCGGGTGCGGATCCTCGGCGAAGTCCACGGGGCTGGCCTGCTCGTTGAACTGGATATCACCCAGGCCCTTCAGCGCCGGCGGCACCGCGCCCAGGAATCCGATGTGCTTGGGGTACAGGTTGCCCGGGGATGGGTTGTTCGGGTGGTCGGGCATGTACCAGGACGCGCTGCGGTTGCGGAACGCCTTGTTTTCCACCAGCTCGGCGAACTGCGGTTCCACATGCTCCGGGTTCACCCACAGATGACCGTCGCTGTAGGACAGGCTGGCCGCCCAGCCATAGGCGCGATCCTCCTGCTTGGGGTGGCCGATCACCAGCGGGGTGGCGTACAGGCCGGGGTCGTACACCTTCACCGCATCCAGCAGCTGCTGCTCGGTGAACTCCACCACGGTGCCGCACGATGCGGTGTGCTTACCGGGGCGGAAAATCTTGAAAGACTTCATGGGCTTGCGATCGGTGGGCATCTTGGTGGGCTCGCGCTCCTGGGGACGGTGCGAAATGTACGGGCCCAGGGCCAAGGGGGGTAGGTGCGGCCTCCCGCACCGATCGGCGGGGCCGGCGATATCATCCCCACCGGACGCATCGATACTTGTTGCATCGCCTCGCTACTCTGTGTAGCATTCAATTCACGGCCACGCCCGGCCGCATTCCCAGGAGCAATACCCATGACCGTTTTCGCCTCGACCCTCACCCCGATCGCCACCGACCTGCAGGAAGTCGCGTTCGCCGACATGACCCAGCAGCAGGCCGCCGAGCTGGGCGACCACGCCCGCCGCCTGGCCAACGAAACCCTGCTGGGAATCATCCCGTTCCTGGGCAGCATGGGCGCCCGCGAGCGCGCCGGCATCATCGACCGCAGCGTGGCCTACGCCTACGGCGAGGCATACCTGCAGCATGTCCAGCGGAACACCGACTCGGTGCTGTGCGACGACAACAACTGGCTGCACAGCAGCGCCCTGTCGTCGGGTTACGTCGACCTGCAGGTGGCCTATCACACCGCGTTCAAGTCCATGCGGGAAATGCTGGACGCGCACGCCGGGTACCGCCCGAGCCTGGACATGCGCGAGCCGGTGATGGTCCGCATTGCCGACGTCTACGACGCCCTGCAGGCCGAACGCGGCGATGCCCGCCGCGCCTATCGCTACGGGACGAACTGATGAACCGCCGCCACGTCGAGGCGCGCACCCGCGCGCCGCTGGTGGCCCTGCTGGCCGTGGTCGACCTGGTGTCGATCGCGGCCGCCTGCAGGGCCGTGCTGGGGCTGCTGTGATGGCCCGGCCCGCCAGCATGCAGGGTGGCCAGGTGACGCTTACCCTGACCGGATCCCAGGACAAGCTGCTGCGGCGCGCACTGGAAGGCGGCCGCGACTGCTGGGCCGCCCTGGCCATCCAGGCCAAGGCCACCGCCGAGCGCCGCGACAAGCGCATTCCAGGCACCGAGCGCGAACGCAACATGGCCCGATCCGCCGAGTACCAACGCCGCGCCGAACAGGTGCAGGCACTCATCGACCAACTGCCCCAGGAGTGAATCCCATGCACCCGCAAGCTGTCCGCCGCCCGCCCTCTTTCTTCGCCAAGCGCGCCAGGCTGCGCGCCATCGTCCGCTGGTACCGCGGCCTGGATCTGCAGACGCAAGCCGATGCCGCGTTCGGCGCCGCCGTGATCGTTGGTTTCTTCCTGGTGGGCATCGGCCTGCAGGTGGTGGGCAAGTGAGCGCCCCGCACCCGACTGACACCATAGGCTGGCGCTGCCGCGGCTGCGGCTGCACCGACACCCAGGCGTGCCCAGGCGGTTGCCATTGGGTCGACGTGGAGCTGTGCAGCGCCTGCGTCCAGGATCCGCCGGTACCGGCACCGCTGCCCCTGCTGCGCATCGGCATCGAGGATTGGCAGGCGCTGCCCGATGCGGTGCTGCCGCGGTGCGCCACTGGCGGCGGCGTCACCCACGACGTTTACAGCGCCACCATGTACCTGTCGCGCGAGCGCTTCAGGCCGGAAAGCGCGCAGCCCCTGCCGGCGTTCGTGGCGGTACCGCAGGATCTGATGGCCGAGCTGCAGCGCGCGCTGCATGACGCCCAGGTGCAGCTGTCCAGGGCCGGGCGTGGCCTTCGACTCAACCCCCTGAAGGCCGGCAAGGCATGCGGCGCCCTGGCCGTGGTGGCTGAAAAGCTCGGGGGTGGCGAGTGAGCCGGCGCAACCGCAGCGAGGCATGGGCCAACCAACAGCTGGCCCAGCGTCCGGTACCGGTGGCGCCTCGGATCATGCCGAGAAAACCGCCCACCGTCTGGCAGCGCCTGCGCGCGCTGGCCAAGCGCCTTGGCCTGGGGGTGCACCGTGGCGACGTTTGACCCCAAAACCTTCCTGCAGGACATGGCCAGGCCGCGATCGCTGGCCGAGCTGGTGGCCGCCGGTGACCTGGTCGACTGCACGCTGATGGCCAACTGGCACGGCTTCCAGTTTCCGTGTTTCCTCACGATCGGCGCCTGGGAAGCGGTCATCGGCCCGCGGGGCAAGGTCAGCGCCATGCTGCCGCCGGCGGAAATGCGGCGCCAGGGCGAACGCCAGCACTCGCTCTGGCGCATTGCCGCGCAGCAGATGAACCGCTACGCCGCCACCGCCAAGGGCAAGCGCGTGCCCGATGCTGTGCCGCTGCATGTGCCCGGGGTGAACTCGGCCGACCTGCAGCGCCTGGAAATCCGCGTGGCCACCGACAGCGCCGGCCAGCTCTATGTAACCGTCCGCCTCACTGGAGAATGACCAATGGCAGAACACCATATGACCCCGGAACAGCAAGCGCGCTGGCACGCCGTTGGCCAGCAGCTGAAGCGATTGGGACCGCCGGAGCCGCCGGCGCCGTTGCCGTTCCTGCAGTGCCGGTGCGTGATCCGGCCGCAGACGGAGCTGGCCATGCGCCGCCGCCTGTTCCAAACGCGCATGGCCGCAATCCGGTACCGAGTGGAAGACATGGGCCGCCAGGCCGCCGACCAGGTCATGGCCCAGCGCATCGAGCGCCACGCCCGCACCGATCGATATCTGCGCAACGCCGGCCTGGCGCTGGGCGTGCTGGCGCTCCTGGCTGGCCTGGCTGCGATCGCCGCCGGCACGATCGGGGGTGCTGCATGAAGGCGCTGCCGACCACGAACCGCCCGTGCAAGGGCCGCGGCGTAGCCTGGTCGCGCACGGTCACGCCGGACGTCATCACCGTGCGCGCGTTCAAGCGCGACAGCACCGGGCGAAGCCACATGCACGCCCGTGAACTGCCAGTGCGCGAGCTGGCCAGGCATCGGCACCCGCGCACGGTGCTGGCCCTGCAGCTGCTCGCCTGCAGGGCGCAGGTGCGGTGGGCGGTCGACCAGGTCGATTTCCAGCTGCTCGGCCTGGTCGACACCACGCCGCGGCCGCGTGCCGGGGTGGTGCTGTGAACCGCAGGATGCGCCGCGAGCGCGAGCGGGCGAAGTTTGAGGGGGCCAGGCAGCGCGCGCTGGCCAGGCTGGGCGAACAGTGGCGCCAGCTGCAGGAGCGCCTGCGCCGCGAGGATGTGCCGGAGCCGCTGCCGCCATCGATCCGCCGCACAGTGGACGGATACGCCGGTACCGGCCGGGTATTGGTGGTCGGGCCTGGTGGCGTCACCACTGACCTGGGCATCAAGGACATTTCCTTCGCGCTCGGCCACCGTCCAGTACCGCACCAGGTGAAGCCATGACCACGCCATGCGATCACCTGCTGGGCCTGGTCGGCTGGGATTCGGACACCGAGCTGCGCCCCAGCAACCTGGCCGAGCAAGCGGAATGCAACCGCCGGCGCGATCAGCGCTGGCTGGAACGCGCGGTGGCCATGGAGCGGCCGCCGGCTCCGGATGCCATCCAGCGCGTGCGCGAGCGCCTGGCCGGCGACAGCCTGGAGCTGCTGCGGGAATCCATCCATCCGTACCTGTTCAAGCACTGCCCCGACTGCGGCGCCGAGCTGCCGCCCCTGCAGGAGCTGCTGCCATGACCCTGGACCAGTTGGACCTGTTCACCGAGCGCGAACACCGCGCCCTGGGCGCGCCGCCGGTACCGAACCGGCACGGGGTGTTTGAGCCCGACGAAACGCTGACCCTGGCCAGCCCAGGGCGCTACGGCATGGCCACCGCTGAAATCGACCTGGTGCATGTGCCGGCGTTCGGGTGGATCTACGCGACGGCGTACCACGTCGGCGATGCGGGGGCGAGCTCGCCCCTGATGCTGACCAGGGCAGCGCGCGGGGACAGCCGCCACGATGCCCTGGTGCGGGCAGTCGATGAACTGTGCGGCCGCATGGACGGCTACCTGCAGTGCAGCAACGACAGCGCCACACGCAAGGCAACCGCCCGCAAGGTGAAGGCGTGGGCCAAGGCGCTACTGGCCTAAAACCTGCAGCTGCTGCACCACCTGGTCCACTCAACGCGCAAGCCCCGGATTCCCGGGGCTTTTTTCGTGGGCGAAAGTGGACCAGTGCCGCTACACCAGGCCACGGCCGGCGCGGATCCGCGCGACCAGCGCCTGCAGCTGCTCCTCGGGCAGGTCGACGCCGGCGGCCTTCAGCTCGGCGCGCAGCTCCTGCAGCAGCGCGGCGGCCAGCGCCTGGCGCGACTCGGCCGTGCGCAGCTCGACCATGACCGCGGCCAGCAGCTCGCTGGGCTTGGCATCACCGGCGTATGCCTCCACGGCCTCCAGGGCGGCCCGCTGCGGGCTTTGCAGGGCCATGCCGCGGATATCCTCCAGCTCGGCCCGCGCGGCCGCCTGCAGCGCGCTGTCGGCCCGCTGCGCGTCGATGGTCGACCGTAGGGCGGCCTTCGCCTCATCCGGCAGGGCGTCGAAAGCGGCCTGTGCACGCGCGCTGGGCTTGCGGTCGGCCAGCAGCGCCTTGCGGTAGGCCTGCAGGCCTGCAGACGCCTGCAGGCGGTCGGCCTGGGCCTGGGCCTGCAGCAGCTGCTGCGATGCCGGCAGCGCCTTGCCCTTGTCGGTCGCCTGCAGGTTGCGCAGCGCCGGCGCCAGGTACGGCGTGTTTTCGTCCAGGGCGGCCATGATCTTGCGCTGGGCCGATCGCTCGGCCGCCCTGCTGGTGCCCTTGGCCAACCCGCTGGCGGCCAGGCCGGTGCTGGTGCTGGCGCCGGACTGTGCCGCGGCCTGCTTGCCGGCGGCCGCTGCCGCCTCCAGGCCCTTGGCAGCTGGGCCCTGCAGCGCCGGCGGGTATCCCTGCAGCTTCTCCTTCACGGCCTTGGCCAGCGCGCGGTTGCGGGCCTCGCCGACGTTGGTTTGCCAGCCAGGGTCGATGCCTTCGGGGATCCGCTCCACCTTGCCGGTGTTCGGGTTCGTCCAGGGCACGGTCGGCGATGCCGGCGCCTTCGACACCTGCAGGCCCATGTCGGCCAGGTCGTCGGCCGACAGCTGGATGACGCTACACCGGCAGTTCCACCCGTTGGGCGGGTAGTGCGTCTGCCACCACACATGGCCAACGGGCAACACCGTGCCGTCCCAGGCCTTGTGTTCGGGCCGCGTGCGGCCATCGTCCACGGCGTCGTACAGCAGGTAGGGCGCCAGCTCGGCCTGGTCGGCGATCGCATCCCAGGCGCCGGCGGCGTAGGCGCTCTGCACGTTGCTGCGGTAGATGGTCTGCAGGCGCGCCGGCGAACCCAGCTGGACATTGACCGGGTTCCCACCTGGTGCAACGACGTCGCGCCGCCCCCACCAGCCGCGCTCCTGCAGCGCCGGCGCCAGCTGCTCGGCCCACGCCTTGAACGGCACGCCGTTGGCCAGCGCCTGGTCGAGGGACTGCTGCACGAACGCCAGCAGGTCGGTGTCGGTCAGCTTGGCCACGGTGAACGCTCGGGCGTGTTCCTCGCCCAGCATTTCGTACCAGTTGAACGTCGGTTGCAGGCCTCGGTTGCGGAAGTACTCCACGGCCTGCTCAGGCGACAGCATCCAGGACGCGCCGGTGGGCACGTCCACGAACTCCAGCACCTGGCGGGCCAGGTTCATGCGTTGCCCCGGAACCTGGCCAGCAGGCGGGCAAAGAACGTGGCATTGCGCATTTCCAGCACGCCGTCGTTATCGGGCAGCTGCTGGGCCAGGCGCTGCAGCTCGGTGGCCATGTCGGCGTAGTCGACGCCCTCGCCCTGGGAGTACGCCAGGATCTGCGCCACGCGCGCGCCGACCAGGCCGCCGCGGTTGGCCAGGAACTCGGCCGCCTCCTTCATGGACTGCTGGTCTGCCCGCTTGCCGGCCTTCAGGATGGCCACCGCGCCCAGCTCGGCGAAGTCCGCCGCGGCACCGATCGGGCCAGGCTGCGCGGCGAAGGATCCGCCGGCGCCCAGGTTCAGCGGCTCGGCCTTTTCCCAATGCTCGCCATAGCGCTGCTTGATGTACTCCTCAGACGGCTGAAACCCCAGCTCTTTGATGGCCTTGTCAGTGGCAGCGGCCTTGCCCAGGTCTTCCTCGGGCTCGACCTTGCGCCACACGCGCGGCGGCTTCGCACCAGGGAAATTCCACTCGGTGAGCCAGGCGCACACCTGGCGATTGAAACTGTCGGTAATCAGGTCGGCGTCTGCCTTCACCAGGTCGCTGCGCACCTCGGCCTGCAGCTCCTCGTTGCCGAGCCGGCCGGGCGTGCCCTGGCTGCTGGCGGTCTGGCCAATAATCAGCTTGGCCAGTGCGGCGTCCATCTTGTCGTACAGGTCGCCGTAGGTAGCCGTCCCCGATCGCGTGGCCTCCAGCAGCTCCACGGTGGTTTCCTCGGGCACCACAATGGCGGCCTCGGTGCTGAACTGCAGGAGCGCCTCCAGTACGGCCTCCTTCAGCGCCTCATCATCCCACTTACCGCCGGGCACCTTGCCGATGGCCGTGGGCGCGCCGAATTTCTCGATGAACACCAGCCAGAACTTCAGGCCGTTGCGCTTGAAGAACACCGGCCAGTAGCAGTAATGGGCCAGGCCCAGGCCATAGGGCTCATCGTCGTTATCGGCACCGACAGCGACGTGCCAGAACTTGCGCTCGGGCATCGGCTCCCACTGCCCGCGATCGCCCAGCAGCCAGATGCCGCCCTCGGTGTCGTACAGGAAGCGGCCGCGGTCCCGTACCTTGATCTTGTCCAGGCGCACCAGGTTGCCATCGATGCGGTACAGGCATTCGGCCACCGAATGGCCATACCAGCGCGCGTAGAGCATCTTATCGGTGACCGAATCCCAGCCGATCCTGGTCAGCTCCTCGCGGATGAAGTCGGCTGCGGCGACGTCCAGCGGATCCTCGCTGGCGGCATCCACTACCCACTCCTTTGACGTCACCGCCAGGCGGCGATCGTTGAACGTGGCGGCGCACTGGTCGTCGCGCAGCGTCTCCCGGTAAATCTTCAGGTCTTTGCCGCCCTTGGCGATCAGCACCGAGTCGGTGGGCTGCAGCAGCTCCACGAACCGGCCGCCGACCGGTACACCGATCTGGCGCGACTTGGCGAATTCAGCGGGGGATGGGCGCTTGGGGGTGGGCAGTTGGTCGGCCATTTCTAGAATCCTTCGGTTCCTGCGGGTCCGCGGCGAACTGTACGCGATCGCGGTTTGGGGGTTCGGGTGCGGCTGGCCGCATCCCTGGTTTCGCGCTTCTCGCTCAGGGCGCCCGGCGCGGCGGTGCCCTCGCTGGTCAGGCCCATGCGGGTGCCGGCGCTGGCCACCTGCGGGATGTGGGTCAGCGGGAAGGTCCGCAGCCACATGAGGAACTGGCTCACGCTGTCCACCTGGTCGTCGTGCACGCCCTTGGTGGGGAAGCTGGTCAGCTCGTTTTCAAAGTCCAGCAGCCAGGTGGCGCGGGTCGGGAGCCACATGCGGCCGGCTTCCATCAACAGGGTGGCGCTGACAGCGCGCGTCACCTTGTTGCCGTCCGGTTCCACGGGTTTCACGGGCAGCTTTGTGCTGGCGCGTAGATCCTGGATCAGGGACGTGCCACTGGCCTTGTCCTCGATCAGCACCACGTCGGCGCCCCACTTGTCGTACAGGTCCGTGGCGGCTTTCTTCAGCTCGGGGTACGTCATGCGCTCGCGCACGACGTCGACCAGGTAGGCGTTGCCCGTCTCATGGACGGCCCACACCGTGCCCACGCTGTAGTCGTTTACCTCGTTGTCTTTCTGCGCCGTGTCCCAGCTGTGCACCCAAGCCACGATCTTGCCCGGCGGCAGCGCCAGGCGGCGCTCCAGGGGCGTGGCGTCGGGCTCATCGATGGCGTACCGCTTCCACCATTTCGACTTGATGACGCCGCCCTCCTGGGTGGCGTACCAGTCGCCGTTCAACCACGCCGCCACCAGCCAGGACGGGCCCGAGCCGCGCAGGCGGCGCATGTACCCCGGATCGTTGGCCAGCAGCGCCTGGTTGTCGGTCAGCCGGCTGGGGATGTAGACGCGCACGCGGCCCGTTTCGGGGTCGCGCCACGGGACCATAGGCTGGCGGTTGCGTATGTACCGATCAACGATCCAGGGCTGGCCAGGGCCGCCTGGGTTGGCCGTCATGATCTCGCGGATGGGCACGCCGTTGCGATCGCGCAGGGTGGCAGACAGCTTGTCCAGCGGCCGCACGTCGGGGAAGTTGCCGCCCTCATCCTTGCCCAGCCAGTTGTAGCTGTGGCCCTGGTACCGGCTCGCGTCTTCGTCGCGCTTCAGGTAGCGCATTTTCAGGAAGCCGCCCCACGGGAAACGCCAGGTGTAGCGGCCCGCCTGCCACTTCGCGCCCAGCGGCAGGAACAGCTCCTGGCTGCGCGCCACCACTTCGTCCAGCTCATCGTAGGTACGGCGGATCAGCATCCCGCGGAAGTGCGGCGCGTAGGCCTGGCTGTAAATGCCGGCATCGCCCAGGAGCGCGTCTGTCTTGCCGCCGCCGCGGGCGCCGCCGAACAGGATATCGTCGGCCGGACACGCGATCAGGAGCGTCTGCGGGCCAGCCTGCGGACGCCACACCAGGTTTACGGGGAAGCCGCCGGCCTGCAGCTCGGCGGCGGTGCCGGTTAGCCCGCCTTTCCGGCGCGCGCTTGCTGTTCGTGCCATACCTTCTCTGCCTGCTCCTGCCATGCGCCCAGGTCGACGGTGGGACGCATGGGCAGCGTCCAGTGCCCCGGCGGTACGCCGTCGCCACCTTCACCCAGCGGCACGCCCGTTTCCGGGTTGACCTTGGCGAAGTTGCCCCAGCCCATCAACCGGCCTTGCTGGCCGATCAGGCGCTGGACCTCACGCATGCACTTCACGTCGCCTTTCATGGCGCCCAGCATGGCCCTGGCCAGTACCTTTTCCAGGCGGGCATAGGCCAGCGCGCGCAGGCGGTCGCTGGCCTCTTTCTGTTCTTCGTCCAGCTCCTGCAGGGCGTGCGTCAGGTGGGTGTGCACCACCGACTTGCTGCGGTTCACGCGGGCCGCGATTTCATCAAGGGTCAGCCCCAGCGTGCGGTACGCCAGGATTTCGCTGCGCAGCTGTGCGGCCTCGGCGTAGCGCGGCTGTGCGGTACGCCTGGAACGCTTCGCCCCCGGCTTGGCCGGGGGCGTCTTCGGGGTCTTTCCCTTGCTTGGCATGTCAGCCCTGGTCGTGGTCGGTAGCGGCCGGATCCTGCACCACGGTGCGCAGGTTGATTGCCTCGCGCAATGCCCACTCATCCAGGCGCTTTCCGCGGTCGACCACCTCCGCATCACCGATGGCCTGCAACACGATAGCTGCATCCTCGCGCACCGTCAGCGGGTGGTCGCGGCCCTCCAGCGCTACGGTGGCGCGCGCTGCATTGCCGTCGCGCATCTGCAGCCTGGTCACGGTCACCACGCGATCGGCGCGGACGTGGACCTCATCCCCGTTGGAGTTGGTCAGAACGATGAAAGCCATTGGGTTACGCCTCGCTGCAGGGGCCCGACAGGGGCCGGTCGAAAATCCTTTCCAGTACGTCGGAAAGGCGCTGGTAGTCCTCTGCCGCAGCCGCGAAACGCTCCTGTGCTTCGGAGTACTCGCCAGCGGCGGCCAGCCAGATATCGCTATCCAGGTTGTCGGCCTGGGCCTGCAGCTCGCCGGCAAAGTAACCCTTGGCCAACAGCTGCCTGACCGCCGGCAGCGCCTCCTGCAGGTCATCGTCGGTCGCATCGAAGTGACAGCAGTTGTCCGTGCACATGGTGGCCACGATCACGCGGAAAACTTCGGGCGCTCGCTCGATGATCTGCTGGGGCAGCAGCTGCTGCCCGTTCCCCTGGTCCTGTGTGGTCATGGCGTCAGTCCTGCGGGTCGCTGTGGACCACGCCCGAGTCGCCAAGGTCGAGCCCCGGCTGCTGCAGGTCGGCCTGCGGCTGCTGGATTTCGTCGGCGGCGTTCAGCTCGCCGGCCAGCACCAGGATGACCTGCTGCTGTACCGACTCGGTCAGGTTCTCATCGATCAGGTGGGCGGGGATGGCCAGCACGGCCTTGGCGCCTTTCTTGATCGTGATCTGCTCCAGGGTGGCCACGATGTGGTGCGTGCCGCGGGCGGCCAGCTCGCGCACGGTCAGGCGGGCGACCTCGCGCACGCGCTGGGTGGCGCGCTCCAGGATGGTTTCCTGCTGGTCCTCGGTCAGGGTCTGCCACGGCTTCGACAGCGCGCGCAGCTCCTGCACCACCACGTCCATCAAGCCGTCGCCCAGCACCAGCTCGGCCTTGGGGGCAACGGTGGCCAGCAGGTTGCGCTGGTCGTCGCGGGCGGCGGCGTCGATCGCGGCCTGGTCCAGCTTGTCGAACGCCTGGATGCAGTAGCCGCGGCGCTCCACGTCGCTGGCCGCGTTCCAGGCTGCAGGCACCTGGGATTCGTCCAGGCCAGGGAATGCCTGGTGGTACAGCTTCACCGCGTGTTCGGCGATCAGCTCGCCGGCGGAGATTACCCGGCCGCTGGCCAGGGTGAACTCGGGTTCCATGCCAGCGTAGCCGGCGTAAGTGGGCGACATGCGTTTTTCTCCAGTAAGGGTGTTGGTGTTCGGGGGATTCGTGTTTCGTCCCGCTTTTCCCCCGTGCCCAGCTCGGGCGTGGTCACTGTATCAGCTCGCTTATCGCTGTAGCAATGACGCCGGGGTGTCAGACGGGTGGCAATCGCTCGCAGGCCTTGCCGGTCATGGCCTCCCACACCGTAACCATTGAGTCGCACAGGTGCGCGTCGTCGGTGATGATGAACAGCGGGCCGGCGGATTTCGTCCTGGCCAGGGCCGTGATGATGGCCGATGCAATGTCCAGAACGGGTGCCCCGGGTTGTCCTGCAGTTACCGCCAGGCGGTGTGCGTCGTCGTCAATGTCGCCACACAGCAGCCGGTGCTGGCCCAAGGCGATGATTTCGCCCCACACCGTGGTGGGCTCCTCGGGCTTGCTCTTGCCGCCACCGTCGCCACCGTCGCCGGTACCGAGCTGGGGCTGCAGCTCCTGCAGGAACTCCAGCAGCGGCTCGTTGGTCGCTTCGACCTGGGCCAGCAGCTCGTTGAGCAAGTCGGCGTCGGTACCGGCCATTGCAGCGATAGGGTCGAGGGTGGCCAGCGCAATGCGCTCCTCGTTCTCGGTCAGCTCGACGTACACCACGGGGATGGTGGGCTCGTTGCGCCGCAGGGCGCGGCTGACCCGCAGGTGGCCATCAACGACGTGGCCGGTAGTGCGGTTGACGATCACGCGCTGGATCCAGCCGATTTCGTCCAGGGCGCCGTCGATCGCGCGGCCCTGCTCGGTGCTGTGCACTCGGAAGTTGTAGGGGTTGGCCAACAGGTCGGCCGGGGAGATTTCCCCCTCCCCAACGATCCGCGATCGCCAGGTGTCAGGGGTGGGCTTCTTCTTACGGGGCATGGGTCCGCGCTCCAGGTGGGTGGCGCGCGCAGTGTACGCCCAGGGCTGGGCTGTTCGCGGAATGGCCGGAATGCGTCACTGAACAGGCGCGGAGCGTCCACAAAAATCGAAAAAGCGTGCGTGGGTGGCGCGGATCCGGCCGAGCCGAGCTTGGCTCTGCCCTGGAAAGAAGAA
Source organism: Rickettsia endosymbiont of Bradysia coprophila (assembly GCA_019468145.1). Lineage (GTDB taxonomy): Bacteria > Pseudomonadota > Alphaproteobacteria > Rickettsiales > Rickettsiaceae > Tisiphia. The sequence continues at coordinate 28,471 of JAHXDM010000022.1, forward strand.
GGCCCCGACCAGGGGGTGGTCGGGGCCTTCGGGGGGCGGATAGCTGGCTCGACAGGATCCGCGGGTGGCCAGGGGATTGGCCTGTGCTGTGGAAGGGCACGGGGCGATCCTAAAACGAAAAACCCCCGGGGTGCAATCCCCGGGGGTAGTCGGCCTGTGCCTTGGGCCGCAGGGTGGCACCCCTTTGGCTTGGTCCCGGTCGCCCCCGGGTCCGCGGCTCCTATCGCTCACTGGAGAGTGAGTGGAACCTGGCTGTCAGCTTCCCATGTACCGCCAGCCAGTTGTTGCTCGAAAGGTTCGCGCGCCACTTGATGCCGCCGGGTGTCCCGGTTTGTCCCTGTCCGCAATGCTGAGTTGCGGGGCGGCGGTGACCCGTTTTTTTCTGCCCGGGTGAACCTTGGGCCGAATCCTACGGGGGCGTGCCGGCGTCGTCAATCGCGGCCTGCAGCGCGCGCCTGGTGCGCAGGCATCGCCACTGGTACCAGCTGCAGCTCGGCAGGCGCGATTGCTCGATGCGGAGCGTGGCGGCGTTGACGAACCGGCGAATGCGGCGCTTGTCGTCATTCTGCAGCCAGTTGGTGTCCTCCAGGGCGATGGTCAGGCCGAACAGCTGTTCGCCGTCCTTCGCGTCTTCAGTCCTGGTCACCACTCCCTGGGGCTCGCGCTCCCTGGTCAGCTGCTCCACGCCCAGGCGCACCAGTTGCAAGTCGGTCGCGGGCTTCACGTCGCTGGCGGGCAAGCTCGCGCAGCTGCACAGGAATGTCAGCGCGCATCCAATGATCCAGGCTCGGGTTTTCACGGCGCAGCTTCTCCAGGTCGCGGGCCATCTGCGCGGTGTCGGCGGTGATGCGGACCTCCACGCGCTGGCGGTCGGTGGTGGTGGTGGCCAGGTCATCGGCGATCGCGCCGGCGGCCGCGGCGGTGTTGTCGCGCTGCTCGATGCGCTCGGCACCGGTGCGGGCGTCCTCGCGCCAGGTGCGGATCTGCAGCCAGGTGGCCACCAGGACGATGGCCAGCAGCAGGTAGATGGCCAGGCGGGCGGCGTTTCGGGCGGCCCAGCTCTGCGGGGTATCGATCACGGCAGCGGCCCCTGCGGGCCGGCCATCGGCTTGCGGCTGCGGCGCGGGCGGAAGCTATCGCGCAGCGCGCGCCACTCGCCGCGGATCCGGGCGCGCAGGCCCTGGTCGCGCCATTCGTGGGTGCGGCGGTGCACGCCCAGGATGAAGTCCCACCACGGCGGCATGCCCGGGGTCGTCAACCACACCAGCGCCCAGGACCAGGCCAGGCCTGCAGTGCGCCAGGTTGCGCTCGGGTACGCCCATCCATCCTTGGTGAACGGCATGGCCAGCATGATGATGCCCATGCCCCCCACGCCGATCATGCCCAGGCGCCGGACGTGGTCGGTTGTGGCCCATTGCGCGCGGTCCATGTCAGCCAGGCGCGCAACGGCGGTGATGAACAGGATTACCCACGCGGGGGCAGCGATCAGATACCAGGAATTCATGGGCGGGGGCCCTCATCGTCGGACGGGGCATTCTGCCCCGGGTTGGCGGGGGTTGGCGTGCGCTTGCGCATCCAGGGGATGAAATCGGACAGCTTCAGGTCAGCCGTGAACTGGCCCTGCGCCCATTTCTTGATCGGGTCGAACAGGTAATACACCGCGATCGCGGTCAACCCTGTGACGGCGCCCTCTGCAGCCTGGACGTCCCAATGCCAGCCGGTGATCGCCGGCACGCCGCCCACCAGCAGGCTGGCCATGACGATGGTGGACAGGGAGCGGATGACCAGGCGCCCGCCTGGCCGCGGCGGGTTGTTGTCGTAGCCCAGGGCGGCCAGCGTGCCCAGGGCGGCGCCCACGATCGTGGTTGCTCCCACGCCGATCACGGGCACCGTCATGTCGTTGGACAGGCTGGACAGGAACGCCGGCACGCCGGCGATCACCGTCACCGCGATGCCGGCGGCTTTCTCCGCGGCCATCACCGGGCGACCGCCTGCAGCTCAAAATGCGGGCCATCCAGGAACGCCTTACGGCCTGCGCGCTTGCGCTCGGCGGTGTAGGCCTGGCGCGCGGCCAGGATCTGCGCCGGGCTGGCCAGCTGGTTGAGATTGAACCACCCGCCGCCCCACCGGATCTGTACGCCCAGCTGGATGGCCGCGCGGCGCATGGCGTCGGCGATCACGTCGTAACGCTCCCAGGGATCCCATGCCACCTTGCCATTCACCCAGGCGGCCAGGTCGACGGCGTGGCCGTAGCCGTCGCCCTGCACCAGGTGCTTGCTGTCCATCGTCTGGCTGGAGCCCTTGGCCACGTTCGCTTTCTGCGCCGCCAGGCTGCGCACGCCCTCCAGGACGGTGAAGTCCTGGGCGGACAGGGTGATGGCCAGCTGCACCACCTGGACCAGGCGCGGGTGCACGCCCTTCAGGTTGGCCAGCGATCGTGAACCGAGTTGATACATGGTGATGCCCCCGTGTGGAATGGGGGGCATTGTTCACCGATTGGCCGCCGGCGTCAGGTGCGGGAACCCGCACGCTGCAGGCGCAGCTCGCGGTGCCCCATCGCGTCCAGGATTGTCTGGATCTGCCGGCGGCTCACGCCGTACAGGCACGACAGGGACAGAATGCTGCTCCCCGCCGTGAAGTCGCTCACGATCGCCGCATTGCGCAGGTCGATCAGGAAATTACGCTCGGCCGGCAGGTCGAGCTCGGTGCTGCCGTAGCGCCTGGCCAGCTTCTGCGCCGACTCCAGCCCAACGACAAAGGCCAGGGGGTGGTCCTGGCCCAGGGATTCGGGAACCTTGATGCGTCGACCACCCCAGGCGCGCAGCAGCTCGATGGCGTGGTGGTGGCCGATCAGCTGCACCAGGTCATCCAGAATCGCGCTTGCCATCGTTTCCCCTTCGCTTCACTAAACCGCAGAAAGCCTATCACCTGTAGCGGATTGCTGCAGGACAAAGGCCTGGACCTCGATAAGCTCCAGCTCGGTGCCGAACGTCTCGCGGAACTCCCGGCCGTTGTCATGCAGGTTCGGGCCCCAGCGCGCGCGGGCCTCCTCCTTCGACATGCCAAGGGCATGCAGCTGCTGGGTGCCAAAGTGGTGCCACAGACAGCACCCGTAGCCGTCCAGGTGGCCCATGCGCAGGTTTCCGCTCTTGCAGTGCTGGTAGGTGACCATTGGCAGCGGCATGCCGTCGTCGTCGTCGCCACCGCGCACGGCGTGCGCTGGGTCGATCAGGCCCAGCTGCACGCCGACCAGGCAGGGGATGCACACCCGGGTCTTGCACGCCTCCATGTGCGCCCATTCGCGCTTGCTGGCTCGCTTGCTGCCGATCATACGTCCCACCCTTCATGGCGCGCGGCCAGGCGGTGCAGCAGCTGTCGATCGACGCCCAGGTGATTGGCGATCGCCGTCACCTGGTGCGGCTGCAGTGAGCGCTTGCCGCGTGACTTCGACAGCCTGGCTCGGATGGTATCCGGCTTCATGCCAACCGCCTTGGCCAGGGCGGTGAGCGTGACGTCCTTTTGCCAGGCCGCCAGCTTGACCATGCCGGCGAACGTCTCCGGGTCGTATCCGTGCTGGCGGACAGGATCCAGCCTCACAGCGGCACCGTGCGCTTGATGGCGCCCTCGCCCTTGCACATGCGGCAGTCGATGTGCGCCGGCCCAGTTACGCCGCGCCCGTCGCAGCTCGGGCAGATGACCAGGCCGTGGTCGTCTTCGTCCTCCTCGGCCGCCGGCGGATCCTCGGCGACTACCGCCGGGCCTGCAGGGCGATCGCCGGTGTAGCCGCCCGGCACGAACGATCGGGCGCCGCCCAGCAGGTTGGCCAGGCCGCCCTCCTGCAGCTCGGCCCGGGCAATGCGTGCCGCGGTAGGCTCCGGGTTCACGGTGACGGTGATCGTTTTGGATTCGACGTTCTCCGGTACCGGCGTGGCGAGCATCTTCTGCACCAGCGGATGGCTGACCGGCAGGATTGCCTCGCCGCGGGTAAGCACGGGCTCTGCCAGCGCCTCGGGGGACAGCGTGACCATGCCCCCGGTGTGCCGCTGGGTGGCGTCCTCGATCACTTCCAGCACGCGCCCGTTTGCGTCCAGCACCACCATTCCCGTGTCGTCGTCATCTGCCGGCAGGATCACCCCGGCGCCGCCGGCCAGGCGGTCGAACGTCTCCAGCGTTTCCTGCAGCTCGGCCGGGCCCATCGGCCTGCAGGTGGCCACCGCGGCGCTGGCAGCCTGGACGGCGCCGCGGATGCACCGCTGGACCTCCAGCAGCGGCATGCGCTGCAGCAGCGCGCGCAGCAGCCGCTCATCGAGCTGGTGCTGCTCGGCCAGGTCCAGCACGTCCTCGAGGATCTGCTGCCGGCGCTCCTCGCCCGTGCGCAGGTCCAGCTCGCCGCGCTGGCCAGCGTCCCAGGCCTGCAGCGCTCGCGTGCCCAGGTCGGTGATTCGCACCTTGATCCCGATCGCCGGCACCTGCTCGACCCATCCCAGCTGTCGCATGGCGGTGCATGCAGCACCGAAAGCGGCGCCGCGCGCCCTGCAGCCCACGCTGCCGGCGGCGTTCACCAGCTGCAGGAACTCGTGCCGGTTCTTGGTGTAGGTCGGCTTTGCGTCGCCCATCATGGCTTTTGTCTCCGTTGCTCGATGTGGTGGACGGCGGCCAATGCGGCCGCCTCCGTTGGGTGGTACTGCCCGACCACGCCCCGGGTTGCCCCGGGGCCGGTCCAGTTGATGGCCAGGCCGCGATCGGTCGACCTGGTGCGGTAGGTGCGGCCGCCGGCCTGCAGGAGGGGCGGCGGATCCGCCGGCGCCGGCGCGGCGGCGAACAGGTCAGCCTGCACGTTCTACCCCCTTCAGTCGCTCGACCAGCGCGGCCACTCGCCGATGCCCGTACACCATCTGCGGCGGCTGGCCGGATCCCTTCGTGAAAACCTGGGCCTTGCCGCCACTCGGCCACCAGTCCACCCGAGTGTCGTAGAACCACCGGCGGTAGTGGTACGGCGACAGCTGCTGCCAGCCGGTGGTGTCGGCCTTGGCCAGCATCGCCGCCCGGTGTTCCTTGTTTTGCTGGGCCAGGGCACGGAACACCCAGGCTGCGCCGTCGTCATCGTCCTGGGCCGGCTTGGGCTTGGGCTTCGCCTGGGCCTGCGCCGCGGCCACCAGGTTGCCGGCATCGCGGCGGGTGATGTGGTGCAGGTCGCGCATGTGGTCCAGCACGCCCTGCCGGCTGTAGTAGCGGCCGCACCGCGGGCAGGGAATGTCGCCGTTGCTCATCGCGCGGGCGCCTCCCTGCTGGTGAACACAATCCCGCCGGTGGGGATCTTCAGCTGCTGCAGCTGCTTGCCACGCCAGTCCGTCGTGGCCACTACGGACGGGCCAATCTCGACGCTGCCGCCGGCGGCGTCGACAAGGGCCCACGCCAGGCGCTGGGCGTCCACCACGCGGCGTTCGCTGTCGTTGAGCTGCGCCTGCAGGGACGCGGTGCGGCCCTGCAGCATGCCGATGACACCGCAACCGCTGGCGTGATCCTTGGCGCCCAGCAGGTCCAGCAGATGCTGGTGCAGCGTCGGGCCTGGCACTTCCCGGGCGTGCGCCTCTGCGGCCCACTCTGGCCAGGTCGACGGCGGCACGCGGGTGAAGGTGACCAGGCCGGCGCCGTCGTGGGTGTAGTACTCCGGGGCAAAAACGCTGACGTCAGCGGGATGCGTCGTTGCCGGCATGCTCACGCCGCCGACCACGAACTGGCGAAGGCACCCCATCGCCTCATTCACCATTCCAACCGGCCGCGGATCCGGCGAGCTGGCCAGGTCATCAACCGCGGTGGACAGGTAGCCCAGGGCCGTGTCTATCAGCGCCATGCCGGCGAAGTCCGGCACGCGGTTGTGGGCACGGTCCTGGCTGGCGCGCGCGCGCTGCAGGGCGGCGATGATGGCCACCTGCAGTTCGGCGCGCTTGCGCGGTTCGTTCTCCGACGTGAACTGCGTGGCCACCTGCAGGGCGGCGGTGTCGTCGTCGTTGTCGGCGATGAACTGCTGCTCGCTGTCGCCGGCGTTGACGAACGCCCGGCCCGTGGCCACGGCGCTGGCGCCGGCCATGAACCACCGGCGTTCCTCGCCGTTCTTCGGGTGGGCAATGTCGGCGCTGAACAGCAGCTGCGGGTCGCCTTCGGGAACACCCAGGAAGATGGCGCCACCCTCGGGCACGTCGTCAAAACTGGCGTACAGGCCGGGGCCGGAATGCCCGACATGCCCCAGCGTCAGCTGCAGCACGTCCTGGTCCTCCTCGGCGGTGCCTTCGACCGGAACGCCGGCGAAATCGGCAAGCTGCTGGATCTGCCCCTGGCGTAGCTGCAGGCGGCCGATGGGCCACTCCGGCCACCTGCTGGGGTTCGTTTCGATCAGGCGGATGGTGGGGCGTTCTTCCATCGCGGCGATATCGCCGGCGCCGGTACCCAGGTTGCGCTCGGACTGCTCATCGTCCCAGGTGCAGGCCAACCCGGCAGCGCGTAGCGCGTCGAGGATCGCAAGGGACACGGCGGATTTTCCGACCCCGATGTGGCCGTGCACGGTGATGGTGATTTCGTTCTCAGACATGGCGGGAAAGCTCCAGTAGCAGATGGTTGATGTGGCGGTGCGCGTCGACCAGGTAGCGGTCGCGGGCGTGGTCTGGAAGGTCGGCCCAACGGCGGCCGTCCTCGGTTGCAATCGACTTGGCCACCCGCTCGGCGATCGCCTGGTGGATCGCCGGCGGGGTTTCCACCAGCTGCGCGTCCTGCATGCGCAGCCTGGCGGTGGCCACCCTGTGCCAGGTGTCGACGGTGTGGCGTGCCCTGGCCATCGCCAGCATGGTCATGTCGGTGCTGCCCAGCTCGCCCAGCCTCACGCGGTTGCCGCCGGTGGTCAGCAGCGTGCGCGGCACGTCGTCGGCCAGGTTCAGTGTGAGTTGAGCCACCGGCAGCGGCACCAGGCGCGGCCGCAGGTAGTCGAGCGGGGAAGTAGACATAGGGGCTCCAGGGCGATGGCGCTGCAGGCTCAGGCCTGCGGGGTTTCGTCAATCTTCGTGTAGGGGAACAGGGCCTCATTGGCCTTGATCTGCTTGATGAAGAAACTACCCACCGACTCGGCGGCGCAGAACTCGGCGAACTGGTCGGCGTTGAAGTTGGCGTAGTGGTACAGCGAGCCCGGCTTGTCATCCCAGCCCGGGAAGCGGATGGCCAGGGTGTTGGTGGCAGGGTCGTGGCCGATGGCCTGGACCTGGCTGGACACGACGGGCTCCAGGCGGATCTGCGGCACCTCGCTGATGTGCTTGGTGGGCACGATCTTGCGCGGCTTGGCGGGCGGCTTCGGGGTGGTCGACTTACGGGGCATGGTGATGGTCCTCGTTGAGTGGCACGTCATGGAAACAGCGGGGGCAGCGGTTGCCGGGGTTGTAGGCCGCGGGCCGGTACCAGGTGGGGCGCGCTCTACCGCGGGGCCTGGGTGTCCAGCCGCAGCGCGCGGTGTAGCTGGCCAGGTGCTTGCCTTCGTCATCGGTGGGCAGCAGGTGGACGATGTACGCCCGAGCTGCACGCGCCACCATGAAGCCGGCGGGGGTCTTTTCTTCTTCAGGGGTCATGGGTCACCTGTCGGGCAAAGTGCAGCGCGCGGTAACACTCGACCTGGGCGCAGACGGCGTGCTGCAGCACCGACGTGCCCAGGGTGAACTGCGCGGCCACCAGGAGATTCACGGCGGCCAGCGCTTCCTCTGCCAGGCGGATCTGTTCGGCCGCCGGCAGCTGCTGGTCGGCGAACAGGTCATCGTCCTGGAAGTCGTCGCCGGCGTTCACCGGCCCACCAGGCGCATGGTGCGCATGCGCGTACCCAGCCCCAGGTGATTCATGCGGATGGACGGCGTGGGGTAGTTGGCCAGGAAGTCGACGGCCTCGGCGCGCGTGGCGGTGCAGCTCACGCCGGCGCGGCGGTACCCGTGCACCACGATGCACTCCTGCTCAGTGGTGAATGCCTTGTCGGTGATGCAGCCGACCACCTGGCCGTCATCCTTGAACAGCACGCCGTTGCAGGCGTCTTCGATCGCCTTTACCAGGTTGCTGCAGTCCGGCTTTTTCGTGTGGTGCAGCAGACCCTCGGCGGCCAGGTCACGCTGCCACTTCGTGTAACTGCTTGGGATCTTGAAACGGAACTGCACCAGCAGGTCTACGGGGCAGGTCAGCAGCTCGCCGCGGGCGGCCTGCTGTGCGTAGTCGCGCACAAGCGCCTCAAAGTCGCGGGTCTTCTCCGGCGTGTAGGTGCTGATGATCGGCTGGCCCTCCTTCGTGAGGATCGGCTTACCGCCCTTGGCACGCTTGATCGTGGAGCGTGCGCGGCCCTTGGCCACGGGCGTGTGGGGGATGATGAAGTGGAACAGCAGGGCGGGCTGGTCGGGCATGGGCGATTGCTCCAGTGGGGTTACTTCAGCAGGGCAAACGCTTCGGCGAAGCGCTTGCGGTTCTCATCGGGCGATAGGGGGCTGGACGGGGTAAACGCTGCTATCACTTCAGCGGCCGGCGGCTGTCGGCCTTGCTGGGTTTCTACGGGCGGCCCCGGGGTACCGGGGTAGCGCGGGCGGTACGGCTCGGGCTTGCCGGCGGCCTTGGCCGCCATCGCGTCGCGCTGCTGCTTTTTCTCGGCCTGGGTGCGGACGTGCCAGCAGAAAACCGAATCCCAATCCTTGGCATCGCCGCGCTTGGTCCAGTAGGTGCGGAACTCGGGCAGCAGGCTGGCCGCGAACTCAGGATTGAACCCGGCAATGCGCAGCTCGTTTTGGCATTGGTCGCTCGGAAGCCAGCCCATCGGCATGGGCTTTTCGGTGTTATCCACACCCCCCTGTAGTTGTAGAGTCTCAGAATCTAAAACCTCTTTAATAGTGACCCTACCCACAATGGGTAGGGTACCCACCCCATCCTGGGTAGGGGCCCTACCCACATTGGGGCGCCCCATTTTGGGTAGGGGGTTGTCCAGCACCGCGGTGATCGCTTCGTATTCCAGGCGGTACCGGTTCGGCTGGCCAGACTGTTCCTTGATGGTCAGCAGGCCCGCGTCGCGGAGCTTGTAAACAGCGCGAAACAGGGTGTTTTTGCTCAGGAATGGGAACGTGTGCTGCAGGTCGGCATTGCCCATTTCCACCCAGCGTTCACCGCCGCGGCCAGGCCGCCGGCAGTTGGCCAGGAAATGCAGCTGCTGCAACACCATTGCCTCATTCAGCCCGACAGCCACCGCCAGGCTGGGCAGTACCAGCAATGGCGGCTCGGGGATCAGGGCACGGCTGCTGCTCACTCCTGCGGCGCTCCTTCGGGGGTGTAACCCAGCTCTTTGCAGGTCAGGCCGCCATACACGGACGGCAGGATTTCCTGCAGGGTGACGACGCCGCCGCACAGCTTCACCAGCTTGCGGGCCTGCTCGGGCTTCGGGTGGCTGTTGGTGTTCTTCCACCAGCGGCTCACGCTTTCGTGATTCTGCAGGCCGACGCCCTGGGCCACCTTGGTGACGCCGCCGGCAGAACGGATGGCGACATAGCGAGCGCGCAGGACCGGGTCCAGGGGCAGCTCGGGGTTGGTGGTGTCGTGTTCGTTGCTCATGGGGTGAAACGCTCCGGGTTGTGGGTGCCGGTGGACTGTATCAGGACGATGCACGGATTAGCAACATGCCACACGATTGTCGCAGTCGGTTTGTGGGTTGCGCTGCATGGGTGTTGCATTCCGCTACTTTGCGCATCATCATGTGCCGGCGCCAGCAATCCCGCTGGCCAGCACTGGAGATTCCCACCCATGAACGATGAAACCCCGCAGCAGCTGCCGCCGATCAGGTGCAGCACCACGTTTGCCCAGGTGGCCACCGCCCTGGCCAAAGCCCAGGGCGCATTCCCGCCGATCCCCCGCGATCGCACGGTAACCGTCGATATCAAAGACAGGGAAACCCGCCGGATCGTCGGTAACTACAGCTACAAATACGCCCCGCTGGAAACGATCATCGAGAAAACCCGGCCGGCGCTGTCGGAGGCGCAGCTGGCCACGCTGCAAAGCCCCGAGCTGGTGCCGGTCGACGGCAAGATGGTGGAAGTGGTCCGCACGGTCCTGGTGCACTCCAGCGGCGAATGGATGGCGGTGGATATCCCGTTGTTCTTCAGCCGCGGCCAGAATGCCGCGCAGGACTACGGCAGCTCGCTGACCTACGCCCGCCGCTACGGCATGACCCTGATTCTGTGCGTGGCTGCAGACGACGACGACGACGCCAAGCACCTGGAAGGATCGGAGCGCCCGGGGCATACCGGCAGCGGCCGCGGTAGCTCGGATGTGGCAATGCCGGCGCGCCGCAGCCAGCAGCCTGGGCATGACGAACTCGACCAGGCCATGCGCGAGCTGCAGACACAGCTGGACCAGCGCCGCGCACCGATCACCAGCGCCGCACCGGAAGACGCCGAGCCCAGCGCGCTGCCGCCGCGCCAGGACGCCCCGGCGGATCCGGCGGTGGACGTGGCCACCGGTGAGTGCACCAGCCCGTGGGGCTCGGATCTGACAGACGGCCAGCTGTCGATGGCCAAGCAACGCGCCAAGGTTGCCGGCATGTCGGACCCGGCGGTGTTTGAGGCGTTCGGCATCATCACCCAGGCCAATATCCGCGAGTCGCTGGCGGGCCTGAAGCAACGCGCCGACGCGGCGCTGGGCGTCTGACCATGCGCGGCTTGACCTTCGATGAAGCCCGGCATGAGTACCGCCTGGACGGCGTCAAGCTGCCAGGCGTCACCACGGTGCTGAAGCCGATCAGCTCGGCCCACTACGCCGGCGTGGATCCCGACGTGATGGCGCGCGCCGCAGCGCTTGGCCAGGCCGTGCACAAGGTGATCGAGCTGGACCTGCAGCAGGATCTGGACACGGACAGCCTCGACCCCGAGCTGGTGCCCTACTACCGCGGCTGGCGCATGTTCCTGCGCCAGTCCGGTTTCCAGGCGTACCTGTCGGAAAAGAAGCTGGCCAGTGTCCAGGGCCGCTACGCCGGCACGCTCGACCTCATGGGCGTGCTGAACGGCCTGCCGTCGCTCATCGATGCCAAGCGCGTGGCCGTGGTGACTCCCAGCACCGGCCCGCAGACGTTCGCCTATGGCCAGCTGGTCCGGGAAAACTGCCCCGAGCTGCTGGGCCCCACCACCCCGCTGCGGCGCTACGCCCTGCAGCTGAAGAAAGCTGTTCCCAACGCCGTTACTGCCGACTGGCAGCTGCTCCCCTTCACCAACGATTCGCGCGACCGCCTTGTGTGGCAGTCGTGCCTCAACATTGCCCATTACCTCCAGGAATCCAAAGCATGAACGCACCCACCGCAACCCCTATCGCCCAAGCCGTTGCCGAGCTGGTCAAGCCGCAGGAAGTGATCGCCGCCGAGCGCCAGGCCCAGGCCGCGATCGACGGCGCACGCCTGCTGGTGATCGACTCCCGCGAAGGCTACGAGGCGGCCGCCGATGACCTGCAGTCGCTGAAGGATCGTTTTCGTGCCGTCGAGGCGCAGCGCGTCCACCTGAAGGAGCCATTCCTGGAAGGCGGCCGCCGCGTTGACGCCTTTTTCAAGGTGCCCCTTGACCGCCTGAAGGAGGCGGCCGATATCGTCTCCCGCGGCATGCTCGACTATGACCGCCGCGAACAGGAACGCCTGCGGAAGGAGCGCGAGGAAGCCGACCGGAAGGAGCGCGAGCGCCTGGCGGAAGTGAAGCGCCAGCAGGAGGAGGCGGACAAGGCCGCGCGCCAGGCCGCTGAAGCCCAGGCCGCTGCGGACAAGGCCGCGCGGCAGGCCGCTGAAGCCGCCCAGGCCGCCACCGATGCCGCTGCCCAGGAAGCGGCACAGGCCGCTGCCGCTGCCGCTGAAGCTGCAGCCGCTGAAGCTGCAGCCGCGACCCAGGCCGCCCAGGCCCAGGCGGTGCAGGTCCAGGAAACGGTCGACCTGCTGGCCGTGACGCCGGCCGCACCGGTGGCCACGTCGCAGGCGCGCGCTGCAGGCACGTCCACCGTGCGCACCTGGAAGGCCATAAGCATCGACCTGCGCGAGCTGGTGTTGGGTGCGGCCAAGGCCATCCAGGAAGGCAGCGAGCGCGCGGACGAACTGCTGTCCTACCTGCAGGCCAACGAAAGCGCGCTGAACGCCACCGCCAAGGGCCTGAAGGGCGCAGCGCGCGTGCCTGGCGTCCTGTTCGGAGAGTCGGCGAGCATCCGCGCCTCCAGCCGCGGCAAGGGCCGCGCGGGCTGACAATGACGGGGCGCCGGCAGCGGCGCCCCTACAACCTGGACGGAGAAAATCAACATGGCACGCGGCATCAACAAAGTGATCCTGGTGGGGAACCTGGGGAATGACCCCGATGTGAAGTACACCCAGGGCGGGATGTGCATCACCCGCATTTCGCTGGCCACCACCAGCGTGCGCAAGGCGCGCGACGGGGAAATGCAGGAGCGCACCGAGTGGCACCGGGTGGTGTTCTTCGGGAAGCTGGGCGAAATCGCCGGCGAGTACCTGCGCAAGGGCAGCTCGGTGTACGTCGAGGGGGCCCTGCGCTACGACAAGTACACCGGCCAGGACGGGGTGGAGAAGTACACCACCGACATTGTGGCCGACGAAATGCAGATGCTCGGCGGCCGCGTGAGCGGTGAAGGGAGCCAGGACCGGCCCCAGCGACAGCGCCAGCCTGCGCAGGCGCCCCGCCAGGAGTACGGGCAGGGCGGTGGTGGCGGGTACAGCCAGGCGGCCGGCACAGGCTCATACAGTGCGCCGCCGCCTATGGATGACTTCGCCGACGACGACATTCCGTTTTAGGGGGCACCGTGGCCACAACCTTCACCCGCGGCCAGCTGGTCCGCTGGCACACCCAGGGCAACGGCAGTCGCGTGAACCACGTTGGGGTCGTGGTGCTGCAGGTGCCCGCCGGCGTGCCGCTGGGGCCGCTCATGGACAGCCTGCAGAAACGCTACAACACCCGGGCCATCGTCGGCCGCGGGCCCAGGTCGGAAACGTCCTACCTGGTCGCCCGCACCGGCGGCCGCGGCCTGGCCAAACTCCACTGGCCGCACGCCGCGGCCATCCGCCCTTATGAGGATCCGTGCAATGCGACAGACGAAACGCCGCCCCTTGTGGGCTGATGTGGTCACCCTGGTGCTGGTCGGCCTGGCCATCATGGTGAAGTGGTGAGCGCCTACGGCCCCGGGATGCCGCCGCGGAACCCGGCCGCGGAAGCCAGGCGAGTGCAGCAGGAGCTGCAACGCCACCAGCGCCGGCTGCTGATGCGGCAGCAGGTCGAGGCATCGGCCGTTGGCCTGCTGGAGCTGGCCAGGATCGTGGGCGCGGTGCTGCTGGTGCTGGATCTGCACGGGCTCACGCCGGTGCCGATGCTGGCCAGCCTGGTGCTGGCCTTTGCCCCCAACCTGGCCAGCTTGGCCAGCCTGGCCTGGGTGCTGTACCGAGCCCGGCGCGCTCGCCGCCTCGGCGATCGGTAACTGCAGCGGTGCCGGCGCTATGCCGGCACCGTCGACAGCTTGTCGAGGATCACGGCGTTTTGGTTCACGCCGCCGTCCGGGTCGAACGCCACCACGTAGTAGGACGCGGCGTCAGGCATCAAATCCTTGAAGCGATAGAACCCGTTCGCATCGGTCTTGGTTGTGGCGATCGCCACACCATTGGCCCGGTAATGCAGGCGCACACGGCACAGGTAAATCGGGGTGTCGTTGCCCTCATCGTCGCGCTGGTAGACGTGACCCTCAATCTTGAAATCAGGAAGCGGCAGCGTGCCGATGGGGCGCGACCCCCACCACGTTGGGGTGAAAATGGTTCGCCGCGTAAGGTCGATGTATTTCGTTGTCTGTACCGTGGTGAACCACGGCACAAACAGAACGGGGATGAATCGTGAAATGACCCTGCCAGGAATCTGGCCCGGTCCAGAAAACCGGGCCGAAATCAACGGCAGGCGCGCACCTTTCGGCAGTCCAGCGATCGCGCCAAGGTCTGCCATTACGTTCCCCAGGTGTCGCTAATTTCGATCGCGGCGCGCGCGGTGTAGTGCTGCCATACAAGAAAATTCCTTCCGGCCAGCTGACCCTGGCCGGCGAAGGTGTCAAGCCCTGCAAGGCCACGCTGCAGCGGAACCCACACACCAGGAAGCGTTCCGCGAATCGCGGCCGCGTTGGTTCCGCCTGGCTGATGAACCCACACAGGTGACATGTAGAGCGCGCCGTCAGGCCCATGCGGATACTGCAAATAACTGCTATCCGATCCCCAATCCGAAACCCCGGATTTGACGTAGTCGTGATGCCAGCCGGCCTGGATTTCGCCGCCGATACCGGTGTAAGCACGCGGCATATACAGGCCGGATCGGGTGGTGGCCACGTTTACCGAGTCCATCGGCCAAATTTGCGAGCTGTTTCCGCTGGTCGACGTCTCGCCAAGAATGATGGTTGCATAGGCGTCATTGGGGCCTGTGTTCTGCAGGTCGCCGAACATGAAAAGCTCAGAGTAGTAACCAGGGCTTGAACTCCACTGGCTTGGGTAGGTCTGGATCATAAAGATTACGAAAGACTCGCTCGCCACAACCCACCACTGGCGAGGATCTGCAGCGGCCGAACCGGAATAGCTCTTGTACCAAAACAACCCATTCGGCAAGCGGCTGGGCGCGGGGAACGGACCATTTCCGGTGTTTACGTCGGTCATGGTTTCGTAGCCGCGCACCTTGGCGCTGGGATAGTTGGTGTTCGTATCCACCGGCTCCTCAATCCGCAGGTACATACCATTGGATCCGGCGCCTGTCTTGAACGCTGCCACGTTGGTACCGGTAAACGGCTTCGTCCAGCCGGCGCCTGCTTTGCTGCCGTAGCCGGTGACCAGGCACTTGTCCATCAAGTTGATGATATCGCCGGCGGTGTTGCCGCGAACTGCAGGTGCGCCGGGATCTGCGGATGAGTAAACGCGAACGGTCATGGTTGCCTCACATAGGGATAAAGATCAGGAAATTGGTCTGCAGGATCAGGTCGCCGGCGTCGTCATCGTCGGCACCGAAAATCAGGTCTGCAGCATCGGGAAGCGGCGAGACGTAGGGTTTACCCCTGAAAACCAGGTCGGCCGCATCGGGCAGTGGTGGCGTGTACTCGCTCACGTTCCAGGGATACCTCGCGTCAGCGCGATCAGGTCATAGCGCGAATCGGTGCCATCGTATCGGAAGCCCAGCAGGTCGGAGACGTTGGCGCCCAGGCTCGGGTTGTACGACGGGATATTCAGATTGAACCGCATCACCAGCACCGGCAGGGCGATGGTGTGGCCGCCGGCACTGTCCTGGCGAATCTTCAACATGCAGCCCTGCCCATTCCGCGCACCGCTGAAAGTGAAAGTGGTGTCGGTGGTGACCGTCACCCGGATTTCGTCGTATGCGTCCCAATCGCAGGCCACCGTGCCGGTTCCGCTGTTGGCGATCACCTGCACGCGGCGATCGGCGGAGATACCCGCCGGGCCCTGCTCGCCTCGGTCGCCTTTCTCGCCCTTCAGGCTGGCCAACCACTGCGCCTGGGTACCCGCAAAGCCGTTGGCCACCGCTACCTGGTAGGCCGACAGGCCCTGCTGCCCTTGCGGGCCAGTTGAACCGGTCGGCCCACGATCGCCCTGCGGACCCTTCAGCGAGACGCCGGCGGGCCAAGCGCCGTTGACCTTGGGCCCGTACAGGATGGGATTACCGTTGTTCGGCCAGATGGCGTACTCCCCATCATTGCCGGTCGCCGCGGTCGGCGGCGCCGACAGGGTGATGATGGCCGCGCCGCTGATGTAGGAAAGATCGTTGTACCGCTTGATGCCGTCGCCCAGCTTCATGCGCTTGGTGTCGACCTCCACCACCAGCTCACGGGCCATCGGGATTTCGTTCACCACAGCCAGGTCAGCGGCGGTACCGCCGCGCACCAGGAATCGGTAGTGGATGACGGTGTCAGCCATTCGGGGTTACCTCGCCGCCGTCAATGATGGTTTCGGGTCGCTTCCAGGTCGGCGCCTCGATCACATTCTGCGTCGGGCCAGGCTCGGGCGTGAACATGAAGCTGCGCCGCCAACGCTGCCACGACGTGCCGTCATCGTTGATCGCCCACAGCTCCATGTCGACGCGACCAGCCACCACCAGGGTGACGGTGGCCTGGGTGCCGGCGATATCGCCGCGGGCCACGATATCCGCGCCGGTGCTGTCGATGAACCGCAGCCCGTAGCGGGTCAGCGGATCCGGGCCGGCGCCGGCGTCCTCCTGGCCGATGACCTGGTCAGACTGCAGCACGCGGTCGCGGTGTCGCCATGTGACGGTGAAAGTGCCGGTGATGGCTCCAGGATCGTCAGCGCCGGCCATCCGCATGCGAGCCGGGGGGTAGGGAAGGGCCTGGCGCCCGGCGATCGTGACGGACGCCTGGGGAGCCACGTCGATGGGCAGGCCGCCGGTGCTGGAGTTGGTCACAGCGCGCGCTGTGATCTGCTCGCCGATCGCGTACTGCGTCTGCGACAGCACACTGTCGTTGTCGTAGGCCCACAGCCGCACGCCGGTACCCCAATCCTGGGGCAGCGTGTCCAGGCAACCGCGGGCCACGGTCAGCTGGGTGCCGTCCTGGCTCATGCCATCGATGCGCACGCACTCGGCATCGGGGTGGGTGCCCAGCCAGGCCGTGCTGCCGATTTCCAGGTAATCCCACTGGCCCAGCTTGTTGGTGATCTTCAGGACGGTTTCCTGCCGCCCAGCGGGCGCCGACAGCGTGGCGGTCGGGGTCAGGTCGCCGGCGCCGGAGTCGAGCCAGTCGGCGCCCTGCCGCACAAAGGCGTTGAAGTTGACCGCGAAGCCAGGCGGCTTGCTGGCGCACATGCCGAAGAAGCCCACCATAGGGTCCAGCTGCTTTGCCGCGTCCAGCCCCAGCGCCTGCACCAGGTCGCGGAACGGAACCTCGAAAGCCTGGACGAACGCCGGCGGCTGAACGGCGCCGTTCGGGTCGACCCAGCCCGGCGGCTGCGGCTTGACGTAGGACGTAAGGCCGAACTTGAACACGTCCTCTGTGCCCTCGATCGTGATCCCGTCGCCGTCCTGGCTGTTGTCGGTCACCTTCAGCACGCGAACGGGCATGTTCAAGATGCCCTCCTCTGGCCAGGACAGGCGGATGACCTGGCCAGGAACCACCTTGTAGGCCTTGCGGTTCGTGCGCAGGCGGACGCGCGCCAGCATCGCCGACAGCACGTCAACGTCGCGCTGGGCCAGGCGCGCGGCGATCGCCTCGGTGGGACAGCAGGCGTAGGCCTTGGTCTGGTTGATGACGCCGCCGGTTGCCTGGATCGCGGCCAGGTTGGCCACGGTGATGCCGCGCTCGGCGTTGTTGGCCGAATCGTTCCAGGTGACGGTCACCTCATTGACGGTTTCCTCTGCGGTGACGCGCTCCAGGTTCTCCAGCACACAGTCGACGTCGTAGCCCTGGGCGCGCGGCCCGAAGTGCACCAGCTGGTCCAGCTCGTAATCCCCACGCATGGGGATGATGCGCCACTGCAGGTTTTCAGGATCCTGGATCAGCATGGCGTTGCAGTGGTCCAGCACCTGCTGGAGCGTGTCCTGGATCTTGTCCGACTGCACCCACTTCACCCACAGGCCCAGGCCCTCGGCATGGAACAGGTCGGCCGCTGCCCGGAAACTCGCATCGTTCAGATTGCCGGGCGGGTGGCTCATCCCGTCCTCTGTGTCGGTCAGGATTTCGTAGATGACGTGGGCCGGGTTGGCGCACAGGATCCGCGTGGGCACGTCCACGCGCGGAAGGTCCACCTTCACCTCAGCGCCCAGGAACTTGAAGGCGCGCGTAGCACGCCCCTGCGGCTGCAGGTCGGGCGCCGGGCCCACGTCTACCTCTGCCTTTTCCGGGTACCAGCACACGCCGGTTTCCCATCCGGCCTTGGTCCTGCGGATCCGGTAGGCCCAGGCCTTCAGGTACGGCGTAATGGCGCCGACCTTGCCCTGGCGAAAAACGGTGCTGAAGATGCCCCTATAGGCGGGGTTGTAGGTTCCGCCCTGCACGCTGGCCAGGTAGTCGTTGGGCTGCTGCGTAGGGCCGCCCATCATCACGTCCAGCTGGCCATCGATGCCGCCCTCCTTTTCATCGCCACCCCACAGCTGGGACGCATCGATGCGGATGCGCTCGTTACCGGTGACCTTTCCCGACCAGGCGATGCGCTCGCCGCCCATGATCGAAATCAGCATGTCAATCGGACCCTTACAGATGCCCATGTGCAGGCCCATGAGATACCAGTAGCCGATGGTCTGCTTTTTGCTCTTACCGCCCATTGCCGGCGCTCCTCTTTCGCACGTCTTCCACCAGTTGCCTGGCCATGTCGTTGCCGGTGGCCAGCATCACGCTGCAGGGCAGGCCCTCGCGCACGAACTGCTGCCAATCCAGTTGATGCGCGCGGCAAAACTCGCGGGCGCCGCTGACACACCAGCGCCTGGCGCGAACGTCCGCGATCGTCACAACGTCGTGGGTCACTTCTTGCCCCCGGAACTCTTTTTGATGGCCAACGTGGCCAGGTCGCCATACCAAAGCACGTTGTAGCCCGTAAGCCACCCTTCACCGAAACACCAGGGGATCGCGCGGCCCTCCTCGGCGGTCGGCACGTCGAAGTCGCTCAACGACGGGGGCTTGGGAATCGGGGGCTTCGGCGCCATCGCGTAGCCGATAATCAGCGCCACGATGAGGATCACAATCTGAACGTACATGTCAGGCCTCAGTAAACCGGCGAGCCGCCGAACGGGTTTTTTTCCGGGAAGTACGGGAAGCCGCCATAGTTGGCGACGTTGTCGAACTTCGTTGCACATGTTGCCAGGGTGTGATCGTCGCCTGGGTAGGCCTTCAGCGTCATGCCGGCGACCAGGCCCAGGGGGAAGTTGGTCAGCGTGAAGCGTGTGCCCACATGCTCACGGATCGGGCGCCGATCGATCACGCCCGGGGTGATTTCGTAGACGATGAATCCACCCATGAACCACCCATCTGCGCGGCCGGCAACGCTGGACACCGTCAGCTGCAGGCCCTGCACCTCCTGGGCGATCACCTCGATGGCGAAGGCCTCCAGGTTGATGCCGCAGCGGCGGCCGCCGGTCAGCAGCGGGCACAGGCGCTGGTAGGCGCGGCGCAGCCCCATGCGCTGCAGGCTGGTGTAGGTCGGTTCGTGGGTTAGCACCGCCTCGCGCGTCTCCATGTCCCACGCCACGCTGGTGACGCGGCCCTGCCACACCGCCCGGCGGTCGGTGGGGTCATCCATCTGCACCTCGCGGATGGTCAGCAGCACCGTGTCGATCGGCGGCGTGGACCGGAACAGCTGGGCCACGGGATTGTCGGATTCCATCGTGACGTCGATCGGCGACCGGATCGGGTCGCCGCCCTGTTCGATGGGGCCGTGTCGCATCGTGCCGCTGGCCTTGTAGGTCTGGAACTGCAGGACCAAATCCTGGTCGGCGTTGGTGTAGCGGTACACGTTGCCCCCGCGCGCCCAGGTGTAGGTGTAGACCTTGCGGCCCTGGTACTGGCTGCGCTCCAGGGAATCAAAACTCATGGCGGTAAGTCCTCATCGGCATGGGTGAATCGGCATGCGCATTGTCGCCGCCCATGTCACCGGACCACCACGCCCATTCGATCCGATCGCTACTCCCGCGCATCACCGACAGGAAGCTGATTTGCACGCCGGCGGCCGGATCCAGCAGCAGCTGCAGCGGCGCAGCCAGGCCGATGCGCTCGCGGCCGTTGCCCAGGTCGGTGCTGCCGGTGATCTGGCGATACTGGATGCCGGCCGACGTCTCGATGCGGATATCCGTGCGCCCGACCAGGCCGCGCAGGTAGGCGGTGTAACCCATGAATGCAACGTCGATGTTCGTTGCGCCCGGGGCGGCCAGCACCTGCAGGTCCATGTCGTTGGCGTAGGAAGGCACCCATAGCGGCCGCTGCTGCCCGGCCAGGTAGTACTGGATGCGACGTAGCCTGTCGATCTGCGCGCGCCCCAGCGGCGCGTAGCGGAGCGTCTGGCGCATGGTCGGGTAGCCGGATCGGTCGACCCAGCGCGGCACGCCGTCGTTGTTGTCGGTGATGGCCAGGCGCCGCTCGGGCGACAGCTGCGGGGCGTTGGACCAGTCCGGCCGATCCTCCAGCACCGGCAGGCCGCGGTGTTGCGGCATGGTGGCCGGGTCGATCGCCGGATAGGGGTTGGCCGCGGCTACCTGGAACGTCACCGACACGTCGCTGCAGGATCCGGTGAACCGGACCACGCCGGCGTCTGTGATGCGGGCCGACTTCGCCGGGTACACCACGCTGCCAGCTGGCCAGCTCCTGGCCAGGTCGCGCTTGACCTGCAGGCCGCTGTCCAGCACCTGGTCGATTTCCACCACTTCGCTGGTAAACGCGTCCTCGCCCAGCAGCATGGCCAGGCCGCCGGCGACGAACTCGCGCCCGATCGTTGGCGGCAGCTGCAGGAGGCGATCGCCGGCGGCTGCAGTCGCCTGCAGGTCGGCGCCGTGTGGCCACAGCGGCAGGGCCCAGGCGCGCGCAGTCCAGCCCAGCAGGGCGGCCTCCATCGCCTGGCGCTCCACGTCGGTGGCGGTGGCGGTGAAATCCCAGGTTTGCCGCGGCGTCAGGCGCCTGGCCACGCGCTGTTCGTCGCCCTCCTCGGCTTCCATCACGTCGGTGAGCCATTCCAGCGACTCGCCGATGCCGCGGCCCCAATCGGGGCGCCAGGTCCACGGGCTCACGCGGTTGCCGGTGATGTGCATCACCAGGGTGGTGCCGGTGTCGAAGCTCCACGACACCGTCGCATCGATCGTCGGCGGCCCCTCGGGCGACACACGCACCGACCAGGCACGTTCCTGCAGGGGGCCGAACGCCAGCGGCGGCGATCCCTGGCCCACCAGCTCGATGCCCTCGCCGTTGGCCAGCACCAGGCTGTCCAGGCGCACGCCGTAGCTAAAGGCGTTCCACACCGACACGGTGCGCTGCTGCTCGCCCACCACGTTGCCCAGGGCCATCGTGGTGATCGACAGGTGCAGGCGGTTGTAGAAATCCAGGTCGAAAACCGGCTGGAAGGTGCCGGCCAGGGCCGCCTGCGGCGGCGCGATCGGCGACTGGCCGAGCGGCGTCAGCACGCCACTGCCGCGGCCCGCCATGCGCGCCACGCTGGCGTCCCGCCCATTCCACGGCGTGCCGACCTGCCACGAAAGCGGGTTCGGCGGATCCGGTGCCCACAATGCCCAGGACATGGTCAGCCCTCGCGCCGGTAGGCGTAGCCGTACACGCCCGAATTGACCGTGCCGGCGGCGCCGTTCTTCCTGGCCACGGGGAACACCAGCCAGGTGTCGGTACCGAGTGGGTAATCCTGGCCAGGCTCCATGTTGTCCAGGCGGACCAGGCGCATGTCGACCGGGTAGCCGATATCGGACCAAAGGGAGCTGCCGCGGGAGACGGCGCACCACAGCGGGATCAGCGGCGCGCGGCCAGTGATGATGCTCGCCGCCGACTGGTAGGGCAGCAGCACGGTGCCGCGCTGGGCCTGGTCCTGTCGCCATCCGCAGCGCAAGGGCTGCGCCGCGTTGTAGTCGCCGACGTGGTACCGCGGCGACACGCCGTCATAGTCGGCGCGTACCACAGTGGCGTTTCCGCTGGCCCAGCTCAGGCTCCCGGCGTCATCGAAGGGCACGCCGTGGTAGACGGAATCGGGCTGGTCGATACCGGAATTAACCTGGGTGGTCCAGTTAGAAGCGAAAACGAACTGGCCGCCGGTGTAGGCGCCCACTTTCTTCAGCACGCCCATGCCCAGGTGTCGGTAGGTGCCCGGGTCCGTCTCCACCACCATGTATGCGTACTTTCCGCTGGGCGCTTCGCCGGCGAAGAAGTGGTAAGCCTGCATGGGCGCGGTCAGGCGGTTGGAACGCACATAGGGCGACACGCCAGGCTGCACTGTGTCGCCGGCGTTGGAGAAAGCCGTGTGCTGGGCAATCTGGATCGACGGGCCGCTGTTGGTCGTGGTGGTGTCGCTGAACCAGGAATAGAACAGGCCTGCAGCGTTCACCTGCAGGGCCTTGCCCTGGCCCGCGCTGTTGAGGCGATCGCCCCAATAGTCGATGCCCCAGCCTGCCGCCTGCAGGAACAGGCGGAAGCGGTCCAGTAGGTCGTTTACGTCCAGGGCGGTGCCGGTTTGGTAGCTCATGGGGGATCAGTCCTGGCGGATAGCGAAGAAGTCGGCCGCAGCGTTGCGGAAAGTGTTCTGGAACACCAGGTGGTCGAAGCCATCCATGCGGATGGTCGTCTCGGGCACCAGGTTGAAACCCGGGGTGAAATAGCAGCCGTCCAGCTCGCCCCACATGTGGCGCGGATCGTTGCTGGTCAGCACGATTTCGTACAGCACGCGGGTACCGTCCAGGGCCTCGCGGAAATCGGCCTCGCGCCCGCTGTTGTTGATCGCTGCCGGGTACACCTTGCCGCGCGTTTCGCTGTCGCCAGTGTCGTTGCTGCTCAGGTAGCGATTGGAGTGTGGGCGCCAGACGCCATCCGGGTACCGGGCAACCATGCCGTAGCGCCCCGGGCTGCTGAAGCCGCGGAAATTGGCGCTGGTGCTGGTGGCCACGCCGGCGGCGTCATTGCCGGTACCGGCGTTGATTGCGGGATACGGGTGCACGCTGGGCAGCTCGTAGGGCTTGCCCAGGCCCTGGTAGAACGGCACGTACACTGCGCCGATCTTGGCCACCCCGGTGATGCGCCGACCGTTCACCGCTGCCCACCAGTTGAAATTGTTGGACGTCAGCGGGACGTTGCGCAGGCCACTGTTGGCCCCCTGGCTCCGCACCATCACCTGCGGGTCATAGGCCCGGAACTGGTAGAAATTGAACGATCGCGCCGCCACTGCGGCGTCCTCGTACAGCTCCACGCCCAGGAAAATGGCATCGAGCCCATCATTCCCAGGAGCCGACACGATCCACTCTGGCCGGCGCTGCAGCTCAATATCGCCGGTGGTGCCCTTCAGGAACCGCAGCTCGGTGATTTCCACCTGGCCGCTGGTCGATGCGGTGAAAACCGCGCGCCAGTAAAGGTGCTGGCCAACGCTGGGAACGTTGAACGTGCGCGACTCGCCGGCGTTGGCCCACTGGATGCCGGTAAACGTAGCTGCGGCCTGCCAGGCCTGGCCATCGTCGGAGTACTCGACACGGAACGCGGTTGGATAGCGCGACGGCGCGTCGTAGATGCTCACATTCACCCGGCGCACGTCCGCCGGGCCGATCATCGAGAAACCGGCGCTCGCCGGCAGCGTGGCCGCCAGCGCCTGGTAGTTGGTGCTGGTGCCGGCCTGGTTGTCCCACAGCCTGGACGGGTTGGCGAACCCATCGGAGAAACGCATGCTCGGCAGCGCCCCGTGCCGGCGTACCAGCGACCACCGCGGCGACGTCGAAAGCTTGAACGCATCGCCCACGGCAAAGGGCGTGGTGCCGCCGTTGATGCGGAATGCCACCTGGCCGCTGGTGAAAGGCTGGTCGGTAGTGGCCACGCCGATATCGCCGGCGAGACTGCCCACCACCTGGAACGTGCTGGAGCTGGTGGCGGTGATGGTGAAGGTTTCGGCGGCTGATGCGGATCCGCCGGTGTACCCGCCAGGAACGCCCGTGGTGCCGGTCAGCGTTCCGTTGCCGGTACCGGAATACACCAGGCCGAACGCATGCCCGGTATCGCACAGCAGCGCCTGCAGCTGGTCCATGAAGTTGATGTAGCCGGTGGCCACGCCGGTTGCCCAGGTCATTGCTTACCCCTTGTTTGCGTTCGTGAGTCGGTTCCGCTGCATGTGACGCACCACGATGCGTTCGCCTGCAGCGCTTTCCAGGAATTTTTCAGCCGAGCGGGAATCATCCACCAGGACGATGCGCGTTGCGCCATCGCTGCCGGGCTCCCCGTCCCTGCCGCCGTTGAGGCGGTGCCGCGGATCCATTCGCGTGATGACCTCCTCGCCTTTCTGCAGGACCGCCGGCACTTCGTCCGGGGCCAGGCCGGCCACGCCGCCGGTGTGGTACCGCGGCGCTGCCGACCACAGGTAGGCAGGCAGTTGGCGCGTGTGGCCACCCTCGCCGACCACGCCGCCCGAGTGCTTCACGTTGCCGGCAACGGCCGCCGTCATCTTGCCCAGGCCCGGATAGATGGCATCCAGCAGCTGCAGCACCAGGTAGGTGGCCAGCGCATCGGCAGCAATCTGGACCATCGATTGCGCGAAATTAACCACGAAATCGCGCAGCGCCTCGCCGGCGCTCTTGGTCCCGCTGGCCAGGTCGGTGAACAGCTGCGTAAGCGGGCCTTTCAGGGCCTGGGTAGCCTTGTAGGCCAGGCTGTCGGTGTTGATCGCAAGCTGCGCAATCTGGCCGTTCACTTCCTGCAGCGAGTCCAGCGCCCGCTGCTCGCTCATCGCATCATTCGCAGCGCGCGCGGCCGCGGCAATGGCCTGGTACTCATCGCGCATCTTGACCAGGGTGGCCAGCGCGGTTTCCCGCTGGGCCTGGACGCGGGCCGAACCGTCATCCTTGCCGAGAATGCCGGCATCGACCTGGGCGCCCACGGCGGTTTCAGTCTGCTGGAAGCGCTGCACGGTCTGCTGCACGCGCTGGTCGACCTCATCAAGGCGCGCCTTGAATGTCTCCATGTCGATCAGCTTATTTACCAGGTCGATTCCGTCCTGGTCGGCGTTGGCCATCAACCGTGATTTCAGCTCCAGGAACTCGCTTTCCAGCTGGGCGGTGGTCGCCTTTCCGGTCTGCCCCATCGCCTGCAGGATGCGGATCTGGACCGCGCCCAGCTCTTTGCTGATTTCCTCCAGCGCCAGGCGCTGCTCGCGCGCGTTGTCCTGCGCCAGGTTCCGGCGTGCGCGCTCCAGGATGATGATATCGGTAAGGGCCGCCTTGCGTGCCTGGTCGGTCGTGGCGGTGGCAGCGCGGGCGCGTGCCTCGGCAATGTCGGCATCAATGCTGGCCTGCTGCAGGCGCGTTTTTTCCGCGTAGTACTCGCGGGTGGATACCTGCCAGTCGTCGTAGCGCTGCTGCAGCACCACCAGCGCGCGCTCGGCCGCATCCTTCAGCAGCTTGAACTGGTCGGCTGCAGCCTTGGCGCCCTTGGCGGTACCGCCGCCGCTCGCGTCGCCGTCCAGGGTGTCCTCGGCGGCCTTGTTGGCCTGGCCTGCCAGCTCGAAAAGGTCGAAGTACGCCGAATCGATCTGCGCCAGCTCGGCCTGGGCCGTGGCGGTCGTGCGCTTGTAGGCGTCTTCCATCGTCTCGGTGGCCACCACCGAGTCGCGCAGCGCCTGGGACACCCGCGCCGATGCGTTGGCCAGCTTGTCGCCGACCAGCGGCACCGCGCGCTGCAGGCCCTGGATACTGTCGTAAAAACTGGCCACCCGCGTGGCCACCTCGTTGAACGCGCCCAGGGCGCCAGCCTTCAGGGTGGCCCAGGTCACAATGAAGCTGTTTTTGATGATGTTCGCCGCCTTGGTCAGGCCTGCAGTCAGCGCCACGCCAGCCTGGCGCACCACTACGAACTCATTGGACAGGTAGGTGCCGATTTCCCAGCCGGTGAACGCCGCGAAGGCGAGCGCGGCCGCCGCCTTCAGCTTCGTGGCCCAGCCGGCCGCCGCCAGGGCGGATCCGTTCATGGACAGGCTGAAGGCGTTTACCGCAGTGGTGGTGCCGTTGATCGTGGTCGTGAGCGCCAGGGCCTGCACCTGGAAAGCGCGCATGGCCGGGGTGTTCAGGGCGATGGACGTGCGCAGCGCGGTGAAGGCGGCAGCGGCGCCGGCGACGATCGCCGGCACCAGGCGGAATGCCGCGTACCAGGTAACCCACAGCTTTGCGCCGGTCAGCAGCAGGTTGGCCACCAGCTGCAGGTTGTTGGCCAGCGCCAGGATGGCATCGGCCAGCTGCCGGCTGGCGCCGTGCGCGCTGTCAGTGTCGCCCACGAACTTGATTACCGCGTTGCGCAGCGACGTGAAGGCATCCGAAACGGTCGGCGGCAGCTTGGCGAACTCATCGCGCAGCGTCTGCTGCTGGGTCTGGATGGCCTGCACCACCAGGTCGCTGGTGAGCTTGCCGTCCGCGGCGAACTTGCGCAGCTGGTCGGTGGTCTTGATCTGGCCCAGCTTCACCAGGCCTTCGGCGATCGCCGATGCAAGGCGCGGCGTCTGCTCCAGTACCGAATTCAGCTCCTCGCCGCGCAGCTGGCCGCTGGCCAGGCCCTGGCCGAGCTGGAACAAGGCGGCCTCGCCGGCCTGTGCGGTGGTGAACGAAAGCGCCACCGCCTGGTTAATCGCCTCGGTCAGGCCCAGGGTCTGCTGCTGGGTGGTGCGGCCGGCGCGGGCAATGCGGGCGTACAGGTTGACGGTGCCCTCCAGGCTCTGCCTGGTGCGCTGGGCAATCACGAACGTCTGCGCCTGGGCGCGGTTGAACTCCTCCTGGCTCTTGGTGGCCAGGGTCAGCTGGCCGCGCAGGCGGTGGCGGTGTCGGCGTAGTTGACCAGGGCCTTGATGGCGCCCAGCACGCCGATGCCGGCGACCAGGAGCCGGGCCTGGGTGACCGCGCCGGCGATGCTGGCCCGCACGGATTCGGCCGCGGTGGCAGTCTGCCGTGCCGCGGCCGTGGTCCGGTTCAAACTACTGGTAAGCGCGTTGGCGCCGTTGGCCGACTGCTGCGCCTTCGTGTTGACCTGTTGGAACTGCCCGGAGAGCTGGGCGAGCGCCGCCCTGATTTCTGACAGCTGGGCGGTTACTCGGATTTCCAGCTCGGTGCTGCTCATTGCTGCGGGCTCCCTGTGATTAGCTTTTCAAAGTCTTTCGATTCGTAGTGCTGGGCCGCGCGCAGCAGGATGGCCAACGCTGTTTGATCGCGCTTCCTTGCGCGATCGATCGCGGCACTGAAGGCGTGCACCTGGTCGAGCGTGTAGCCGTCGACTCGATCAGGTGGGTGGCCGTGGTCGTACAGCTGCTGCAGCGTGTCCGACCACAACCATGTCGCCTCTGTCAGCGCGTCAGCAGTCCGCCGAGCCCGCCGTTTCGGCCCAGGGTCAAGCCCTGGGCCACGAAAAAACCGGCGTTGACCACGACAACGTGCTTGACCAGCACCAGCACGCTGACCAGCTCCAGGTCATCGAACTGCTGCAGCAGCTGCCGCTGGGTGTCCTCGTTGTGGTTGGTGTCCAGGGCGCAGGCCAGGGCCTTCAGCACGCTGGGGCCATGTTCTTCCAGCACGGAAATAAGCCAGTCGCCATCATTCAGGACGTTCTGGACGTGCGGCGGCAGCGATTCGGCGGCCTGTGCGGCCGGCTGTGCGTCGTTCGGGGTGCCACCCTGCCCAGGGGTAGCGGCGGACGGGGGAAGGCCCGCACCGGCGCTGGTGGGCGCCTTGGACAGGGTGGCGAAAATGGGTCGTACCAGCTTCAGGAACGGGAACACCTGCCGCATCTTCAGCGGGCGAACGGTGAACGTGTACTGGCCCAGCTCGACGGTGACGGGCTCGCCGCTGCCGCTGGCCAGCTGGTCGACGTCGCGCTGGACGTCCTGGGCTGCATTGGGATCTGCTGCTGATGGCGCTTGCTCATGGTGTGGGCCTCCTTCCAGGCCTGGGGGTCAGTGGATCAGGTGGAACGGTGATGGTGCACGCCGGAACATTCGCGCCGGCGTGCACCAGGTGCTTACGCGGTGGTGTCTTCGATGAACGTCTGGAAGTACTGCGACGTGCCGGCCGGACGGCTGGCATCGGCCATCGCCGCGCCGGTCATTTCCAGGGCGGCGTAGTCGTCGCCGATCAGCGGGATGGACTGCGCCGGGCCGAGCTTCGCGCGCCACAGGTTGACGGTCACGGCGCTGCCGCTGTCCGCTTCGTTCAGGCCCAGGAACATGAACTCCAGCTCGGGCGCGGCCGTCATCAACGCCTGCACCAGGTTGCCCTTTTTCTGCGTATAGGTCGCCTTGATGTTGGCGTGCTGCCGGTGGCCGCCGGGATGCTGGAGTTTTCCGGGATCCACAGCCGCCGTGCTGGAACACGTAATCGACGCCGGCCACATACGGGTCGGTACCGGAGCCGGTCGCCGGCGACACGCTGGTGATGGCGGACGGCTGGCCAGCCAGGCCACATAGCTGCCCTTGGTGGCACGGCGTTTTCGTCGGTCACCGGCCGCCGGTCACGGCGGTGGTGGTGCCGTAAAGCGCCAGCGACAGGTTGAGCGGCGACAGGTCGTGCGCGTCAGCGAGACATTCACCGCGGTGATGCGGTCAACGCGGTTATAGGTGCCACCGCCCGGGGCGCGGAAGTCGCGCAGCTGCTTGACCTCCGATTCAACGGCCAGGGCCAGGGCGCTGCAGTTGCCCATTTCGACAAAGCCGGCGCCGGCGACGTTCCGGCGGCGGACCAGGATACGGCCGGAGCCGATGTAGGAATAATCAGTGCGCATGTGTATCTCCGATCAGGGGGTGCCGACGTAGCTTGCGGCGGTGGTGAAAGCGATTGGGTAGTAACCGAACCCTGCCGACGAAACGGCAGCGCCCGGGCGGGATCCCAGCGTCATGGGCAGGAAGCCTGCAGGGGCCGGAAACCCAGCAGGCCTTTAGCACCGCATCGAACAACGGTGAAACTTCGTCCTGGATGCCTTCAGCGGTGGCGGTGTCGTAGGCGCTGGAGACGTTGAGCACTACCAGGAACTGGAAACCCACCTGCTGCCGGTTGGCCTGGTTGGCGCCTGGCCAGGGCGCTGGATCGGGGTGTACC
This sequence comes from Rickettsia endosymbiont of Bradysia coprophila, assembly GCA_019468145.1. Lineage (GTDB taxonomy): Bacteria > Pseudomonadota > Alphaproteobacteria > Rickettsiales > Rickettsiaceae > Tisiphia. The sequence continues at coordinate 57,273 of JAHXDM010000022.1, forward strand.
CGCTGTAGATGACGGCCACGGACGGGCAAAGCATGTTGTTCTCGGCCACTGCGTCGTACTCGCGCGCGCTGTAGACGGTTTCGGCCAGGGCCGGCTGCCGGCGGCGGTAGGGCATCGATCAGCACCTGGCGCAGGCGCGCCTGCAGGGCCTTGCTGATGGCGGCAACACTCATGCGGGCAGCTCCAGGGCTCGGGCCATTGCCTGCAGCGCGGATTGCGCCCAGGACGGCGGAAGGTTGACGCGGCCGGTTGCATCCATCGGCATGAACGGGCGCGCGGGGATCACGGCGCGCTTCAGGAAAATGGTGCCCTTGCTGGCCGTGCGGATCGGGCCCAGCAGGCGGCCGCGGTAGGTCTGGCCAGGGCCTTCCATCGGCTCGACGGTGGCGCCGAACTGGTGGATAGCGCCCAGGCTGTGATGGCCATCCGGCGTGCGCAGGTTCGTGCCGGACCAGGACAGCGTCACCGACGCGGCGCGCCTGGATCGAGCCGTACAGGCGCCGGTGTCGCGCAGCGGCTGGCCAACGCGGAAGAACGGATTAAGCGGCTTCCAGGCGGCACCGCTCGGCGATCGGCCGGTGCGGAACCCCATCTGGATCCGGTGCGCAGTACACGGCGAAGGCATCAACGGCGCGGCGCACCTCGGGGCTGTCGCCTCGACAGCTGCCGCAGGCGCGCCTCGACCTGGTCGGCCAGGAGCTGGAACTTAACCACGGCGCCACCTGCCGCCGCGCTCGCCAGGCACGCCCACGAAATCGCGCAGGCTGCAGTCGGTGAAGGTGCGGCCGTTCGTGCGGTAGCCCACGCGGTAGATCGGGTTTCCGGTGTTGTCCACCGGGTTTCCTCATCAACCACCAGCGCGCCTTTCCGGCTACCAGGTCTTTCAGGTAGGCAATCGCCTGGTCGTAGCGGCGCTGCACTTCCTCGCTGGCGCTCTGCGCCACAGCTCGTAGCGGGCGATATCGGCCGTAACGCCCTTGATCTTGGCGGGCGGCACGGTCAGGGGAAGGGTGAAGGCACGCCCAGGGATGGCCGCCAGGTAGCTGTCCACCGTCTCGGTGGCGTCCGATGCCGCGGCGTCCAGCTTCAGGGATCCGCCAGCGGTCTGCAGCAGCTGCTGCAGCTCGCGCTGGGTGAAGCGTTCGGCGTAGTCGGTGGCGGTGATGTAGGCCATGTGGGCGTGCCCTCAGTTGCTGCGGTTACTTGGTTTCGTCGGCGCCGGCGCCGGCGGTACCGGCCGGATCCTGCGGCGGGGTGTTGCCTTCGCCGTCGTCTTCGTCTTCCTCGACGTCGTCCAGCTCGATCACATGGCCACTGGCCAGGAAGCGCTCGGCATCGGCCGGGCCCAGGTCGATGAAATCGCCCAGGTCGCCGCGGTAGGTGACGCCGCCCTTGCGGATGGACTGGCCCTTGGCCACGGCGAAACGGGTTTCCTCGACGTCGCCGGCGGCGCGTTCCTGCGCAGCCTTGGCCAGGGTCTTGACCGCATCGGCCTTGCATGGCCGCCGGTGGCGCCTTCCAGGGCGGCCTGGTCGATGGCCTGGGTGTGGGCGTTGTCGCCAGCCTTGGCGGTGGTCTTCGGCGCGGCCTTCGGCTTGGCGGCGGTCTTGCGGGCTTGGTGGTGGTGGTCTTGGCCACGGTTGTTTCCTCGCTGGTTGCGGTGGAGTACTTCGGTTGGAACTACGGCGCCCAGGTTGCCCTGGCGCTTTTACGCTGGCTGGGTTCAGCGATCACGCCTGCAGCAGGTAGGGTTTCGCCACCGACTCGCCGACACGCACGCGCACGGCGCCGCGAAGGCCGGTCTTCGGCTCCGGGATCTGCTTGGCCACGCGGGTGCCCCACTCGGCGGTCATGCCCCAGGACGGTTCAGTGACGCCGCGCAGGCCCAGGTTGCGGCCGCGGCGAATCAGGCTGAAGTCGTTGCCCCACACGCGCGAATACACC
>JAHXDM010000023.1 GCA_019468145.1 Rickettsia endosymbiont of Bradysia coprophila
TCCATTGCAGCAGCCAACCATTTTTAGCCCGGATCGGCGACTGACGGGGAGGGGACCCGGGAGCGCGCGCGGCGAGAACGTGGGAGAGAGGAACGTCGGCCGCTGCGCATCCCGGGGCCCGTCAAGTATTCGTTAACGTTAGAATTGCGTCGCAGGAACAGTGCTCACCAGCACATTCCATTCGGTTATATGGACCCCTCCCCCGATGATCTCCCTTCGTAATTTCGCCTTGCGCCGCGGCGAGCGGCTGCTGTTGTCCAATGTCGACCTGACCCTGCATGCCGGTTACCGGGTGGGTGTGGTCGGCCGCAACGGTGCCGGCAAGTCCAGCCTGTTCGCGGCAGTGAAGGGTGAGCTGGAGGCGGACAAGGGCGACGTCGACCTGCCCGGCAAGGTGCGCATCGCCAGCGTTGCCCAGGAAACCCCGTCGCTGCCGGACCCGGCGCTGAGCTTCGTGCTGGGCGGTGATACCGAAGTGGCCGCCGTGCTGGCCGCCGAGGCCGAGGCCACCGCCCGCGAAGACTGGGAAGCGGTGGCCGAGGCGCACACGAAGATGGCCGAGCTCAATGCCTACGACGCCGAAGCGCGCGCCGGCAAGCTGCTGCACGGCCTCGGTTTCCCGGCAGAGACCCACCACCGCGCGGTGTCCTCGTTCTCCGGCGGCTGGCGCGTGCGCCTGAATCTGGCCCGCGCGCTGATGATGCCCAGCGACCTGCTGCTGCTGGACGAACCGACCAACCACCTGGATCTGGACGCGGTGTACTGGCTGGAGCAGTGGCTGCTGAAGTATCCGGGCACGCTGCTGCTGATCTCGCATGACCGCGAGTTCCTCGACAACGTGGCCACCCACACCCTGCACCTGCACGGTGGCGGCGCCAAGCTCTACCCGGGCGGCTACACCGATTTCGAGCGCCAGCGCGCCGAACAGCTGCGCCAGCAGCAGATCGCGCACGAGAAGGAACAGGCCGAGCGCGCCCACCTGCAGAGTTTCATCGACCGCTTCAAGGCGCAGGCCAGCAAGGCGGCACAGGCGCAGAGCCGCATGAAGCGCCTGGCGAAGCTGGCCGGCACCGAAGCGGTGCGCGCCGAGCGCGAGTTCCGCATCGAGTTTGCACCGCCGGCCAAGCTGCCGTTCTCGCTGATCCGCCTGAACCACGTCGAGGCCGGCTACGGCAAGGACGCGGTGATCCTGCACAACGTCGGCTTCGGCCTGGAAGCGGGACAGCGTATCGGCCTGCTCGGCCCCAACGGTGCCGGTAAGACCACCCTGGTGAAGACCCTGGTGGGTGAACTGGCACCGATCGTCGGCGAGCGCATGGCGCACCCGGACCTGAAGATCGGCTACTTCGCCCAGCACACGGTGGAGTCGCTGCACGAAGGCCAGTCGCCGATGGAGCATTTCCGCGAGATCGCCCCGGACGCACCGAACCAGTCGTTCCGCGATTTCCTCGGCAAGTGGAACTTCCCGGGCGACCGCGCGTTCGAGCCGGTCGATGGCTTCTCCGGCGGCGAGCGCGCGCGCCTGGCGCTGGCGCTGATCGCCTGGCAGCAGCCGAACGTGCTGCTGCTGGACGAACCGACCAACCACCTTGACCTGGAAATGCGCGAAGCACTGGCTGAGGCACTGGCCGATTTCGACGGCGCGATCGTGATGGTGTCGCATGACCGCCATCTGATCGGCCTGGTCTGTGACACCTTCTGGCGCGTGGCCGATGGCGTGGTCGAACCGTTCGACGGCGACCTCGACGCCTACGCCGCCTGGCTGCGGACCCGTCCGCAGGCGCAGGGCACCAAGGCGCGCATGGAACAGGTGGAAGAGCCGGTGGTGGTCAAGACCGCGCCGGTGGCGCAGGTGGTGCAGAAGAAGCCGGTGAATCCGCACAAGCTGGCCGCGGCCGAATCCAAGGTGGCCGAGCTGGAAGGCGCCCTGGCCGAGCTGGACCGGCAGCTGGCCGACCCGGCCAACTACGCCGATGCCACCCGCATGGCGGTGATCGGCCGTGACCGCGAAACCACCGCCGTGCAGCTGGAAAAAGCTGAGGCAGCGTGGATGGAACTGCTGGAGTCCTGATTCCATCGGTAGCGCCGGGCCATGCCCGACGGGCTTTTTCCATCCGCTGCGCTCGCCGGGCATGGCCCGGCGCTACCCACGGCGCGCGTGTTTCATCCCTGCGCCTGCAACCACTCGCGGAACCGCTTCGCTGGCTCGCGCTCGGCACGCGAGCGCAGCCGGGTCAGCCAATAGCGGCCCAGTTCCAGCGTGGTGCTGAATGGCTGCAGCAACCGGCCTTCAGCCAGTTCCTGCTCGAACATGCGCAGCGGCAGCAGCGCCACGCCGGCACCACCGACCGCGGCCATCGCCACCGTCAACGACGAATCGAACACCGGCCCACGGGCTTCCACGCCACTCACTCCTGCCGCCTGCAGCCAACGCGGCCATTCGTCGCTGCGGTAGGAGCGCAGCAGCGGCAGCGTGCCCAGGTCGCGTGGCTGTTTCAGCCGTCGCGCCAATGCCGGCGCGCACAGCGGTGCGAACGGCGCATCGAGGATCGCCGTGCAGGCCTGGCCCTGCCAGTCGCCGTCGCCGAAACGGATCGCCAGGTCCAGGCCCTCGCCGGCCAGATCGATGCGGTTGTTGTGGGTCTGCAGTCGCAGCTCGATATCCGGATGCGCGGCCTCGAATGCGGCCAACCGTGGCAGCAGCCAGCCGGTGGCGAAGGTACCGACCACGCCCAGGGTCAGCACCTCGCGCGCCGGACCGCCGGTGTAGCGCGCGATGCTGGCCGAGATGCGCTCGAATGATTCGTTGAGTACCGGATACAGTGCCGCGCCCTCCTCGGTGAGCGCCACGCCGCGCGGCAGGCGATGGAACAGACGGATACCGAGGCGGTCTTCCAGGCCGCGGATCTGGTGGCTGAGTGCGGCCTGGCTGACACACAGCTCCAGCGCGGCGCGGGTGAAGTTCTGGTGGCGTGCGGCCGCCTCGAAGGCACGCAGGGCGTTCAGCGGCAGGGTCGGGTGCAGCATCGGGGGAGTCGTGAGCCAGGGTGATGACTGATCCTACCTGCCTCGCGCCCAGTTCAGGAGAATTAAGGGGTTGATTGCGACAGCTATTAATCCATCTAATGCCTCCCGCTGATTTTTCGCGCTGGTCGCCTGCGTGCGAGGCTTCAATAATCGAACGGTCCCCCAGGAGAACCCCGCATGCTCGCCCGTCGCCGATTCCTGCAGTTCAGTGGTGCCGCCGTGGCTTCCTCGCTTGCCCTTCCGTTGCTGGCACGTGCGACGGGCAAGGCCACCGCCAACGTGCCCGCCGAAGCTGCGATCACAGCCGCCACCGACTTCGCGGCGCTGGAAAAAGCCTGTGCGGGCCGCCTTGGCGTAACCCTGCTCGATACCGCCAGCGGCCGCCGCATCGGCCATCGCCAGGACGAGCGTTTCCCGATGTGCAGCACGTTCAAGAGCGTGCTGGCCGCCACCGTGCTCAGCCAGGCTGAGCGCACCCCTGCGCTGCTGGACACGCGCGTGCCGGTGCGCGATGCCGATCTTCTCTCGCATGCGCCGGTCACACGTCGCCACGCCGGCAAGGACATGACCGTGCGCGATCTGTGCCGTGCCACGATCATCACCAGCGACAACACCGCCGCCAATCTGCTGTTCGGCGTGGTCGGTGGCCCGCCCGCGGTGACCGCCTTCCTGCGCGCCAGTGGCGATGCGCTCAGCCGCAGCGATCGGCTCGAGCCTGAGCTGAACAGCTTTGCCAAGGATGACCCGCGCGATACCACCACGCCCGCAGCGATGGCCGCGACCCTGCAACGGGTGGTGCTGGGCGAAGTGCTGCAACCGGCCTCGCGGCAGCAGTTGGCCGACTGGCTGATCGACAACGAAACCGGTGATGCCTGCCTGCGCGCGGGCCTGGGCAAGCGCTGGCGGGTCGGCGACAAGACCGGCAGCAATGGCGAAGACGCGCGCAACGATATCGCCGTGCTGTGGCCAGTGGCCGGTGGCGCACCGTGG
>JAHXDM010000001.1 GCA_019468145.1 Rickettsia endosymbiont of Bradysia coprophila
GTCGAATGGGAGGTGCAAGTGGAGAGGTGACCTGCACACGCGTGTGCGAAAACATTGCCCGGCGGTGCGGCGCTCTGCCTGCCGATCACAGACCTCCGACCGCCCTGCTCCGCGCCGCAGGGGTAACGGCCCCGCCCGACCTGCAACGTCTGGCCGGCCACCAGGCTGCCCTGGTTGTCCAGCGATTCCCGCGCGGTGACATCCACATCGCCGGCACCATAGAGATCGCCACGGTTGTCGATCACATCTGCCGTGGCCGTCAGCGCCCCCTTCGCAAACAGATTGCCTGCGTTGTCCAGCGTCACCGCATCCAGCCGCAGCGACTGTGCACTGGACAGGTTGCCGCTGGCGCGGTTGTGCAGCGTGTCGGTGCGCACATCCAGCGTGCCGTCGCTGGCGATCACGCCCGTGTTGTCCAGCGTGGCGGTGTGCAGCTGCGCACGGTCGCGACCGTAGATCACGCCACCGTTGGCGAGTTCGGTGGCGTGCAGGTCAAGCGACTGCTGGCCATGCAAGCGGCCGTCGTTGGTGACCTTCTGCATGTCCACGGCCACCACGCGCGCAAGTGCCGTGGCGGCGGACTGCTGGCGCAGGGTGGCACCCTGCAGGGTCAGCGTGCCACCCGCTTCAAGCCGGTTGCGGTTGTCGAGGGTGCTCGCGGAAAGACGCGCATCACCTGCACTGCCGACGATGCCCGAGTTGTCCAGTGCATCCGCATCGACCTGCAGGCCCTTGCCCCCCTGGATGCTGCCGGTATCGTCGTTGTCGATGCGTCCGTTGGCCTTCAGCGCCAGCAGATCCACCGCCTGCAGCGTGCCGCTGTTGCGCAGACGGTCGACCGTCAGCGTGGCCTGGCGGGCTTCCACCGTGCCGCGGTTGTCGACGCTGCCGGCGGACAGTTCCAGCGCCTGCTCGGAGAGAATGTGTCCGGCGTTGTCCAGCTGCTGCCGCGCCTGGGCCTTCAGCAGCGCACCCGCCGACAGCTCGGCGCCCTTTGCCTGCGAGAGGCGATCAGCCGCCACCCGCAGGTTCGCACCGGCACCGATCATGCCCTCGTTGTCGACGCTGGCCACGTCGAGATCGACATCGGCGTCGCTATACAGCTGGCCGCTGTTGTGCAGCTGCGCGGCCTGCAGCCGTACATCCTGGTTGCCCAGCAGCAATCCGGCGTTGTTCACCTGGCGGGCCTGTACATCCAGCTGCGCCTGCGCGCCCAGGCGTGCGCCCTTGTCCTGCACCAGCGTATCGGCACGCACGGCAAGCCCGGCGCCTGCGGTCACCTGTGCACGGTTCTGTACCTGTGCAGCGGCCAGCGCGATGCTGCCCGCACTCTTCACCGTGTCAGCCAGCGTCAGCGTGCCACCGGCGTCCAGCTGCATCTGCGCGGCCTGCGTGCTGCCAGCCAGATCCAGATTCTGGATGGCGCGTACCGCCATCGCCCCGCCCGCCGACGTGGAACCGGCAAGCGACGCCTGGCGGGCGCGGATCTGAAGATCCCCCTGCGCGTGCTGTGCACCGTCGGCCTTCAGTTCGCCTTCGGTCTCGATCTGCAGGCGGCCGGCAGCAGCGGTGCGTCCGCTCAGGCGTACATCACCTGCCTGGGTCAGGATGAAGTCCCCGGCGTCGGCCACCATCTGGCCTGCACTGCGCACACCCACACCGGCCTCGGTGCCGACCAGTCGGATCTTGCCTGCGTACATGCCACCGAGGGCGGCAACGTCCAGGCCGAACTGCGGGCGTTCGCCTTCGCCGGTGATCGCCTGCGCTGCCAACGTCTGGGCGTCGATCTGGTTGGCGCCGGTGACCACGTTCACCTGGCGTGCCCACAGCCCCGCGTTGAGCTGTACCGCGCGGGCCAACAGGTCGACACCTTCCAGGTTGCCCGCATCCAGGCCGTTGCCTTCCAGACGGATCGTTCCGCGTGCCACCCGGAACGCCGAGAGGCTGCCATCGTTGCCGAACACCGGGGTGCCGGTAGTCAGCGTGCCACGGGTGGTGTTGATGAAGCCGCAGCCATCGCAGGTGATGCCATTGGGGTTGGCGACGATCACCGCGGCCGAGCGGCCGGCCACCTCGATATGACCCTGCAGGCGCGACGCGTTGGTCGACGTCACCTCGTTGAGGATCAACCGCGCCGACTGGCCGGGCTGCAGGTTGCCGTTGCCCTGGATATAGCCCCCCAGCTGTGTCTGTACGGTACTCGCGCTGTTGTTGAGGATCTGTCCCTCGCGCCCGACGTTGTAGTCCTGGAAGCGGTTGTGCGAGACGCCACCGGCGTTGGGTCGGTTGATCTGGATGACCGGAACGCCGTTCGCCGCCTGGTCGGCCCGTGCCTGCTCACCGGCCTGCACCTGCACCTGGGCGAATGAGCTGCCCGGGGCCAGGAATGCCATCACCAGGGTGGCGCTCGCCATCGCGATGCGCAGGCGTGTGGCCCAACCAGTGCCCGAAGCGGGCAGGGACAAGCCGCGGAATACGTTCTTCATGCCAGGTGCTTCCATCAACCCAGGGGGGAACTGCACACACAACAACCCGATCACATCGCCACCTGGCGACGGTGCTTCCAACCGAATCAGAACTGCCAGGACGCGCGGAAACCGACCACGTGCCCGCGTGCTTCGTGCTTGAGCCAGGCCGGGCGGCTCATCGGCACGCCAACGAAGCCATCCCACGCCAGTCCGCCCAGCTCGCCACGCGCACCCACGTGCGCGCCGCTGAGCGTGCCGCCGCCGATCCCCTGGCGGTCGTCGCGCTCGATGTGGCCGATATCGATGCCTGCATAAGGCGCAATGGCGCGATGTGCCATCCAGCTGATGCTGTTGCGCCAGTAACCACCGCGGCCGCCGCCGAGTGGCACTTCGCCGTCGAAGCCGTTGACGGTGTAGCGGCCACCGACGCTGATGAACTCCGAGCCGTACAGCGTGTCCTCGCTCCACTGGTAGCGGAGCGCGGTGTTCCATGCCAGCGGGCGAGGCCCGGAGGTCAATGCACCGCCGGCGCCGATATCCAGCGTGGTCAGCCCATAGCGGAACGTTGGCGCCAGGCCATCGCGGCCCACGACGTCATCATCGCCCCCCAGCCATGGCACGCCACGGCGGTGCGCCAGGCGGATATCGGCCTGGACCCGCCCGAGGTACTGGCGGTGCAACAGCGCCAACTCGACCGAGGTGGTACGGCGGCGCTGGCCTTCGATCTCCACGCCCTCCACGTAGCTGTGCGACGACCGTTGCGCCAGGCGCAGCTCGATACCGCTGCGATAGCTCTGGCCACGCACCAGCAGCCGTTCCACGGCCAGATCGACGTTGCTGGAGGTGCCTGTGCTGGCGAACGTGTCGGCGTTGCTGGCGATGGTCTGCTTGTAGCGCGAGCTGTAGGTGCTGGTACTGAAGCGCCAGTTGCCCAGCGGAACCGACCACGACGCATTGAAGCCGTGGGTACCCCGACCCTTGTCGGCGCTGCCGTCGCTGCTGACGCCAACGCTGAGCAGGTCGTTGACGCGAGCCAGGTTGTCCACCCACGCGGTCGCGCCGACCTGCTGCTTTCCTGTGGCACGGCTGCCGGCATCATCCAGCGACACCGAGGCACGCCAGCGCTTGCCGTGGCGGATGCTGATGACCACGTCTGACTCGCCGGGCGCCTCGCCCGGCACCAGCTCCATGTTCACGTCCTGCGACGGAACGCGCTTGAGCTGTTCCAGGCCCTGTTCCAGAGCGCGCAGATTGAGCACGTCTCCCGGTCGCGCCGGAAACGCACTCTTCCACATCGAATGGGGAATCTCTTCCGCATTGAAACGGATCTGCCGGATCACGCCTGGCACCAGCTGCAGGCGCAGCGTTCCGCTGCCCAGGCTCTGCTCGGGCAGGCCGATGCGGGTGGTCACGTAGCCCTTGGCCAGCGCCAGGTCTGAGGCGCGGCGCACAATCAGCGCAATGCCCTGCTGGCCTACGCAACGGCCACGGTAGCGGTCGAGATAGCGCTGCAGGAAGGCGAACTGAGCCAGATGCGCGCCGTCGAGCTGCAGCTGCTGCAAGGTGAAACACCGTTCTTCGCCCGGCAGTTCCAGCGAATGCAGATCGGTGGCCGCCACCGGCTGTTCGCGTGATACATCTGGCAATGCCTGCCGCTGCTCACGCTCGCGCGCCTCGCGCTCGGCGCGTTCGCGCAGCTCCTGCTGCTCGACGAACGAGGGGCTGGTCGACTGTGCATGCACCGCACCGGCCAACAGGATCCCCGCGATGCCTAGAACGACACGTACCCGGCATCCTGCTTTTCTGTTACCCATCAACGACTTCCTTGTCCAGCGTTGGTACAGACCTGAAGCTGTGAACAGACATCGTGCAGATAGAACGTGCGGCCGGCACCGACTCGGCCGCCAACCGCTATCGGCGGGAGTGCGCGGAACTTTAGGGCCTTTGCATCCGTGCACCCAGTGCGGCGACGCAGTCGAGCACCGCACGCTGAAGGATGGGCATCCTTCAGCAGCCGTCATACGGTGTCAATCGCTCCCGCCGTCACGGCACCCGTGCGCACACCCATACCCGCACGTCTTTGGCACCCGCCAGCCGCAACGTCTCGGCGATTTCCATCACTGTGCTGCCGGTGGTCATCACGTCGTCCACGACGGTCAGCTGTGCCGGCGGCGACAAGCGCATGCTGAATGCGTCAAAGAGATTTTCCCGGCGCTGCTCGGCGTTACGCTCGGACTGCGGCGCGGTGTGGCGGCGCCGGTAAAGTCCATGCCAGACCGGCATCGGCAGCAGGCGGCACAGTTCGGCGGCCTGGTTGTAGCCGCGCTGGCGCAGGCGCCGCCTATGCAGCGGCACCGGCACCAGCGGCGGGCACCACCAGGGCGGCGGTGCGCGTTGCATCAACTGCGCCAGCAGGCGACCGGCGGCGAGGTCCTGATGGAACTTGTAACGCACCAGCAGCTGGTCGACCGGCGGCAGGTACAACAGGCTTGCATGGGTAGCGGCCTGCGGTGGCGCTTCCTCGCGGCAGCTGCCGCAGACGATCAGGGCGTTGTCGGGCAGCGGCAGTGCACAACGCAGGCAGGCACGGACGGACCACGGAAGTTCTGCATAGCACGCGGCGCACAGATCCAGACCATCGTGGCCGGCATCGTTGCAGACCAGGCAACGCAGTGGTAGCAGAACGCGAAGCAGCGCGTGAGGAACCGTGCTTGCCGTGTGCAGGAAGTTGATGCGCATGCGCCAGCCTTCCATCGCTGCGTCAGCTTCACCATCAGCGGACCACGTGCTGCAGTGTCAGCACTATCTGTCACCGCGCCGCCCTTCAGGGCGAGCGTTCGCGATCCCCGGTATCCGACTGCGCCACCGCGGGCGCCATCAACAGCTCGGCCAATCCCCGATAGATCGGCACGCGGCACACCAATCCGGACACGCCACGCGCGATCAGTACCGTGGCCAGGATCGGCAGCAGCAGATCGCCACTGTCGGTCAGTTCCAGCGATATCACCGCCGACGTCAGCGGGGCCTGGGTAACGCCGGTCAGGTAAGCACACATACCCAGCAGCACGAACGCGCGCGGGTCCACGCCCGGCATCAGCACCGCTAGGTTGTGGCCCAGTCCGGCACCGACCGCCAGCGCCGGCGAGAACAGGCCGCCGGGAATACCGGCCACGTACGATGCGAGGTTGGCCAGCAGCTTCATCAGACCGAATTCATGGCCGACCATCGCCTGCCCCTGTACCAGGCTGCGCGCCTGTTCGTAGCCGGTGCCGAACGCGCCTTCACCGAAGACCAGGGCGAGCAGCACCACCACCAGACCGCAACCTGCGGCCAACAGAACCGGATGCCGCTGGCGCAGTTGCCCGAGCCAACGCGGGCGGCCCGCCGCACTGGCCAGCACCGCACGCGCGAACAGGCCTCCCAGCAAGCCCGCCACCACGCCGCACAGCAGGATCGCCAGCCAGCCCTGGCCGAGTGGCAGGCGTGCGCTCACATGGCCGAAGTAGGTGTAGTTGCCCAGCAGGCCAAGCGACACCACGCCACCAACGATCACTGCGGTCAGCAAGGTGCCGGAAAACCGATGCTCGAAACGGCCGCTGAGCTCCTCGATGGCAAAAACGATACCGGCCAGCGGCGTGTTGAATGCCGCCGCGATGCCTGCCGCGCCACCGGCCAGCAGGAAGTGCGAGAGCTCGCGCGGGTCCTTGAAGCCGAACCAGCGGCCGAACAGGTACATCAGGCTGGCACCCACATGCACCGTCGGGCCCTCGCGCCCGACCGACGCGCCGCCAAGCAGCGACAACGAGGTCAGCAACAGCTTGCCGGCCGAGACCGCAGGCGAAAGATTGGTCCTGCGAAACAACTCATCCGGCTTGTCCAACGCGGCGATGACCTGCGGAATGCCGCTGCCCCGCGTGGGCTTCAGCACGCCCGCGGTCAACCAGGCCAACAGCGCGAAGATGCCGGGCGTAAGCAGCAGGGCCCACCACCGCGAGTGCGCGGTGATGCGCTGGAACAGATGGAAGGCCGCGTCGCTGGCCTTGGCGAACAGGATGGCCACCAGTGCCACGGCCACGGCGCCGCCCCAGAGCGCGGCACGGCGGCGCCAGGCCTCGCTGAGAACCAGCGCGGTGATGCGGCCGCGGAGGCGATGGAGATCGGTCATGGGGCAGAGTCTGCGCGCCAGCGCTTTGGTTGGGCAGCGGCCACTGTGGCCGAAGGCCTTGCAGGATGTGGTGAATACGCTCACGCGCCGGGAACCGCATGCTTTGGCAGCAATGGCATGCCGTCCCACATGCGTGAAGGCCGGCCGATTCCTGCCGGGTTCGTCCACCGCGCCTCGTGGAGGTAGCATTGCAGCCGCTGCCCTCTGGGGAGGGGTGCAGCTCCGCCGGCAACGAAAGGCCGCCACCGCTCGTCATCGCGGTAGCGCTTGCCAGCACCTGCGTGCCGACATCTGCGTGAATTGCTTCGTTCTCGACATCCTCAATGACAATGGAGTGTGAGATGAATGCCTACGACCCGCTGGATCACATCATCCATCTTCGTGATGGCACGCTGCAGGAATCAGACCTTCGCCGGATTGTCGGTCGCGCGCTGCAGGCTAGGTCACCTTCCGGAATCGTCATCCATGTACATGGCGGCCGCGTTTCGCAGAAGCGTGGACGGCGCATCGCAGAAACCCTGCATGACCCCTATGTGCGGGCACAGGCCTACCCCTTGTTCTTCGTCTGGGAAACGGGTGACATCGAAGCTCCGTTGAACAACCTGGGCGAGATCCTGGGTGCAGTACTCGCCAAACTGCTCTTCAGGAAAGTCCAGGACAAGATCCTTGAAAAGCTCGGCGGTGAACAGGCATTCACGCCCGGCATGAAGATCCTCAACGCCGCGCCACCCGACGAGGAGAGCCTTTCGGCAGATCTCGCACAGGAGTTCGCTGAAGATCCCGAGGTGAACCAGGCCCTTGCCGAGGCCCGGGAGGATTACAGGGAGGCGACGCTGACGCCCGTAAACAAGATGCTGGCACATGAACCGCCAGCCGAACACGCGGCCATCGTCAACGAGCGCACGGCAATGGAACTGTTTGGCACTCCGTCACCCAACAAGGCCATGGCATTGAACTGGCTCGCGCTGGCCATCAAGGTGGCCAGACTGGTGATACGCGTATGGCAACGCCAGCACAGTGGCCGGGGGCGGCCAGGTGCCGTCTCCGCCGTGATCGTGGAAGAAGTACTGCGAGAGTTCTATCTCGATGACGTGGGGCGCATCGGCTGGTGGAATCCCATGAAGAAGGATGCACAGGATTCATTCGACGGCCCGGCATCGGGTGGCGTCAGATTCCTGCGCGAGCTGCACAGGCAGTTGCAGTCCGAAGCCTCTGTTCCCCGCATCACGCTCGTCGGCCACAGCGCCGGCAGCATCTTCCTGTGCGAGCTGTTGGACCAGGCAGCGCAGATCCTTCCGGATCTGAAGTTCGACCTCATTCTCGAAGCGCCTGCGGTGACGTGTCGTCGGTTCGCGCATGCCATCTCGAAGCACGAGAACCGCATCGGGAGGTTCCGGCAATTGGCGATGAGGGATGCCGACGAAGCCAGCGAGCGTTCACTGTTCTTTCCCGGTTCGCTGCTCTACATCGTGTCCAACATCTTCGAAGATGCTGCCGATGAGCCTCTGCTCGGCATGGAACGCTTCTTCACCCGGGAGAGCGTCTATCGCAACTCTGCGGCGTGGGCAGACATCTCGGCCTGCCAGGCGTTCTTCGCCCGGAAAGGAGAAAGCGCGGTGAGCTGGTGGACCCTTGATGACCTCAATGCCGACCAGCGCGAAGGTTGGGGCCACGGCTACTTCGATGACGGTCCCTTCATCCTCGGCAAGGTGACCGCGTTGATCAGCGAAACACCGCACACGCCTTGATGCCGATCACTTTTCGCGCTCGACGACAGAAGCAACGCTCCGGGCGGGATCGCCCGGAGTGCAAACACTGTAAACCATGTGAACATGAATATTGTTGACAGCCTGCGCACGCCCACCCACACTGCCGCCCTCGCTCCACTCGTACCCAAGGTCCCGCCATGGCTGCTGCCATCCGCCACGACTGGCAACACGACGAACTGCAGGCGCTGTTCGATCTGCCGTTCCCCGAGCTGCTGTTCCGCGCCGCAGCGGTCCATCGCGAGCACTTCGACCCAGCCCAGGTGCAGGTCTCCACGCTGCTGTCGGTGAAAACCGGTGGTTGCCCGGAAGACTGCGCGTACTGCCCGCAGGCGCAGCGCTACAGCACCGGGGTGAACGCGCAGAAGCTGATGGAGACCGACGCGGTGCTGGCCAAGGCACGCCAGGCCAAGGCCGCTGGTGCGTCGCGCTTCTGCATGGGTGCCGCGTGGCGATCGCCGAAGGACCGTGACATCCCGAAGGTGGCGGCGATGATCGCCGGCGTGAAGGCGCTGGGCCTGGAGACCTGCGCCACGCTGGGCATGCTCAGTGGCGAGCAGGCGCGTGCGCTGAAGGATGCGGGACTGGACTACTACAACCACAACCTCGACACCGCGCCGGACTACTACGATTCGATCATCCACACGCGCCAGTACCAGGACCGCCTGGATACGCTGGAGCACGTGCGCGATGCCGGCCTGAAGACCTGCTGCGGCGGCATCGTCGGCATGGGCGAGACGCGCGCGCAGCGTGTTGGCCTGCTGCTGGCACTGGCCACGTTGCCGGCGCATCCCGATTCGGTGCCGATCAACAAGCTGGTGCAGGTGGCGGGCACGCCGCTGCATGGCAGCGCCGAACTGGACCCGTTCGAGTTCGTGCGCATGATCGCGGTGGCACGCATCGTCATGCCGCGCTCGTTGGTGCGGCTGTCGGCCGGTCGCGAGGCGATGAGCGATGAACTGCAGGCGCTGTGCTTCGTCGCTGGTGCCAATTCGATCTTCTACGGCGACAAGCTGCTGACCACCGGCAACCCGGAGAGCGAGCGCGACCTGGCGCTGTTCGCGCGGCTGGGACTGCAGCCGATGGCGGTGCAGGTGGATGCCGAGGGCCACGACCACGGCGGTACCGTGCACGCCGATATCAGCGCCGATGGCGCCGGCTGTGGCTGCGCTCACGCGGCCTGAGACGGGCCGCAAGCAGGCGTCGCGGCAACGCGCTACCCTAGCCGCCCCGTCGTCGCATTCAGCCACCATGGCCCGCCCCGACCTGACCGCCCGCCTCCACGCCCAACGCGCCCTGCGCGATGCCCAAGGCCGTCGCCGCACGCGGCGCACGGTCACCCGTCGTGATGGCGTACGCCTGGAAGTGGACGGCCAGTGGCTGACCGGCTTCTGCAGCAACGACTACCTTGGCCTGGCCCAGCAGTTCAGCGTGGTCAACGCGCTGCAGGACGCAGCCGCACGCGAAGGCGCCGGTGCCGGTGCCTCGCACCTGGTCTGTGGCCACCACGCCATGCACGAAGCGCTTGAACGCGAAGTGGCCGAGTGGCTGGGCTATCCGCGTGCGCTGCTGTTCGGCAGTGGCTTCGCCGCCAACCTGGCGGTGCAGCAGGCGCTGCTGAGCGAAGAGAACGACGTCTGCGTGCAGGACAAGCTCAACCACGCCAGCCTGCTCGATGCCACGCGGCTGGCCGGTGCACGCCTGCGCCGCTATCCACATCTGGATACCGAAGGTGCAATGCGTCAGCTCAAGCACGCGCCCGATGGCGCGGCCATGCTGGCCACCGACGGTGTCTTCAGCATGGATGGCGACATCGCACCGCTGCGCGCTTTGTCGCTTGTGGCACGCCTGCAGCAGGCGCTGTTCTACGTCGATGACGCGCACGGTGTGGGCGTGGTCGGTGATGGCCGTGGTGCGGTCGCGGCCGCTGGCCTGAGCGTGGACGATGTGCCGCTGCAGCTGGTCACGCTGGGCAAGGCACTGGGCGGTTCCGGCGCGCTGGTGCTGGGCCGCGACGACCTGATCGAGCATCTGGCCGAAACCGCACGTCCCTACATCTACACCACCGCCGTGCCACCGGCGATGGCAGCGGCGGCCCTGGAAGCAGTACGCCTGGCGCGCCGCGACCACTGGCGCCGCACCAAGCTGACCGACCTGATCGCGCTGTTCCGCAGTGAAGCGCGTCGCCATGGCCTGGACCTGATGGCTTCGGAAACGCCGATCCAGCCGCTGCTGTGCGGTGATGACCATACCGCCGTGGCGATGTCCACGGCGCTGGAACAGGCCGGCTGGCTGGTCGGTGCGATCCGCCCGCCGACGGTGCCGGAAGGCAAGGCGCGGCTGCGCGTCACGCTGTCCGCGCTGCATACGCCGGAACAGGTGCGTGGCCTGGTCGAGGCCATCGCCAGCGCGCGCGACCGCGTGACCCTGGCCGTGCGTGAAGCCGCGCCACCGCCGCTGCCCGCTTTTGCCTGAGTTCCGTGTAGTTCCCCATGCATATTGAAGTCACCGGCCGTGGGCCGGACCTGGTTCTGATCCACGGCTGGGCCCTGCAGGGCGGCGTGTTCGCACCACTGGTGCAGCGCCTGGCGGACCGGTTCACCCTGCACCTGGTCGACCTTCCCGGCCATGGTCACAGCCGCGACGACACCACGCCGCTGCGCCTGCCGTTCGTGGTCAATGCCATTGCCGCGGCCACGCCGCCGGCGGTGTGGTGCGGCTGGTCGCTGGGCGGATTGTTCGCGCTGCACGCGGCGGCGACGCTGCCGAAGGTGCGCGGGTTGGCGATGGTCGCCGCCACGCCGCGCTTCGTGCGTGGCGAAGACTGGCCGCACGCGGTGGAACCGGCCGTGTTCGAGCAGTTCGGGCGCGAGCTGGCCACCGATTTTGCCGGCACCCTGGAACGCTTCCTGGCGCTGGACGTGATGGGCTCGGCGCATGCCCGCGAGGAGCTGCGCACATTGCGCCAGCGCCTGGTCGAGCGCGGTGCACCCACCGAACGCGCGCTGCTGGAAGGCCTGCGCCTGCTGGAAAGCACCGACCTGCGTGGCGCGCTGCCGACGCTGGGCAAACCCAGTCTGTGGATCGCCGGCCAACGCGACCGGCTGGTCTCACCGGCGGCAATGCAGGCCGCCGCGGCACTGGCCCCGGGTGCGCAGGCGCTGACCATCGCCCACGGCGGCCATGCGCCCTTCCTCGGCCATGCCGACGAAGTGGCCGCCGCCCTGCAACACTTCGTTGCCGGCCTGTCACCGGTCGATGGCGGACAATGATCGCCTTCCGAATTCCGCAGGACTGACGCATGGATCTGGGTATCAATGGCCGCTGGGCACTGGTCTGCGGCGCAAGCAAGGGGCTGGGCCTGGGCTGCGCGCGTGCGCTGGTGCGTGAAGGCGTCAACGTGGTGATCGTGGCCCGTGGCGAAGCAGCCCTGCAGGCCGCCGCTGAAGAGCTGCGCGCGCTGGCCGGCGCCGCCGAGGTACGCGCGGTCGTCGCCGACGTCACCACCGAGGCCGGCCGTACCGCAGCGCTGGCCGCGTGCCCGCAGGTGGACATCCTGGTCAACAACGCCGGTGGCCCGCCGCCCGGTGATTTCCGCACCTTCGAGCGTGACGACTGGATTGCCGCGCTGGACGCCAACATGCTGGCGCCGATCGCGCTGATCCGCGCCACCGTCGACGCGATGATCGAACGCGGCTTCGGCCGCATCGTCAACATCACCTCATCGGCGGTGAAAGCCCCGATCGACATTCTGGCGCTGTCCAATGGCGCGCGCAGTGGCCTGACCGGCTTCATCGCCGGCCTGTCGCGCCGCACCGTGGCCCACAACGTCACCATCAACAACCTGCTGCCCGGCCAGTTCGACACCGACCGCCTGCGTGCCAACTTCGCCCACAGTGCCGGCAAGGACGGCGATGCTGGCGAAGTGGCCGAACGCCGCCGCCAGCAGATCCCCGCCGGCCGCTTCGGCACGCCGGATGAATTCGGCGCCGCCTGCGCGTTCCTTTGCAGCGCACAGGCCGGTTACCTCACCGGGCAGAACCTGCTGATCGATGGCGGCGCCTACCCCGGTACGTTCTAAGAGACTTTCGCAATGCCGTCCCACTTCGATGCCCGCCATGTCCGCCGCGCGTTCGCCCGCGCCGCCAACAGCTATGACGCCGCCGCCGCCCTGCAGCGCGAGGTGCAGTCGCGGCTGATCGAATCGCTGGACTACCTGGAGGCACGCAAGCCCGAGGTGGTGCTGGACATCGGTGCCGGTACCGGACACGCCAGCGCGCTGATGAAGAAGCGCTGGCCGAAGGCGCAGGTGATCGCGCTGGACGTGGCGCTGCCGATGCTGGACCAGGCCAAGCGCCAGGCCGGCTGGTGGAAGCCGTTCCAGCGCCTGTGCGGTGACGCCGCCGCGCTGCCGCTGGCCGACAACAGCGTGGACGTGATCTTCAGCAACCTGTGCCTGCAGTGGGTGGACGACCTGCCGGCGGTGTTCGCCGGGTTCCGTCGCGTACTCAAGCCGGGCGGCCTGCTGGTGTGTTCCACCTTTGGCCCGGAAACGCTGGTCGAGCTCAACGAAGCATTCGCCGCCGCCGATGACCGCCCGCACGTGAGCCGCTTCGCGCAGATCGCCCAGTTCGGCGATGCGCTGATGATGGCCGGCTTCCGCGACCCGGTGCTGGACCGCGATCTGTTCACCCTGACCTACGACGATCTGCCGTCACTGATGCGCGAGCTGCGTGCGATGGGCGCCACCAATGCCCGCGTCGACCGCCGCCACACGCTGACCGGGCGTGGCCGCTTCGCTGCTGCTGCGGCCGCCTACGAGCCCATGCGCCGCGCCGACGGCAAGCTGCCGAGCAGTTGGGAGGTGATCTATGCCCACGCCTGGGCGCCGGACCCGGGCGCGCCGATCCGCGAAGGTGGGCATGACGTGGCATCGGTGCCGGTGTCGGCGATTCCGATCCGGCGCAGGCAGACGTAATTGAAAGGCACCGCCGGGCATGGCCCGGCGCTACCGGGCGCAACCCGCACTGGTAGGTGCCAACCTTGGTTGGCACAGCACGTCAGATCGCGTTACGGCCGGCATTGTGCCACCCAAGGTTGGCACTCACCCAAAAGCAGTCTTCCGCCTCAGGTATTGGCCGGCGAACTCAGCGGCGGGCGCACCAGATCGCGGTGGAAGAAGTAGATCTCCTGCACCAGGAAGCGCCAGCTGGTGTGGAAGCTGCGGAAGCGCGTGCTGGGCGTGGACGAGGCCAGCGCGTCGATCCCCAGTGCCTTGCTCAGGCGCAGCGCGCGCGCCATGTGCAGCGGGTCACTGACAATGATCACCCGGTGCAGGTCACGCTGCTCCATCAACCGCTTGGCTTCGACCAGATTCTGCACGGTGTTGCGCGAGGCGGTCTCGATCAGGATCGCATCGTCCGGGATGCCGTGCTTGAGTGCGTAGCGTCGCGCCACCTGTGATTCGGAAAAGCGTGCACCGGTGCCGCCATAGCCACCGGTGAAGATCAGCAGCGGCGCGTAGCGGGCCTCGTACAGGTCCAGGCCATGGCGGATGCGCTCTTCGAACACCGGTGATGGCTTGGCGTCATAGGCCGCCGCACCCAGCACGATGATGGCGTCGGCCTTGGCAGCCTGGTCGCGTTCACCAACCCACACAATCCACGCGGTCACGCCCAGCAGCCAGATCACCAGCAGGACAAACAGCCGCCACAGCCAGCCCAGCAGGCCGGTGCGATGCCGCTGCCGGTCGCGGCTCACGGCGCCCCCCAGCGCAGCGCTGGCAGGTCGACGTTGCCACCGGACAGCACCAGCCCGACGCGCAGCCCTGCAAAGCGCTCAGGTTGCGCCAGCACTGCGGCCAGCACGGTGGCCGAGGACGGTTCGACCACCTGCTTGAGGACCTCCCACAGCAGGCGCATGGCGGCCATCGTCGCCGCGTCGTCGACCACGATCACCTCGGCACCGGCCGCGCGCAGCAGTTTGAAATTGGGCGCGCCGATCAGGGTACGCAGGCCATCGCAGATCGTGTCCGGGGTAAACGCGTCCTGGCGCTCGCCAACGGCCAGCGAGCGCGCGGTATCGTCGGCACCGGCCGGCTCGGCCAGCACCAGACGGGTCTGCGGGCTGGCGTGCTGCAGGGCCAGCGCAGTGCCGCTGGCGAGGCCGCCGCCGCCCACCGGCACCACCAGCACGTCGAACGGGCCGTCGCTGTGCAGCAGTTCCAGGGCAGCGGTGCCTTGTCCGGCCATCACCGCCGGGTCGGTATAGGGATGGACCAGGGTCGCGCCGGTATCAGCCTGCACCTTGGCGCAGGTGGCTTCACGATCGGCGATGGTCGGCGGGCAATGCCAGAGCGTGGCGCCATGCCGGGCAATATTGGCCAGCTTGGCCGCCACCGCGCCTTCCGGCACCACCACATGGCAGGGAATGCCCCGGGTGCGCGCGGCCAGCGCCAGCGCGGCGCCATGGTTGCCGGAGGAATGGGTCACCACGCCGGCACCGGCGCGGCCGGCATCCAGCGACCACACCGCATTGCAGGCACCGCGGAACTTGAACGCGCCACCACGCTGCAGGTGCTCGGCCTTGAAGGCCAGCTGTGCCCCGGCCAGCGCATCGAGCGTGTGCGAGCGCAGCACCGGGGTCACGCTCGCATGCGGGGCGATCCTCGCGGCAGCAAGCAGGACGTCGTCGGCGCGGGGCAACAGTGAATCGCTCATGACGCAAGATTAACGTATGCCCCCGCGCTGGCGACCGGGGCACAGGTCATGCCAGCATGCGGGCCTTCACCTCCATTCATCCTGGCCGGTGGAATTAAGGGTCGATTCAATGCCCGCGCACGAAGCTGACTGCACACCCGTCCTCTGGGGGGACCCACCATGAAAACGCGCTTGATGCTTGCCGGTGGCCTGATGCTGGCCCTGACCGGCTGCACCACCTACGACTACGTCGGCGGTGGCCGCGGTGGCGGCTACTACCACGGTGCGCCGTCGGTGGAATACCGCTACCCGGCCGGCTATCCCTACAACTCCGGCTACCCGTACTACGGCGGCTATGGCGGTTACTACGGTGGCTACGGCAATCCGTACTACTCGCGCCCGATCTACCGCCCGCCGCACAACCACCGCCCGCCGCCGCGTCCGGGCAATGGTGGCGAGAACCGTCCGCCGCCGTCGCGCCCGTCCTACAACGGGGGTTCGCCGTGGCGGAACATGGATTCGATGCGACGCCCGCCGCAGTCCAACGTGCAGCCGTCGGCGCCCCCGCCGCAGGCCCGTCCGGCGCCGGCGCCGAGCGCACCGAGGATGAACGGTTCCCCCTGGCGCAACATGGATCGTGGGACGCAGCGCACAGTTGAGCGCTGAACCGTCTTGCATTTCACACGGTCTAAGCCGCAATCTACGGGGATGGTGACGGCCCGCGTCACAAAGTGACAAAAACGACACCGGCCGCCGCAAAAAGCTCTACGTCGATATCCGACAGGAACATCTGGATCCCCCCTGTTCCGGCCCTGTCGGATGTCGGCACCTCTGAAGGCAGACGGCCCCGCAATGCGGGGCCGTTTGTTTTGGGGCCTTTCCCGGTGACCCCAAAAAACAGGGCCGGACAGTCCCCCGACTGCCGGCCCCCTGCTCCCCCACCGTGCGCCTGTACCGGCCCCTGTTCCAATTCCGGTCACGGGCGCCTACGGCGCCAGCCACGGTGGGTGCTATTGGGTTATCTGCAAAAATCCTGCCAACTTTAGGGCTGATTTCGACGCCGGGCGGCTGGCGGCGTCGTCCGGGCCCGGAATGGCGCTAAAATCGCCACCCCGGCGCCGCCCCCGGCCGCGCCCGCCCCCAGCTGAACAGCACCCATGAACCCGTCCTTCCATCGTTACGACGTCATCGTCATCGGCGGTGGTCACGCTGGCACCGAAGCCGCGCTGGCCGCAGCCCGCACCGGCGTGCGCACCCTGCTGCTGACACACAACATCGAAACGGTGGGCGCGATGAGCTGCAACCCAGCCATCGGTGGCATCGGCAAGGGCCACCTGGTCAAGGAAATCGACGCCCTGGGCGGTGCGATGGCGCATGCCGCCGACCGCGCCGGCATCCAGTGGCGCACACTCAACGCCTCCAAGGGTCCGGCCGTGCGTGCCACCCGCTGCCAGGCCGACCGCAACCTGTACCGCATGGCGATCCGCGCCATCGTCGAAGGCCAGGCCAACCTGACCGTGTTCCAGGCCGCAGTAGACGATCTGGTGATCGAGGG
This sequence comes from Rickettsia endosymbiont of Bradysia coprophila, assembly GCA_019468145.1. Taxonomy (GTDB): domain Bacteria; phylum Pseudomonadota; class Alphaproteobacteria; order Rickettsiales; family Rickettsiaceae; genus Tisiphia. The sequence goes on from JAHXDM010000001.1 coordinate 16,653, forward strand.
CGACGCCGTGCGCGGGGTCATCACCCAGACCGGCCTGCGTTTCGACGCCGAAGCGGTGGTGCTGACCGCCGGTACCTTCCTTGCCGGCAAGATCCATGTCGGCCCGACCCAGTACGCCGCCGGCCGCATGGGCGACCCGCCGGCCACCACGCTGGCCGCGCGCCTGCGCGAGCGCCCGTTCCAGGTCGACCGCCTGAAGACCGGCACGCCGCCGCGCATCGATGGCCGCTCGCTGGACTACAGCGTGATGGACGAGCAGCCCGGCGATTCGCCGCGTCCGGTGATGTCCTTCCTCGGCTCGGTGGACGAGCATCCGCAGCAGGTCAGCTGCTGGATCACCCACACCACCGAACGGACCCACCAGATCATCCGCGACGCGCTGCACCGCTCGCCGCTGTACAGCGGCCAGATCGAAGGCATCGGTCCGCGCTACTGCCCGTCCATCGAAGACAAGGTGGTGCGCTTCGCCGAGAAGGCCAGCCACCAGATCTTCGTCGAACCCGAAGGCCTGGGTATCGTCGAGATCTATCCCAACGGCATCTCCACCTCGCTGCCGTTCGACGTGCAGCTGGCGATGGTGCGCAGCATCACCGGGTTCGAGAACGCGCACCATCACCGCCCCGGTATGCTATCCGAGTACGACTTCTTCGAACCGCGCGAAACTGAAGGATGGCGTTCGTTGGAAACCAAGCCTGCGTCACGGCCTGTCTTTTCGCCGGGCCAGAGGATCAACGGCACCACCGGCTATGAAGAACGCGGCCGCGCAGGGCCCTGCTGGCCGGCCTTCAACGCGCCGCAGGTGCGAGGGTGGACGGCTGTTGCCCGCGCCGCGACGAGGCGTTAACCTGGGCGTACTGGTGGATGACCTGATCACCCACGCCCAACGAGCCGTAACCGCATGTTCAACCAGCCGCGCGAGTACGCTGCAGCGACTGCGCGAAGACACCGCGAACCAGCGCCTTGACAAATCCTCACGGATCTGGCCGCAGGGCATGGGCCGATCGATATCGCGCTGGATGCGCTGGTCGGAAAAGTTGGCGGACAAGTCTAGGTCTGCGCAAGTGTGCGGATTGCAGCTGGCCCTGCGTCGAAACATCTAATACGCGTAGAAATCCGTCCCCTGACCAAACCGTAACATGAGCTGAATCGAGCGTGCCGGCTGGGCGCCTCTTGGGCGACCCCGGGCCAATGCACTTTGGACGCGACGCGACAGTCGAACAAAACACTGGATCGTAGGCATCTCTTCTTTT
>JAHXDM010000024.1 GCA_019468145.1 Rickettsia endosymbiont of Bradysia coprophila
CCCGACCCGAAACTCGTCAGGGCCCGGCGCGCTGCCCCGCCGCAATCGCATTATGAATCTCGTAAAAGTTTTTAACATACATATTTATTTAATTAAGTAAATTTAAAAATTAAATATTTATTTTATTTTAGATTTCTGAGACCTGCGACACCCCATAGCGCCAGGAGAAGTCGGTAGGCAGTGGGTAATGCTAGGGTAAGTTCTACCACGTTTTTGCACCAACACTGTACGCCTTTCCGCTCCTAAAATCGTTTTCCAGAATTATTTAACCAGCTGTCATATGGTGTCGCCAAAAACTGACTATACTCTAATAATATAATAATATCCGGTCGAACAATTAACATGTTTAATTGCGTAAATGATAAAAGAATTTAATCTCGGGCCTGTCGCCGAGCATACTCATTTCGGCTGTCGTGCTCATATCGTCAAACTGCGAGAGCTCACTATAAAATTAGATTTTGAGGCTTGTATTACCACTCGTACCCAGTTTCGTGCCTACTCCGCCGGACTAGTAGGCCATACCGTCTACCCTCTCCTCTTTAATCAACCGGAATCAATAATTTAAATTTAATAAGTATCCCGCCGGCTGTCTCAGTAGAGAAATGATACACGAAAAAAAATTTGAAAGTATAAATAAATCGCCATGGCGTTTATCATGTACTTTGCCTTTGGTCAACACCAGCATGCGCACCACTAAGGGTTGCGCGGAACCCGCGACGTGCAGCCGTGGCCTGTCCCCACGTGCGAATCGCAGTTAAACTACATACGCGCGGAATTAAAAGATGTTTCCCTATATAGACGAGCCGCTTCAACGTCAAACCATCTAGAGCGTGACCTAAGGCTCCGTAACAAGAAGAAGTATGGCGCTCCCCACGCACTTCGATTCTGTCATTGGTGTTGTCGATTCAAAATCAGAGCTAATGATTTTCCAAATAAAATATCCTATAGCCGACATGCGTCAGTCTCCACGCTTTTGCCCCCGATTAACTGACCTCAATCAACCTTGCCCCAGTCCGCTGACCTAACTATGTTCGCTCTGACGTAGTCTCCCAGATATACTCCTCCCTGTGACGTTACGGAAATTCGAGAAGTACCAAGGGTGAGTTAAACGCCGGGTTACTCGCGACCTGGCCGCCCCCCTGCCACTCAAAATTCTCTGCTCCATTATTTGCCTTCTCGCCATGTTGACACTCTACATGCACTCATTTGCTGGCCTCTACAGAGTTTCCACTTATGCGTCCATTCATGTATTTTTAAAATAAATTATTAAATAAATAATTAATTAAAAATTACAAGGACCGTACACACTAATACTCGCCTTTTTTTATAGCCTTAAGAAAAAGTGACCTTATCCCTCCGCCCCCGTATCCTGCTTACCTTTAAAATTATCATAATCTGTGCACACCGATATATTTACCGTATCATCCGACGCACAACCTTATCCGACTTCTGGTCCCTTTGTAAGATATATTCGTTGTATATGCAATCCAGCAGTGTAATCGCTATATAAAGAGCTTTAAATTATAGACAATTTTGGTCACAAGCGCTGGTTGCGTTGCAAACAAAAGCACGAAAATCGTGCGGAAGACCAGCCTGACACACCTTATAGTGCGACCGTAACCCGCTCAGGCTCGTTACACCATCTTTTTAAAAATATAAACCAAAAATTAATATAATAATTCAGCTGACACTTCTGCGCTTCCTCATAAATGAATAAAAATATAATCATGTCGCAATAGATCGCAGTCCTGTTTCCGGGTGCAGGGCCTGCACAGAGGTGCCATATGATACATAAATAATTATAAAAGAGGAAAAAACGAGGCCGTCCGTACCTTAACGACTGGCTGTGCGTTTAATATTATCTTCTACCGCCCGGCACAATTTGAATGCAACAGATTGCCGTAGCACCTGTTATCAAATTAAAAAATATTTGAAGAAAAAAATAATTTATGATCTATGATCTGCGACCACTGCCGCTGACGCTTCGTCTCGGGTATGCCGCCCACATGAACATTGTTATAGTTCCAAAAAACCACTTCACAGCTTCAGCGCCAAATTTTCGTCTAACCCCCGCTGGGCCTGGCCCGGTCTGGGTGGCCGTCGTGCGATTTATCACGAGCAGGAACCGCGGGCGAGATAAATGCCAATGCTCTCGAACTTAGACATTTATGGCATGTACCTCAGACTACACAGAAACGAACATCGTCCAGACCTTCGAAGCAAAGACGCCGCATTTATGATCGCCCATAAAACCGAATGGCCATATAACACAGGTACAAAATTTTCGCGATCAGCTTACGAGAATCCGAACACATCCGCTAGGTATTACATCACCTACCTTATTCGACAATTCGAGCATATCAAAGTTTCAACTCTCTGCGTTTTTACCGGATCAATTCCGTCGCATCCTTACGCTATTTAACCCAAAATATAAATAATGCCAATTAACTCGCCAATTTCCCTATTAAACGACTACATGTTGTGCAGTGTTTTCTATCTAATATAAAATATAATACAAACAAGTTGAAAACCTAACACGCCGGTTCAGGTATTGCTAATAACGCAAGGCTTTAAAGTTAACATTAATTAAAACGTACCGTGGTCGCTTGTCCAGATTAGACGATAGGCTCTGCTTAACGAGTCCACGCTGCTCGAGAGATGCCGCCTTACGAACGTCCTCGCTAGGCCCCGCCGCGGATCACCTGTTGTATCTCATGCCTGACCTTAAATAATATATTCTAGCCTGGTCCCACGACATACATGAGGGCCGCACCTGCACCATGGTACGACGACATCGTTAAAGCGCTACTCCGCCTCAGCAGATGGCGTCCTTTTACTACAACGCGCTGGTATGGAGTTACAGGTTGGATCGTTCAATGTCTCCATCCGCGAAATATCTCCAGTCGTGTATTTAAATGGAAAGCAATAGAAGCGAATAATTATAATTTAAATAAAAAACAATTAATATATAGAAAAAATTGACAATTCGCCTTCTGCCCGGCAACCGCGCCAGTCTAAAACCTCACGCAACAAACAAATCCTGCTCCGATTTACGAGTCCTGGGCACGAGAGGGACTCTCTAGGGAGGACCCTGCCTCGCAAGGCGCCGAGCGCCAGTCCGCTTACCACAAAAAGACTGTTACCCCTCACCTGGTCAGCGTCGTTGCGCATTGTTATAATATTTATTTGATATAAAATTATTTTAGTATATATTGAATATTATTTTAATATCAATAGGAAACACAATTGACTAGAACAAGACGTGTCGCCATCTGCACATGGCGCTGTCAACACAGCAGCGCGCGTGTGAGTAGGAGCCCACGTCTTTGTCGTCACGGTGCGCGGTGCGGCCGGTCACTAAAGCTGAGCAACCCAACTTTTCGCCGGCTGCGTTCTGTCGCTGTCGTTGCGTCGATTCTTTCGAGCGGGTGGCCCGTCCCGGCCGCGCGCCTATGCTTTGACGCGCTGCTCAGACACAGAAATTTTTTCATTAACTATTAAGTATTTAAGTCGCCGGGAACGCGATACTGCTCGGCAATTCATTTCTGTCGCTTCCGTGACTGATCCTGCTCGTACGTCCCATACAGGGGTTGTCGAGCCGGGTTACCAACGCCCTTCGGAAATTACTTTTCTCACAGGCGCTTATCAAGTTCGCTAAGCTTCCTCTTGGGTGGATTTGGTTACGACTCACACTCACTGTAACATACTATGAGACTGCATTTAAAAGTAGAGACTGTCTCTGTGAGCACATGCGTCCTTAGACATATAGCACAAGTACGCGCTCTGGTTATATCGTGTTCACGAACAACTGACATCTGCCAATGAACGTCTCATCTCCCTCAAGTTGTCCATTTTTTATTTTTGATTGTATTCACCTGACACGCTTTGCGGTCGACCGAATGATACTGACAAGAGTCGTTAGTAAACTTGGCAGCCCTGTCAGCAAAGCCTGTGCTAATAATAACGGCTTGTCGCCTGGCTCTTTCGCGCCGCTCACGAAGAAAACAATTTTGCATGCACAATCTACTTTGTCTCGTGTCCGCGCTGTGGTATCACCATTAAATTCTACAGTTTCCGTAAATCGTTTTAGAGCCACTTTTTTCTGACTGCACTCTACCGCCCGTTCTCTCCCGCGCGTTCGGGCTCACCGTGGCTTCCCGGGTGCGCGGCGTTTGGACTCCCATACAACTTTAGAACTTGCACAAAAGGAATGTAATTAATATACCGCAGACATACGAACAGATGACTAATACAGCTTTGCTACGCTGGTCCAGATGATGCCGCAGCGCACGGTACACTCGTCTGGCCCGATGCTTGACTACCCTAATGCCACATGATGATCGTCCGACCCCACTCCTACGACTCAAAGGTCGACGAGCGGTAACCAATACCTGGGCCTGTGATATCAGAATTTTAACAACCGACTCTTTAAAAAACTTATAGTGCAACGTGGCTTTACTTTACCCTTGAATTCTTGGTGATATAGTTAACGTATATAGGAGTAGAAGCTTGAGTGTATATTTTGTAAACAGACAGGCCTGGCTGCCGAATGGTAGTGCCCTTACCCCTGATCGTGTGTGTGAACAAGAAAAAAATAAAACAACGGAGATCCAAAATCGAAATGCTGTGACATGATCTTAATTCGATTAAATTACAGATACTTTAGTGTACCAGGGCGAACCTTGGCCTCTTTGTGGTAGGCGCATCAGAACAGCTCATTTTTATGATATCTCTAGCGGATAAGAGTCGTCATTGATTTCTTGAATATAAATATTTCTCCACACTACCTGGGCGCCCGCGCCGCGTGCGCTCGCGCCGACCCTGGCGAGTGTTTCATCCCGATATCGCCGCGCGCTGCCGAAAGACAGGACGGGCGCGGCGCGCTGGCGCGCCGTCCGCAAGGCGAGGGGCGCGCCATGGCCCAGAAGCGAAAGTTCGGCATCAAAAGAAAAGCGAGAAGGGCAATCAACGTGTAACGCCCTTTCGTGACTGCTGCTGGTGGTGCTGGTGATCTTGCATCCTGACGTCAGCAACGCCTCCATTCCCCGGCATCGAGGTCAACCTGCCGAAAGGCCAATGCAACAGCACGGCGTTGAGAAGCTTGAAAGACCAGGCGATCACCATCGACCCATGCGGCCAGGTGTTTCACTGATCCTACCCGGATGACAATAGGCTGAAGCTGGAAAGACCGCCTGCGTACCGAGCGCGCGACCACACCGGAGCTTCCCGGTGATCGTGCGCGTTGAATCGCAGTGGCAAGTACGCCGCGTGGTCGAGGTACTAGACCTGCTGGCGGCGGCTGGACTTGGTCCCAGGTCGCCTGGTCACCGGCAAAGGGCAGGGCTAGAGTGAACAATGATCGGGCGCCATCCCAACTGCCCCTCGCCAGAGCCGCATGGCCGCGTTCGCCCCAAGTTGCTGGTGACCGTCGTTGCTGTGCTGGCCGCCGTCCTGGTACTCGCATCGCGGTGTGGTCGGCTGCTGTTAAGGACACCGCCAGCACCGTCGTCCGGTGTCAGCCCGCCGATGTCTGCACTGGCCACCAGCCGCCCTCCGCCGCCACCCCCGCTTGCCCCGGAAAAGCCGCCAGAGCCCGGAAACAGCCGCCGTGAAGAGAACGAATGCCCGGAACCGGAGCCGCTGGATCAGCCGACGTCCCGACTGAAGAAGCCGACGCGACCTCTCCATGTCCCGGACAATGGCCCGAATACCGGTGACGATGAAATCGCGATGCGCAGGGGCTAGCGGTGACACACTTCGGCATTCCAGTCGGCAGTGGCGCGCGGTTCGTGCCGGTCGTCGGCCGGTGGCGGGCGCCGCAATGCCACTACGGTCGCTATCCTCGGCTAAACCTGATGCAGCAGCGATTCTCGCGTAGACGACAAGGTCAAGCGCCCTCGCGTTCCAGCTGCAGGTGAACGTCTGGTTTTTTCTTGTCCCATTCTGTGTTATGGTCGTGTTGTCTGTATAATTTAGTTCGTACTTGGTTGTTCGTTGCTATGTTGTGTGCAATGCTGTAGTACTTATCGTCTTCTCTTGCCGATCGCGCGTCTGACGCTATTGATGGTCTACTTTCAATTGCATCCGGTCCGCTCTGTCTACTTTTTTCGTATTTCCTCTCGACCTGCTGTGTCCTTGAATCTCATGGGGTGGGTCCGTCTCGGTCCCGGTGCTCTTATTGCTTGGTTATTCTTCCATTATTTCTCTCTCTTTCTTCGCGTAATTGAGAATCGTATTGAATCTGTACCACTTCTGTCGCTAATCAAAAACCGACTTTTTCTCCTTTGTCTGCTTCGCTCTTTCTCTATCTATCTTTCTTCTTCTTTCTTTCGTTCTTTTCTTGTCTCATTTTCTTCGTTTCTCTTCTGCTCGTGTCTATGCTCTTTGCTCTTGATATATCCTATCTTCTTTATCTTTAATTTTTTCTTGTATCTTATAGTGCTCTGATTATCGCCTATGTGGTTCTATCTATTATTTATCTCTTAATACGGCCAGGCTTGCTGTTATGGTCTCTTGAATTGTTCTCTGAAGTCGTGTTTCTTCTGCTTATCTAATTCTGCTATTCCTGCGTCTCTAGCGCATTTTCATCTGCCTGTGCCTCAGTCGGTGTTTCGTGGCTCTTCTGGATATGCCCGTTGTGATCTGTTTGCGCTGTGCCTTGTATCGTTACCTTGAGTTAGGCGTGCGCTTGACTGTGTTATTTCCGTTGACTTTGATATGTGCGCTTTATGGTTTTTTACTGTTGATTGTGCAATGCAATATATCGTGAAGGCTGGGCTGCGCCTCCTCAACTGTAAATTTTGTTTGTGTCCTTTGTTTAGTGGACCATAGCTGCATTCAAGGTCACCTGGTGACATTTCTTTTTGCGTGTGCGCAGCGAGTCGCGCTTCTACTCCGAGCGCAACAGCGACATCGTGAGCAACTGGTCGTCGATCAACTCCGGCAACGGCTTCGACACCAATACCAATACCAACCTGCAGCTGCCGCCGCTGCTGAACACCCGCCAGGACCGCCGCAACCTGTGGCGCATCCGTGCCCGCCTGGGCATCGAGGCAACCATTGGCCAGCACACCACGGCCGGCGTGCGCCTGGCAGCGGCAGCAGCAATGGCCCGGTGTCGACCACCGAGCAGCTGGGTGGCGGCCTGAGCAAGAAGGACGTGTGGCTGGACCAGGCCTGGCTGGCCTACAGCCCGGCGGACTGGGTGACGGTGCGCGGTGGCCGCTTCGGCAACCCGTTCTGGACCAGTGACACGCTGTTCTCCAACGACCTCAACTTCGACGGCCTGGCCGCCAACCTGAAGTACGACCTCGATGGCGGCGACGTCGGCCTGTTCGCCAACCTCGCGGTGGTGCCGCTGGAGTACACCTCCGACAGCTCGCCGAGCCAGAGCAAGGTCAAGACTCCGAACGAGAACAAGTGGCTGTCCGGTGCCCAGGTGGGCGTGAACTGGCGCTTCAACGATGACAACGCGCTGCGTGCCGCGCTGGGCTACTACGACTTCAAGAACATCAGCGGCCGCCTGTCCTCAACGTGCTCGCTGTATTCGGGCGCGGTAGGCTGCGACACCGACTGGTCGCGCCCGGCGTTCATGCAGAAGGGCAACACCCTGATGCTGATCCGCAACATCGCGCGCAATCCGGAGGATCCGGCCGGTACGCCGACCCCGCAGTATGTCGGCATGGCCTCGGCCTTCCGCCTGGCCACGCTGAACCTGCGCTGGGATACACAGCTGGCGCAGGGCATCGGTCTGCGCCTGGATGGCGATTACATCCGCAACCTGGCCTATGACAAGCAGGCCATGTTCAGTCGCGCCCAGAACGGCATCGTCAACAACTACGGCGCCGGCGATACTGTCGGCATCGATACCTTCCGCAGCGGCGACACCGCATGGATGGTGCAGGCCACCTTCGGTGCCACCGAGCTGAAGGAGAAGGGCCAGTGGCAGGCACTGCTGGGCTATAAGCATATCGAGGCCGACGCGCTGCCCGACGCCTACAACGATCCGAACTTCCACCTGGGTGGCACCAACGCCCGCGGTTACTACGTGGGCGGTGCCTACGCGCTCGACGCGCGCAGCTGGATCAGCGGCAAGTGGATGGCGGCCAAGGAAGTGTCCGGTGCGCCGCTGTCGATCGACGTGTTCCAGCTGGAGTTCAACACCGGCTTCTAAGCGGATGGCGTGATGGGCATCACGCGAAGCGTGGCGGGGGCGCAGCGATGCACCCGTCTAAGGAAAGGAGACCACGCGTTGCACAAAGGAGGAATGGATGAGCCGTCGCAAGCTGTTTCGAAGTCCCGAACCGTCCAGCCAGATGCTGGGTGTTGGACCGGCCTATGTTTCAGTGGAGGGCCTGCGCCAACACCTGGCCGAGTTCCTGCTGTACGCAGGCCGGCCGGTGGTGATCATGCGCGGGCGCAGCGAAGTGGGCTACTTCCTGCCGGCGCGCTGCTGGCGTCAGCGCGACGATGACCCGCTGGCGGCGGCTGCCGCCGAGCAGCTGCTGGATGCGGCCGGTTTCCAGGCCGAGGACATCCAGCAGGTGGAGCAGGAGTTCAACGCCATGCGCCATCGCACCGTGCTGCATTCGCGGCGCTGAGCCTTCCGTAGAGCCGAGCCCATGCTCGGCTTTTCGGGCGGTTGCACGCGACGTTGGCAACAGCCCCTGCCGTTGCCTTCGGCTCTACCGTAGATCCACGCCGTATGTGGATAGGCCACACCCGGCCGCAGCTACAACGCCAGCACCTGTCCCGGTTCCAGCGCCCGCAGGAACGCGTCGTCATGCGACACCACCACCAACGTGCCCGGGAACACCCGCAGCACCTGCAGCAGGTGCATCCGCAGCGTCATGTCCAGGTTGTTGGTTGGTTCGTCCAGAACCAGCAGCGCTGGGGGCTTGGCCGCCATCAATGCCAATGAAAGCCGCGCCCGTTCGCCACCGGACAATGCGGACACGGGCGTCTGCGCCGTGGCATCGCCGCGGAACAGGAAGTCGGCCAGGTGCAGCCGGCACTGGGTCTGGCTCCAGTCCGGCATCTGGGCAGACAGCGCCTGGAGAGGCGTGGCCTGCATCGGCAGGTCCCGGTAGTGCTGGTCGAGCAGGGCGATCTGATCAGCTGGCGGCAGCAACCAGTCACCATCACGGTGGATGCTTGGGTCGCCGCACAGCGCGCGTGCCAGCGTGGACTTGCCGCTGCCGTTGTCACCGGTGATCGCCAGGCGATCACCGACATCCAGGCGCAGATGCAGTCCACCCAGCACCGTTTCCGTGGCATGCGCCACGCTGGCGTCGGTCAGCTGCACCACCACTCCCTCACGTCGCCAGCCGGCCGGCAACGCGAAGGTAGGCTCGATGATGGTCTCCCGCTGCAGGTCATTGCGACGAGCCTCGATGTCTTCCTGCTGCTCACGGATCAGCAGTTGCTTGGTGCTGGCGGTGGTATTGCCACGGCCGAGCTTGGTGGCTGAACGCACGCCGCCCCACTTGCGCTGTTCCACCTTGCGCACACCGCGTTCCCGCGAGCTGGCGGCGCGCTGCTGTTCGCGCATCAACGCCTCATGGGCCTGGCCGCGCTCCTGATCCAGCTGGCGCAGCTGCCGGTCGCTGGCCTCGCGTCGCTGCTGCAGGTCCGCCTGATAGTCGCGGTAGCGGCCGCCGAAGTGGCTCACGCGCCCGCCACGTATGTGCCAGAGCTCATTACAGAGCGCATCGATCAGGGCTTCATCGTGGGTGGCCACCAGCAGCGCGCCATGGAACTGGCGCAGGCGCGCGATCAACGAGCGGCGTGCACTGCGGTCCAGGTGATTGCTGGGTTCATCGAGCAGCAGTACGTCGGGGACGGCATCGAGCGCGCGGGCGAGCGCATGGCGCATCTGCTCGCCGCCGCTGCGAGAGGAGTCATCGAGCACGTGCTGCGGCACGTAGGCGATGCGTGCGCCATCGCGCCGGATGATGGTCCCACCACTGGGCACCAGAGTACCGGCCAACATCTGCAACAGGCAGCTCTTGCCGCTGCCGTTGTCGCCGATCAGGGCGATGCGGGCACCTGAGGGCAGGTGCAGGTTGACGTCGGCCAGCAGGGCGCGGCCGTTGAAATCCAGATCCAAAGCATGGGCACGTAACATCGCGTGCGGTCCTCCTGTTGCTGCGCGCTCACTGCATCCGAACGCGGACGCGCAGCTTGGAACAGGGGCGAGGCCGGAACAAGCGAGGAACCGGCCAAGATCCGCCGCAGGTGGGCCAGACCTGCTTCAGCCGCGCTCGCTGGTGATCCGTGCGCCCTCGCGCATCACCAGGGTCACCGGGGTCTTCTCCACGACTTCCAGCAGACGCTGCCACTGTGCATCGCTCAGCTCAGCGCTGGCGTGCAGCACGCGATGTACGTGGAAGCGCCCATCCTCGTCACGCTCAGAGCGCAGCTCGGCATGAAACTCGCCCAGTTCCCAGCCCTTGCGTTGTGCATACATGCGCAGGGTGATGGCGGTGCAGGCCGCCAGCGAGGCAAGGTACAGATCGAACGGCGCGAAGCCCTTGCCCTGGCCGCCGAGCGATGCCGGCTCGTCCGCGTCCACATCAAAGCTGCCATTGCTGATGTGGTGCAGGTAGTTGTCGCCGGTCGAAACAATGCGTGCGTAGGCCATCGGAGTCTCCATCTGTCTATAGCGTCGAGCCGTGCTCGACTGCTCCATAAAGGCGGCGCCAGCCAAGGCCAGCGCCGCCACGAAATCACTCGGTACGATCGTACGAGAACTGGATACCCGCCGTACCACCGGTTTCGATGAAGAGGTTCATGAACGCCGGCACCGTTTCCGAACGGGCCCAGTCGCGCTGCAGTTCGCAGAACAGCTGCGGCACGCTGATCAGCTGGCCACCTGCCTGTTCGATGCGGCGCAGTGCGGCTTCGTGTGCCGCCAGCGAAGTGCCACCGACGGCGTCGACCACCACATACACCTCATAGCCTTCCTTCAACGCATCCAGGGCCGGGAAAGTCAGGCAGGCTTCGGTCCACAGCGCGGTCATGATCAGCTTGCGACGGCCGGTGGCTTCCACCGCCTGGCGGAACTCGACGTCCTCCCAGGAATTGATGGTGGTGCGGTCGTAGGTGGGGTGGTCGGCCAGCACCTTGCGCAGCTGCGGAATCGGCGGCTTGTTCAGGCCGGTCTTGACGTTGACCGTCGAATGCACAATCGGCAGCCCGTAGGCCACTGCGGCCTTGGCGGTGCCGACGATGTTGTTGACCAGCAGCTGGCGGTCCATCGAGGCGATGGAGTTCACCTGCACCGGCTGGTAGTCGATGATGATGAAGGCGGAATTCTGCGGGGTCAGCAGGTGGTCGCTGGCCGGGTCGCGGATCGGTTCACTGGACATGGTGGGTCTCCGGTTGGGAGGGGGCCGGCGGCTGGCCGGCACCCCGGGGGCAGCTCAGCTGCGCTGCGAATCCAGCTGCTCGTGGTTCTTCTGCACGTCCTGCGCCTTCAGGTAGCTCTCGATCAACAGCTGGTAGTTCGGGAAGATCTTCGTGTAGACCTCGGCCCACTGCTGGGCATCGTCGCGGTTCCAGGTGCGCTGGATCTCCGAGGCCACTGCGGCGGTGTCCATCGGCACCACGCCGGCCTGCACTACGCGGGCCAGGGTGATCTCTTCGGCCATCTTCGAATAGGTGCCCGAGGCATCGATCACAGCGAACACCTGGTAGCCATGGGCCACCGCGGCGATCGACGGGAAGGCCATGCACACGCTGGTGATGGTGCCGGCGATGATCAGCTGCTTGCGGCCGGTGGCCTTCACTGCAGCAACGAATTCCGGGTTGTCCCAGGCGTTGATCTCACCCTTGCGCGCCACGTACTGGGCATGTGGGGCCGCGTCGTGGATCTCCGGGATCAGCGGACCGTTCGGGCCCTGTGGAACCGAGGCAGTGGTGATCACCGGCATCTTCGCCAGCGTGGCCATCTTCGCCAGCGCAGTGGCGTGGGCGCGCACGCTGGTGAATGGCATGTCACCGATGGTCTGGAACAGGCCGCTCTGGTGGTCGATCAGCAGCATCGCGGCGTTGTCCGGATCGATCACCGGGCGGGCACCGTTGAAGTTGGCGGGGGTACTCATGGTCAGTCTCCTGGGGAAGGTGGGCGATGGCCCGTTGGCGCGGCGGGTCATCACCCGCCGCGCGGAAGCGCTCAGTGCGCGATCTGGCCGAAGCGGCCGCTGTTGAAATCGTTGACCGCCTGGCTGATCTCGGCCTGGCTGTTCATCACGAACGGGCCATAGCCCACCACCGGCTCGTCGATCGGCTCGCCGCTGAGCAGCAGCACAGTGGCGTCGCTGTCGGCGTCGACGAACACGTCCTCGCCGCTGCGATCGAAGGTGACCAGCTGCGCCTCACCGACCGGCTGGCCGCCGTTGATCCGGACCGTGCCCTTCAGCACCACCAGCGCCAGCGTGCGGCCGTCGGCCACCGGCAGTTCGGCGTGCTGGCCCTGCCGCAGGCGGATGTCCCAGACATCCATCGGCGTGTGGGTGCGCGCCGGGCCGGCGTGGCCGTCGAAGCGGCCGGCGATGACACGCACGCGTCCGGCGCCGTCGGGCAGATCCACCGAGGGAATGTCTGCATCGAGCAGGGTCTGGTAGCCCGGTGCGCCCATCTTGTCCCGGGCCGGCAGATTGACCCACAGCTGCACCATGTCCAGCGTGCCACCGCGCCTGCTGAATTCCGGCGTATGGAACTCCTCGTGGAGGATGCCGGAGGCCGCGGTCATCCACTGCACGTCGCCGGGGCCGATGGTGCCACCGGCCCCGGTCGAATCGCGATGCGCGACCTCGCCGTCATAGACGATGGTGACGGTCTCGAAACCGCGATGCGGATGCTGGCCGACGCCACGCGGGGTATCGCTGGGGGCGAAGTTGTAGGGGCCGGCATAGTCCAGCAGCAGGAACGGGCTCAGGTGCTGGCCGTGGGTGTTGTAGGAAAACATCGAGCGGGCGGGGAATCCGTCGCCCACCCAGTGCGGGCGGGGGGCGCTGTAGGTACCGGTGACACGCTTCATGGCGATCTCCTGGCCGGGGCTGCCGGCCGCTGTTCTTCGTTGCAGGAGACGATATCGCCGCGACAATTGGGCCGGTAGACGCCAATATTTGCCGTCATAGTCCTACATGGTGAACAATGGTCGCAGGCCGTGGGCCGCAGGAGATCGCCCCGTGTTCATCGCAGATATCCGCCGTTGTGACCTCAACGACCTGTTCTACTTCGCCATGGTGGTTGAGCACGGCGGCTTCTCGCAGGCCGGGCGGGCGCTGGCCATGCCGAAGTCGAAACTGAGCCGGCGCATCGCGCTGCTGGAGGAACGGTTGGGCGTGCGCCTGATCCAGCGTTCGACCCGGCGTTTCTCGGTTACCGAAGTCGGCCAGGACTACTACCGCCACTGCAAGGCGATGCTGGTCGAGGCCGAGGCCGCAGAAGAAGCCATCGCGATGTCACGCGCCGAGCCGCGCGGCACCATCCGCCTGGCGTGCCCGATCGCGATCCTGCACGCGCGCATCGGTCCGATGCTGGCCGACTTCCTGGCCCTGCACCCGCAGGTGACGGTGCAGCTGGACGCCACCAACCGCCGCGTGGACGTGGTGGGCGAGGGCGTGGATGTGGCGATCCGGGTACGGCCGCCGCCGCTGGAGGACAGTGACCTTGTGGTACGCGTGCTGGCGCGCCGAGTGTGGTGCACCAGTGCCAGTCCGGCGCTGCTGCAGCGGCTGGGCACGCCGCAGGTGCCGACCGACCTGGCGATGATGCCGACCGTCGATCTGGCCTCGCCCAGTCAGCAGCATGTGTGGGAATACAGTGGGCCTGGCGAGGTCCAGGCCAGCGTGCATCACCGCCCGCGCCTGGTCAGCGATGACATGATCGCGTTGCGCGCTGCCGCGGTGGCCGGGGTCGGGCTGTTGATGCTGCCGCGGATGATGATCACCGATGAGCTGGAGAGCGGGGCGCTGCTGCCGGTGCTGCCCGAGTGGGTGCCGAAACACGGCATCGTGCATGCGGTGTTCCCGTCGCGGCGTGGGCTGCTGCCGGCGGTACGCGCGTTGATCGATTACCTCGCCGAGCGTTTCGAGGCGTTGGATGAACCGTAGGCTCCGCATCCACGCCATGCGTGGATGATCCTGGTGCCGCGCGACGGGCCTTCGCTTGCCGCCTGCGGCCGTGCAGCCCACAATCCACGTCCGGACCGTCGCCATCACGCCCATCATTCCCCGGTCCGGCCTTGGCACCTATGTCTCCCAATGCCCTGGCGCTGGTCGAGCTGCTGATCCGCGAGCGCCGTGCGTTGTCGCGCTTCATCGCGCGCTATCTCGACCCGGCCAGTACCGAGGACACCCTGCAGAACCTGTACCTGAAGGCCAGCAGCGTGCCCGGCGATCCGCCGATCCTGGAACCGCGTGGTTATCTGTACCGGATGGCCTACCACCACGCGCTCAACCGCAGCCAGGCTGACGCCCGCGAGCGGCGCGCGATGGCCGAGTACGCCGCCGACATGGCCGAGGCCGGCCACGATGGCGAGGCGCAGGCGTTGGACCAGGCACAACTGCGCGAGATCACCCAGACCATCCTCGCGCTGCCGGCGCAGGTGCGTGAGTGCTTTGTGCTGAACCGCTACCTGGGCCTGAGCGAGCGTGAAATCGCCACTCGGCTCGGCATTTCCAAGAGCCTGGTCGGCAAGCATGTGCTGCGCGCGGCGCTGCTGATCCAGCAGCATCAACAGGGAACGCGCCGATGACCGGCGATTGCCGTGGGCAGATCGCACCCGCCATTGTCACAACAGGAAAGCGCACCCGTTCGCGGTGCGGCAGGCCACAACCATGACCACGTCCGAACCCTCGCCGCGTCAGGCCAGGCAGGCGTTGCGCTGGGTGATCCGGTGCAGTGCAGGCCCGCTGCCGGAACGCCAGCAACGAACCCTGCAGCGCTGGCTGCAGGCCGATCCACGTCATGCGCTGGCCTGGCGCCAGCAGCAGGCCTTCTGGCAGGGGTTGGATGCTGCCGGGCCCGACGTGCTGGCGGCGCTGCCTGAACTGACCGCCGACCGCCAGGGATTGCGACCGATCGCACCGCGCCGCCGCCTGCCATGGCTGCTGGCCAGTGCCGCCGCCGTCGTACTGATGGTGACGGCGGCACCGCACGCGCTGCTGCTGGCACGCAGTGACCTGCGCAGCAGCGATGCGCCACGCGTGGTGCAGCTGGAAGACGGCAGCACCGCCGTGCTCGATGCGGGCACCGCGCTGGCGCTCGAGTTCGACGGCCAGCAGCGTCGCCTGCACCTGCTGCGCGGGCAGGCCTGGTTCCAGGTGGCGCACGAGGCTCGTCCGTTCCAGGTCGAGGCCGCGGGCGGCCGGGTCCGTGATATCGGCACCGCCTTCAGCGTGTCGATGCAGGACACCACGGTCACCACCCAGGTCAGCGAGGGTGTGGTCGACGTGCGTCCGGGCGACGGCAGCGTGCAGCGCCTGCATGCCGGGCAGTCACGGGCGTTCCGTGACGGTCGCTGGCTGCAGCCGGTGCAGCTGGAAGATCCCGAGGCCATGGCGCCGTGGCGGCGTGGTGAGGTCGCGATCGACAATCTGCCGGCCGCGCAGGCCATCGCCGATCTGGCGCGCTATCGGCGTGCACCGGTCTGGGTACTGGGCGGGCAGGGCGCGAACGTGCGGGTCAGTGGCCTGTTCCACCTGCAGCAGCCGGAGACCGCCATTGATGCGGTGGCCGCACAGGCAGGACTGCGCGTGCAGCGCTTGCCCGGTGGCGCGTTGGTGCTGTGGTGAGGTGCCGCCGGTTCATGGCGGAATACGCGGCATGAAAAAAACATGAAAAAACCGTGGGCAGTCGCCACACGCGGCTGTCTATAGAGGTATAGCCAGAGCGAAACACCGTTTCTTCTCAAGCCAGACACACCACCGGCACCGGATGTGCCCGTGGTCCAGCCACGCTTGAGGAGTTCCTGTCCATGCCGTCCACGGCATCTGCCTGTCATCGCCGCGCCACCGTCCTGGCCCTGGCCATCTCTACTGCATTGCTGCCGCTGGCCTGGGTGCCGGTCGTGCAGGCGCAACCGGCGGTCGTCGCGCCGCTGCGCCCGTACACCATTCCGGAACAACCCTTGGCCGACGCCGTGCGCGCCTTTGGCCGCCAGGCCGATGTGCAGGTGGTGTTCCGCAGCGATCTGGTGGAAGGCCGCCGCTCCAGTGCAGTGAAAGGTGAGTACAGCCAGATGCAGGCCCTGCAGCAGCTGTTGCACGGCAGCGGCGTACGCGCACAGCGCGGCATGGACGGCACCTGGAGCCTGCGGGCCGCAGCGGAGGCGGGTGAAGGGGAAGGGGTGCGGGTGACCGAAACACTGGACGTGGCCGGTCGCCTTCAGTCGGAAGGGGGTGAGGCGCGCGATCGGCGCGGCTACGATGATGTGTTCGCGCTGGATCTGACCACGGCGTATTCGGGGCGCGACCGGGTGGAGCGCTATCGCGGTTCCAATCCGGCCGACGTGGTCAAGGATCTGGTCGGAGTGTTCAGCGGCGATGCGCGCAACAGCGGCGCGCTGGACGTCAACATCCGTGGCATCCAGGGGCCCGGGCGGGTGCCGGTCAGCATCGACGGTGGCGAACAGGCGCTCACGGTCTGGCGCGGCTACAACGGCGTCAGCAACCGCAACTACATCGATCCCAACCTGATTGGTGGCATCCAGGTCATCAAGGGGCCAGGGCTGGTGCGCGATGTGCACAGCGGGATCGGTGGTGCGCTGGTGATCAAGACCATCGACGTTGACGACATCGTTGCTGCCGGCGAACGCTTCGGCGGGGAGCTGAAGATCGAAGGCAGCAGCAATGCGGTGGCACCGCGCCTGCCGAGGCTGCACACCGGCGAGGATTACCGCACCGTGCCGGGGTTCCCGCAGGGCTCGCCGAACTCACCCTATGACGACCGCACCCTGGTGGTGCCGGTGAAGTCGCGTAGTGGCAACAATCCCTTCGATGGCGAGGATCAGGCCTGGCGGTTGGCACTGGGTGTGCGCGGTGACAACGTCGACCTGATGGCCGCCTACGCCTGGCGCAAGCGCGGCAACTACTTCTCCGGCAGCAAGGGAAGCGCGTACTACGACCAGGACCGGCGCGAGCAGTACGAGTACCAGGGCATCGACTACATCACCACGCTGGCGCGCTACTTCAAGCCTGGCGATGAAGTGCCCAACACCTCCAGCGAACAGGAGTCGTGGCTGGTCAAGGGAACCTGGCAGATCAACGACGACCAGCAGCTGAAGGCCACCTGGCGGCGCACGTTGTCCCACTATGGCGAGATCATGCCGTCGCGCATCCTGTCCGCGCCCGACTACGGGCGCATCCAGTGGCCGCTCAGCCGGGTTGCGTCCGATGCCTGGAACCTGGAATACCGCTTCCAGCCGGCCGGCAGCCGCTGGCTGGACCTCTACGCCAACCTGTGGCGCACCGAGACGGACAGCGATACCTACAGCGCTGGCGGCTTCCCGAACTTCGCAGTGGGTAATCCGGCATGGAACCCGGACGCCAGCCCGATCCTGCGCAACACCGCGCTGGCCAACGCGCGCAACGACCGCACCGGCCTGATCCTGAGCAACCGTTTCGCCCTGCATTCGACCCTGGACCTGACCGTGGGCGGGAACTGGCAGTACGAGAAGCTCGGCTCGAGCGATCCGTACTTCGGTACCACCGATGGCTGGCGTATGTTCCCGCGTGCCGGGCGCCGACAGGAGGGCGAGGGCTACCTGACCCTGGAGTGGCGTCCGGTCGACTTCCTTACCCTCAATGCAGGCGTGCGCTACAGCCGCTACTGGGCCTTCGACGATTTCCTCGAGGCGCACCCCGAGCTGCTGACCAAGGGCGTAGGTGGCAAGGAAGCGCAGTACACCGTGAACGAGTTGCCGCCCCGTCCCGCCAATCTGCAGGCCCGCATCGACGCGTTGGAAGCACGCCGTGCCGTATGGGAAAAGCGCGGCATGGGCTGGTTCATCGATGACAGCATCCGTGCCTTGCTGGCGCCGTACGAGACGCCGCGTCCGGTCAGATACACGCGGCCCTGGCTGCCCGATGCCGATGGCAACTACACCCGCGCCGGCAATCCTTGCCTCAATGGCGAAGTGGTAGCCATTCCCGGCGTGCAGCCGGTGTTTGCCGGCAGCGACCAGGTCTGCAACATCGGCAACAGCGTACAGTCGCAGCCGATCGATGGACGCAACAGCCGCCGCCGCGACCATGCCTGGCTGCCGACCTTCTCGGCCACTGCACACCTGTCCCCGGCCGCCCGTGCCTACGTGCGTTACAGCGAAGCGGTGCGCTTCCCGAGCATGTTCGAAAGCACCATCGCCTTCTCCGGCAGCCTCAATCCGCTGCATGCGCTCAAGCCCGAGCACGCCTACAACTACGAAGTGGGCTACGTGCACAACCTGTCGGCCCTGTTCGGCAACACCGCCGATGCCGACGTCAAGCTGGCGTACTACGTGCACAAGACCCGTGACGTGATCGAGCGCGATGGCAACTTCCTGTTCGACACATCGACAAGCAGACCATCCGTGGCATCGAACTGCAGGCCCGCTTCGACAACCGGCGTTTCTTCACCGATCTGGGCATCACCCGCACGCTGGAAAACGAGGTGTGTGACGAGAGCACGGCGGTGCTCCTGGACGCGAACCGCGGCCTGGTCCCGAACTGCGTGCAGGATGGTTTCGTCGGTGGCTACCTGCTGACCCAGGCCATTCCCAAGCTGTCGATCAACTGGTCGCTGGGCACGCGCCTGTTCGATGAGCGCCTGGAGCTTGGCAGCCGCATCGTGCACTACCAGCGCCACGAGAACCCTGATCTGCAGGCCTACCGTGACCGTTTGCTGAGCGGTGGCAGCGGCCTGCTCTGGCAGAACGTGCCGTTCACCTGGGGAAACATCACCACCGTCGATGCCTATGCGCGCTGGCGCTTCAATGAGCATGCCAGCGTCGAATTGGTCGGCAGCAACCTCGGCAACCGCTACTACGTCGATCCAGCCACGCGGTCCACGCTGCCGGCCCCGGGTCGCACCCTGAAGCTCGGCGTCACCGCACGCTTCTGATCTCCCACCTTCAAGCGTTGTACCCGTAGTTCCCTCAACCAAGGAGCAATACCATGAAAATGATCTCCCGTTCGGTTCTCGCCGTTGCTGCCTCGCTGGCTCTGGTCGGTGCCGCGCATGCTGCCGATATCGTCGGTGCCGCCAGTGCCAAGACCGATGCCGAGCTGTATGTGGCGGTTGGCGAATCGCAGGTCAATGGCGGCCCGCACCGCGCAGGCAAGGCCGGTATCGGTGTCGGCACCGTGTCCCAGGCCAAGCCGGTGGACTTCCAGGGCCTGAGCGCCTACTCGGCACCCACCACCGTCAATGGCGTGACGGTACGTACCCTGGCCATGCCGATCACCGGCGCGCCGGGCAGCCACGCTGGCATGGGCCACTTCAACTTCGTCAAGGTCGGCAGTGGCGATGTCTGGTTCGGTGAATGGTCCAAGGATGGCGCCGCCGGTGGCTTCAACAACCGCCAGGTCTACTTCGTTGGTGACCGCGCCGGCACCACGCTGCCCGCCGGCGTGGCGTCCTACACCGTGGCTGGCCTGAACAAGTTCAACGGCAGCAACCTGCTGAGCGGCACCTTCGACGCCGACTTCGGCGCCGGCACCCTGGATGGTGCGCTGTCGGGCAACGGCCTGAACCTGGCCATCGTTGCCAACATCAACAGTGCCGACGCATCGTTCGCCGGTTCGGCCACCGCCAACGGCAGCGTTGCCGGCACAACCCAGGGGCAGTTCTTCGGCGCCAACGCGGCCGCCCTGGCCGGTATCGCCACCTTCAGCGGCAACAGCCAGTACGACACCGCCTTCGGCGGCAGCAAGAACTGATTGCCACGCCCCTGACGGGGCAGGGCAGGGACAAGCCGCGATCCGCCAGTCCCTGCTTCGGCCCGCTGCACGCACCACCACGGATCGACCATGCGCCATCCCATCTTCCTTGTCGTACTGCTGCTGGCGGCCGCCGACGTGCGCGCCCAGCAGGACGATCTTCGCCGCGTGCTCGAACAGGGCACCGACCTGCGTCACCAGCAGCAGGACCAGCAGCGCCTGCAGCAGGCCGAGTCGGAGCGACCGACCATCACCATCGACGGCCAGACCCTGCGCGTGGAGCGCACGGTCGACGATCTGGGCCAGGCGCTGTACCTGTCGCTGCAGCATCAGCAATGGGGCGCCGCGCAACGCTTCCTGGATGAATACATCGAACTGCCTGGCCACGACCCGTTGCTGCGCCACTATGCGCAGGGCGGCCTGGCGCGGGTGGCCGGCAATCACCACCGCGCGGCCAACGAATACGAGGCGCTGCTGGAGGCCCAGTCAGATTTCCTGCCGGCCCGCCTTGAACTTGCGCGTGGTCTATGCGAGGACCAGCGCGATCGCGATGCGGTGGCGTTGTTCACGGCG